>CAUBOH010000014.1 GCA_958437495.1 uncultured Collinsella sp. | reverse complement strand
TCAAGTACTTTGACTTCCATCCGGTCGATAGCAAGGTCGTGCGCTGGTGCGACCACCTAATTAACCTGTACCGCGTGGCGGTGCAGCGCATCCCGTTTATCTCGCTCACCATGAGTTCGGCCACCTACGTGTGGATCATGATCGTCGTGGTGGTCTACCTGTTACGCCGCCATTCGTGGCGCGCGCTGGCTATCTGGATACCGCTGCTGGGTGTGCTCGCTGTGTGCCTGATCGGCCCCTGCAACGGTTCGACCTACATGCGCTACCTGTACCCGGTCATCGCCTGCATGCCCTTTGCCATCGGCGCCACGATCACCCGCAGCGACCTCCTCTGGTCCTAACTTGGTGCATTGGGGTCAGCTTAATCTGCGCCACATTGGCGCAAACAAGCCTGATCTCCTTGCACCAAGGGGCTGCATCATCACGACGCCTTCATTTTGGGGTTTATCTCGCAGGCCAGTAGGTATATCATAACGACGTTTGTTTATATTGCCCGAGCATCTGCGCTGGGCTTTAGGTCGAAACCGATAGGAGACACGTATGTCCGGACACTCTAAGTGGGCCACAACCAAGCATCGTAAGGGCGCGCAGGACGCCAAGCGTTCCGCCCTCTTCTCCAAGCTGAGCCGCAACATCACCGTTGCTGCCCGTCTCGGCGGCGACCCGCTGCCCGAGAACAACGCCAGCCTCGCTGCTGCTGTTGCCAAGGCCAAGGCTCAGTCCATGCCTAAGGACAAGATCAAGTCCGCTATCGACAAGGCATTTGGTTCGGGTGCCGACGCCGCCGTCTACGAGAACATCGTGTACGAGGGCTATGGTCCCGCCGGCGTTGCCGTCTACGTTGACTGCCTGACCGATAATCGCAACCGCACTGCCGCCGATGTCCGTTCCGCCTTCTCCCACGCTGGCGGCAACCTGGGCACCTCCGGCTCCGTCGCCTTCCAGTTTGAGCGCAAGGGCCAGATCGTCGTCGCCAAGGAGATCCTGGACGAGAACGCCAAGAAGGAGACCATGATCGCCAACGGTGCTGCCGGTGACGAGGATGAGTTTATGATGGCGATCGCCGAGGCCGGTGGCGAGGACTACGAGGACGCCGGCGAGGAGTGGATCGTCTGGACCGCTGCCAACGACGTCATGGCTGTCTCCAAGGCACTCGAGGAGCAGGGCATCCAGGTCAAGGGTTCCGAGACCACTATGGTCCCGACCACCCCGACCGAGGTCTCCGGTACCGACGCCAAGAAGGTTCAGCGCCTCATCGACCGTCTCGAGGAGCTCGACGACGTCCAGGATGTTTACAGCACCATGGACATGACCGACGAGGTCATCGCTGCCCTCGAGGAGGAGTAGCGCCTGCACGGGTTAAGCCGTGCATATCTGGGCATAATGAAGCGAGCATGCAAGCCTCGTGGAATAGATGAGCCGGATCCGCGTGCGTATGGCACCGGACCCGGCTCTTTTATAATGATGCGAACCGTTTTGCATTCTGTGGACCGAGATCCGAAAGGAGCGCCGCATGCGCGTGCTCAAACGAGCCCTAGCAATCGTGTACCTTGCCGCCGCCATCGTGGCGCTGGGCACGCTTGTCTGCCAGTTTTGGGGGCCGTATACGTACCGCTTTATGTTGCTGATGCGCGACGCTGCGCCGCGTATCGTCGTCACGGTGTGTGCCGGCGTTGTGGCGCTTGGCGTACTGATGAGCTTTTTCCGCCTGATGTTCGCCCGCCGCGAACCGTCCTGCGTGCATCCGGCAGGGGAGCGCAATATCGAGGTCACGCTCGCGGCTCTCTCCTCGTGTGCCCGTGCTGCAGCCGAACGCGATGACCGCGTGATGGTCGAGCATATCGAGGCGCGTGTTCAGGGTTCCGACGAATCGCGCGTCCGTTTTAAGGTCGAAGCCATCGCGCTCGATGATAAAGACGTCGCTTCCCTTGCCACCGCGATGCAGCAGCGTATCGAGCAGGCCTGCGACACCATGCTCGGTACGCCGGGCACGACCGCGCGCGTTCGCTTTTTGCCGTCCAAGACTACCGTCCAGACCGTGGAGGTTTCCGGTGAGTGATACCAACCAAGACAAGACCGCCCGCACGCCGCGCTTAACGATCGATCAGAGCGCTGCGCCGGCAAGCGGCGCCGTCGACACCAAACCCGAGGCCAGCGAGCAGCACGACAGCGTCGCTAACGACTTTGACGAGGCCATGGGTCTCATCAAGGGCACGGGTGCTGCCATCTGGAGCTACGCCGTGCGCCATCCCAACACCACGCTCGGCGCCGTCGCTGGCTTTATCCTCGCCGTGCTGGTGCTTACGCTGGGCCTGTGGGATACGCTCGTCATCGCGTTCTTTGTACTGATCGGTGCCGTGATTGGCCAGATTCGTGATGGCGAAAACGGCATCGTCAACTTCTTCGGGCGCCTGTTTAGCGGCCGCTAATATGTATTCGACTGTCGCATTCGCGGCAGGCATAAGGAGGAACCATGGCTTTTAACACGAAGGTCGATGTAGCCGATACCGAGCTCGAGGCGAACGAGGCCGTCGCCGCCGAGGCGGAGGACGTAACGCTCGAGGACGAGGCACTCGTCGAGGCGGAGTCCGAAGACGAGGCGGACGAGGACGACGAGGAGGCGGACGAGTCCGAGGACTCGCTGACCTATTCCAACGGCGTGATCGAGAAGATTGTCGCCATGGCCACTCGCGAGGTGCCGCACGTGTTGGGCATGAAGGGCAACCTCATGCACTTTGTGCAGGAGCAGTTTGGTGCCGAGAATCTGACCAAGGGCGTGACGGTCGAGGTCACCGATGACAACCGCGTGGTCGTCAACATCTCGGTCATCATCGAGTACGGTGCCTATGCGCCCGCAATTTTCGACGACGTCAAGGCACGCGTCACCGAGCGCTTGGCTGCAATGACCGGCCTTGAGGTTGCAGGCGTCAACCTGCGCATCGAGGACGTTATCACCCCCGAGGAGTACGAGCACCACGCCAGCCAGCACGAGTAACCTACCAAAAAAGGATGGTTATTTAGGCAGGTTCTATCTGCGAAAACGTTAAACGGCCGGTCGCGCACGCAAAAGCGCGACCGGCCGTTTTTATATGTCCCCGATGAAGGCATGCCGCTCATCAAATGAGGGGTTGCAATCGTTGTGTTCCGCGTTACCCTAATGGGCGCATTGTTTCCAAATTGTTAACGAAGGGTTGCCGTAATGGCCGACGTGCGCGAGACAGAAAGTAAGGCATGGGCAATCGAGGCCGCTGCAGCGGAGGCGGCATCGCGCGCTGCCGAGGAGGTACACCGTCCTCCCGTGGTGCCGATGGAGAGCGTGGTCGATCGCGATGTTATTGAGCAAGGCGAGCGTGCCGGTCGCAAGCGTAGCCAGGAGCCGGGCTTCTTGCGCTTCTTTGGCGAACTCAACCTGGGCTTGATCCTCACGGCCTTTGCCATCGTGGCGTTCAAAACGCCCAATCACTTTGCCTTCGGCGGCACCTCGGGTGTGTCGGTCATTCTGTCCACGCTGTTCCCGACCCTGCCCGTCGGCGTCTTTATGTGGATCATCAATGCGGTCCTGGTCGTCCTGGGCTTCATCTTCTTGGATCGCAAGGCGATTCTTTGGAGTGTCTTCGCCTCCTTTGCTCTTTCTGCCTACGTCTCGCTGTTCGAGCTGTTCATCCCGACCGATGTTTCGATGACGGGCGATATGTGGCTCGACTTATGCTTTGCTGTCATCTTGCCGGCGCTGGGCAGTGCCATTGTCTTTGACATTGGCGCCTCCACGGGTGGTACCGACATTCTCGCCATGATCCTCAAGCGCCGCACGACGCTCGAGATCGGACGCGCCTTGCTGCTGGTCGATATCGGCATCGTGACCATCGCGGCCTTTTTGTACGGTCCGCGCGTTGGCCTGTATTGCGTGCTCGGCCTGTTTGCCAAGACGCTCGTGGTCGACAAGGCCATCGAGAGCATTCACCTTCGTAAGGTCTGTACGGTCATTTGTTCCGAGCCGCGCAAAGTCGAGGAGTTTATCGTCAAACATCTCAACCGTACGGCAACTATCAGCCGCGGCTACGGTGCCTTCTCGGGCAAGTGCGTGACGGTGATCATGAGCGTGCTGAGCCGTCGCGAGGCCGTGCAGCTGCGCCGCTATGTCCGCGATATCGATCCGGGTGCCTTTATCACGATCGTCGACAGCTCCGAGATCGTGGGCAAGGGCTTCCGCGGCACGAACTAGCGCGGATGCACCCTTCGAATCATTGAATAAAGCCGCCTACGCTGCAAATCGGTCATCTTGGAGTATTTGTCCCCACATTAGGCGATAATGATGCGAAAGACATCGTTTGCGATCCAGGTGATTCGCTCTAGATACGAAGGGATGATTTCGATGTTCTGTTCGCAGTGTGGCGCCCCCATGGGCGATAACGACAAGTTCTGCGGCGTGTGCGGTGCTCCTAATACTGAGGCTCCTCATGCCGCTGTCGGTTCTGCCCCGCAGGGCCAGCCCCAACCGCAGCCCCAGCCCCAACCGCAGCCCCAGCCTCAGCCCCAGCCGCAGGGCCAGCCGTTTGTCCAACCTCAGCCTCAGCCGTTCGTTGCGCCCCAGCCGGCGATGAACGTGCCCAAGGGTTGCATGGCTCAGGCCTTCAACGACATGCTCAAGGTTCCTGGTGCCTTGGTTCGCGTGTGCCAGATTGCATTTTTACCGGCGCTGATTTGCGTCGCGTCGGTGCTGGTGCTGTTCATCCCCGTTATCGGTGGCATTGCAGCGGCCATTGGCTTTTTGCTCGCTTACGTGGCAAGCGTGTGCGGCGCTGGCTTTGGTATCGAATGGGGCCGCGACTTGTCGTCTAAGAACGATAACGGCATGGAGCGCCCACTGCTGCGCTCGACCTCGTTTGGCCTGGGCATTTTCTCGTCTGTCATTACGGGTGTGCTCGAGTTCATCGCCGTTATCCCGGTGATTGGCGTGGTGCTTTCGGCGATCGAGAGCGCTGTGATCGGCACTGTCGGTTCGTACTATTTTTACGGGTCGCGCGGTCTCGAGGGCGCGCTTGTTGGGTCGATGGGCCTGCTCGTCTTTGCTGTGATCGTTTCGCTGGTGCTGGGCATTCTGTTTAAGATGTTTGGCGATGCCGCCGTGATGCACTTTGCGGTCGTTGGCCGCGTCGAGAGCGCTTTTTCGCTTGAGAAGGTTTGGAAGTCCTATAAGGCCAACCTGGGTAAGTTATTCTGCGCATCGATTCTCCCCGAGTTTTTGACGGGCATCGTGTCGAACATCATCACGTGGATCTTTACTGCCATCTTTGGCTTTATCGCCGCGCTGGGAATTACCAGTTACGGCTATTACGGCTACTATTCTCGCCCGTCGGGTATCGCGGCAATCATCGAGGGCGGTGGCATCACGCTCATCCTGTTCTTGATGATCGTTGCCTTTGTCACGGTGTTCCTGAATGTGTTTGGCAAGATGCTCAAGTATCGCGCCGTTGGCTATTGGGCAGCACGCCATGCCAGCGAGTGGTCCGATGAGGATGCCGACGATGTTCTGACGTTTGTGCTTCCGGGTGAGAAGAAGCCTACGCCTGCGGGCTTCAATCCCATGGCCGCTGGCGCTGCGCCTGCACCTGCCCCGGCACCCGCGCCTGCACCTGCCCCGGCACCCGCGCCGACCTCTGCCCCGGCACCGGCTCCCGCGCCCGAGGCCACGCCTGTGGAGCCCGATTGGACTGCTGTTGCCACGCCGGCGGATGAGCCGGGCGACAATCCTGCTGCCGAAAACAATCAAGCCGAATAGTCGGTCGAGGCGCCCTGGGCAACTGAGCCCGGGGTGCCTTTTTCTACTGCGAAAGCAAGAAAATGCCTGGGAAAACGGTTGCAGCAAAATTTCTCGGAAATTGGTCAATGTTGCGCAACAACGTCGCGGCTATTGTTGAGAACATAGACGTGTAAGGTTTAGAGGCGTCTAGCGCCTTAGGAAAAGGAGAGGGTTATGTTCTGTCCTACTTGTGGTTCTCCCATTTCGGATGATGCCAAATTCTGCCCTGTTTGCGGATCCGCCGTTGGTACCGCTTCTGCCGCTCCGGCCCCGCAGCCGGCGCCGCAGCCCGCGCCTCAGCCCCAGCCCGCTCCGGCCCAGGCTATTCAGCCTGCGCCCCAGCCTCAGCAGCAGTACACCGGCCAGCAGCAGTACGCCGGTCAGTACGCCCAACAGCCCGCATCCGCTCCGATGGGCTATGGCCCCGTTAAGGCTGACCGCAGCCTGATTGGCTGGCTGCTGCTTTCCATCGTGACCTGCGGTATCTATTCGTACTACTTCCTGTATTGCTTGGCCCGCGACATCAATATTATGTGCCAGGATGACGGCGATTCCACACCGGGTCTGGCGGCATTCATCCTGCTGTCGTTCGTGACCTGCGGTTTCTATGCGTACTACTGGTATTACAAGATTGGCAACCGCCTGCAGGCCAACGCCCCTCGCTACGGCCTGATGTTCCAGGAGAACGGCACCACCGTTCTTATGTGGCAGATCATCGGCGTGCTGCTGTGCGGTCTTGGCCCCATCTTTGCCATGAACATCATCATCAAGAACACCAACGCTCTGGCAACGGTGTACAACACCCGTCTTGGCGCCCGTGCCTAACGATCAAGGCATCGTGAGTGACACTCAGGGACATAAGGGTGCGGCGGAGCTCCTTCGCCGCACCCTTTCTTGCATCGGGGCGCTCTTTATCGCCTGGCTCGCGCTCTACCTGCTCGACATCGGCTGCATTTTTCGATTGATGACGGGTATTCCTTGTCCGGGATGCGGCATGACGAGGGCGTGGCTGGTGGCGCTGCGCCTCGATTTTGCCGCGGCCTTTGCCTACCATCCGCTGTTTTGGGTGGTGCCGATTGCGTTTGTGCTCGCATTCGTGCGCGAGGAGGTGGCATCGAGCAAGCTAAAGCGTGGTATCGATATTGCGGCCACTGTGTTGTGCGTGCTGGTCGTCGCCGTATGGATCGTGCGCCTCATCAATCCGGCAGATGCCGGCCTGCTCTTTGGCGGCCATGCGCCCGCCGGAGTCCCCGACGACATCATCCACCTCGAATCCCCACGCTGGCTCACCATCCTTCGCTCTTACCTGGCGTGACGGAGGGCGCGCTAGAAAAGCGGTCGACACATAAGCGGGGGCGAACGTTGAGATAACGTTCGCCCCCGCTTTGCTCTAGCCAGGTTGTTATGGGTGGGCGTGATGGCTACTCGTCGCGCTTCTCCTCGTGGCGAGCGGCAGCCCGCGCATCGTGAATGCCCTTGATTGCAGCATGGCGAGCGGAACGGGCATCGTGCATGGCGTCGCGGGCCTCGGCAGCCGTGGCCTTGGCAGAGCGCAGCTTGGCGGCCAGATCGGGATTGGTCTCGGCGACGGCAGCAATCGTGGGGCCGTCGAGCTCCTCTTGCGTGGGCTCGGCCAAAAAGTCAATGGCATACTGGGCGGCCACCATGGAACCCTTGGCCAGCACCGACTCGTCAATCTTGTAGAAGCAAGAATGCTGAGCGTACGTGGCGCCAATCTGGGGGTTGCGCGTGCCAACAAAGGCGAGCACGCCCGGCACGCGGCGCAGATACTCTGAGAAGTCCTCGCCCGAAAGCGTGCCGCGGTAATGGCCTTCGCCGGCTGCACCCAGGCACTTGAGTACAGCTTGGCGGCAGCGCTCGCTCGAGGCGGCATCGTTTTCGACCTTGTAGTTGGCGATGGTGTAGTCGGTAAGCTCGGCCTCGGCGCCCAGGGCTGCCGCGGTGTGCTCCACGATGCGGCGCATGAGCTCGGGCATTTCCTCGTGCGTCTTGTCGCCATAGGTGCGCACCGTGCCGGCAAGGTAGGCCGTGCCGGCGATAACGTTACGCGCCGTGCCACCATGCAGCTCGCCGACGGTGATGACGGCAGGCTCGTAGGGGCTGATTTCGCGCGAGACGATGGTCTGCAGGGCGTTGACGATCTCGGCAGCCACCATAACGGCGTCGTGGCCGCGCTGGGGCATGGCGCCGTGGCATGAGGTGCCGCGGACGTCGATGCGGAACCAGTCGGTATTGGCCATGCGCGGGCCGGGCTCGCAGCTCACGGTGCCGGCGTCGACCTCGCTCCAAATGTGTGCGGCATAGGCGCCATCGACGCCATCGAGCACGCCGGTGCCGATCATGAGCTTGGCGCCCTGGCCGTTTTCCTCGCTGGGCTGGAACACGATGCGGATCTCGCCGTGAATGTCATCGGTCATATGACGCAGGATCTGCAGCGTGCCGAGCATCATGGCGATGTGGCAGTCGTGGCCGCAGGCATGCATGCGGCCCTCGTTGACGCTGGCGAACTCCTCGCCGGTCTGCTCGGTGACGGGCAGGGCGTCGATATCGGCGCGCAGCAGGATACGGCGGCGCGGCGTGCCGTCCTCGCGGTAGGCATCCGGCGCGGTACCGCGAAGCGTTGCTACCAAGCCGGTCTTGAGCGGACGCTCGTAGGGGATATTCATGGCGTCGAGCTGGTTAGCGATGTCGGAGGTCGTGCGCTCCTCGGCAAGGCTCAGCTCCGGGTGCTTATGGAAGTGCCGGCGCTGCTTGATGATATAGGGTTCAAACTCGGTGGCAATATCTCGGATGGCCGCGGTGACGTCGTCTGCCGCGCGAACCTCGGTTGCCGCCATAATCTGCTGTGCCTTGGTCTTCGTCATGGTCGATTTGCTCCTTGCTGGGTTGATCGCAAAATCGTACAGGCTGTCTCCAGTATGCCACCTGCCGCTAGGGCTGGTAAAGTTGCCGTTTGCCGCTTGGGATTTTGTTACAAGGGTGGGGGAGTACACTCGGGGGTGTTGAATTACCTGCCAGAGATGGGGATGCTCATGCAGCATATCGATCGGATTATCCGCTCCAAGAACGTTTTTACCGCCCAAGACGGTATCGATACCGCCCGCGAGCTGGCGATCGCCATCGCGGGTGATCGCATCGTCGCAGTCGGCGCGCCCGATGACGTGATTGCCGCCGCACCTGCCGCCACGCCGGTGGTCGATTACGGCGAGCAGTTCATCTGTCCCGGTTTCCATGACGCTCATCTGCACTTCTTCCATACCTCGGTCGGTTCCTCGCCGTACATGCTCATGGATATGGGCACGTCCGAGGCGGCGCTGGTGCAGGATGCGCTCGAGTTTTCCCAGGACCTGCCCGACGACGCCTGGGTCGTGACGCAGGGCTGGCGCGATTACCGCTGGGATCCGCCCGAGCATCCCACTAAGGCATCGCTCGATGCTGCTTTTCCCGATCGCCCCTGTGTTATGTACTCGGGCGACGGGCATACGCTGTGGCTCAACAGCCGTGCGCTCGAGGCGCTCGGCGTGACGCGTGATAGCGAGCCGCCGGCGGGTGGCAGCTACGACAAGGATGCAAATGGCGAGCTCACGGGTATTGCTCACGAGGCTGCGGCCATGCAGCTGCTGCCGCGCTGTCTTGAGTGGCTGGGCGAGGACCGCATCGCGAGCGCGTATGCCGACCAAATGAAACGCATGGCCGAGCAGGGCATTACCTCGATTTGCGACATGTCGCTCATGCCCATGCCGGGCTGCGACTTTATCCGCGACGACGTCTACGACAAGCTTCAGGCGAGCGGCAAGTTGGGCATTCGCGCCCACCTATTCCCCACGCTGTTGGATGACCAATCGCGCTTGGAAGAGCTTCAGACCCGCTATGCAAACAATGCGTTGCTCTCGGCGCCGGGCTTTAAGCAGTTCTTCGACGGCGTGTCGAGCGAGCATACCGCATACCTCACCGATCCCTATACCAACCCACGCTTTCCGGGCGACCAGGGTCGCCTGACGGTTCCTGCCGAGCGTATGCGCAAGCTGGTTCTGGCGGCAGCCGAGCGCGGCCACACCGTGCGCATCCATGTTATCGGCGACGGCGCCATCCATGCCGCACTCGATATCTTTGAGGAGGCGGCAGAGCTCTACGGCTTGCCCCAGCACGGCCATAATACGCTTGAGCATTTGGAGAATCTGCTGCCCGAGGACATCGATCGTCTGCGCAAGCTCAACGTCATTGCCTCGAGCCAACCCTGCCATATCACGCTCGACCCGGGTGGTCCGGAGCGCGACCTGGGCTTGGAGCGCAGCCGCATCATGTGGCCGTTTGCGACCTATAAGCAGCGCGGCATCCGCCAAGCCTTCGGCACCGATAGCCCCATCACAGCCGTTACCAGCATGAACGTGCTCTACACGGCTATCACCCGCCAAGACCCCCGCAGCTACTGGCCCGAGGGCGGCTGGTTATCGAGTGAGCGTATCGACGCGGCAACGGCCCTGCGCAACTACACGCTTGGCAGCGCGTACGCGGCGGGCGACGAGCAAAACCTCGGCAGCCTGGAACCCGGCAAATACGCTGACCTGGTAGTCCTGGACCAAAACCCGCTCACCATCGACCCCCAAGAGTTGCAAGCCACCAAGGTCCAGGCCACCTACCTGGCAGGTAACCTCATCTACGAGCGTTAACCCCACATCCCACCCCTCAGTTGCGGTGAAATAGTCCCTAAAATCGGCCTTCAAGCCCAAAAACAGGAACTATCCACCGCAACTTAAAAGAGCGCGTCCCAACAACGTGCCCCTATCTTGTGCATTCCATCCGCATCGCCATTTTGCTGCACTGACTTTTCTGAATGCCGGGCTCGATAACGTTGACTCAGCTCCCGTGTGGCGCCGGAGGGGCGGGATATAAGGTTTATCGCGAGTTCCGCACGAGCCGAAGGCCACTTAATGTGGCCTTCGTGCGAGCAGGACTGCCCGAGCAGGAAACCTTATATCCCGCCCCTCCGGCGCCACACGGGAGCCGCGCACAAGTTATCCTCCGGCATTCAGAAAATCTAAGTGCCAAAAAATAAGATTTTTTGACTCCGTGTTGTATAACCCGCCATTCGTGGGTACCATTCAACGCGTACGCAAACAAAAAGGGTTAACCCGCGCGGCATGACCGCGCGGCCCACAAAGGAGGAAACAAGCATGTCGTCTTTGAAGCCGCTTGCAGATCGCGTCCTGGTCAAGCCCGACGAGGCCGAGCAGAAGACCGCCTCTGGTCTGTACATCGCCAGCAACGCTCAGGAGAAGCCGCAGCGCGGCACCATCGTTGCCGTGGGTGCCGGCAAGGTCAACGACAAGGGTGAGCGCATCCCCATGGACGTCAAGGTCGGCGACGTTGTCATCTACGGTAAGTTCGGTGGCAACGAGGTCAAGGTCGACGGCGAGAAGTATCTGCTCATGCGCGCCGATGACATCTACGCTGTCGTCGAGGCCTAGTCTCGTCAGAATCTCTGATTCGTCTTTGAACGCGCCCGCCGCATAGGACTCGGAAGCGGCGACGCGAGTCACATTTCTTTTGGAGGATTACCCACTATGGCAAAGAACATTACGTTCAACACCGATGCCCGCGCTAAGCTCGCCAAGGGCGTCAACACCCTGGCCGACGCCGTTACCGTCACCATGGGCCCCAAGGGCCGCTACGTTGCGCTGCAGCGCACGTTCGGTGCCCCGACCATCACCAACGACGGCGTTTCCGTCGCTAAGGAGATCGAGCTCGAGGACAACATCGAGAACATGGGCGCCCAGCTGGTGAAGGAGGTCGCCACCAAGACCAACGACACCGTGGGTGACGGCACCACCACCGCAACCCTGCTCGCTCAGGCCATCGTCAACGACGGTCTTCGCAACGTCGCCGCTGGCGCCAACCCGCTGGCCATCCGTCGCGGTATCGACAAGGCCGTCAACGCCGCCGTCGCCGAGATGAAGAAGCAGGCCAAGCCGGTCGAGACCAAGGAGCAGATTGCTTCTGTCGGTACCATCTCTGCCGGTGACCCCGAGGTCGGCGAGAAGATCGCCGAGGCCATGGAGGTCGTGGGCAAGGACGGCGTCATCACCGTCGAGGATTCCCAGACGTTCGACATCACCATCGACACCGTCGAGGGCATGCAGTTCGACAAGGGCTATGTCTCCGCTTACTTCGTCACGGATAACGACCGCATGGAGGCCGTGATGAAGGATCCGTACATCCTCATCACCGACCAGAAGATCTCCAGCGTTCAGGACATCATGCCCGTTCTCGAGGCTGTCCAGCGCGCTGGCCGTGGCCTGCTCATCATCGCTGAGGACATCGACGGCGAGGCCCTGCCCACCCTCGTCCTCAACAAGATCCGTGGCGCCCTCAACGTCTGCGCCGTCAAGGCTCCGGGCTACGGCGATCGCCGCAAGCGCATCCTCGAGGACATCGCCGTCCTCACCGGTGGCCAGGCTGCCCTGGACGAGCTGGGTGTGAAGGTCGCTGACATCACCGCCGATATGCTCGGTACCGCTAAGTCCGTCACCATCTCCAAGGACAACACTGTCGTCGTCGGCGGCGCTGGCTCCAAGGAGGCCATCGACGCTCGTATCGCTCAGATCAAGGGTGAGATGGAGAACACCACCTCTGACTTCGACCGTGAGAAGCTCCAGGAGCGCCTGGCCAAGCTCTCCGGTGGCGTTGCCGTCATCAAGGTCGGCGCAGCTACCGAGTCCGAGCTCAAGGAGATCAAGCATCGCGTCGAGGACGCCCTTCAGGCTACCCGCGCTGCTGTCGAGGAGGGCATCGTCGCCGGCGGCGGCGTCGCCTTCATGGACGCTGCTCCTGCGCTCGATGCTGTCGAGATCGACGACCCCGAGGAGAAGATCGGCGTCGACATCGTCAAGAAGGCTCTGACCGCTCCGGTCGCCACCATCGCCAAGAACGCTGGCTTTGAGGGCGCTGTCGTGGTCGACAAGGTTGCCGAGCTGCCCGCCGGCCAGGGTCTCAACTCTGCCAACGGCGAGTGGGGCGACATGATTGAGATGGGCGTCCTCGACCCCGTCAAGGTCAGCCGCGTCACCCTGCAGAACGCTGCTTCTGTCGCCAGCCTGATCCTCATCACCGAGGCCACCGTCTCCGATGTGCCCAAGAACACTCAGCTTGAGGACGCTATCGCTGCTGCTACCGCTGGTCAGCAGGGCGGCGGTATGTACTAAGGCCGACAAGGTCTAGAACTCCCACCGGGGATCCGGGGGCGTGACGGGGTTTCTCTCCGGAACGTCCTCGGATAGATTAGGACCCCTTGTCCTGCTCCTTTGGAGCCGCGGACAAGGGGTCCTTTTTGTACTGATGTCTTTATTCAATGAGGCGCTTTCCGCTTTGTTTGAATGGTGATGTAAGGGGAAGGGCGCCGAGGAATCAGAGCAGCCCTTTTGCTCGCTCGTCATAGATTTTATTGAGCTCCGATTGCACATACTCTTCTTTGAGCTTAGCAATGAAGCGCGCGTCCGAGAACAGTCGGTAGACGAGTATCGCTGCGCCTCCGAGGTCGATGCACTCGGGAATCTTTTTGATTAACGCCCGTATGACGCTGCTTGAAGTTGCGATGGTATCGGACAGGAGGATGATTTTCTTGGTACGTGCTTGGTACATCTCGGTGCAGTAATCTGATCCGTCGTCCTTGAATATCAGAGAACACCCGTGAAGTGCCGCTATCAACCAGTTGATAAGCGCCGCCATACCTGCCTGCATGCCGACCTTCAGCACATCGCCGGTGCTGACGTATTTGGTAAGCGCCTCGGTGTGTGTTTTGTCGAGGATGAGATTGGCGAATGGGATCTGTATCCCGCACGGCGTGTAGAGGTCTGTGCCGATGTGGATCAGCTGCTTGATCAGAGCAGCCGCGGCGGCATCCGGCTCGCTCACGACGCGCCTTCCCGCCGCAACCAGCATCTCTACAGTCCCGGCGGGCGCCCCGATCTGCGGATTTCCCCCAAAGGCGTCATAGGAGACCGAGTAGGTTGCGGGAACTCGTACACCAATACCAAAAATGTTGGTGTCTTTAACGCAGGTGATGCTGTTGGTCATGATGTTAGATGTTCCGAACACGAGACCGAGCACTGGGTCGTGGCCGAGGGTCGCGAACCGGTGGTTTGCGCCCTTGAAGAGCCCGGTGTTTTCTGCCTCGTAGCGTGTCGCGTCGTAAGGCACTCCACGTGAATTAAGAATATGATGTTTTGAGGCGAACAGATGGTTCGATTCCCACGGCATCCTGTCATCGAAACCAGAGAAGACACGACCTTGGAAGTCGTGCAAAGCGTGTTCTTTTACGTTGCCCGCCCCGGCGCACTCGACTTCCGTCAGTGAGTTGATGATAAGAATGCGGGCGACTTGGAGCATGGTTGCGGCTACGACGAAGGCCGCGTCGGCATCCTGCAGTCGCGTCCGCTCCTTGAACTCCCGGTCGATGTGCTGAAGGTTCTCGCCATACTCGCGGACGGACTTTTCGACTGCCTGCTCGGCCCGGCTCTCGTCAACGGCCATGCATGCCACCCTCGCCGCCATATAGTCGGCAAAGAGCCTGCAGGCATGCTCCTCTTCTTCTGTTACCTGACCGTCTGCCGCCGCGGCGACTTGCAACTGCTCGGCTATGGAGTCCAGCGACACGATGCTAACGTTGTCCAAACAGTCCTTGACTTGGTCGAAGGACAAACCCTCATCATCCGCGATAACCTGCACCTTCGTCTTGACGTTATTTGGGAGGCCGCCGTCCAGCTTGAGGTAATCGAGGCCCTCCTCGAGCCACTTCTGCTCCTCTTGGGAGAAGTCACCGTCGCAGCGCATCAGGAAGCAGAGCGTTGCCACATATGCGTAGATGAAATTGTGTCGCTTCTCTCCCGCAAGGTAGGCGCCCTGCTTGATTCCGTCACGGAAACCTTTGATGCGTGCCCTGCGGAGTCGCGCGGAGAATGAGTTCTCCTTGATGGCATTGATCCCGCCCTCCACGGTCGACGCCGCATCGGACGCAAGGGACGATGCTCCTTGGGCCAGATTTACGGCGGCACCGATGGCAATTCCGCCTACCGTGTTCGCGGCCCCTGTAATCGTTTTGCCTGCATCGGACGACGCAATTTGCTCGCCGGCACTCGACATACCTTCCGCAACCGAGCACATGGCGCTGCCGATGGCCTCGGATGCCGAGGTGGCCGTGTCGACGATAACGTTTCCCGCGCCTTCAGCTGCATTCGTGGCGCCTTTGGCGGCGGACTCGATGGCCGCCGATGCGTCTTTTGCCATCTCACCGGCGGCTTGGGCGGCTTGGGATAGAGCCTTCCCGAGATCAAGTTTTGCTGCCAATTTGTTCTCCTGACATACGCGGGTTGCGCAGTGACCTCCTTCATACTACTGCGCGGTGCGGAGCATTGGGTACGTCGGTGGATTGATGATTGCGGAAAATGGGATACTGCATCTTCATCCCGCTTCCGTTTCCCCGCCACAAATTACCCTTGGCATACTTGCGCGAAAGCCTACTGGTGCTACACTTGCAATTGCTGTTTCAGGGCGGGGTGAAATTCCCCACTGGTGGTAAATCGGGCGGTGCCAAAGGGGTGCCGTGGCGCAGGCGAGGTGTCTGCGACCGAGCTGATGAGTCCGCGACCCGGGTGTGCGTTGGTTCGCATGCCGGCTGAACTGGTGAGATCCCAGTACCAACGGTTAGAGTCCGGATGAAAGAGGCAGGTGATCTTATGTCTGAACAGTCGCAGCATATCCATTTTGAGAACACGAATAGGTGGAGCACCAAACAGCTCGTAACCATGGCGTTGATGTGCGCCTTGGGAGCACTGTTTATGTATGTGCAGCTGCCCATCCTCCCCTCGGCGCCGTTTTTGACGTATGACCCGTCGCTGGTGCCGGCGATGGTGTGCGGGTTTGCGTACGGCCCTGGTGCCGGCACTGCCGTTGCCGCTATGGCTATCGTTATCCATGCGCTCACCACGGGTGACTGGGTCGGCGCGCTTATGAACTTGGTCGCTACGCTGGGCTTCATTCTGCCCGCGGCGATCGTCTACCAAAAGATGCACACCTACAAGGGTGCCGTGATTGGTCTGGTGCTCGGCGTCATTGCCGCTACGGCGTTGTCTATGGTCGCAAACCTTACCATTGGCGTATGGTTCTGGTATGGCTCGGTCGATGTGATCGCCCCGCTCATGGTTCCTGCCGTGCTGCCGTTCAACCTTATCAAGACCGTGCTTAACTCGGTGCTCACGCTTGCAGTGTACAAAGCGGTCTCCAACCTCATCACGCCTAAAAAGGACCAGGTTAAAGGCCGCGCATGATTGAGTGTCGGGGCATCTCATTTAGCTACGACGGCACTGCGAAGGCGCTCGACGGCATCGGTCTGAATATCGCGGACGGCGAGTTTTTCTGCATTCTCGGTGGTAATGGGTCGGGCAAGTCGACGTTTGCCAAGCACCTGAATGCGCTGCTGCAGCCCGATGCCGGCACGGTGCGCATTGATGGCATGGATGCGTCCGACCCCGAGCTGGTCTACGACATCCGCTCGACCGCGGGCATGGTATTCCAGAACCCGGATGATCAACTGGTGGCGACGCTTGTCGAGGACGATGTTGCCTTTGGTCCCGAAAACTTGGGCGTGCCATCGGCCCAGATCGCGCAGCGCGTGCGGGATGTGCTAAAGGCCGTGGGCCTGGTGGGCTTTGAGCGTCACGAGACCCACGCGCTCTCGGGTGGCCAAAAGCAGCGCGTGGCGCTTGCTGGAGTGCTTGCCATGGAACCGCGCGTGCTCATCTTGGATGAAGCGTCCTCAATGCTCGACCCGCGCGGCCGCAAGGGCCTCATGAAGGCTTGCCGCGCGTTGCATGATCGCGGCATGACCATCGTGATGATCACGCACTTTATGGAAGAGGCCGCCGAGGCCGATCGAGTCGCGGTTTTTCGGGCGGGACGAGTTGCCATGCTGGGTACGCCCAAGGAGATTCTTACACGGGCAGATGAGCTTGCGCAGTTGAACTTGGACATGCCGGAGTCGTGCCGTTTGGGCATGGCGCTTCGTGAGAAGGGCGTACCTGTTTGCGCGCAGGTGCGCGAGGCGGATATGGTTGCCGAGGTTGCGCAGGCCTATACCGAGCGGAGCGGGGCGGGCGCCGCGGGGCAGCCTTCCGCATCCCAGTTGGAAATCGCTGACGGCACTGTTCCGGCAGACAACGAGGACAACGCATCGGAGCCCGTCATCGAGCTATCCCATGTTTCGTACAGTTATTCGCTCAGTCCGCGCGAGCGCCGTCGCTGGTATAAGCGCTCGGCCACTGCGGGCAAATCGAACAAACAGGCTCTCTGGGGAAACGACCCGAGCAGTCCGTGGGCACTGCGCGACGTGTCTTTGACGGTGCGTCGCGGCGAGTTCCTGGGGCTAGCAGGCCATACCGGTTCGGGTAAATCCACACTGGTCCAGCACCTCAACGGGTTAATCCGCCCGCAGGAGGGGAGCGTTTGTGCGCTGGGGCTCGACCTGTCGCAAAAGAAGGATGCCGCCGCGGTTAAAGCTAAGGTCGGCGTGGTGTTTCAATATCCCGAGCGTCAGCTGTTTGCCGAGACCGTGGTGCAGGACGTGGCATTTGGCCCGCACAACCTTGGCCTGTCGCAAGACGAGGTCGCGCGCCGCGTTGCGTCATCGCTCGCCCGTGTGGGCCTCGACCTTGCCGCGATAGGCGACAAGAGCCCCTTTGAACTCTCGGGCGGACAGCAGCGGCGTGTGGCGTTTGCCGGCGTGCTCGCTATGGAGCCCGAGGTGCTGGTACTCGATGAGCCCATGGCAGGTCTCGATCCGGCGGCCCGCAGGGATTTCCTGGAGCTCATTGGCCGTCTTCATGATGAGGGCCTGACCGTTGTCATGGTTTCGCACAGTATGGATGACCTAGCCAATTGCTGCGACCGCATCGTTGTGATGAACGAAGGCGCTGTGTTTGCCGGGGGCACGCCCGCTCAGGTTTTTGCGCATGCGGATGAGCTTAAATCAATCGGCTTGGGTGTTCCCGCTGCCCAGCGCATGGCGCTGGCGCTCGCGGAAGCGGGCGTGCCGCTGCGTTGCGACGGGCTCTATACGGTTGAGTCGTTGGCCGATGAGTTGGCAGATTTGCTGATCGGTCGCTCAGACGGTTCTTCTAACGTCTCGGACAAGGCCAAATCCGAAACGATCGCGCGAGAGGAGGGCTGCTAATGGAGGCGTTTTCGTTTGGCAGCTACTATCCCGGCGATAGTGCAATCCACCGCCTGGACCCGCGAACCAAGTTGCTCTTGGGCTTTGTGTTTCTGATCACGACGCTCACGGTCAGTAGCTTCCGCGGACTGGTCCCGGTCGCAATTTTCGTTGTGCTGATCTATACCGTGTCCCAGGTGCCGCTTCGCCGTATCCTGTCATCGATGGCGCCGCTGCTGGCGATCGTCGTGGTGGTCGCGGTGCTTAACCTATTTACCGACCAGAGCGGGCACATCCTGTGGCAGCTCGGCTTTTTGCAGATAAGCGAGGGCTCGCTGCATTCCGCCGGGTTTATGGCGTGCCGCCTGACCCTGATGATGGCCGGCATGAGCGCTATTACGCTCACCACGCCCACGCTCGATCTCACTGCAGGCTTTGAGCGTTTGCTCGCGCCACTTGAGCGCGTGGGGCTTCCGGCACACGAGCTCGGCATGATCATGGGCATCGCGCTGCGCTTTATGCCGCAGTTTGCCACCGAGATGAAGCAGACGGCGGACGCGCAGGCAAGTCGCGGCGCGCGCGTGACGGGTGGTCCGCTCGGCGGTGTGCGTATGCTCGCCAGCGTGGCAATTCCGCTGTTCACGGGTGTGTTTCGTCATGCCGAGACACTCTCTGCTGCTATGGATGCACGTTGCTACCATGGCGAGCAGGGACGCACACGCCTGCATACGCTTGCGTTTGGCCGCGGCGATGCATTGGCGGCGGTGGTGACGGCGTTGCTGCTCATCTGCGTCATCGTCATCAATCTTCAACTTGTTTAGGCGCGATTCGAGCGCAAGAAAGGGATTCCTATGACCGACATCGACCGCACGGCCCAACTCGAGCGCGCCTGTTCGTATCTTAGGCGTATTCCGGCGTGGTATCTCGCCACGATCGACGTGACGGACGGACATCAGCCGCGCGTGAGGCCGTTCTCGTTTGCCATGGTCGATGATGGCAAACTGTGGTTTTGCACCTCGCGCGACAAGGACGTGTGGGCCGAGCTCAGCGCGAACCCCAAGTTTGAGGTTTCGGGTTGGAAACCGGGGGAGTGTTGGATTGTGCTGACCGGCGAGGCCGCGCTCGAGGACGATGCGGTTGTGAACGACCGCGTTCGCGAAGCAGGCTTTAAGCACATGGTGGGCATTGGCGAGAATCACGAGAGCGCCAACGACGGTCGCCTTGCGTTTTTCTCGGTCCGCAATATCGTCGCCCGCTTCTGCGATATCGACGGCAGCGAAGAACGTCTGGAGCTCTAGCGCGTCTCAAATTAACTACCCGTTCCAAATTAGCTAGTGACAGGAGGAAACGTGGACGGATTGAATACGGTGTTGGAGTATCTGACGTCGGTGCCGGCGTGGTATCTGGCGACGAGCGTGAATGGGCAGCCGCATGTGCGTCCGTTTTCGTTTGCGCAGATCCAGGACGGCAAGCTGTGGTTTGTGACGGCACGCACCAAAGATGTGTGGCAGGAGCTGCTGCAAAACCAGCGCTTTGAGGCCACGAGCTGGTGGCCGGGCCATGGCTGGCTCATTTTGCGTGGACGAGCGGGCTTGGATGACCAGGCTGCCCCCGATATGCGCGAGGCCGGCTGGAAGCATCTGGAGCGTTTGGGCGAGCATTATGAGGGCGCAGGCGACCCCACGCTCGTCTTCTTTAGCGTCGAGGAGCCGGAGGCCTTCATCTGCAACCACGACGAATGGGTGCCGGTCGAGCTCTAAAAGAGTTCTCCCGCCGGCCCCAACAATTCAAATACCCGTCTGTGTCGGGCTCCACATCGCAACGGTACCGCAAGGTGCACCGGGCGATGTGGGGCCCATTGTTATTTGTCAATTCCTTCGCGTGAATGTGTCTGGTTTGTTTCAATGCATGAATATGCAAAAGATTTGCATATATATGCATCTTTTGGTGCTAAAGTTTCAACCCACCTCATAACGACGGCTGCGGGATGCGCATTGGTGCATAAACTGCAGACAAGGAGTCTGATATGTCTTTAAAGGTTGGAATCGTCGGTGCGGCAGGATATGCCGGTGCCGAGCTCATTCGCCTCGTACTCGGCCATCCCGAGTTTGAACTTGTTGCCATCACGTCCAACGCCGATGCCGGCCAACCGCTGTCCGCGGTGTATCCGAGTTTCGTTGGCGTGAGCGATCTTGTCTTCACGACGCACGATGCTCCCGAGCTTACATCCTGCGACGCTGTCTTTTTAGCCGTGCCGCACACCGCCGCCATGGCGCAGGTGCCCGCCCTGCTTGCCGCAGGCGTTTCCTGCTTCGACTTGTCTGCCGACTACCGCCTGAGCGATCCGGCCGTGTTCGAGGCATGGTATGCCGCCGAGCACACGAGCCCCGAGCTGCTCAAGACGCGTGCTTTCGGCCTGCCCGAGCTGTTCTGTCGGGACTTGGAGACCGCCGCATGCGACTATGCTGACGGCAAGTTCGTGCTGGTCGCCTGCGCCGGCTGCTATCCCACCGCAACGAGCCTTGCCGCCGCGCCTGCCGTGCGTGCCGGCTGGGTTGCCCAGAACGGCCCCGTGATCGTCGATGCCATTAGCGGTGTGACGGGTGCCGGTAAGTCCTGCAACGCCCGCACCCATTTTTGCAGTGCAGACGAAAATCTGGAAGCATATGGCGTGGGCAAGCATCGCCATACGCCCGAGATCGAGCAGATTCTTGGCCTGGCCGACCGCATCGTCTTCACCCCTCATCTGGCACCGCTCAAGCGCGGCCTGCTCTCCACGGTGACGCTGCCGCTCGCGCCGCAGGCTATCGACACGCTGACCCTTGAGGAGGTCGTCGACCATTACAAGCAGTTCTACGCCGGTCGCACCTTTGTGCGCGTGCTCGATGCCGGCCAGCAGCCCAAGACGGCCTCGGTCGTCGGCACCAATGCCGCCCAGATCGGCCTCGCGCTCAACAAGCGCGCGGGCGTGCTGGTGGCGACGGGTGCCATCGACAATCTGTGCAAGGGTGCTGCCGGTCAGGCGGTCCAGTGTGCCAATATCGTCTTTGGATTTGATGAGCGACGAGGCTTGCCCACAGTGGCGTGCCCGGTGTAGCACATTCGATTGTTAACGATTTGGTGGTCGGGCATCGAGTGGGGCGCCACTTTTAAGCTGGTCTAGTAGTTGCGACCGGTATGGCGTGCCAGCCGATACCCGCTTTTTTATTTGATATAAGGAGTCATGAGGACGATGAATACCGAGCTGATTGATATCAAGATTCGCGCCGTCGAGGGTGGCGTTACGGCAGCGGCTGGCTTTAAAGCCGCAGGCATCCATGCGGGATTCCGGAAAAATCCCGAGCGCTTGGACTATGCGCTCGTCGTGCCCGATAAGCCCTGTCCCGGCGCCGGCGTGTTTACGACCAACCGCTTTTGCGCAGCGCCCGTGCAGGTGAGTCGTGCCAACCTGGGCGGTGCGGACAAGGGCTATGGCATCATCGCCGGCGTTTCAATCAACTCCGGCAACGCGAATGCCGCCACGGGCGAGACGGGCCTTGCCTGCGCGCGCGAGACGTGCAACATCGCCTCGCAGGTCATCGGCTGCGAACCCCAGCAGATTCTGGTTGCTTCCACGGGCGTGATCGGACAGATCCTGCCGATCGACACGTTTGAGACGGCCGTTCCGTCCGCCTACGAGGCGCTCTCAGCCCATGGCGGTGCCGATGCGGCCCGTGCCATCATGACCACCGATACCCACTCCAAGGAGTATGCCGTTCGCTACCGCAGTGAGGCTGCGGGTCATGCGGGCAACGCTTATACGGTGGGCGGCATGTGCAAGGGCTCGGGCATGATCATGCCCAATATGGCCACCATGATTTCGGTCATCACCACCGATGCCCCCGTCGAGCCGGAGGCGCTTCACGCTCTGTTGCTCTCGACCGTTAAGCAGACCTTCAATAAGGTGACGGTCGATTCCGATACCTCGACCAACGACACCTGCATCATGCTTGCCTCCGGCGCTGCTGCCGCGGATGCCGAGGCCATTGTCGAGGGCACTGATGCCTTTGACGAGCTGGCATTCGCCGTGCATGAGGTGTGCGAGAGCCTGGCGCGCAACATCGCCGCCGATGGCGAGGGCGCATCCAAGCTCGTGACGGTCAACGTCACCGGCGCCGCTAACGACGAGGAGGCCGATATCGCGGCGCGCGCTGTTGCCAACTCTCCGCTCGTCAAGACCTGCATTGCCGGTCACGACTGCAACTGGGGTCGCGTTGCCATGGCTCTCGGTAAGTGCGGCGTGCAGTTTAACCAGGGGGATGTTTCCATCGACATGATGGGCATGCCCGTCTGTCGCGATGGTCTGACGGTTCCCTTCGATGAGGACGATGCCCTGCGACGTTTTGAGGCACCCGAGATTGTGATCTCGGCCGACCTGGGCGCGGGCGACGCGGCGACGACCGTCTGGACCTGCGACCTCACGCACGAGTACATCTCCATCAACGGTGACTACCGTTCCTAGATTCTGGGCGTGCCGTACGTCCCGGTGTGATTGCGAGCGGCGGGGCATGGCTCAATGGCTATACGAAAGACGAGGCAGACTATGAAATTCGCACGCGATTGTCGCTCGAGTGAATCCAACGAAGCAACCGCGCAGCTGCTGTTTGAGGCGCTGCCGTGGATTAAAAACCTGACCGGCAAGACGGTCGTTATCAAGTATGGCGGAGCCGCCATGGTCGACGAGCAGCTACGCCGCGACGTGATGAGCGATATCGTTCTGCTCAAGATCATCGGCATGCGCCCCGTTATCGTGCATGGCGGCGGCAAGGCCATCAACGAAGCACTCAGCCACTATGACATCCCTGTCGAATTTAAGAACGGCCAGCGCGTGACCACGCCGGATACCATGGATATCGTGCGCGAGGTGCTGGGCGGCAAGGTCAACCAGGAGCTAGTCGCTGCCATCAACCAGCATGGCAACCTGGCTGTGGGCGTGTCGGGCAGCGATGCCGGCACGCTCATCGCCGAGCCGCTCGACCCCGAGCTCGGTCGCGTGGGCAAGGTCACGCACGTCAACACCGACTATATCGAGCGCTTGCTCGACAGCGAGTACATTCCCGTCATCGCAACGGTCGCGGCGGGGGAGGACGGCGGCTTCTTTAACATCAACGCCGATACCGCCGCCGGTGCTGTCGCGGCGGCGCTCCACGCGCATAAGGTGATCTTCCTTACCGACGTCGATGGCCTGTATAAGGACTTTAGCGACAAGTATTCGCTCATCTCCAACCTGACGCTCGACGAGGTCAATGAGATGCTCTACGGCGGCGAAGTCGACAAGGGCATGATTCCCAAGCTGCGCGCGGCCGTCGATGCGCTTGCCGCCGGTGTGTTCCGCGCGCACATCATTAACGGTACCACGCCGCATTCGCTGCTGCTTGAGCTGCTGACTGATGCCGGCGTCGGCACCGTGATCCATTCCACCGAGACGGCTTACGAGTTCGATACGCACCCGCACCCGCTTTCGACCTTTGCGGCGCGCCTGACCGAGAACCTCGACGAGGTCGAGAAGCTCCAGACGGTCTAGCTAACCCGCGGTCGTCGTGTCCCTGCACCCATAGCCCTGCGCCGTACGGCGCCCAACGAAAGGCATCCCATGTCACTTGCAACTCAACAATCACTCGAATCCCACTACGTTATGCATACCTTTGGCCGCTCGCCGGTTGAGTTTGTCGAAGGTCACGGTATGAAGCTCACCGGTGACGATGGCCGTGAGTATCTCGACTTTCTCGCTGGTATTGGCGTGTGTAGCCTTGGCCACGGTAATCCTACAGTGCTTTCGGCACTCGAGGCTCAGACCAAAAAGCTTCTGCATGTGTCTAACTACTTCTACATCGAGCAGCGTGGCCAGGTCGCGGCGCTGCTGTCCAAGCTCGCTAACGACGATGCGGACAGTGCACGCGTGATTGCCGATGCCATTGCCGCCGGCGATGAGACCACGGCAGCTGCGCTCGGTGCTCCGACGGCGGGCGAGCAGGTGTGGGAGACGTTCTTTGCCAACTCCGGCGCCGAGGCCAATGAGGGTTCGATGAAGCTTGCTCGCCTGTACGCCAAGCGTGCCGGTAACGGTGGCAACACCATCGTGTGCATGCGCGGCGGTTTCCATGGTAGAACGCTCGAGACCATTGCCGCTACCATGCAGGATTGGCTGCAGGATAGCTTCCGCCCGCTGCCGGGCGGCTTTGTGGCCTGCACGCCCAACGATGTCGATGAGCTTCGCGCAATCTTTAAGCAGTTGGGAAGTGAAATCTGTGCCGTGATGCTCGAGCCGATCCAGGGCGAGAGCGGCGTACATCCCATGACCGAGGAGTTTATGGCCGCGGCGCGTGACCTGGCACACGAGGTGGGCGCCGTGCTTATCGCCGACGAGGTCCAGTGTGGTATCTTCCGCTCCGGCAAGCCGTTTGCGTTCCAGACTTATGGCGTGGAACCCGACATTATGAGCCTTGCCAAGGGCATTGCCGATGGCGTGCCCATGGGTGCCGTGGTGGCAAAGAAGGAGATTGCCGACGTATTTAAGCCTGGCGACCACGGTTCGACCTTTGGCGGTAGCTGCTTGGCTGTCGCGGCGTGCGCCGCGACGCTCTCCGCGCTTGTGCGCGGCGACTACGCTGAGCATGCCGCCGGGGTGGGCGACTATATGGAGGCAAAGCTCGCCAAGTTACCGCACGTAACCGAGGTGCGCGGTCGCGGCTTGATGCTCGGCTGCGACCTGGATGACGCTGCGGGCGATGCGCATGACATTGTTGCCCGAGCGCTGGAGGCCGGTGCCGTGATTAACGCTACGGGTGCCCATACGCTGCGTTTCTTGCCGCCGCTCGTCTGCGAGGAAGCCGACGTGGACAGCCTAATCGAGATCCTGTCGGGTGTCTTGGGCTAGTTCGGCGCAATAACTCAATTTGGACCGGGTTCCGGACTGCGGACGTGTCATATGCGGCATGATTCAGCGGTCTGGAACCCTTTTTGCCTTAGATTTGCTAAGGCGGGGAGACCTGCTGGTCAAAAAACATCAAATATGAGTACTGTTACCGATTTGGTAGCAGCAATTTTGGACTAATCAGACCAAATAGCAAGTCGAAATGGCGATGAATGCACGATTCTGGTCCGACTGTTAGTCCTTATAATGGACATATGTTGCGGAACTTAAGCAAATACTATCTATTTATATGTTGTAACCAAGGTAGCGGTACTCATTTTTGCCATTTTTTGGCCACGGCCTTTGTGACAGACGTGCTGGTGGGTTCGAATCCCTCTGTGATGGGCCCAAAAACGAAAGGCCCCCATCGCTGGGAGCCTATCAATTCAGTGGTGGGCGATGAGGGATGTCCGCGTGCGGCTGGCGCCGTCCGCGCCCCGCTTCATCGCTCCGCTCCTCGCGTGCTGCGCTGGAAAACGCTTCGCGTTTCCTCAGCTCCGCACCCTTGCGGGTTCGAATCCCTCTGCGATGGGCCAAAAAAGGAAAGGCCCCCATCGCTGGGAGCCTTTTCAATCAAGTGGTGGGCGATGAGGGATTCGAACCCCCAGCCTTGTGCGTGTAAAGCACCTGCGCTAACCGTTGCGCCAATCGCCCGCAGGGATTGAGTATAGCGGAAACCCCGTGCTGTTCACCGCTAATTCATAACGAAACTTACGCGGCGACTTCGGCACCCTTGTCCTCGTCGATAAAGAAGCGCTTGTACCAGATGAGGAACGTCAGCGTGGTATAGATCTTGCGCTGGTTGAGCGCGCGACCCTCAAAGTGATCGTCAAGCAGTTTCATGAGCGCATCGGTGTCAAAGAAATCGGCAGCCCACGGTGCGGTGAAGTATTCCTTTACGTAGTCGTAGTACTTTTGCTCGCGCAGCCAGAACTTGACCGGTACGGGGAAGCCCACCTTCTTGCGCGTTGCCCACTCGTCGGGCAGCGTGCGGTTGGCGGCGTGACGCAGAACGAGCTTGCAGCCTTCTTCGTTAACACGGTAGTTGGCGGGAATGTGCTCGGCAAACTCCATGACCTTCTTGTCCAGGAACGGGACGCGAAGCTCCAGAGAATGCGCCATGCACATCTTATCGGCCTTGAGCAGAATGTCGCCCGGCAGCCACATGTTCATATCCAGATACTGTTTCTTGGAAAGCTCGCAGCAGTTGGGAACCTGCTTGTAGTACTCGGCGCACATCTCGGCGGCGTTCTTGCCGGTGTCATAAGCGGGCTTGAGCACCTCGTCGACCTCGGAGGGATCGAACACCTTTGCCTGACCCACATACCAGCGCTCGGGAACCTCGGCGCATTTCGTCAGGAAGTTGTGGCCCTTAAAGTAGGGGAGATGCTGAACGAGTGAGCCCAGGGCGCGACGCACGCCGAGTGGCACGCGCTTCTTAAAGGAGCGCATCTCGGGGGTGTCCTCGTACCACTCATAGCCGGCAAACAGCTCGTCGGCACCCTCGCCCGAAAGGACGACGGTGACCTCCTCGGAAGCCATCTGCGCCAGATAGTACAGCGGAACGCTGGACAGGTTCGATTGCGGCTCGTCCATGTGGTACTGGATATCGGGCAGCGCATCGAAGAACTCGTCGGCGGTAATCATCTTGCGCGCGTTCTTGATGCCCAGCTTGTCGGAAAGCTCGGCAGCGTAGTTGGTCTCGTTGAAGTTCTTGTAATCGAAGCCGACAGAATACGTGGTGTCGGGCATGAGACAGGCGGCAATGTAGCTGGAGTCCACGCCGCCAGAAAGGAACGAGCCCACCTTAACATCGGCGATTCGGTGCGCAGCGACGCTTTCGTGCACGACCTTGTCGCACTCGTCCACGTACTCTTCGAAGGTCTTGGAGTTGTCGTCGGTGAAGTCACAGCTCCAGTAACGCTTGATGTCCATGGTGTTGGTCGTCAAGTCATACGTAAAGCAATGCGCCGGGGCAAGCTTGAACACGCCCTTAAAGAAGGTCTCCTCCGTGGCGGGGAATTGCAGCGTCAGGTAGGGGCGCAGCGCGTCGTGGTTGACAGCCTTCTCAAACTTGGGATGGTCCAGGAAGCTCTTGATCTCGGAGCCAAACAGCAGCGAGCCATCGGATGCCTGGTAGTAATAGAACGGCTTGATACCAAAGATGTCACGAGCGCCAAAGAGTTTGTTCTTGTTCTGGTCGTGAATCACGAACGCGTACATGCCGCGCAGGCGGTTGACCAGATCCTCGCCCCACTCCTCGTAACCGTGTACCAAGACCTCGGTATCGGCGTTGCAGTGGAAGGCGTAGCCGGCTGCCTCCAGCTCGGCGCGAAGCTCCTGGAAGTTGTAGATCTCTCCGTTGAAGACAATCGTGACCTTGCCGTCGTCGCTCGACATGGGCTGAGCTCCAGCTTCGGAAAGATCGAGAATCGAAAGACGACGGAAGCCAAGGGCAACGTTGTCGACGATATGCTGGCCGCCCATATCGGGACCACGGTGGATGATGCGATTCATCATGGCCGTGAGAACCAGCTCACTCTGTTCATCTGTACCGGTAAAACCGACAAAACCGCACATGCAAGATCCTTTCTGCCGACGGCTCAGGTGTACTGCCGCAAGGATTGCGGCAGCTGATGTCAAATAATCTTTACTATCATGCCAATCTTTTGTTTCGTGATAGGGCATAAGCGCCGAGCGAACCGAAAAAACCACGGCCCGGTCTTCAGACGAAGCGGCGGGCCGTGGTTGCGAACGCTATGTATGAGCGGTTAGCGCTTGCTGCGCTCGGCGAGACGGTGCTCCACCTTGGTGACGGCGTGGATGAGCGGAATCGTCACGACCAGATAGTAAAGTGCGGCGCAAATGTAGGGCGTAATGTTGCCCGTGGTGGCCGTGAGGTTTTTGGAGAACAGCATGAGCTCCATGACGCCAACGCTCGAAAGCAGCGACGTGTCCTTGTACAGCATAACGAACTCGCTGGTCATAGTTGGTATAACGCAACGTACGGCCTGCGGGATCACGATGCGCGACATAACTTGGGACCAGGTCATGCCAAGCGAGTAGGCAGCTTCCGCTTGACCATGCGGCACGCTCTCGATGCCGGCGCGGAAAATCTCGGCAAGATAGGCCGAGCAGTTGATGGCGAGCACGCCAACGCCGAGCGGCAGATTGGGCACGTTGAGACCGATCATAGGGAACCCAAAGAACGCAATGTAGATCTGCAGGAAGAGCGGGGTTCCGCGCAGGACGTTGATGTATGTCACAGCGATGCCGCGCAGCATACGGCTCTGACTGATTTTCATAAAGGCAAACAGCAAGCCGATGGGGATGGCGAGCGGAAAACCGATGGCGGTCACGGCAAGTGCTATGCCCCAGCCCTTAAAGAGCGAGGCGATTGAGGTGACGATAATCTGCGGCTTGCAGAACATGCCCAAAAACGGGTTGGAGTTCCACGCGGCAACCCAAGGCTGGGCGTCGAGCCAGGCGACGATTTCTTGCACCATGGTGCTCTCCGAGACGCTGATGGTGGGGCTCTCGGGAAGATCTCGCTTGTCGCCGTCGGCGACATAGCTGCCGGTGACGGCATAGGCACCCGCGTTGCTCGGGAATACGACGTCGGGGACGACAACGCGAATCTGCGAGCCGGCAGCGACGGGATCGGCGAACTTAATGACGAGCTTTGAATTGTCCAGCGAGCACGATGGCTTGACATCCGTCTGGTTCAGTCCGTCGAGCAGCGTGACCTTAACATCGGTGCTCTCAAACGATCCGCCCTCGGGCAGCTCAAGCTCAATTTGCGAAACGTCGCCCTCGTCGCTACCCGTTGTCGCTTCCCAGGTCAGGCGGGTTGCGATGCCGCCGAGCACGCCGTTGCCGCTGTCTTCGTTTGACTTGGCGGTCGCCGAGGTGACGGCGAGTGAAGTGTCCGTCGCGTCGTCTGAGCTCGAGGCATCCTTGTTATCGGACCCGCTCGTGGGTGCCATGCCAAACCACTTCTCGTACAGTTTGTCATAGGCGCCGGAGCTCTTGATCTTGGCAAGGGCATCGTTGATGGCCTGTGTCAGCTCGGGGTTGTCTTTAGAGACGGCAATGCCAAACTGCTCGCCCGTCGGAACCTCTTTGATGATCTCCATACCGGTAAAGGAGTTCGAAACCATCCACTGCTCAACGGGCAAATCGCATACGACCGCCTGGCACTGACCACTCATGACGGCGGTGAAGGCTGCTGTCCAGTCGTCAAAGTTGACGGTGGTTGCCTGCGGCAGGTTCTCGATTGCCCACTCCTCGGACGTGGTGCCCGACTGCACGGCAATTTTGACGCCCGGTGCGTTGAGGCTATCGACCATGTCGTATCCAGTGTTCTTTGCAACTGCGACGCCCTGGTTGGAGTCGATATAGGGGTCGGTGAAGTCGACCTCTTCCTTGCGCTCGTCGGTAATCGTGATGTTGCATGCGCCGACATCGGTCTTTACACCCTGCTTGACCATGGGGATAATGCCGTCGAACTTTTGCGCCGGCAAGTAGTTGAGCTCCAGACCGAGCTCATCTGCGATCATGCCCATGAGCTCATAGGTAAAGCCCTGGTCTTTGCCGGAATCGTTGACGTATTCAAACGGGGGTGTGGCCAAGTCACTTGCGACGGTGAGCTTGCCATCCTCGACGAGTGTGTAGGTGCTCGAGGCGTTCTGGGAGGACGAACAGCCGCTCGCGCCGATGATGGTGGCAAGGGCCACAACGACCGTCGCGAAGGCGCAGACGATGTGCCGGGTCAACTGGACGCGTGCCGAGCGGTGGCGACGTTCGAAATGTCGTTTCATCTGGAATCCTTTGCTTGGGCATGATGGGTCGGCATTGTGGGTCAATGAGGCACATCAAGACAGTTGGGTAAAGAATAGCACCCAGATTTCCTTGTTTTTACGCGGGGTGAACACTGTTGCCATTTATTAACCCACGACACAGTCCATGCAATTTTTTAGAAGGCTGCAGTGCACGCAAGGTCAGGTGGCATATTAGGATGGTTGATAATACAGAATGTTTCATCGTTTCTGCCGCGGGACGTCTTTTGCCCTTTAAGGCTGAATTTAGCGAGAGAGGTCTTTGTATGTCGAGTCCGACACAAGAGAAGCTAACTCTGATGCGCTATATAGAGTTGCTCGAGGAAGATGACCTTGTTGTTTCCAAACCGAGCGCTTCGTGCGACCAGCGCATTGAGTTTGCGACTGACGACTCGCGCCAGGTGCGTCCGGGCACGTTGTTTGTCTGCAAGGGCCGCGCGTTTAAGCGCGAGTACCTGCTTTCGGCAATCGCCGATGGCGCCGTGGCCTACGTTTCCGAGGTCGATTACGATGTTGATGCTCCCGCAGTGATTGTGAGTGATATTCGCCGCACGCTCGCCGTGGTGGCAGATGCCTTTTATGGGCATCCGTCGGGTAAGGTGAAGGTCTGCGCCTTTACAGGCACCAAGGGCAAGTCGACCTGTAGCTTTTATCTGCGCGGCATTCTCCTCAACGAGGCCAAGCTTACGGGCTGTCATCGACCCGCTCTTAATACGGGCATTGAATTTGACGACGGCATCGAGGTGGGCCCTTCCAAGCTGACGACCCCCGAATCCTTCCTGCTACAGTCTCGCATCGCACATGCTGCGGAGGCGGGTGCCCCGTGGCTGGTTATGGAGGCATCGAGCCAGGGCCTCAAATACGAGCGCACGGGCAAGATCGCCTTTGAAGTCGGTGCCTTTACCAATATCGGCGAGGATCACATTTCGCCGATTGAGCATCCGACGCTCGAGGACTACTTTGCCAGCAAGCTCAAAATCTTCTCGCAGAGCCGTTTTGCCGTGGTCAATCTCGATATGGATAAGGTCGATCGCGTGCTCGAGGCGGCATCTCGTTGCGAACGTACGGTGACGTTCTCCCTGACCGACGAGCGTGCCGACGTGCTTGCGCTGGCGATTCGTAATGGCGACTGCGGCGTGGTGGCAACGGTGCGCACGCCCCGCTTTACGCGCGACATTGTGATTCCCACGCCGGTTAAGTTCAATGTCTCCAATGCGCTTGCCGCTATTGCCTGCGCCGAGGCCCTGGGCATTTCCGAAGAGGGTATCGTCCATGGCTTTGAGGGCGTCTTCGTTCCCGGTCGCATGGAGCTCTATCCGTCCGTATCGGGCAAAATCCTGGGAATCGTCGATTTTGCACATAACGGCATGAGCCTCGAGACGCTCCTGCGTGACTTGCGCGAGAACTATCCCGAGCGCGAGCTGGCGGTTGTGTTTGGCGCTACGGGCGGTAAGGGTGTCGATCGACGCACCACGATGGGCATCGCCGCTGGCAAGTATGCCGATCGAATCGTGATTACCGAGGATGACCCTGGCCCCGAGGATGTCGAGGATATTTGCGCCGAGATCGCGCGCAACGTTCAAGCGCAGGGAAATGATAACTGGCAAATCGTGACTGATCGCGTTGCCGCTATCGAGACTGCCGTGCGTGAAACCGTCCGTCCTGCCGTAGTCATCGTGACCGGTAAGGGCGAGGAAGAGCGTATGCTGCGCAAGAACGGACCCGAGCCTTGTGAGCGCGACGGTTCGATTCTCAAGCGCACCCTTGCGGCGTACGACGCCTAGACCAAGCCCCTTCTACGTAATGGAGTGACCATGTCCCACAACACCCTGCCGACCGTTGCCGAGCTTTCGGGCGAGATGCGCGAGCGTCTGGCCAAGGTCAAGTACGTCTTTACCGATCTGGACGCCACGATGCTCGCCCCCGGCTCGTGCGTACTGCGTGACAACGACGGGAATCCGTCGACCAAGCTCGTCGAGGCCGTCGTGGCGCTCGCCCGCGCCGGCATCCAGGTGGTTCCCACCTCGGGTCGCAACCGCACTATGATCCACGAGGACGCGCGCGTCCTCGGCCTCAACTCCTACATCGGCGAGATGGGCGGCCTGGTCATGTACGACCTCAAGGCCAACGATTGGGAGTACCTGACCGGCGACATGCCCTACGATCCCGCCTGCGGTCTCACGCCGCACCAGGTGATCGAACAGACCGGTGTGTGCGAGAAGATCCTTGCCCGCTGGCCGCATAAGATCGAGTACCACAACGATATGTCGACCGGTTACAAGTACCGCGAGGTCACTGTCGGCATGCGCGGCGATGTGCCTGATGACGAGGTTCAGGCCATCCTCGACGAGGCCGGCTGCGGCCTGGTTTGGGCCTGCAACGGCCATTTGACCCACCTGTCCAAGCCGACGACGCTCGAGCTTAATCGTGTCGAGGACGGTCGTGCCTTCAACATCAATCCGGCGGGTCTCAACAAGGGCGTTGCCATCGCGCGCTTCTGCGAGCACCTGGGGATTGAGCGCGAGGAGACGCTTGCGCTCGGCGACTCCGAGTCCGACTTTTACATGGCCGATCACGTGGGCACGTTCTGCTTGGTCGAGAACGGCCTGACCAGCGCCGGCGCGCCCGAGTTCCTGGACGCTTGCGATAACGCTTACGTCACGCGCGGCAAGATTGTCGACGGCTGGGTGGCAACGGCAGAGCTGCTCGTTGTGGCTCGTTCGTAGCGCGCCCCCATCGTTCTGAGCCATATCTTTTCGAGAGAGAATCTGGTGAGGTAATGTCCGATATCGAGAATCTAGCCGGGGATACGCGGCCCATTGGCGTATTCGACTCGGGTCTGGGCGGCCTGACGGTTGCACGCGCCATCGCGACGGCGCTGCCGCATGAGTCCGTCTACTACTTCGGCGACACCAAACGCTGTCCTTATGGCACCCGCACCGAGGACGAGGTGCGCTCGTTTGCACTGCAGGCGGGCCGCTGGCTGTCCAAGCACGACGTTAAGATCATGGTCATCGCCTGCAACACGGCGACTGCAGCGGCCTTGCGTCTGGCTCAGCAGGTGCTCGACGTTCCCGTGATCGGTGTCATCGCGCCGGGCGCACGTGCGGCGATTAACAGCACTCGCACGCGCCGCGTGGGCGTGCTCGCCACCAACCTCACCATTCGCTCGGGTGCTTACACGCGTGCCATTCAGGATTTGGATGCCGGCGTGGACGTGTATGGATGCCCGGCTTCGAGTTTTGTCGAGGTCGTCGAGCACGAGCTCGCCTCGGGTGCACATCTGCAGGAGCAGTGGCTCGAGAACGAGGACATCTTCGATACGCCAGCCGTGCGAGCGCTGGTCGGCGCAACGGTTGAGCCGCTGCGCGATCGCGGAATCGATACCGTGGTGCTCGGCTGCACGCACTTTCCGCTGCTCGTGGGGCCTATTCGCCATGCGCTGGGGCCCGGGGTGCGCGTGGTGAGTTCCGCCGAGGAGACTACGCGCGAGCTGACCGATATCCTCACACGCCGCGAGCAGCTGGCGGGCGACGCTGCCGAGCCGCAGCATCGCTTTGCGACGACGGCCGATAACATTGCCGAGTTTGCGGTGGCGGGTAGCTTTATCTTTGGCCAGCCGCTCAAGAGCATCGAACATATCGATATCGACGAACTGAAATAGATGTAGGGTTACCGTCCAAAGACTTGCCCTCTTCTTTTGCCGAAAGGATATTTCTATGGAGTACATGCAGGTCAACCGCGCCAACGGCCGTGCCGCCAATGAACTGCGCCCCGTCAAGCTCACCCGTGGTGTTATGAAACATGCCCACGGCTCGTGCCTGGCTGAGTTCGGCGACACGCGCGTGCTGTGTGCCGCCACCATCGAGGAGGGCGTGCCGGGCTGGCGCAAGGGCGCCAAGGCCGGTTGGGTAACCGCAGAGTATGCCATGCTGCCGGCATCGACCGGTAAGCGTTGCAAGCGTGAGTACGCCAAGCGTAAGGGCCGCTCCATGGAGATCGAGCGCCTCATCGGCCGCAGCCTGCGTACCGTCGTCAACATGAAGGCGCTCGGCGAGTACACCGTTACCGTCGACTGCGATGTGATTCAGGCGGATGGCGGCACGCGTACGGCGAGCATTACCGGCGCCTGGGTGGCGCTGCACGACGCCCTTGCCATGTGGGTCGAGGCGGGCAAGCTCGAGCGCATCCCGCTCATGGGCCAGGTTGCCGCGATATCTATGGGTGTCGTCGACGGCAACACTCTGCTCGACTTGGATTATTCCGAGGACAGCCACGCCGAGGTCGACATGAATCTCGTCGCTACCGACACCGGCGAGATGATCGAGCTCCAGGGCACCGGCGAGCAGGCGCCCTTCGACCGCAAGCGTCTCAACGCCTTGCTCGACTTGGGCGACAAGGGCATCGTCGAGCTCATCGAGCTTCAGCGCCAAGCCCTCGCCTAACCTACCAAAAAGGGATGTTTATATTGGCAGGTTTTATCTGCGGAAACGCTGAACTATAAGGTTTCTGTCGCCAGGGAGAGGAAAGGGTTTGAGGCCAATTTCCCTTGGGCGGTTTTGCTATAGAGACAAGGAGGCCAGTCATGGCACTTGAGAAGATCGATATCGACACCCTCGACCCGGCAGCGACCATCGTCGTGGCAACGGGCAATGCCCATAAGCTCACCGAGATCGAGGCCATTCTGGGCAAGGTCATGCCCGAGGTACGCTTTGTGGCGTTGGGTCAGCTGGGTGATTTTGAGGACCCCGAGGAAAACGGCACGACGTTTTTGGAGAACGCCATCATCAAGGCGCAGGCCGCGGTAGAGGAGACGGGGCTCATGGCCATCGCCGACGATTCGGGCCTGGTTGTCGATGCCCTGGACGGTGAGCCGGGCGTGTACAGCGCACGCTACGCGGGCGTGCACGGCGACGATGCCGCCAACAACGCCAAACTGCTGGCAAACCTGGAAGGTGTGGTCGACGAGGATCGTACCGCGCGCTTTATGAGCGTTGTCGCGCTTATCGATACAGACGGCCTGGTCACCTATGGCGAGGGCGCCTGCGAAGGCGTTATCGCGCATGAGGGCCGCGGTGATCATGGCTTTGGCTATGACCCGCTGTTCCTGCCGCTCGACACGCCGGGCAAGACCATGGCCGAGCTCACGGCGGACGAGAAGAACGCCATTAGCCATCGCTTCCATGCGCTCGAGCATCTGTCTGCCAAGCTGACGGGCGAGGAGTAGGCCGTGCGTGCGGTGGTACAGCGCGTGCTCAATGCCGGCGTGACGGTCGACGGCGAGTGTGTGGGAAAGATTGGCCGCGGTTACCTGGTACTGCTGGGCGTGGGCCATGGCGATACACGCGCCGAGGCCGATAAGCTGTGGGGCAAGCTCCGGGGCTTGCGCATTAACGAGGACGAGAACGGCAAGACCAATCTGGCGCTTGCCGACGTCGACGGTGAGGTGCTCGTGGTGTCGCAGTTCACGCTGTTTGCCGATTGCCGTCATGGCCGCCGTCCGTCCTTTACGGATGCCGGCGCGCCCGATGTGGCTAACGAACTTTACGAGTACTTTCTGACGCTCGTCGCCCAGGACGTTGAGCATGTGGCGCACGGCATTTTTGGCGCCGACATGAAGGTCGACCTGGTCAACGACGGTCCCTTCACCATCGTCCTGGACACCGACAACCTTTAAGTTACGCGGTTTTACCAAACCGCGTAACTACTCGACGCTGCACGGCCACCATTCGGCCAATCTGTCGCTCAAACCGTCGCTCGCGTACCAAAGTACGCGTCGCTCCTCTTTCGCGACACCTTGGCTCGAATGGTGGTCGTTCGCTGACGTGAGCTGGTCATGCGAGGTTGTCGTCTGGTACGTATTTGGGACCGGGCTTTTTTAGCTGCTTGCGTATGGCGACAGCAGGGTGCTATAGTATTAGAGTTTTGTCTATCTTAGGGGTATTATCCCCTTTTTGAATTGCACCTTCTGGAGGCCCTGTTCATGGAAGAGATGGAAGTCAATCACGTCGACGACATCCACGAGAAGCTGACCGATATGGTGGGCGATCGCGTCAAGGTGAAGGCCAACATGGGCCGCACCCGCGTCGTCGAGCGCATGGGCACCATCAAGAGTGTTCACCCCGCCGTCTTTATCGTCGAGGTTGACGAGCGCCGTGGCCGCAAGTCGCGTCAGTCCTACCAGTATATCGATGTCCTTACCGGCCAGGTCGAGCTGTTCGACCCCGAGAGCGGCGAGCACATCTTTACCCCGCTCGGGAATCAGCTCGAGGAGCACTAACGGTGACCGATTGGTCCCTGACCCTTTCTGCGCCGGCAAAGATAAACCTCTACCTGGGGGTTCATACCGAGCGTGACGACCGCGGCTACCACAAGGTCGATTCCCTGATGGCAGCCGTCGGTCTTGCCGATATCGTGACGGTCGCCCCGGCGCAGGAGTTGACCGTCCAGACGGTTCCGGCATCCGACTTTCCCATGCAAAAGAATACGGCGTATCGTGCGGCGGCCGCTATGGCCGAGCATTATGGGCGCGAGGCCAATATCTGCGTGACGATCGAGAAGCACATTCCGCTGTGTGCTGGTCTGGGCGGTCCGTCGACGGACGCCGCGGCGGTCATTGTTGCCTTAGCGGAGCTCTGGGGTGTCGATCGCGGCGATCCTGCGCTGGATGACATCGCGCGCGGTATTGGCGCCGATGTGCCGTTCTTTTTGCATGTGAGCCCTGCGTTTTATGTGGGCGGGGGAGACGTGCTGGCAACCGAGTATCCCGCGCTGCCCGCAACGCCCGTTGTGCTGGTCAAGCCGCGCGAGGCGAGTGTTTCAACAATTGAAGCCTATCGACGTTTTGATGAGAACCCGGTACCGGCAGACAAGCCCGGCGCGATCGCTTCGGCCCTGCGTGCTGGGGATGCCGAGACGGCATACGCACTCATCCACAACAATTTGGGCGTCATTTCTGCGCAAATGGAGCCTCAAATCCAAACGGTTCTCGACTGGTTGCGTACGCAGGACGGCACTGTTGCCGTGGATGTGTGCGGGTCGGGCGCTTGCTCGTTTGCCATTTGCGACACCGTCGTCACGGCATCCAATCTCGCGGCATCCGCTCAGCAAAATGGCTGGTGGGCTTGCGCGACGGAGCTGATTTCCGACACGGTTCGCATCGAAGTGCCAAAGAAGTAAAAATTTCTCTAGCACATGGCGGAAATCTTTGTTACTATAGTCGAGCTAACGGGTTGTGGCTCAGTTTGGTAGAGCACTGCGTTCGGGACGCAGGGGTCGCTGGTTCAAATCCAGTCAACCCGACCAGAGCATGAGGAGGGACCGCTTCTTGCGGTCCCTTTTTTTAGCTATTGTTGCTCTTGTTGTGATTCCAAAGCTGCATGCAGGCCCGCTGCGGTATAATCCATCGAGCTTGTTTGCATTGATTCCGGGAGGAAAGTACATGTTCCCTAAAGGCTTTGAGTGGGTAGTTATCCTTATTGTCGCCCTGTTGATTTTTGGGCCTAAGAACCTGCCGAAGCTCGGCAAGTCGCTTGGCTCTACCGTCAAGAACATCCGTGAGGGCATGGAAGGCGACAAGGGCGAGTCCAAGCAGGCCGAGGACGTTGTGGTCGAGGAGTCCGAGGAGGACAAGGAGATCGCTGACCTCGAGGCCAAGCTCGCTGCTGCCAAGAAAAAGAAGGCAGAGGACGGCGACGCGGACGCAGAGTAGTCCCATCCCTTTGGGGTGAGCACCTGACCGGCTTGCCCGCAGGCTAGCCGGTCTTTTTCGTTTTGTTGACAGTTGATCGTTACATCATAGTTGGGGAGATATCCGTATGGACGCAAGCCAGATCGTACTGACCGCTGAGGGCCGCCAGAAGCTCGTCGAGGAGCTCGCTTGGCGTGAGGGCGATTACGCCAAGGAGATCGTCGAGGACATCAAGGAAGCCCGCGCGTTCGGTGACCTTTCGGAGAACTCCGAGTACGATGCCGCTAAGGACAAGCAGGCCCAGAACGCCGCTCGTATCGCCGAGATTCAGGCTATTCTCGCCAACGCCCAGGTTGCTGCCACCACGGGTGATCTCACCGTCTCCATCGGTTCCACCGTTTCGTTGATTGATCCCAACGGTGAGGTCATGGAAGTCACGCTCGTCGGTACCACCGAGACCAACTCGCTCGAGCACAAGATCTCCAACGAGTCTCCGGTCGGCCACGCCATCATCGGTCACGGTGAGGGCGACTCCGTCGAGGTCGTTACGCCTTCTGGCAAGACCCGCGTCTACACCATCGCCAAGATCGCACGCTAGACCACGGTCCCGCGTAAAGGTATGTTTTCGCTCCCTGGGACCGAATCCTGGGGAGCGTTTTAGTTTGAGGAGCTAACTTATGGCAGAGAACCAGAACGTCGCCGATCAGGCATCGACGCTCAACGACGAGCGCGCCACCCGCCTGGCCAAGCGCGCCTCCCTGTTCGAGGCGGGCCAGAATCCGTACCCCGAGCACTCCGAGATCGAGGACTACGTTGCCGACATCGAGGCTAAGTATGCCGAGCTTGCCGATGGCGAGGACACCGAGGACGTCGTGAAGATCGGCGGCCGCGCGGTTGCCAAGCGCGGTCAGGGCAAGATCATGTTCATCGTCGTCCGCGACGCGACTGGCGAGATTCAGCTGTTCTGCCGTATTAACGACATGGACGAGGTGGCCTGGAGCACGCTTAAGGCCCTCGACTTGGGCGATATCCTGGGCGTGACCGGCGTGGTCGTGCGCACCAAGCGCGGCCAGCTTTCCGTCGCCCCCAAGAGCGCGACCCTGCTCTCCAAGGCCGTTCGCCCGCTTCCCGAGAAGTTCCACGGCCTCTCCGACAAGGAGACCCGTTATCGTCAGCGTTACGTCGACCTCATTGCCAACGATGATGTTCGCGAGACCTTCCGCAAGCGCTCGCAGATCCTCTCCACCTTCCGTCGCTTTATGGAGTCCGACGGCTACATGGAGGTCGAGACCCCCATCCTGCAGACCATCCAGGGTGGCGCTACGGCCAAGCCGTTCATCACGCACTTCAACGCTCTCGATCAGGAATGCTACCTGCGCATCGCTACCGAGCTGCACCTCAAGCGCTGCATCGTCGGCGGTTTTGAGCGCGTCTTCGAGATCGGCCGCATCTTCCGTAACGAGGGTATGGACCTCACCCACAACCCCGAGTTCACCACGATGGAGGCCTACCGTGCCTTCTCCGATCTCGAGGGCATGAAGGCGCTCGCCCAGGGCGTCATCAAGGCTGCCAACAAGGCCATCGGCAACCCCGAGGTCATCGAGTATCAGGGCCAGACTATCGACCTGTCCGGTGAGTGGGCAAGCCGTCCCATGACTGATATTGTCTCTGACGTGCTCGGCAAGAAGGTCACCATCGACACGCCCGCCGAGGAGCTTGCTGCCGCCGCGCGCGAGAAGGGCCTGGAGATCAAGCCCGAGTGGACTGCCGGCAAGATCATCGCCGAGATTTACGATGAGCTGGGCGAGGACACTATCGTCAACCCGACCTTCGTGTGCGATTACCCCATCGAGGTCAGCCCGCTCGCTAAGCGTTTTGAGGACGACCCGCGTCTGACCCACCGCTTTGAGCTGGTCATCGCCGGCCACGAGTACGCCAACGCATTCTCCGAGCTCAACGACCCGGTCGACCAGGCCGAGCGCTTTGCTGCCCAGATGGCCGAGAAGGCCGGCGGCGACGATGAGGCCATGGAGTATGACGAGGACTACGTGCGCGCCCTCGAGTACGGTATGCCTCCCGCGGGCGGCATTGGCATTGGTATCGACCGCGTGGTCATGCTGCTTACCAACCAGGCTTCTATCCGCGACGTCCTGCTGTTCCCGCACATGAAGCCCGAGAAGGGTTTCCAGTCCGGTGCCGCTGCCGCCAAGGCTGCAGAGGCCGGCAACGCCGCGAGCCCGTTCGTTACGTCGCTTAAGCCCACGCTCGATTACTCTAAGATCGCCGTTGAGCCGCTGTTCGAGGAGTTCGTCGACTTTGATACCTTCTCCAAGAGCGATTTCCGCGCTGTGAAGGTCAAGGCATGCGAGGCCGTCAAGAAGTCCAAGAAGCTGCTGAACTTTACGCTCGACGACGGTACTGGTACCGACCGCACCATCCTCTCCGGCATCCATGCCTACTATGAGCCCGAGGACCTGGTCGGCAAGACCCTGCTCGCCATCACCAATCTGCCTCCGCGTAAGATGATGGGCATTCCCAGCTGTGGCATGCTCATCAGTGCCATCCACGAGGAGGAGGGCGAGGAGCGTCTCAACCTGATCCAGCTCGACGCTTCCATTCCCGCCGGCGCAAAGATGTACTAACTAGTTACGCGGTTCTACGAACCGCGTAACGGCTCGACGCTGCGCGGGCCGCATTTGGACAATCTGACGTTCAACTTCAAGGGCGCGACCAGAAGGTCAGCGCCCTTTCGTTTCACGTCACCTTGTCACAAATGCGACCCGCTCGCTGGCGTTGCCAAAACATCGATGTAGTCATTGGGGACGTTCTTGTTTGACTAGTCGTTTAAGAACGTCCCCAATGACTAGCCAACGGCTATTGCGCACATGGCTCGCATGACAGTCGTCTCTTTTATGTCTCCTTTAGCTGTCGCTGCCTAGGATGGGGGTTAGTCGATGGGAAGGGAGCACCGGGATGGACGATGCGAGCGAGCGCGCGATCGAAGAGGACATGCTCGATCAGTTCAATTACTTTGATGATGAGAACGAGGAGCTAATCGACCGTCGCGAGCCAGCGCCGCTTGATTCCTTTGATCTGGTCGATGAAGAGGCTGATGAGGTTGAGGATGAATCGACGGAACCCCCACAGCCTTCGCGCCCTGACTCACTGCTTTCGAGAGCCCCCATGCACCACGGTGTCCGTGCCGGCGCGCTCCATATGAAAACTGACTGGCGCCAGATCGTGACCGCGGGCGATGAGCTTGCCGTCGATGCACCGCTTACCGACAAATCATCCATCATTTGCCGCACCGGTATGCTTATGCTCGCGAGCGGAACGGGTGCCTGGCGTGTACGCGATACCATGAATCGCGTCGCCGCCGTACTCGGTGTTACCATCCACGTTGACTTAAGTCTCCTGTCGTTTGAGTGTACCTGCATCGAAGGCGGCCACTGCTTTAACGAGGTCGTCAGCCTGCCCACAACGGGCGTCAATACCCATCGCATTTGGATGATGGAGAGCTTCCTAAAGGAAATCGAGACCTATGGCCGTCGTTTTACGGTGCATGAGTATCACGAGATGCTCAAGACCGTAGAGAGCTCAAAACCTGATTACGCACCTTGGCAACAGGGCCTTGCGGCGGCCTGCGCCTGTGGCGCCTTTGTCTTTTTACTTGGTGGGGGTCCCATTGAGATGGCATGTGCGTTCGTGGGCGCGGGCGTCGGCAACTTTGCCCGCTCTCATATCCTCAAACAGGGCCTCGGCCAGTTTAGCGCTTTGACGATTGGCGTCGCGCTAGCCTGCATCTCGTATTTGCTGGCGTTGCTCGGCCTTGGCCAGGTCATTCCGGGGGCAATGTCGCACCAAGAAGGCTATATTGGCGCCATGCTCTTTGTGATTCCCGGCTTTCCCCTTATTACGGCAGGCCTCGACATCGCAAAGCTCGATATGCGAAGCGGCATCGAGCGTCTTTCGTATGCTGTGTCAATTATTGTGATGGCGACCCTCGTAGGCTGGATGGTTGCCGAATGTGTGGGGCTGGCGCCGGATGACTTCGCCCCGCTCGGCCTCTCACCGTTGGCTCTTACGCTCTTGCGCATACTGATGAGCTTTATCGGTGTATTTGGCTTCTCGGTTATGTTTAACAGCCCCGTAAAGATGGCCGCGGCGGCCGGTCTGATCGGCGCCGTGTCCAATACCTTGCGCCTTACGCTCGTCGATGCGCCGACGATGCTTCCCTTCCTGGGCCTGAGCGTAGGCATGCCTCCCGAGGCGGCTGCATTTATCGGGGCGCTCGTGTCGGGCCTGCTGGCAAGCCTGGCAGAAATCAAGCTCACCTACCCACGTATCGCCCTCACGGTGCCATCGATTGTCATTATGGTGCCGGGCTTGTACCTGTATCGTTCGATGTATTACATGTGCACCTTCGACACGGTCAATATGCTCGGTTGGTTTGTGCGCGCGGTGCTCATCGTGGCGTTTTTGCCCGTTGGCTTGGGCGTGGCGAGAACCCTCACCGACCCTCGCTGGCGCCACACCAGCTAATTGGTGCAAGGGGGGGACAGGTCACTTTGTACCAAATGAGTTGCGGTGAAATAGGGACTGAATTGCTGCTTAAAGGGTCAAAACAGTCCGTATTCCACCGCAACTTATGGGGTCGGGGGATTATTGGTGCCCTGCATCTCCACAAACTCAACGCTTACGAAGCGCGCGCCGTTCGTGTTAGGGTAGTTTCACCACATAAGTAGTCGCAGACGCACGTACCACGGGCGGGCGAGATGAAGTCCCAGTAACTCCATCTTGCCCGCCCATTTTTGTTGCGTGGTGTTGCGGCGTAACACAGAAAGGATTTCGCCCTTTATGCCTATCAACAAACGAGAGAGCCTGCTGTTCACCTTTATCATGTGCTTTTGCATGGTGCTCTGGATGAGCATCTACAACGTTGCCCTGCAGCATGGGGCCATCAACGGCGAGGTTGTTGCCGCCGCGTGGCTCGGCTTCCCCGTTGCCTACGTCTTTGCCATGTGCTGCGACTGGTTTGTTGCCAGCCCGCTGGCCAAAGGCTTCGCCTTCAAGTTCCTGGTCACGCCGGGTAAGAGCTCGCCGCTCGCTATGACGCTCGCCGTCAGCTCCTGCATGGTCGTTCCCATGGTCATCATCATGTCGCTCTACGGCGCGTGCGAAGGCCTGATCCATATACCTGGCGGCCCGCTTGCAAACCTGCAGATGCTGCCGATGATGTGGCTCATCAACATCCCGCGCAACTTTATTATGGCTCTTCCTTGGAACCTGCTGGTGGCCGGTCCGGTTGCTCGTTTTGTCTTCCGCCGCGCCTTCCCCATGGGCACGGTCTTTGCCGAGCCGCACATGGAGCTCGTGCACATGCCGGGTGCTCCCGCTGCCGAGGAGGTTGCCAGCATTTCCGAGGGTATGGACGCCGAGCCTGCCTGCTAGGCAGCGCTCAAAACCAGACCCCCAAACAGACCGGAGCGATTCCTTTTTTGTAGACGTTGTCGCGCGGCCCCATGCGGAAAAGGTCCCAACGGTTAACATATACTCCATATGGGTAAAGAGACCAAAGCGCTGCCGCGGGGCGGCGCTTTGCGTTTGAAAAAACTAGCTCGTCTAAGAGGAACTAGCATGTTAGACCGTTTTACCGATCGCGCACGCAAGGTCATGTCCATGGCCAAGCAAGAGGCGCTCGATCTACACTCAAATAAGGTGGGCACCGAGCACCTGCTGCTCGCACTCGCCAAGGAGGACGAGGGTATAGCTGCCGAGGCGCTGCGCTCGCTTGATATCTCCTACGACGACATCATGGACACCCTCAAGGAGGTCCAGACCACGGTTCCCGAGCCCAGCGAGGAGACCGAGGCTGCCAAGCTTGCCTTTACGCCGCTTGTCATTAGCGTGATGGAGCGCTCCTTCCGCGTGGCGCGTGAGAACAACCAGACGTATGTGTCGACCGAGCATCTGCTCATCGGCATCGTCGAAGAGGGCAACGGCATGGCCATGGATATCCTCATGCGCCTGGGTGTGTCATCTGCTTCTATCAAAAAGGCCATCGAAAAGCTTACTGCCAAGGATCAGGACAAGAAGCGTCCGCTCGCCGGAGCAGGCGCCGGTCGTCCCGGTGCAGGTCTGCCGTTCTTTAGCGGCTCGGATGCCTCCCAGCAAAAGGGGAGCGGCGCCGACACGCTCAAGCAGTTCGCCACTAACCTCACGCAAAAGGCGCGCGACGGCGAGCTCGATCCCGTGATTGGCCGCGAAAAGGAAGTCCAGCGCATGATGGAGATCCTTTCGCGCCGCACCAAGAACAATCCGCTTATCTTAGGTGACCCCGGCGTGGGCAAGACGGCCATCGTCGAGGGCCTGGCGCAGCAGATTGCCGCCGGCAATGTGCCCGAGAATCTTATGGACCAGAATATCTGGACGCTCGATCTGCCGGGTCTTGTCGCGGGTGCCAAGTATCGCGGTGAGTTTGAGGAGCGCCTCAAGAACGTGATCCAGGAGGCAACCGAAGCCGACGACGTCATCTTGTTTATCGACGAGATGCACACCATCATTGGTGCCGGTTCTGCCGAGGGTTCTATCGATGCGAGCTCTATGCTCAAGCCGGTGCTCGCACGCGGTGCTTTCCAGATTATCGGTGCTACCACGGCCGAGGAGTTCCGCAAGTACCTCACCAAGGACCCGGCGTTTGAGCGCCGCTTCCAGACGATCGATGTCGAGGAGCCGAGTGTCGAGGACACGGTCAAAATCCTGACCGCGCTCAAGCCGCGCTACGAGGAACACCACCACGTGCGCTACACGCAGGGTGCCATCGAAGCTGCCGCGAACCTCTCCAACCGCTACATCCAGGATCGCTTCCTGCCCGATAAGGCCATCGACCTCATTGACGAGGCCGGTGCCCGCGCCCGCATCGCCGCCAACCGCGCGCCCGAGCCGGTGCGCGAGGCCGAGCATCACGTGGAGGAGCTTAAGGCTGCCGCGCAGGAGGCCACCGAGAACGACGACATGAACAAGGCCGCCGAGATCACCGAGCAGCAGAAGGCTGCCGAGATTGAGCTCGCCGAGGCCAAGGCTGCCTGGACGGCCGAGCTCGACGCCAGCCCGCTCACCATCGATGTCTCCCAGATTGCCGACATCGTGTCCGTGACCTCGGGCGTGCCGGTGTCCTCGCTCACCGAGAGCGAGAGCCGCCGTCTGCTGCAGGCCGAAAGCGTGCTCAAGACGCGCATCATCGGTCAGGACGAGGCCGTCGAGGCCGTTGCCAAGGCCGTGCGCCGCAGCCGCTCGCCGCTCAAGGACCCGCGTCGCCCCGGCGGCAGCTTTATCTTCTTGGGCCCCACCGGCACGGGCAAGACCGAGCTCGCCAAGACGCTCGCCGAGTATCTCTTTGGCAGCAAGGACGCGCTCATCAGCTTCGATATGTCGGAGTTTGGCAGTGAGTTCGAGGTCTCTAAGCTCATCGGTAGCCCTCCGGGCTATGTGGGCCACGACGAGGGTGGCCAGCTCACCAAGGCCGTTCGTCGTCACCCGTACTCGGTCGTGCTGTTCGACGAGATCGAGAAGGCGCACCCCGATATCTTCAACATCCTGCTGCAGGTGCTGGAAGAGGGCCGTCTGACCGATAGCCAGGGCAAGACGGTCGACTTCCGCAACACCGTGATCATCATGACGTCAAACGTGGGCGCCCGCGAGATCGCGCAGGATGCGAGCGTGGGCTTTGGTACCACGGGCGAGCAGGGTCTTACCTCGAGCGAAATCAAGGGTCGTGCGATGGGCGAGCTCAAGCGCCTGTTCCGCCCCGAGCTGCTCAACCGTATCGACGACATCGTGGTGTTCCAGAAGCTTTCGGGTGAGAACCTGACCAAGATTGCTCACCTGTTGGTGGACGACCTGCGCCAGCGCCTGATTGCCAACGGCATGAACATCAAGCTCACTGATGCGGCCTATGACAAGATCGTGGCGGAGGGTACTGACCTTACCAATGGCGCGCGTCCGCTGCGCCGCGCCATCCAAAAGCTCATCGAGGACCCGTTGTCCGAGGAGCTGCTGGCCGGCGAGTGGGGCTGTGGCGATACCGTCCTGTGCGACGTGGCCGACGGCAAGTTCGTCTTTAGCCATGGCACGGGCGAGATCCCGGCACCGCGTCCGGCAGGTGCACTCGGGGGCGATACCGCTCCGGCAGCGCCGCACACCGGAAACGCCGCGCCTGTGAGCAGTGGCGTGAGCTCGGGCCCCGGCGGCATGATGCAAGCCGGTTCCGGCGCGCTGTAGGGATTAACATAGCTTTGCGAAGGGGCACTCCTGTCGGGGCGCCCCTTTTTTATGAGTAAATGGTGCTATACTCGAAATATAAATATGTATAGCAGAAGGAGCTAGCATGCCTATATCGGTACTCGACTCACGGCCGGTCCAGATGAATGTGCGCATGGATCGCCAACTCAAAGAGGCTGGGGACGCCGTGCTGGCGCATATCGGCATGACGCCGTCTCAAGCGGTGCGGACACTTTGGGAATATCTGGTCGTCAACGGATGCATGCCCTCGAGATCGGGGGTCGCGGTACCGAGCTCTAATGTGCCAGCGACTGCGTCGGTGGAATCAAGGGTTACGCAGGGCAGCCACATCGTGCGCGATGCGTGCCTCAAATACGGCATCCCTGTTCCCGACCTCTCGGGTGACTACGATGACCTCTATGAGGAAGCAATGGCGGAGCGCTATCCCGAGTGGGTGGAGCTATGAGTGCAGACGGCATTCTCAAGTTGCTCATCGACACCAACGTATGGATGGATTACTTTTCTGGAAGGTCGGACCGGACAGCGGATGTCGCCCGTCTATTCGAGATTGCCGATGTCTCGGAGCAGATTGCCCTGTTTGCCTCGTCTCTTTCGGTCAAAGATGTCTCATATCTTGTCTCGGCGGCGATTAAGAGGGAGTGCCGAAGGAAGAATGGTTCGCTGAGCGATAACGCCATTGCGGCGGCGGACGAAACGGCCTGGGCATGCGTTCGGCAGATGCGCGAGCTCGCCCTCATCGCGCCGGTCGGTGCAGACGAGGTCTTCGACTCCTTTGTGTTCAAGTATCATCACAACGACTTCGAGGATGACCTGATGCTGGGCGTTGCCAATCGCATCGACGTCGATTACGTCGTGACGGAGGACAAAAACCTCATTAAACATACCAATGGCGTATGCATAAACGTTGATCAAGCTTTGAGGTTGGTTGAAGGATCCAACGTCCCTTCGGCGCGGCCCGTCTAACCTGCTTTATCTTAATAAAGTGGCGTTTCCCCGCCGTTAGCCGATGATGCGAGGGCGCTCGGCGTTTTCGACTGGTTTATGCACGCAAAGTCTGGGAATATACAAGTCGCATGTCTTACTGTCTAACCAGTTGCGCCAAGGAGGCACCATGGATTACAAGATTACTGGCTACGAGCCCGCCCAGCTGTTCCATTTCTTTGAGGAGGTCAGCGCGGTCCCCCGTGGGTCTGGCAACGAGAAGGGCATCAGCGATTTCCTGGTTGCGTTTGCTAAGGAGCGCGGCCTCGATGTGTACCAGGACGAGGTCTACAACGTCATCATTCGCAAGCCCGCTTCTGCCGGCGCCGAGAATGCCCCGACCGTGATGCTGCAGGGCCACATCGATATGGTGTGCGACAAGTTGGGCTCTGTTGAGCACGACTTTACGACCGACGGTATCGACCTGGTCGTCAAGGACGGCGTCCTCACCGCTAACGGCACCACCCTGGGCGCCGACAACGGCATCGCCGTCGCTCTGATGCTCACTGTTCTCGATGACGATTCGATCGTTCACCCCGCCCTCGAGTGCGTATTCACCACCGACGAGGAGACTGGCCTGGTCGGCGCCGAGACGCTCGACAAGTCCCAGATTAGCGCCCGCACCATGATTAACCTTGACTCCGAGGAAGAGGGCGTTGCCACCGTCAGCTGCGCCGGTGGCGTCGTTGTTACCTACACCTGCCCCATCGTGCGCGAGCACAAGACCGGTAGCACCCTCACGCTCGACATCTCCGGCCTGCTGGGTGGTCACTCCGGCTCCGACATCAACCTGGAGCGCGGCAACGGCAACCTCATCATGGCCCGTATCATCGACCGTCTGATGGTCGCCGGTGAGCCCGCTATCGTCAGCTTTAACGGCGGCACCAAGGACAACGCCATCAACCGTGAGTGCAAGGCTGTTCTGGTCTACGCCGACCACGCTGCCGCCGAGGCCGCGGCCCAGATCGCAAAGGGCATTATCGCCGACGTCGCTGCCGAGCTCGAGGTCTTCGACCCTGGCTTTACCTGCACCGTCGAGATTGCCGACGACGCCGAGGTCGAGGCCATGGACCAGAAGTCCGCGCTTGCCCTCATCCGTGCCCTGCGTCTTGCCCCTAACGGCGTGATTCGCCGCAACGTCGCCACCGACGGCTCCGTCGAGGTTTCCTCCAACATCGGTGTGGTTGCCACCTCTGACGACCAGGTCAAGATCATGCTGTCCCCGCGCTCTTCGATCACCTCGCTGCAGAACGAGTTCAAGGACCGCCTGCAGACGTTGGCCGATGTCCTGGGCTTCGACGCCAAGTTTGAGTTCGAGTATCCCGGCTGGAGCTATGCCGAGCATTCGCCGGTCCGCGACGTCTTTGTCGAGAGCTATCGTGAGCTCTTTGGCTCCGAGCTGCGCATCGAGTCCATTCACGCCGGCCTTGAGTGCGGCCTGTTTGCCGAGGCCCTGCACGGCCTGGATGCCATCGCCGTGGGCCCGACGCTCTCCGATGTCCACACCCCGGACGAGAGCATGGAGCTCGCTTCTGCCGAGCGCTTCTACGAGCTGCTCATCGACGTCCTCAAGCGCCTTGCCGCGTAAAGGTCGCCTTGGTTAAGCCGCTCTAAAACGGCTGGCTATGAAAACGGCCGCCTGGCGTAATGCCGGGCGGCCGTTATTCGTTACAGTGCGAGGATCCCCAGGTGCTCAAGTAAGATCTTAAGCCCGATGAGGACGAGTACGACGCCACCCACGATGGTGGCGGGCTTTTCGTAGCGCGCGCCAAAGGTGTGGCCGATCGCCACGCCGGCGATGGAGAAGACAAAGGTCGTGATGCCAATGAGCGACACGGCGGGAACGATGTCGACCGAGAGCGCCGCAAACGAGATGCCCACGGCGAGCGCGTCAATCGAGGTGGCGATGGCAAGGATTAGGTATTCTCCCAGGTCAATCCTCTCGGCATCCTTGTTGTCGCCTTCGTCCTCGTCTTCGGTAAAGGCTTCCCACAGCATCTTGCCGCCGATAAAGGCCAAAAGGATAAAGGCAATCCAATGGTCGATGGGGCCGATGATGCCCATAAATTGGCTGCTGAGTGCCCAACCGATCACAGGCATGCCGGCCTGAAACCCGCCAAAGAACAGACCGAGCACCACGGCGACCTTAAGGTTGATCTTATTCATGCCGAGACCCTTGCAGATGGAAACGGCAAAGGCGTCCATCGAAAGGCCAACGGCGAGCAACACGAGCTCTGCGAGTCCCATAGTCTGGCTCCCTCTCTGCGGGCGAACCCGACTACGCGACTACTCCCTCATTTATATGAGACCCGATGCTACCACATGAGCAGTCAAAAGAGCCCGTCCCAAATGAGCTATCTAGGCGGTGTTCGCTCATTCTGTAAGCATCGGATTTCGTGGCTGCTGTGGGGACAAACCGTGAGAAACTATTTAGCGTTTATGGAGCGTATACGATGGGAGCGATGCCTTGGATAAGAACGAGTTGCAAAAGCGTATGGAACAGGCTATTCGCCTGACTGCCCCCGGTCAGCCGATCCGCACCGCCCTCGATATGATCATTGCCGGTCACCTGGGTGCCCTTATCTGCGTCGGCGACACCGAAAACGTGCTTGCTGCCGGTAACGACGGCTTCCCGCTCAACATTTCGTTTACCTCGAACCGCCTGTTCGAGCTTTCCAAGATGGACGGCGCTATCGTTATCGATGGCGACCTCACCCAGATCCTGCGTGCCAACTTCCACCTCAATCCCGATCCCTCGCTCGCCACGAGTGAGACGGGCATGCGTCACCGTACTGCCGCTCGCATGTCGGTGCTCACCGACGCCATCGTGATTTCGGTCTCGGCCCGTCGTGCCGTCGTCAACGTGTACGTCCACGGTAAGAGCTACGAGATCCAGCCTGTCACCACCATCATGAGCTCGGTCAACCAGCTCGTCGCCACGCTCCAGACCACCCGTCAGTCGCTCGACCGCTCCCTGCTGCGTCTGACGGCCCTCGAGCTCGATGACTACGTTACGCTCGCCGACATCACCGGCATTTTCTCGAGTTTCGAGATCATGCAGCAGGCAAAGACTGAGCTTAAGGATTGCATTGTCAAGCTGGGCAACCAGGGCAAGCTCGTGCAGATGCAGCTCGAGCAGCTCGCCGGCTCCAGCATGGATACCGAGTACGACCTGATGATTCGCGACTACGCGAGCGATTCCTCCGAGGCCAATGCCGAAAAGATCCGCGCCAACCTGAGCCGTATGACGCCCAAGGACTTGTCCGACCCGCAGCATGTGGCGGCAGTTCTGGGCTACGACGACCTGGACGAGGACTCCGTCATGACGCCGCTGGGCCTGCGCACGCTTTCGCGCGTGTCCGTCGTGCGTGACGGCGTGGCCGAGAAGATCGTCGACGAGTACGGCTCGCTGCAGGAGCTTATGGACGACATCAGCGAGGATCCGGAGCGCTTGGGCGACTTTGGCGTTAACAACCCTGCCATTCTTGCGGACTCCCTGTACCGCATGAAGGGCACCAAACAGGGGAACGCATAATGGCGCCCGTATGCGCCGTGGTCGTTGCCGGTGGCAGCGGCCAGCGCTTTGGTAACCCCGGTGGCAAGCAACTCGTCAATGTAGCGGGCCGTCCGCTTATGAGCTGGTCCATCCGCGCATTTGACCGTAGCGATAAGGTCGGCCACATCGTCGTGGTTTGCCCTGCCGAGCGTCGTGCCGAGATGCGCCGCCTGGCTATCGACCCGTTTGACTATGACACGCCCATCAGCTTTGCCGATGCTGGCGATACCCGCCAGGATTCCACCCGCGCCGGCGTGCACGCGGTGCCGGCGGGCTTTGAATACGTTGCTATTCACGATGGCGCTCGTCCGCTCATTACGACCGAGGCCATCGACCACGCTATCGACGTGCTCGTGAGCGACCGTGCCCTCGACGGTGTCGTGTGCGGCCAGCCCGCTATCGACACGCTCAAGATTGTCGATGGCGACAACATCGTCGAGACGCCGCCGCGCGAGCTGTACTGGGCCGCGCAGACGCCGCAGATCTTTAGTGTCGACGCCATGAAGCGCGCCCATGCCGCGGCGATTGCCGAGGGCTTTATCGGCACCGATGATTCGTCGCTGGTCGAGCGCATGGGCGGACGCGTCCGCTGCGTCCAGAGCCCGCGCGATAACCTTAAGGTAACGGTGCCCGAGGACCTGCGTCCCGTAACCGCGATTCTGCTCGGTCGCATGGCCGAGGGAGAGGACCTTCCCCATGTTCAGTAACCTGCGCATTGGCCATGGCTACGACGTTCACCGTCTGGTGGAGGGGCGTCGATGTATCATCGGCGGGGTTGACATTCCCTACGAGCGCGGCCTGCTGGGCCACTCGGATGCCGATGTGCTCGCGCACGCGCTGGCCGACGCCATTCTGGGCGCCTGCCGCGGGGGAGACATCGGCAAGCTGTTCCCCGACACTGATCCTGCCTATGAGGGCGCCGACTCGATGGTGCTGCTTGCCCGCGTGATGGACTATGCACGCGAGCTGGGCTTTGAGTTTGTCGATGCCGACTGCACCATTGCCTGCCAGCAGCCCAAGATCACCCCGCATCGCGACGCCATGCGCGCCAACCTGGCCCATGCCCTGGGCGTTGACGTCGAAAACGTGGGCGTAGCCGCCACCACGACCGAAAAGCTCGGTTGGGAAGGTCAAGGCGAGGGAATTGGCGCCTGGGCCGTCTGTCTGTTACAGAAAACCGTTAAGGAGTAACGAATGCGTATCTACAACAGCGCCACCCATAAAAAGGAAGAGTTCCAGCCCATCGAGTCCGGCAAGGTCCGCATGTACGTGTGCGGCCCCACGGTCTACGACAACATTCACATCGGTAATGCCCGCACGTTCATCAGCTTTGACGTGATTCGTCGCTGGCTCATCGCGAGCGGCTACGAGGTCACATTCGCCCAGAACCTCACCGATGTCGACGACAAGATCATCAAGCGCGCCAACGAGCAGGGCCGTACGGCTGCCGAGGTCGCGACGGAGTTCTCGGATAAGTTTATTGGCGTCATGCGCGATGCCAACGTGCTTGATCCCGATGTGCGCCCCCGCGCCACCAAGGAGATCGGTCCCATGATCGCCATGATCAAGACGCTCATCGAGCAGGGCCACGCTTACGCCGCTGATAACGGCGACGTGTACTTTGCCGTACGCAGCGATTCCAACTATGGCCAGGTCTCGGGCCGCAACATCGACGACCTCATGGTTGGTGCACGTATCGAGGAGAACGAGGACAAGAACGACCCGCTCGACTTTGCCCTGTGGAAGGCCGCCAAGCCCGGCGAGCCCAGCTGGCCGAGCCCCTGGGGCGAGGGCCGTCCCGGTTGGCACACCGAGTGCGCCGCCATGGTGCACCGCTATTTGGGCACCCCGATCGACATCCACGGCGGCGGCTCCGACCTTGCCTTCCCGCATCACGAGAACGAGTGCGCCCAGGCTACCTGCGCCTGGCACCAGGGCTTTTCCAACACCTGGATGCACACGGGCATGCTGCTGGTTGACGGCGAGAAGATGTCCAAGTCGCTCGGAAACTTCTTTACGCTGGCCGAGGTGCTCGAGCAGCACTCTGCCGCGGCCCTGCGCCTGCTGATGCTGCAGACGAGCTATCGCTCGCCGCTTGACTTCTCCTGGGAGCGCCTGGATGGTGCCGAGAACTCGCTCACACGCATTGCCGGTACAGTCGAGAACCTGCGTTGGGCTGCGAACCACGCGACGGCCGACGCCGATGAGGCAGCATCCAAGACGTTTGCCGCCAAGGCCGCCGAGACCCGCGCCGCCTTTAAGGAGTGCATGGACGACGACTTTAACACCGCCGGTGCCATGGGTGCCGTCTTTGGCTTTGTCACCGAGTGCAATCAGTATCTGGAGCAGGCGGGCGATGCCGTCGACAAGGCCGCAGTCCTGGCTGCCGCCGATACGCTGACCGAGCTGCTCGACACATTTGGCGTCGAGCTTCCCGAGCCCAAGGTCGAGTTGCCGCTGGGCCTGCTGGGCGTTGCCGCCGGTTTGGTTGCCTACACGGGTGACGACGTGGACGAGGCCGCTGCCAAGATTCTCGAGGCTCGTGCCGAGGCTCGTGCCGCCAAGAACTGGGATCTGGCAGATGCCATCCGCGATCAGCTCAAGGACCTGGGCCTGACGATCGAGGATACTGCCGCGGGCACTCGTATCAAATCCCTCTAATCCCCGCGGGTTTCCCAAGCACCCGACCGCCCGAGCCACGGCACCTTGCCTTTCAATCGTCGGGCATGACCTCAAGGTCAATGCCCTCCTCTTTCAAGGCAATCTGCCGCACCTCGGGCGGTCGGTCTATTTGTTTCGTTTGATAGTTGTATTTAGGAGGTCGCTTTATGGCCGACAATCGCAAGCGTGCGCCTCGTGGCGGCAAGCAGGCTGCTTCTGGCTCGCGTCCGATTCGCCGCAACGACCGCGCTGCCGCTTCCAAGGGCCAGCGCGATCGCGCCCAGGCCGCACGTCCGCAGCGCGATCGCAGCCGCGACGCTGTCCAGGCTCCCAAGGGCGAGTTTATCGAAGGTCGTCGTGCTGCCGCCGAGGCGCTACGCACTGGTTTTCCCATCAAGTACGCGCTCATTGCCGAGGGCGGGGAGCGCGATGCCGCCTTGTCGCGCCTGGTCGACGACCTCAACGCCGCGGGCGTCCGCATTAAGTATGTGCCGCGCGCGCAGCTCGACGCACTGTCGAGCCATGGCGCTCACCAGGGCATTGCGCTCGAGGTTGGCAACTTCCCCTATGCCGATGTCGCCGATATCCTCGATCGCGCGGGTGACGGCCCGGCGCTTGTCGTGGTGCTCGACCACGTGACCGACGACGGCAACTTTGGTGCCATTGTGCGCTCCGCCGAGGTTGTGGGCGCGGCCGGCGTCGTCATTGCCAACAAGCGTGCCGCCGGCGTGACCGTGGGCAGCTACAAGACCTCAGCCGGTGCCGTCATGCACCTGCCTATCGCGCAGGTTCCCAATATCGCCCGTGCGCTCGACGATCTTAAGGCCGCCGGCTTTTGGGTGGGCGGCGCCTCCGAGCACGCCGAGGGCAGCTGCTGGGACGCCCCCTTCGAGGGCCGCGTTGCGCTCGTCATGGGCTCCGAGGGCGACGGCATCTCGCGCCTGGTGCTCGAGAAATGCGACTTTTTGACCAAGCTTCCCCAGCGCGGCATGACCGAGAGCCTCAACGTTGCCCAGGCGACCACGGCGCTGTGCTTTGAGTGGCTGCGCCGCAACGCCGGCGAGCTTATGGGGGAGGAGTAGCGCATGTCCAAGAAGAACCGCGCCAAGTCCAAGGCCAAGCGCTTTGGCGAAGGCTCGGCCAAGCCGATTGTTTCGGCCGCGACCTACGGCGTGGGCGGCAATGCGTTTGCGCAGGCCATCGCCGATCCGGTCTCGACGGTGCACTCCAACAAGCCCGAGCTGCTGGTGGTCGACGGTTACAACGTGATCCACTGCACGCCGCGCTACGAAAAGCTCGTGTACGACCATTCCGACGATCCATACTCCAGTGACGTTCACGATATGGCACGCACCGCGCTCATCAACGATGTTGCGGCGTTTGCCCAGGGCCGCTACGAGGCTGTGATCGTGTTCGACGGTGCGGGCAATATCTCCAGCGAGCGCCCCAACCTGCCGGCCCGTGGCGTGCGTATCGAGTTTTCGCCGACGGGCGTCTCCGCTGATACCGTGGTACAGAAGCTCTGCATCGAGGCGCGCGAGGAAGGCCGCGCTTGCTCTGTGGTGTCGAGCGACGGCACGATCCAGGCTGTCGTCATGGGCAAGGGCGTTACGCGCATCTCGAGCCGTATGCTGGTGGACGAGATCAAACAGATCGATAACGACGTTCACGAGGCAGAGGAAGCTCCGCAGATCAAGATGACTCTGGGCAGTCGCCTGAGCCCCGATGCCCTGGCCAAGCTCAAGGCCCTGCGCGGGAGGTAGGGGATTATCCATAGAGACCCGTTTCCCAATTGGCCAGTCCGTTGGGTTGTAATCAATGGACTGCGGGTTGGCATCGCCAAAACGGATAGTTTTTGGTTCTGGCGAACAGATAAAACGATTCGTTCTGACGAAGGGTTTTGAGATGTGGTCGGTCAAAGGGTCTGTTGCGCCTCGTCCGCAATTCCTTTATTCTTAACAGGCTTCGCGCGAAAGCGCCAAGTGTGCCAGTGTGGCGCAACGGTAGCGCAACTGATTTGTAATCAGTGGGTTGCAGGTTCGATTCCTGTCACTGGCTCCATGAGAGTTTCGGGCCCTGTTCCCTTTTGTGGAACAGGGCCCGTTTCTTGTATGTGCCGGAATCGAACCTGCAGAGGAGCGAGCGTCAAGCGGACGCGAAGCGTTCGTAGCGAGCGGGCGAGGATGCCGGCAGGCATCCGAAGCCGGAGCGGATTCGCGAAGCGAATACGCGGACTTCCTGTCACTGGCTCCATGAGAGTTTCGGGCTCTGTTCCCTTGTGGGGCAGGGCCCGTTTCTTTTTTGTCGATAAGTCAGCGGGTTTGGCACCAACCAAGCTTCAGGTTTGTCTCGATCTGTAACACGAAGAGGCTGAAAACCGTTCTTACCGTTACAGAATGAGACGTAAGCTGGGGCCTCTGCGTAATATCTCGATCTGTAACAGATATGGGAGAAAATGTTCTCTAGATGTTACAGATTGAGATAAAGGCCGGACCGGTCCCGGTCATTCTGGTCGAGCGTGGATTATCGGACGTTCGAGCGTGGAAAATCTCCCGCTTAGTGAATGAGCGTGGATAATCTGCAACTTTGGCCTTGGGGGCACATCAAAAGTGGGAGATTATCCACGCTCGATTCTGTCGGGCCCGATCACGACCTATATATAGGTGCAAATGAACCGTTATCGAAGTTCGTTCCTTCCGGCGTACTCCACTGTGACAAAGTGTTCCCTTGGGAAATGTCGCCAGCGCATCCAAATCCACCGCCCTTCATATCTAAACTCGACAAAACCGCAGCTCAAAGGTATATAGATACGCCCGGCACCGTGTATCTAGAGGTTTTCGTTGACAGCCCCCAAGGTTGCATCGTATTATCTTTTTCGTTCGCGGGGGCGGCGGTCCAAAAGACCAAAGGACCTGCGGATACTTGAACGATTGGGAGTTTGCCCGAGTGGTTAATGGGGACGGGCTGTAAACCCGTTGGCTCTGCCTACATAGGTTCGAATCCTATAGCTCCCACCCGTCAAGTGCCTGTATAGCTCAGTCGGTAGAGCACTTCGTTGGTAACGAAGAGGTCACCAGTTCAAGTCTGGTTGCAGGCTCCATCCGGCGGTGTAGCTCAGTTGGTTAGAGCACACGGTTCATACCCGTGGCGTCACTGGTTCGAATCCAGTCACCGCTACCATAGGTAACACGGTGGCTTCTCAATAGTATGTTGAGAGGCCACTATGGTATAAAGGCAAAGTCCCGTCCGGGGACGACCTGTTAAGAGGAGGGCTTTATGGCCAAAGAGAAGTTTGAGCGCACTAAGCCGCATGTTAACATCGGCACCATTGGTCACGTCGACCACGGCAAGACCACGCTGACCGCCGCCATCACCAAGGTTCTCTCTGAGACCGAGGGCTGCAAGGCTGACTTCACTGCGTTCGAGAACATCGACAAGGCTCCCGAGGAGCGCGAGCGCGGCATTACGATCTCCGTCTCCCACGTCGAGTACGAGACCGCTGCCCGTCACTACGCTCACGTTGACTGCCCGGGCCACGCTGACTACGTCAAGAACATGATCTCCGGTGCTGCTCAGATGGACGGCGCTATCCTGGTCATCGCCGCTACCGACGGCCCCATGGCTCAGACCCGCGAGCACATCCTGCTCGCCCGTCAGGTCGGCGTTCCCTACATCGTCGTCTTCCTGAACAAGTGCGACATGGTCGACGATGACGAGCTCATCGACCTCGTCGAGATGGAGACCCGTGAGCTCCTCTCCGAGTACGATTTCCCCGGCGACGACATCCCCGTCATCCGTGGTTCCGCTCTGGGCGCTCTCGAGGGCGACGCCAAGTGGATGGACGCTATCCGCGAGCTCATGAAGGCCGTCGACGAGTACATCCCGACGCCTGCTCGTAACAACGACCTCCCCTTCCTGATGGCCGTTGAGGACGTTATGACCATCTCCGGCCGTGGTACCGTTGCTACCGGCCGTGTCGAGCGCGGTGAGCTCAAGCTCAACGAGCCCGTCGAGATCGTCGGCATCAAGGATACCCAGAACACCGTCGTTACCGGTATCGAGATGTTCCGTAAGTCCATGGACTTCTGCGAGGCTGGCGACAACGTCGGTCTGCTGCTCCGCGGCATCAAGCGCGAGGATATCGAGCGCGGCCAGGTTCTCTGCAAGCCCGGTTCGGTTACCCCGCACACCAAGTTCACCGGCGAGATCTACGTTCTGACCAAGGAGGAGGGCGGCCGTCACACCCCGTTCTTCGATGGTTATCGTCCTCAGTTCTACTTCCGTACCACCGACGTTACCGGTACGGTCAAGCTCCCCGAGGGCACCGAGATGGCTATGCCTGGTGACCACATCACCATCGAGGGCGACCTCATTCACCCGATCGCCATGGAGGAGGGCCTGCGCTTCGCTATCCGCGAGGGTGGCCACACCGTCGGTTCGGGCATCGTCTCCACGATCATTGAGTAAATTAGCTCTTTGATATAGCTGACTTAGAGAACCCGGCACTTATATGGGTGCCGGGTTCTTTTTACGCGGGACTTTAAGCCACTCAAAGTGTTTGGGCGGTCTATGCGTAAAGCGCGGATGATCGATTAGATCTCGCTGGCTCCATTGATGTGTTTCAAATATGAATGGATCCACCGAGAACCAATTGACTCGAGGTTTTCGTTGACAGCACTTACGTAGAGCTGATAAAGTACCAACTCGTGCCCGTACGGGGCGGAAATGAAAGGTTCAGGATAAATGCGTACTCTAGTTACTCTTGCGTGCACTGAGTGCAAGCGCCGCAACTATACGACCACCAAGAATAAGTCGAACATGCCTGATCGTATGGAGATCAAGAAGTATTGCCCCTGGTGCCGTCACCACACGCTGCACAAAGAGACTCGCTAGTCTCTAGTCACATACGCCAGTAGTTCAATTGGTAGAGCATCGGTCTCCAAAACCGAGTGTTGAGGGTTCGAGTCCTTCCTGGCGTGCCAGTCATTATTCCGTAAGCTCCCAATTGGGGGCTTACGGTTTACTCATGTATAAGCGCATTGCGCGGAGGTAACCCAAATGGCCAACAAGAAGAACAAGAAGAAGGCTCAGCAGCCGGCACCTGCCAATAACGCTGCCGCCAACTCCAAGGTTGAGGCCAAGAAGGCCGTTGCCAAGAAGAGCGAGAAGGCTGCGAAGTCCAAGAAGAACGAGAAGCCTGGTTTCTTCGCCCGCACCAAGAAGTATTTCGCTTCGGTGAAGTCCGAGATGAAGCGTGTCACGTGGCCCGATAAGAAGGAGCTCGTGAACTACTCGGTCGTCGTTTGCGCTTCTCTGATCGTCGTCGGCGTCGTCATCGCTCTGCTCGATGCTGGCTTTGGCGAGGCTCTTGCTCTGTTCTCTGGATTGAGGGGCTAAACCATGTCTAAGCGTTGGTACGTCGTTCACACTTACTCTGGATACGAGAACCGCGTTAAGTCCGATCTCGAGCATCGCATCGAGACTATGGGCATGCAGGACCGTATCTTTGATATCGAGATTCCTATGGAGCGTGTCACCGAGATTAAAGAGGGTGGCAAGCGCGAGACCAAGGATTCCAAGATTTTCCCGGGTTATGTCCTGGTCCGCATGGAGATGGATGACGATGCTTGGACGTGCGTTCGTAACACGCCTGGCGTCACCGGTTTCCTGGGCGGCAACGGCAAGCCCGCTCCGCTTTCCCGCGACGAGTACAACAAGATGACTCGTCGTCCCGGTAAGGGCGATTCGTCCAAGCGCACCTCGGTTGATATTCAGGTCGGCACGTCCGTCCGCGTCACCGATGGCCCGCTTACCGACTTTGATGGCAAGGTCTCCGAGGTTAACACCGAGGCTGGCAAGCTCAAGGTCACGCTGATGATCTTTGGCCGCGAGACGCCGGTCGAGCTCGACTTTAACCAGGTCGCTGTCATCGCTTAAGTTTTCGTCCGTTCGCGCGAGCGTGCTTCTTCTGTGACTGCTCATCTCAGGAGTGCTTCTAACACGTGCGTGCTTACGATATAGCAAGTACTTCACACTCGTGATTCGAAAGGAATGACCATGGCTGAGAAGAAGGTTGCCAACGTCATTAAGCTCCAGATTCCTGCTGGTGCAGCTAACCCCGCTCCTCCCGTCGGCCCCGCCCTGGGCGCTGCTGGCGTGAACATCATGCAGTTCTGCCAGGCCTTTAACGCCGAGACGCAGGACAAGAAGGGCGACATCATCCCCGTTGAGATTACTGTCTTCGAGGATAAGTCCTTCTCCTTCATCACCAAGACCCCGCCGGCGGCTCACCTCATCAAGAAGGAGCTGAACCTCAAGTCTGGTTCCGCTAAGCCCCAGGCCGACAAGGTTGGTCAGCTCTCCCAGGAGCAGCTCACCAAGATCGCCGAGATCAAGATGCCGGACCTCAATGCCAACGACATTGACGCCGCCAAGAAGATCATCGCCGGTACCGCCCGTTCCATGGGCGTCACCATCGCTGAGTAGCGATTTCTTAGGTAACGACGGGTGCTCCGACCGGGGCGCCCGTTGAATGTGTGCAATAGGGCACACGATACGATGTGGGAGGGCTCACGCCCGTTTAACCACAGGAGGTAATGCACATGGCTAAGCATGGTAAGAGCTATAACGCCGCCGCCGAGAAGATCGACCGCGCCACGCTCTACACCCCCCTTCAGGCTGCCAAGCTCATCAAGGAGCTCGACACCGCCAAGTTCGACGAGACCGTCGAGGCCCACTTCCGTCTGGGCATCGATACTCGTAAGGCTGACCAGAACATCCGTGGTTCCATCTCCCTGCCCCACGGCACCGGCAAGACCGTTCGTGTTGCCGTCTTCGCTGAGGGCGAGAAGGCCCGCGAGGCCGAGGCTGCCGGCGCCGACATCATCGGTTCCGACGAGCTCGTCGCCCAGATCCAGAAGGGCGAGATTAACTTCGACGCCGCTATCGCTACGCCGAACATGATGGCCAAGGTTGGCCGCATCGGTAAGATCCTTGGTCCCCGTGGCCTCATGCCGAACCCCAAGCTCGGCACCGTGACCATGGACGTCGCCAAGATGGTCTCCGAGCTCAAGGCCGGCCGTGTTGAGTATCGCGCCGACCGCTACGGCATCTGCCACGTGCCCCTGGGCAAGAAGTCCTTCTCCGAGCAGCAGCTCGTCGAGAACTACGCTGCCCTGTACACCGAGATCCTGCGCGTCAAGCCCTCTTCTGCTAAGGGTAAGTTCGTCAAGTCCATCTCCGTGTCTTCCACCATGGGCCCTGGCGTCAAGGTCGATCCCGCTATCCAGCGTGACTTCCTGGCTGAGTAACTAACGGTTACTGCCTGAGCAAAGCAAGCATTGCTAAAGAAACCCGGTTCTGTCTCGTGCAGAACCGGGTTTCTTGCTATCTCGGGCCAAAACCAACACGAAGGAGACAGGCGCCTTTGTGGCGGTTACCAGGGGGTCCTGGCGGTTGAGGACTCGATGGCCTCGTGGCGCTTAAGTTCGCGGCGCATGGTTTGCGAGTTGAGCCAGGCTGCCTGCCAGCCACGGATGGGGTAGCGCGTCTCGTCGAGCTCAAACTGCGTATAGCCGCAGGCGTTGATGATCGTTGTCCCGCAAGCGTGCTGACGCTTGCGCTGAAAGTCGCGACCGTAGCATTGGTGCACATGCCCGTGCACCATGTAGTCGGGATTCCAGGACTCGAGCGCTGTGTTAAAGCATTCGAATCCTCGATGCGGTAGATCATCCAGATCGCCCACGCCGGCAGCGGGCGCATGGGTGAGCAAGATATCGCAGCCGCCGACCATCCTCACTTTGCGTGACAGCTTGCGCACGCGCTTAGCCATCTCGCGCTCGGTGTACATGTTGGCGCCATCTCGGTAGCGCATGGAGCCGCCAAGCCCCGCAATGCGGACGCCGCGATACACGTACACGGTGTCTTCGACACAGATACAGCCGCCCGGTGCATGACGTGCGTAGCGGTCATCGTGATTGCCTCGCACGTAGATGAGCGGTTTGTTGATGACCGTGACCAAAAACTCAAGATAGTCCGGGTCCAGATCGCCAGCGGACAAAATCAGGTCGACACCCTCAAAGCGCTCCTTGCGAAAGCACTCCCATAGGCATCGTTCTTCGGTATCGGCTATGGCAAGGATTTTCATAGGGCGCGGACCTTCGGCTCATCGTCGAGTTGCGGAATGGTACCCACCACGTTGTCGGCCAGCCAGTCCATCTCGACGATTTGCGTGCTCGGCAGTGGGGGAAAGCCCTCGATCTGTACCACGCCTTCTTGGCTATGGAGCTCGCCGCCAAATGGATTGATGGAGCCCTCGACGATGCCATTGCGGAGGAGCTGAACAAGCTTGCGCGTCTGATAGGGCAGGCCCGGAGCGTAGCGAATATCGATAACGCCCGAGCTCATGCCGTACCAGTAGTTGACGGCACGAACCTGGCTGGCGTCACTGGTCTCATCCCAGGTGCCATGCAGCAGGCTTCGCACGATAAGCTCGTAGTATCGGCCCCAGTTCCATACCGGCATGGCAATGCCGGTAACCTTGCCATCGACCAGGCGGTGAAGTCCGTAGGCCGTGGGGTCTTCGAGCGACTTTGACATGTCGGCGCCGGTCATGACGCTTACACCTTCGCGGCACATGGCCTCGGCAAGGCCTCCGGCGGGCACATCGCCCCAGGTCAGGATAATTTGCGCACGGGGGTCGAGCAGCGAGGCACCAATCGCAAAGGCGTTGATCTCGCTGAGTGCGCCCGAGGCGAAGACCGACGCGTGGTAACCGATGCGGTGGTTGTCCGCCATGCTGGCGGCAAGGGCGCCCAGGAGAAACTTGGCCTCGTACATCTTGCCAAAGTACGAACGGACGCTTTGGTGAGGAAGGCCGATAGAGCAGTTGAGGAACCGAACCCGTGGATACTCAACGGCAGCCCTGAGCGTGTATTCCATCAGGCGGTGCGAGGTCGAGAAGATGACGTTAGCTCCATGTTTGACAGCCGTTTCCACGGCTGCGTAGAACACGTCCGGATCATGACAGTCTTCGAACGCCTCGGTGCGCACGATACCGCCAAAGTGCTCATCGAGATACTGACGCCCTTGGTCGTGCAGGCTGTCCCAGCTCGACGTCGCACGGGTGAACTCATGGATAAAGGCGATGCGCAGGGGATTGGCCGCCGAATAGACGGTCTTGCTCATAAAGAAGTTGAGCACACCGGAGGTGGACTTGGCGGACGACTCCTCCTCATCGACGCTCGGTGCTTCGACAAGATCGACCTTGTCCTCGTCACTTTTCCCGGCGATGACCAGCTCGCGCCAGATCTTGCACAGGCGGTTTACGACGATATCCGTCGGCGTATCCAGCAGGCGGTCCTGGTTGTACACATTAAGGTAGACGAGCATGGCGTCGGCGGGCGTGATGTCCAGGTGGTCGCCGCCTGCGCGAAGGTAGGCGCGCTTAAAGAGCAGGAAGGTGTGGCGCAGGTAGTCGACCTTTTTCTGCGGCCATTTTTCGATAAGGTTCTGACCGAGCATCTTGGCGAGCGTCTCATAGCTTCCCTCGCGCGAGAACTCGATCTCGTATAGGGGACAGACACGCCAAAACGCGCAGAACTCACCGTACAGGCGGCATTCGACGGAATCCCATTTGCCGGGGTAGAGACGGGTGACCTTAGCCGAAACCGTTGGAGCGTCCAGGAATTTGAGGACACTGACGCGCTTGTTGCCTTCCTGGACATAGAACCGATGCATGAACTCGGTGACGATGATGGGGTCGCGATAGCCCTCGGTTACCTGGATGTCGTAGAGGTTGGACCACTTGCGGGCGAACTCGGTGTTAAACGGCAGCAGGGGCATGAAGTTGCATGAAAAGGCGGACTGACGGCCCTTGGTGACCGTGCCGACGACCATTTCGAGCGGAATATCCCTTAGGCCGACGCTCTCTCGCTGACCTAAGGGGAGCTGAGCAACCAAACTGTCGAGGTCCGTAAGGTAAGGATGCTCGCTTTGGCTAATGGCGCGTCGACGTCCTTGCTCGCCGCGCTTGCGTGCTTGACGATAGGCCTCTTCCATGATGTTGCTCCCTTAGTCGTTTAAACAACTATATAAACCATGGTACCACGAATGAAAACCACCACAAAGGTGCCTGTCCCCTTCGTGGTGGTTTAGGCGATGATGGGGGCGATGGCGCGGATGCAGGCGTCGGCTGCCTTGAAGGTTGTGCTGTCGTCGCTGACGATAAAGATGATCTTGCCCTTGATGCCAAAGTCGCCGATCTCGCTAAAGAGCACGTAGGGCTCCTTGTCAAAGCCCGAGATGGGAAGCACGGCGGCCTTGGTGGCGCTGGTCAGCTCGTCTGCCAGTGCGTCGAGTGAGGCCCACTTGGACGTGTCCTTTACGGCAACGGGCACAGCCACACGCCCAAAAGGCATGAGGTGCACGAGCGTGTTCTTGGAGATATTTGAGTTGGGGACGATGATGGTCTGCCCGCAGGCGTCCTCGATGGTCGTATGGCGCCAGGTGATGTCTTGGACAACGCCCGATACGCCACCGACCTCGATATTGTCGCCGGGCTTGATGATGCCCATAAAGGTCACCTGCATGCCGCCGATAAGGTTTGACAGTGTGTCCTGAAAGCCCAGGGAGATGGCGATGCCGCCGACGCCAAGAGCGGCGACGAGGGCGTTTGCGTTAATGCCAAAGCAGTTGTCGAGGATAAAGCTGCCGCCGATCATCCAGATGACGGCGCGCGCGATGTTGATGAAGATACTCGATGCGGGAAGCGGGTTGTCGTCTCGGTTAAGCAGATGGTGCAGGGTCTTGGATACGACCTTGGCGGCGACGGCGGTGCCTATCACCAAGATGCCAGCCCAGATGATGTTGTGGACCCATCGTTGCGCAAAGAAATGAAGAATCGACTCAAACAATTCCATGTAGGGAAAACCTCCTCATGATCGTTCAACCATGATACCCACCAAGAAGCCCGTCCGATCACATTCGGGCGGGCTTCTGTGCTCGATATAAGGTTTGCACGGCGGGGCTGCAAGGCCCGGTGGTGTAGCTTAGCGGCGGCGCTTCCAGATAATGCCGAGAACGATGATGACGATGCCGCCGATAAGGCATGCACCGACCACGACCAGCGTGCGGTCTCCCGTTGCGGCAAGCTTGCCAGTGGTCTTCTTGGTGGTGACCTGCGTGGTCGTCGTGCCGGGCTTGGATGAGGGTTCAGGCGTTGGGGTTGGATGGGGTGCGGGGCTCTCAGCGGAGCCAAAGCTGATGGTGCCCGCGAGCGAGGCCATCTTGTTCTCCCAATCGTCCTGCCCGATCAGCGCCCTCAGCGCTGCCTCGCACGTACCCCACTCGGTGAGCTTCTTGGCGTTTGCGAAGGTGGGGAAGTCGGCCGTGTTGGTGATGATGTAGTTGTTGGTGGCGACGGTATAGGTCTTGGCGGGGTCGAGCGTGCTGCCGTCTTTGGTGAGCGTGGCACTCACGATGCGCTTGCCTTCAGACTGCGTCCAGTCGATTGTTACGTTGATGCCGCCAAAGGAAAGAACGCTGCCGGAGTCGTCGGGCCACTTGTACATGTCCTGGGCTTCCTGCTCGGTGTGGCCGGCTGCGACGTAGGCTTGCTGCTTCTCGTAACTGTCATTGCATTCGTCGCTAATTTCCAGCGAGTGCTCGAGCGCTGCGAGGAAGTCCGCGCCGGTCATGGCCCAGGTCTCCAAGGTGTTGCCGTAGGGCGAGATGGCGATGACGTTGCCGGCGGTCACGTTTCCCGCTGCGATGCCGCCGCGGATGCCGCCAGCGTTCTCAATAGCAAGGTCCGCGCTCGCCAGGTCAGGGTCCGCGTCCGTCAGGGCAAGATAAGAGCCGCAGATCACGTGGCCGATGGTCTGGGCCTTGGTGGTGTCGCCCTCCTTGCTGGGGCGGAAATCGGTGGTGCGCACCATTTCCCAACCATGCGTACCCGCGGCGTCCTCGCCGTAGAAATAGTTGGTGGTAGATGTGCCGAGTACCTTGTTCGACTCGATTTCAAAGGCGTCGTCGAGAGGCTTGATTTTGTTATTGCGAACCTCATCGAGTTGACTCTGGTAGAAGGCGCCCTTTTCGGGGTCCACTAAAAGGTCGTTCACGTCCTTGGCGGTGTAGAGCTTCTCGTCGCTGTCGTCTGCAGGGACCGTGACCGTGTCATCGTCGGTCGTCTCGGTGCCCTGGGTGTCGTACTTATAGGGAATAGAGAGCAGCCCCACCTCGGCAAAGGCACTGCCTGCCTCGACAACGTGGATCGTCTTGCCGTCGGCTACCGTTACCTTCTCGTTAAGGTTGATGTGCTCGTGGCCTGCGATAAGGGCATCGACGCCGGCAAGTTGTGTGGCAAAGGCCTTGGCGTTGAGTGTGTGCGCGATACAGACGACAACATCGCAGCCCTCTGTCTCGCGCAGTCGCTTGGCCTCGGCATTGATGGCGTCCGCTGCACCCGAGAACGACGTGCCCTTGACAAGGTCCTCGCGCAGTGAGGATCCCAGCGACTCATCCATGGCACCCACGACGCCGACCTTGATGTTGTAGTCGAACGTGGAGTGATCCTCGCTGTCCTCCCAGGTGCGGGTGAGCGTCTTGGTGATACTCGAGCTCCATACGCCGCTCGTAGACTTCGCGTTCGCGCAGAGCATGGCGAAGGGCGTGCCGGTGGTGCTGTAGCCGGTCATGGTGCGGAGCTTGTCCGCGCCGTAGCTCCAGTCGTGGTTGCCCGGCGTGGTCGCGTCGTAGCCGTCTGCATAGAAGGTGTCCATGAGCTCGGCAATGCTCTTGCCCTCGCTCATAGTGGCAAAGGACTGCCCGTGGAAGGTATCGCCCGCATCGAGCAGAAGATCGGGGGCGCTGCTTTGGGCGCTGTAGAGAACCGCCAGTCCGTCAAAGCCCACAGTGCCGGTGCCCTTGCTTGCGTTGTAGCTGTACTTGTAGCTGCCGTGGATATCGTTGGTGTGCATGACGTTCACAGAGCCGTCAATAGCAGCGGGCAGGTTCCCCGCGAAGGCGAGGCTTGGGATGCCTGCGAGCGCGCCGGCAAACAACGCGGTGGCTAACGCAAGGCGGGGGAGTCTTTTCATGGCAGTCTCCTTACTCTTTAACAAAAACCACCACAAAGGTGCCTGTCCCCTTTGTGGTGGTTTTCTAGGTCGTTAGCTCAACAGCATGCGGTCGTTGGCGAGCTCGCCGCCCGAGACCTCCTCGAACTTCTGCAGTAGGTCGGCGACGGTGAGCGACTTCTTCTCATCGCCTGCCACATCGTAGATCACGTGGCCCTCGT
>CAUBOH010000013.1 GCA_958437495.1 uncultured Collinsella sp. | reverse complement strand
TGGGCACCCGCATCGAGGCCCGCGTCATCGAGATGGACCGCAACCGCAACAACGTTGTCCTCTCCCGTCGCGTCGTGCTCGAGGAGTCCCGTAAGGCCGAGCGCTCCGAGATCCTGTCCAAGCTCAAGTCTGGCATGCGTCTCCAGGGCACCGTTTCCTCCATCGTCGACTTCGGCGCCTTCGTCGACCTCGGCGGTATCGACGGCCTCATCCACATTTCCGAGCTCTCCTGGAACCACGTCAACCATCCTTCCGAGGTTGTCAAGGTCGGCCAGGAGGTCGAGGTCGAGGTTCTCGACGTCGATCTCAACCGCGAGCGCATCTCCCTGGGTCTCAAGCAGACCACCGAGGATCCGTGGCGCGCACTGGTCAAGAAGTACCCCGTCGGCGCTATCGTCGAGGGCACTGTGACCAAGCTTGTCCCGTTCGGCGCTTTCGTCGACCTGGGCGAGGGCATCGAGGGCCTGGTGCACATCTCCGAGATGGCCAACAAGCACGTCGACCAGCCTTCTCAGGTCACCCACGTGGGCGACAAGGTTCAGGTCAAGGTCATGGAGATCGACCTCGACCGTCGTCGTATCTCCCTGTCCATGAAGTCTGCTGCTGAGACTCTGGGCGTCGAGATCGAGGTTACCCCGCTGCCTTCCGAGAAGAAGGACGAGGAGACTGACGCCGAGTAAATCGGTTTGACGTTCACTTGTTTTAAGGGATCCGTCCGCAATGGACGGGTCCCTTTTTGCATTTGCTGCTGATGCGCGCGATGATGTCCGGGCTGTCCACAGGCTATTGGGTTGTCGGTGCATGAAAAATGCCGACATCCCGCCTCGGGGAGGAGGCGGGAACGCACCGAGTAGACGGAGGGGTGCGGAGCGCGGTCGCGTCTCGACTGACGACGTTGCCCATCGACGGGACTATTGTAGCGCATGGGTGGTTCTTGGTTTATCGTGCGAGCGCTTGTGTTGTGCCGTTGCCTGCGGCAACGGTGTGCTACACTCTTGCACTGCTGAGTGGGCCAGACGGTCGCGCGATGTGCTGCTTGCAGCACGCGTGAGGAAAGTCCGGGCTCCAGAGGGCGGGATGCCGGCTAACGGCCGGGCGGAGTAATCCGACGGAAAGCGCCGCAGAAAAGAAGACTCCCACCTGCGCCGTAAGGCGTAAAGGGAAAAGCTGAAACGGTGGTGTAAGAGACCACCAGCGTCGTGGTAACACGGCGGCTTGGCAAGCCCCATCCGGAGCAAGCGCGAATAGGAACGCTATGGGCCGGCCCGGTCCGCGTTCGGGTAGCGTGCGTGGAGCTGCACGGTAACGTGCAGACAAGATAAATGACCGTTCACGACAGAACCCGGCTTACAGGCCCACTTAGCAACTATGTTGACGCTGCGACGGCGTCAGCTGGCCGATTTGGCGCTCATTCGTCGGTCGCCGCCATAAGGCGTGCTCCCTCCTCTTTCGGGCCAAATCGACTCAGCTGACGCCGTCTCGCTGTCTTTACCTGATCATCGATAGCCTCATTTTTGGTACGGGCTCGTCTTTCAAAGCACCTGCTCGCGCTGACGGGCTCTCGCTTTCGTTGACGGAATCATCGGCGTTGCCATTCTTTTTACAAGGGTTATCGTATTATTGAGGCTGTTTGTTGCTCGCTTTATTCTGTTGAGGGGCTTTGTTGGACAGCTATTTTACTCTGCAATCGAATATTGAGGCTTCGGGCGAGTTTGTGGACCGCAAGAGCCGGTTTATTGCCCAGCTGGTCCATATTGAGTCTGAGGATGAGGCGAATGCCTTTATCGAGATGGTCCGCAAGCGCCATTACGACGCTCGACACAATGTCCCCGCGTGGATTTTGGTCGATGGACGCGAGCGCCAGAGCGATGATGGTGAGCCGAGCCGCACGAGTGGTATGCCGACGCTCGAGGTGCTGCGCGGCGCGGGGCTCAAAAATGTTTGCTGCGTAGTGACGCGCTATTTTGGCGGCACGCTGTTGGGGCCTGGTGGCTTGGTACGCGCCTATACCGCGGCGACGCAGGCGGCGGTGGTCGCTGCTCAGGAGGCAGGGCAGATCGTTGAGATGACGAGTGTCGTGCCGGTTGACGTGCATGTGGCCTATCCGCAGTATGAACAGGTGCTTCGTTTGGCGCAGGATTCGGGTGCCAAGGTTTCGGATACCGATTACGCGGATGCCGTGACACTTCATTTGGTGTTTAAGGCGGGGGAGCAGGAGCCGTTTTGCGCTAAGATGCGCGAGCTTATGGCGGGGCGCGAGGAGATTGAGGTCGGCGCTCCCGAATTTGCCGAGTTCTAACGGCGACGGCCGGCGTGCTTTTGGATGAATCCCAAGCGCACCGGCCGTCGTTTTCTGTTGCCGCTGTTTACTCGGCGAGCTGCTTTAGCACATCGCAGGCGATCTCGACGGCATCGTCGATGCAGCCGGGGCAGCTGCGGAGCGGACCCTTGTCCGATCCGATGCCCTTGAGCGTGCCGCAGACGGTCGTCGTGTTCTTCTCGCCAAAACGCTTGGCGATTTCGCGCGACAGCTTGTAGGTCTGGCCCTTGGTCTTGGGGTTTTCCATGCCGTCGCTCATCACAAAGCCCATGATGGCCACGGCGCCCGAGATGGCGCCGCAGGTTTCGGTCATGCCGCCCATACCGGCGCCAAAGCCCTCGGTGAGGGTAAAGGCGACCTGGGGGTCGAGTCCGACGGCGGGCGCGAACGTGCAGGCGACGGCCTGTGCGCAGTTAAAACCGCGGGCGTGGTATTCGGCAGCCTGAGCCTGACAGGCGGTGATGTCGAGCTGGGCCGTATCGATTTGCTTCATCGTTGTCTCCTTGGTCACGGTGTACCCGCCTATGGTACCCGTGCCGGTGCATGTAATCATCGAGAGCTTCATCTATGCCTCATTTTTATCTATCGAATAAATGCCAAGATCTGCGGCAAATACCTTCGATTGATCTGTTCCATAACCTACCTTGGGGATGGGTTGAGAGGGCTGCGGGGTAGCGGTATCGTGAACCGAATAAAAACAAAACCCAAGTAAGGGAGTTGGATATGAGCGAGCAGACCATCGGTACGACGTGTGTTCAGGGCGGTTATCGCCCGGGTGATGCAGAACCGCGTCAGGTGCCTATCTACCAGTCAACCACGTGGAAGTACGACACGTCCGAGCACATGGGCAAGCTGTTTGACCTAGAGGAGTCGGGCTACTTCTACAGCCGTCTGCAGAATCCCACGTGCGATTTGGTTGCTGCCAAGATCTGCGAGATGGAGGGCGGCACCGCTGCGATGCTCACGAGCTCGGGCATGGCCGCGAACTTCCTTGCGATCTTTAACGTGGCCGGTGCCGGCGATCATGTGGTCGCGAGCTCTGCTATCTACGGCGGTACCTACAACCTGCTTGCCCATACCATGGGCCGTATGGGCGTTACCTGCACGTTCGTTGCCCCCGACTGCACCGACGAGGAGCTCGAGGCAGCCTTTGAGCCCAATACCAAGCTCGTCTTTGGCGAGACGATTGCCAACCCCGCCCTTGCCGTGCTCGATATTGAGCGCTTTGCCAAGGCCGCGCATGACCACGGCGTGCCACTGATGGTCGACAACACCTTCCCGACGCCCGTGATGTGCCGTCCCTTTGAGTGGGGCGCCGACATCGTGACGCACTCCACTACCAAGTACATGGATGGACATGCTGCCTACCTGGGCGGCGTGATCGTCGACCACGGTCAGTTCGACTGGATGGCCCATGCAGACAAGTTCCCGGGTCTCACCACGCCCGACGAGAGCTACCATGGCGTGACGTATGCCGAGAAGTTCGGTCGCGAGGGCGCCTTCATTACCAAGGCCACCGCTCAGCTCATGCGCGATCTTGGCCCCATGCAGAACCCGCAGGCGGCGTTCTTCTTGAATAGCTCGCTCGAGAGCCTGCATGTGCGCATGCCGCGTCATTGCGAGAACGGCCTGGCCGTTGCCAAGTTCCTACAGAGCCATCCCAAGGTGCGCTTCGTGAGCTATCCGGGCCTGGAGGGCGACAAGTACTATGACCTGGCTCAGAAGTACATGCCCAACGGTACCTGCGGCGTTGTGAGCTTTGGCTTTAACGGTGGTCGCGCGGCGGCCGAGACTTTTATGAAGAGCCTCAAGCTCGCCCAGATCGCCACGCATGTGGCCGACGCCCGCACTTGCTGCCTGCATCCTGCTAACGCTACGCATCGCCAGATGAACGATGAGGAGCTCATCGCCTGCGGCATCTCCGCCGACATGGTGCGCCTGTCGTGCGGCCTCGAGGACACGGCCGATCTGATTGCCGACCTTGAGCAGGCGCTCGAGCAGTGCTAGGCTAGCTCCGTTCAAGGTGCCGATTCTGGTAGAAAGCTTCGGTGACCTTTCGTTCCGATTCCGTAGGCGGGACCCCAATCGCGACTGTTCGCAGGCGATTGGGGCCCCGTTTTTGCGTTGCACCACTCGAAAGGATGGATATGGAGAAAACTGCAGAGCAGCTGCGCCGCGAGCGCATTGCCCTAGAGGGCGACACGCATGGCAAGAACAAATGGGCGATTCTGTTTACCGTGCTCATCATGACGTTTATGGTGTGTCTGGATTCGACCGTCGTGACCGTGGCGCTGCCCGTGATGCAAAAGGAGCTGGGCGTGGGCCTCGATCGCATTCAGCTGGTGAGCTCGGTGTATCTGCTTGCGACATGCGTGGCTATGTTGCCGTTTGGCCGTCTGGGCGACGTGCGCGGCAAGGTGAATGTGTTCCAGCTGGGCGTCATCGTCTTTTCGGTCGGTTCGCTGCTGTGCGGCCTTTCGGCCTCGCTCGAGGTTCTTATCCTGGCACGCATCGTTCAGGGCGTCGGTTGCGCGGCGGCCATGGCTAACAACATGGGTATCATCACCGAGTCGTTTCCGGCGCGCGAGCGCGGTCGTGCCATGGGTATTCTCGCGACCTTCGTGGCCCTCGGCATGATGTGCGGCCCCGTGCTGGGCGGCATGCTGGTGGCAAGCTTTCCCTGGGAGAGCATCTTCCTCATCAACCTGCCCATTGGCGTCATCTCGTTTATCGTGGGACTCTATACACTACCGCATGTTAAGCCGGAGGCCGGCGAGCGCCCCATGTCCCTGATTGAGGCTGCTCGTCGCTGCTTTGCAAATTCGGCCTTCACCATCAACCTTGCTTGCATGCTCATCGTGTTCGTTGGTATTGGCGCATCCGAGTTTATCCTGCCGTTCTATTTTCAGGACGCTCACGGCTTTGGTTCCGACATCTCTGGACTACTCTTTTTGGCGCTGCCGATGGTGAATGCCTTTATCGGGCCGCTTTCGGGTACGGTTTCGGACCGCGTTGGCTGCGAGGGCCCCACGGCGGTGGGCCTGGGTGTGTACGTGTGCGGTCTCTTTGCGGTAAGTACGCTCGACGAGCACTCTTCCATCCCTGTGATCGTGTGCTGTGTCGCGTTTATGTCGTGCGGAACGTCGATTTTTCAGAGCCCCAATAACTCGCTGTACATGGGCTCGGCTCCGCGCGAAGCGCTCGGCTTTGCTGGCAGCCTGGGTAGCCTGGCGCGCTATGCGGGTATGGCAGTGGGCATTACGGTGGCGTCGAATATCCTGTATGGGCAGATGAGCGTGGCGATGGGCGAGGCCGTGACCAGTTTTGTTGCAGGTCGTCCGGATGTGTTCCTGTTTGGTTTTCGTTCGGTGTTCTATGTGTTGATGGCCGTGGCAGCCGTGGGCTTTGTCCTCTCGATGGTTCGTTTGGTGAGGATGCGCGCCCGCCATTAGCGTGTTAGGAGGCTGCCTGCCACGTATTCGCGCCGTCTCAAAAAAACTGGTTTGTGGTGCGATGCGGCTTGTGGGACGGGCGGGGGTCGGTCCGTGGTAGACTATCGAACAACGTTTATTAATCGCGCGGTATCGTTGCCGCGAGAAGGGGTTGCGCCATGCAGGAGCTTGAGGATCGTATTCGCCATGACGGCATCGTAAAGGCCGGTAACGTCCTTAAGGTTGATGCCTTCCTCAACCACCAATGCGACGTTGAGCTGTTCGACCACATGGGCGCCGAGTGGGCCCGTCTGTTCGAGGGTGTTGAGATCAACAAGATCCTGACGATTGAGGCTTCGGGCATTGGCATGGCTTGCATCGCGGCTCAGCATTTTGGCGGCGTGCCGGTGGTCTTTGCCAAGAAGGCGCAGTCCATCAACCTCGACGGCGAGCAGTATGCCACGACCATCTACTCCTTTACCAAGCAGAAGGAGTACCCGGTCATCGTTGGCAAGCGTTTCCTGTCCGAGGGCGACAAGGTCCTGATCATCGACGACTTCTTGGCCAACGGCTGCGCGCTCGAGGGTCTTATCAAGATCTGTGAGGCTGCGGGTGCCGAGGTGTCCGGTATTGGCATTGCAGTGGAGAAGGGCTTCCAGGGCGGTGGCGATAAGCTCCGCGAGCGCGGCTTCCGCGTCGAGAGCCTGGCCCGTATCGCCGATATGGACTGCGAGACCGGCGAGATTACCTTCGCCTAAGCGCGCAACACAAGCGATTGGTATGCGATGTGACAAAGGGACCGTCCCTTTGTCACATTTTTTGTATGAGGGGAGGTGTTGATATGGATGAGAACAAGATGGCATGGCGCGAGTATGCGCGCTATGCCGAGATGTCGGCCGAGGAGTTGGCGCGCGATTGCGAGGTGCAGGTGTTTCGCGCGACGGGTCCGGGTGGACAAGGCGTCAACACGACGGACTCGGCGGTGCGCATGAAGCATGGGCCCACGGGGATTGTCGTGACGGCGCGCGAGAGCCGTAGTCAGTTTCAGAATCGTGCGAGCTGTCTGCGTAAGCTGAGGGCAGAGCTTGAGCGTCGCGGGCGTCCACCGCGCCGACGCGTAAAGACCAAGGTGCCTCAGCGCTCACGCCAGCGCAGGCTCAACGACAAACACTTCAACGCCATTAAAAAGGCTAACCGTCGCAAACCGGGCGGGGAGGAATGATCTTCTCAATAAGTTGCGGTGAAATAGGGACTGTTTTGCGGCTTTAGCTGCATAAACAGTCCCTATTTCACCGCAACTTAGGGGTGGTTAGCGGGTGGGGTGCCAGACGTGGAGGGCGCCAGCGAGGATGTCGACCTCGATGCGCGAGGCGACAACGGGCTCGCCGTCGGCCTGGATGGGGTAGTCGGGCTCCTCAAAGGTGAGCTCGGCATGGCGGCAGCGGCGCATGCGAATCGGCGGCAGTTTGGTATGGTGGCCGTCTTTGGCCGAAAGGAACATTGGCAGGGCAACCGCACGTGGGACGGGGCCGCAGGCGTAGCAGACGTCGAGTATACCATCGCAGGGATCGGCATCGGGACAGATGCGATAGCCCGAGCCATAGGTGGGGCCCAGCTGAATTGCCATGATGATCGCCCTCACGCGCTCGGCGGGCGCGCCGTCAAAGCTGACTGTCATGGGGTAGTTGCGATAGCGTAGGCCAAACTGCTCAAGTCCTGAGAGGGTGTAGAGCGGAGCACCCGCCAGGCCGGTCTTTTTGCGCAGCTCGGTGGTGCCAAGGCCGATGGCGGCATCGATGCCGACCGAAAGTGTCTGGTCGTAGTACTCAACGGTAGCCTCGCCGCTGCCGCTCGCAGGGCTCCACGAGCGAATGCGCCCGATGTCCTGACGCTGCAGCTCGCAGGTGAGCAGCGCGCCAAAATCCTTGCCGGAGAAATCGTCGATACCGAGCGTCTGGGCAAAATCGTTGCCGGAGCCCACGGGCAGGACGGCAAGGGCGGGGCGGGCGTCCTGCTTTTGCGTCATAAGTCCGTTGACGACCTCGTGAATCACGCCGTCGCCGCCAAGGGCGATAACGGTGCGATAGCCCTGAGCCTGTGCGGCCAGCTCCTTGGCGTGTCCCATACGCTCGGTCGGCACCAGGTCAAACTGGGATGCGCGTGCAGTCATGTCCAAAAAGCGTTGCAGGCGCTCGGCAACTTCGCGTGCCGCACCCGACTGGGCGGCTGGGTTGGCGATGATGAGCGTGCGACCAAAATCAGTTGCGTGCATGGGGCGACTCCCGGCGTGTGACATGACAGTGCGGTCGCGCTCAGGTCGAATTGCCCCCGATTGTGGCTGCACGGCGATTATTACATCTACTCTATCAGGTCGTTGTGGCGCTCGATAGCATCCGCTACCGTACCGCCCTCATCCACAATAAGCGAACGCCGCTTGGGTGAGATGATGCGCTGGGCGGGGTACACGCCGCGGTGTCCGCCGGTTAGATAGCTGATAAAGGCCACGATGACAAAGAACCCGGCGGCCGTGCCGTGGAACAGGTCGATGGCCATCATGCAGGTGGTGATGGGCACGTTGAGGCCGGCACAGAACACGCCGAGCATGCCGAGAGCCGCCAGAAAACTGGGGTCGAGTCCGGTAAGGCAACCGATCCAGCCACCGAGTGCCGCACCGATGCCAAACAGGGGCGTGACCTCGCCGCCTTGGAAGCCCGCGCCCAGGGTAAGCGCTGTGACGACCAACTTGATGGCTGCGTCTGCCAGGGTGGTGTTGCCGGCAAATCCGGCGTCGGAAAGCCACGTGGAAAGGCCGGCGTAGTCCCAGGCGTCAAGGAGGGCATAGGCGGTCAAAACCACGAGTGCGCCTATGAGTGCGCGGATGAGGTAATTGGTTATAAAGCGACCGTACAGGTTCTTGACGGTTCGAACCGACCAGGCAAAGAGGCGTGCCGTCAGGCCGAAGATAATTGCGCTGATAACAACGATGACAACCGTCCGTGGTGTCATGTTGGGAACGCTGGCGATGACATTCGCCTCGTACTCGGTTCCCAAGGCAAGCGACGTAAAGTAGCCGGTAAACGAGGCGACCAGGCAGTAGATGCCCGCGGTGTAGTCGATCTTGCCGATAAAGCACATCTCCATGCCAAAGAAAGCTCCGGCAAGGGGCGAACCGAATACGGCGCCAAAGGCCGACGAGATGCCGGCGAGCATGAGGTCGTGGTGGTCATGCTTTTTGAGGTGGGCGAGGCTCGAGATGTTGCTGGCGATGGTGCCGCCAATCTGCACCGCAGCTCCCTCGCGACCGGCCGATCCGCCCGTTAGGTGCGTGAGCGTGGAGCAGACGAAGGTGAGGACGGCCATGCGCATATGGATGAGGCGTGTGCCCAGAGCGGAGTCGATGACCAGGTTGTTGCCTCGTTTGGCAGCAAGGCCGTGGTTTTTGTACACCCATGCGGTGGCAATGCCCACAACGGGAAGCAATGCGTAGACCCACGCGTGGTGCTCGCGATAGTCGGTCGCGATATTCAGCGAGGCCAAAAACGCCCAAGCGGCAACGCCCATGGCGAGCGAGACGATGACGACGAGCGCGAGCAACTTGGCGCTCGCGAGTAGGTTGCGGGCGTTGCGGCGCGTGTCGGCAGCCAAGAGATGCTCGGAGCGGGTGAGCTGTTGCCTGCCTGCCATGATGACGTCATTAAGGGAGAAAAAGCCGCCGTCGTCGAGCGACTGGGAATGATCCTGCGCCTCGTTTGCGCTTTCGGGTTTGTCGGTAAAAGCCATACGTTCCTCTTTTGGGTTGCAACACGAGCATTATAAAACGCGGTAAACGCGACGAGCCGGTGGGTTGGTTTTGGTTTTGTTTCGCGGCTTGCGGCCGACAGATGTATTTGCGGGTACAGGCCAAGTCGCCGTCGTGCGGCGGGGATTATACTGAGATAAACATAAAGAATCGGCGCCCGTGATGTGCGCCGCAGCATGCTAGAGGTGTATATGGCTGAGAAACTCATTCCGTTGGAGGACGCGCAGTCGATTGTTCTGTCGCACGTTGCTCCGACCGATCTCGTCGAGATTCCCGTGTGGCAGGCCGCCGGTCTTCCCTTGGCAGAGGATGCGGTGGCCGATATCGACATCTCGCCGTTTGCCAACAGCGCTATGGACGGATATGCCGTGCGCTCGGCGGACTTGGCGCAGGCATCTGGCGAGGCGCCGGTGACGCTCGACGTTATCGGACACGAGGCCGCGGGCCATGTGTTTGAGGGCGCAATCGGCGCGGGCGAGACGGTCCGCATCATGACGGGCGCGCCGGTACCCGAAGGTGCCGATGCCGTGGTGAAATACGAGATCGTCGATGTGCTCGTCGGTGACGGCAACGAGGGTTCGCGTGTGAGGCTCTCGGCGCCTGCCAAGGTGGGGGAGAACGTTCGCTCGGCCGCCGAGGAGGCCCATGCCGGCGATGTTGTGATGCACGCCGGCGAGGTCGTGGCTCCGGCGGGCGCGGGTCTGCTGGCGAGCGCCGGATACGCGAGCGTGAAGGTGCACGCTGCCCCTCGTGTGGGCATCATCTCGCTGGGCACGGAACTGGTCGCACCGAGCAACGTGCCGGCGCGCGGGCAGATTCGCGACTCCAACTCGTCGGCGTTGATGGCCGAAGCACTCGATGCCGGCGCCGAGCCCGTGTTCTACGGCATTGCGCCCGATGATGAGCAGGCGATTGCCGAGCTGGTGCATCGTGCCGTGCAGGAGTGCGATTTTGTCATTACGAGCGGTGGCGCCTCGGCGGGCGACTACGACTACGTGACGGCGTTGGTTAAGCGCGAGGGCGAGGTGCTGTTTGACCGCATCTCGATGCGTCCGGGCAAGGCCATCACGTTTGGCTTGCTCGGGGGTAAGCCCTACCTGGGGCTTTCAGGCAATCCGGCAGCGGCGTATGTGGGCTTTGAGATGCTCGCCCGTCCGGCGATCCGCAAGATGCGCGGCTTTGCCGAGGGTGCGCGTCCCGTACAGCAGGCGACGCTCACACACGGCGTGAAAAAGCGACAGCATCGCCGCTTCTTCGATCGCGCCACGGTTTTGCGCGACACCGAGACCGGTGAGCTGTTGGTGACCGAGGCTAAGACGCAGAATTCGGCGCTGCTTGGAACTATGCAGCGTGCGAACTGCCTCTTGCGTGTTGATGAAGGACCGTGCGACCTCAAAGTGGGCGATGTCGTTGACGTTGTTCGCGTCGACCTGCCCGAGGGCGCCGTGTTGTAGGAGGAATGATATGGAGCTGAAGATTTCGATCGTGACGTGCTCGGATACGCGCGATCTTGCCCAGGACGAGGCTGGAGCCGCACTCGAGGAACTTATCGAGGCACAGGGCTGGACGGTCGCCTCACATGTGGTCGTGCGCGACGACGCCAGCGAGATCGGTGATGCCATTGTGGAAGCCGCCGATGAGTGCCACGCCAATGTCGTGCTCACCTGCGGCGGCACGGGGCTTTCGATGCGCGATGTGACGCCCGAGGCGACGCGTGCCGTCTGCGAGCGTGATGTGCCGGGTATTGCAGAGGTAATCCGTGCGTACTCCATGACCAAGACGCGCCGCGCCATGCTCTCGCGCGCCGTGTGCATGCAGCGTGGGCATACGCTTGTCATCAACTTTCCGGGATCCACGAAAGCGGCCCGCGAAAGCTGGGAGGCCGTGAGCGATCAGCTGGAGCATGCGGCCCAAATGACGGCGGGCGGCGGGCACGCCAAATAAGCGCACTACCTGCGGCGGAGCGACCTTGCGAGTCACTCCGCCTTTCTTATGCAGCGACAGTGCGGGCCGTCTCGTGGTTATTGGTAAAAGAAAATTATCAGGCGAGAGATATTTATCATAAACATTATTCGCGCGAAAGTATAATCTAGTAACAGAATAAAGCCCGCGGCGGGGTGCCCGGGTGTACCGTTCGAAAGGGTTGAACATGTTCGATATGGTTTCTCGCCGCGGATTCGTCTCGCTTTCTGCTGTCGCCGCTGCCGGCCTTGGCCTTGCCGGGTGCTCCGGCAATAAGGCGCCTGAGTCGACTGGCTCCGATGCCGGCTCCGCCAAGACTTCGTCCATGAAAGCTGTCGAGCTGCAGGTCTTTGCCGCCAACTCGCTCGAGAAGGCTCTGCCCGAGGTTCAGGAGCTTTACACCGAGCAGACCGGCACCACGTTTGCCGACACGCAGTTTAAGGCGTCTGGCGACCTCGTTGAGCAGATGCGCGCCGGTGCTGCGGTCGACGTACTCATCACGGCCTCCAAGGGCACCATGGACGACGCAGAAGCCGCTGAGCTCGTCGACACCGACACCCGTGAGGATATGTTCGGCAACGACCTCTTGATCATTCGCGCCGAGGGCTCCGACACCAAGGTCGAGGCCATCGCCGACGTCGCGAATCTGGACGGCAAGATCGCCATTGGCGACGCCAAGACCGTTCCCGCCGGCAAGTACGCCAACCAGGCCCTGGCCTCTGTGGGCCTCTACACCGGCACCGAGGGCGACGACGGCGAGTACGCCCCCGAGATCGCCGACAAGGTGGCCCTGGCCGACAAGGTCGGCACGGCTGCGTCTTACGTCTCTACGGGCGACTGCGTGGCTGGCTTTGTCTATAGCTCCGACATCTTCCGCTACGACGGCATCGAGGAGGCCTTTGTGTGTCCCGAGGACTCGCATAAGCCCATCGTGTATCCGGGCGCTGTCGCCGATGGCTCCGAACATGCCGACGAGGCCAAGGCGTTTATCGACTTTTGCCTGTCCAACAAGAAGGCCCAGAAGATTTGGGCCAAATACGGCTTTGAGCTTTCCGCGTAGTGCGGCTTGGCGCGATAATTCCATCGTTTTGTGTTTAACTCCGTCCTTGTATTCTCTTGGAGCTTTTCGTGCTTAATAGATTCCGCATGCTTGTCGCCTGTGCTTTGACCTTCGCGCTTTGCTGGGTGCCGGGATTTGCGTTTGCTGGGGACGCTGAGGACGGGGCCCAGGTTGCTGCGACCGCTCATGGGCTTTCTTATGGGATTGAGGGTTTTGAGCGGTTGGCCAAGGGGACCGCTCGTGCCATGGAGGGCCAGCCTGAGGGCTACCGGTTTCCCGTTGACGAGGACGTGGACCTTGTAGTGGCGCCTGCTACCGATCGCGTTGTGGTGTGGATATCGCCCAAAGCGGTCGAGAAGTATGGATTGGATCCGCAGGACAACGAGTGCGTATCGGGTCTCAAGGCCCTCGTCTGTAAGCTCGACAGCGCAAACTGCATGGGAGGTGCGCAGCTGGAGGACGTGGATCTTCCTTGGTATGTCACGGAGGAAACTACGTTTGATGCCGGCGGGTATACCTATGGCTTTGACGAGCGCGGTGCGGATGGGGACCGCTATGTGGTGATTGCATCAGCCTTGGGTGATGCCAAGGGCGGCGCGCGTTGGCTTGATAGCGCTCAAATGGTAGAGGCATCGTCTGTCGAGTTGCGGGATGAGCAGGGGCCCTTGACCTCTCTGGCTTCCTTTTTGGGCGACATCGACTATCGCCCGTTTTGGGTGTCCATTAAAACGAGCGGTCTTGCCCTGCTGATCTCCTTTGCGTTGGGTCTGTTCGCCGCGTGCAAGACTATGGGCACCTCGAGTCGCATCAAGGGCCTGCTCGATTCGGTCTTTACGATTCCTATGGTGCTGCCGCCCACGGTCTGCGGCTTTCTGCTCCTCATGCTGTTTGGTCGCTCGACCGGGGTGGGCCAGTGGCTCATCGCGCACGGCATCTCGATTGTCTTTACCTGGCCCGCGGCAGTGATATCTGCCGTGGTGGTGTCGTTTCCCCTGGTCTACCGTACGGCGCTCGGAGCCTTCGAGAGCCTCGACACGCAGATGCTCGACGCTGCGCGCACGCTCGGGTGGTCCGAACGTCGCATCTTTACCAAGCTTATGATGCCGCTTGGCTGGCCCTCGATTGCCGCCGGCGCGGTGCTTGCCTTCGCGCGTGCCATGGGCGAGTTTGGCTGCACCCTGTTCTTTGCGGGCAACTATGCCGGTATTACGCAGACCATTCCCATCGCCATTTACTTTGAGTGGATGGGCGGCAATACGTCGGTGGCCCTCTTTTGGGTCGTGGTCGTAATTGCGTTCAGCTTCCTGGTCATTCTGTTCATCAACATGTATACGGCGCATTCGCAAAAGTATCGTGAGCGTGGTCTCTCCCGTGCAGAGCGTAAGCGGGCCAAGCAGCTGGGCGGCCAGACCGATTCGCTCGACCCAGTCGGCGGCGATGCGCTGCGTATCGATCGCGAGGCGTTGGCCGAGCTTATGCGCGATGACACGGTCGCAAAGGGAGGTCGATAAGCCATGTCGCTCGTTTTGGATATTAAGAAACGTTATCCCGGGTTTGTGCTCGACATGCAGCTTGAGGCCGGCGAGGAGTGCGTGGCGCTGCTGGGCGCCTCGGGTTGCGGCAAGAGCTGCACGCTGCGCTGCATTGCCGGTGTGGAGACGCCCGACGAGGGCAAGATCGTCGTCAACGGCGTGACCTTTTTTGACTCGGCGACGGGCATCAACCTTTCGCCCCAGGAGCGAAAATGCGCCCTGATGTTTCAAAACTATCAGCTGTTCCCTAATATGACGGTGGCCGATAACGTGTGCGCCGGCGTTGAGGGCGCAGGCGACGCCGCAGCGCGCAGACAACTTGCCGAGCGCTACCTGGGTATCTTTGGACTGGCCGACTTTGCCGACCGTTATCCCGCGCGCCTCTCGGGCGGCCAGCAGCAGCGCGTAGCGCTCGCGCGCATGGTGGCGGCACACCCGGGCATCTTTATGTTCGACGAGCCCATGAGCGCACTCGATTCCTATCTTAAGAGCGCGCTCGAACAGAACATGCTCGACCTGTTCGATGTATGCAGCCGCACCGTGCTCTATGTGAGCCACGACATCGACGAAGCGTGCCGCCTGTGCGAGCGCATTTGCGTGATGCACGATGGGCATGTGGAGGAGATCGGCTCCGTCGAGGACGTGGTCCGCCGGCCGCAAACCTTGGCTGCGCTGCGCCTGACGGGCTGCAAGAATACGAGCCGCGCGCGCAAGATCGGGCTTCAGGAAGTTGAGGCCCTGGACTGGGGCATGACCTTCAACGTGGGCCGTGAGGTTCCCGATAACGTGGCGTACCTGGGTATTCGTGCGAGCTACTTCCATGTGGACAACCGTGCCGAGCGGGGTCGCAACAGCTACGACCTGCATGTGGCCCGCGTGAGCGATTCACGTTTTGAGCGCCTGGTGCTGCTGGACGTGCCGCGCGCCGACGCGCCGACGCGCCTGCAGTGGAAGGTCAACAAAGTGGGCATGCCTGTCGACGAGCTGCCGCAAGCAGGCGAGACGCTGCGCATGCATTTTGATGCCAGCAGGATCCATTTGATTTGTCGATAGCGCCGGGTAATGCCGTCGGGGGATATAAGCCTCGGCGGCTTTGTTTTTGCCGTTCGCCGAATGAGGAATGACAAATTCTTATCAATAAAGATAATTATTTATTAAACGACGGCACACGACGCTGTCGTACGAATGTCAACGGTGTTCGCATGGTCGATGACCGTTGATATAGTTGACATCAACTGGTTAAGGAGGGTGCGCACATGCCGCAGACGACATACATTCGCCGCGTTGCCGCGCGCGCCCTGTATATGGCTCGGAGTCGCATATGAGCAGGTATGTTCACGGCTCCGGGAGAGACGACGCACAACTAAATAATCGACCGCAAAGCAGGTTCCCCAAAATTCCGGGTTTGAGCACGGCCGGGCAATCGTCGTCCGTCGTGCATCGATACCGCCGTTATCCGTTTTTGGTTCAAGAGGGGAACCGTTATGGCTGAAGAATTCGATTTCCATCCGATGTGGGAGAGCCTCGGCATGAATCTTGCCGACCACGATATGCTGCTGGGCGCCGTGGGCCAGATGTACGGGGACATGTTCCTGTCGCAGAACAACCGCCCCAAGTCCACGTCCTACTTGGACTTTGTGGCCACCAACATCCATAGCGGCCGCATTAAGGAGATGCTCGACAAGAAGGAGGCTGGCGAGGCCACCAAAATCGTCGGTTCGTTCTGCGTGTACGTGCCCGAGGAGATTGTACTTGCCTGCGACGGTATCCCCGTGGGCCTTTGCTCGGGTGCCGATTGGGCAACCGATAAGGTCGAGGAGCACCTGCCGCGCAATACCTGTCCGCTTATCAAGAGCTTTGCTGGCTTTAAGCTGGGCGAGGTCTGCCCCTACATTGAGTCGAGTGACCTGGTGGTGGGCGAGAACACTTGCGATGGCAAGAAGAAGGCTTATGAGTTTTTTGCCACGCAAAAGAACATGTACGTCATGGATATTCCCAACGTACACGACGAGTCGACGCTCGTGACCTGGAAGGCCGAGGTCAAGAAGCTCGCCGCCAAGATCGAGGAAGAGTGCGACGTCACGATTACGCCTGAGCGTCTGAAGACCGCCATCCACGCCGTCAATGAGAAGCGTCGCGCCCTGCAGCGCCTCGCTGCCACGCGCGCTGCCGACCCTGCACCCATCAGCGGTCTCGACAGCCTGCTGACCGTTCAGGCCGCCTTTATGGACGACACGCCACGTCTGACCGGAGCCATTAACGATATGGCGGCTGAGTGCGAGCAACGTGTCGAGGCCGGCGAGGGCGTGGCACCCAAGGGGACCAAGCGCATCCTGTACACCGGTACGCCCATGGCCGTGCCCAACTGGCAGCTGTTCAACCTCATCGAGAAAGCCGGCGGCATTGTGGTGGGCGAGGAGTCCTGCACGGGCTCGCGCTACTACAAGGATCTGGTCGACGAGTCCGGCGAGACGGTCGACGAGATGCTCGACGCCATCGCCGAGCGCTACTTTAAGATTAACTGCGCCGTCTTTACGCCCAACGACCAGCGTATGAAGGACATCGTTCAGATGGCACGCGACCTTCATGCCGACGGCATTGTCGACGTGGCCCTGCAGTTCTGCACGCTCTATGAGATGGAATCGTTTGCCGTGGAGAAGGCCGCCGAGGAAGCCGGCATTCCGTTTATGCACATCACGACCGACTACGCCGGCGAGGACGCAGGCCAATTGCAGACGCGCATCGAAGCTTTCTTGGAAACCATTTAGGACTATACGTTCCGGCGGCTTCCCCAGGCACCCGATCTTGCCGTTCAAACCGTCGCTTGCGTACCAAAGTACGCGGCGCCCCTCTTTCACGGCAACCTCGGGCACCTGGGAAAGCCGTTTCCTTGGTCGGTTAAAAGGTTTGTTAAGGAGTTATATGTCGGAATATATTGAGCAGCCGTTGCCGTCCACGTTTGAGGAGTTCAACGAGCAGCGCAAGGCGTCGTTTATTCGCGTTAAGGATTACAAACAGGCGGGCAATCGCCTGGTCGGCTTTTTGTGCAGCTATACGCCGCTCGAGATTATCGATGCCGCGGGGGCTGCGAGCGTGGCTCTGTGCGGTACGTCCGATGAGGTGATTCCCGAGGCCGAGAAGGTGCTGCCGGCAAACCTGTGTCCGCTCATCAAATCGACGTATGGCTTTGCCTACTCGCAAAAGTGCCCGTTTACGTACTTTAGCGACATGATCATCGGCGAGACCACCTGCGACGGCAAGAAGAAGATGTACGAACTGCTCAACGAGCTCAAGCGCACGCACATTCTGCATCTTCCGCAGGGTCGCGATCGCAGCTACGAGCGTGAAGGCTGGTACGAGGAGTGCCGCCTGCTCAAGGAGGAGCTCGAGGGCTTCTACGGCATCACGATTACCGACGATGACCTGCGCGCCGCCGTCCGTCGTCGCAACCGCTTGTGTGCAGCCCAACTCGAGATGTTTGCGCTGCAGGCTAACCAGCCGGCGGCCATGAGCGGCGTCGACCTGATGAGCACTATGTTTGCCGGTACGTTCAGCTTTGATATCGAGGCCTATACGCAGCAGCTGGAGCAAAAGGTCGCCAAGCTGCGCGAGGCCTACGACGCGGGCGAGCGCCCGGTCGCGGCGGATGCCAAGCGCATTCTGATCACCGGCTGCCCGGTGGGCGGCGTGATTAACAAGATCGGTCGCACCATCGAGTCCAACGGCGGTGTGGTCGTGTGCATGGACGATTGCTCGGGCGAGCGCACGGCTGCCATGATGATCGACCCGGACGCACCCGACATTCTGCGCGCTATCGCAGACCGCTACCTGGACATTAACTGCTCGGTCATGACGCCCAATGACGGTCGTATAGAAAACACGCTGGCCATGTGCGAGAAGTATCACGTCGATGGCGTAGTGGAGAGCGTGCTGCAGGCCTGCCACACCTTTAATGTGGAGAGTGCGCGTATGCAGGAGGCTGTCGAGGGTGCGGGTATTCCGTATATGAAGATCGAGACCGACTACAGCAACGGCGACATGGGCCAGATCGAGACGCGCATCGCCGCCTTTATCGAGACCCTGTAGGACAAATGCGGCAAAGGGATAGCTGTTTTGCCGTATAGAAGGAGGATGCCGTGGTTGGCATTGGTATCGACATAGGCTCGACGGCCGCGAAGGCTGCGGTGGTGGAGACGGACAGCGCCATTGCGTTGACTTGCGTCATGCCGACGGGGTATTCGTCGGTCGATGCGGCCGAGCGTCTGCGCGGCGAGCTCGCTGCAGCCGGCTATGACGTGACGGGCGACGATGTTCGCGTGGTCGCGACTGGCTACGGCCGTGTCGCCGTGCCCTATGCGCACAAGGTCGTGACCGAGATCACCTGCCACGGCACCGGTGCCGTGCGCCTGTTTGGCGACCATGGCACGGTGATTGACGTGGGCGGCCAGGACACCAAAGTCATTCAGCTTAAAAGTGGCCGCGTGGCCAAGTTTGCCATGAACGACAAGTGCGCCGCCGGCACGGGGCGCTTTTTGGAGATCATGGCCGACCGCCTAGGCATTTCCCAGCAGCAGATGGCCGACCTGGCGCGTTCCGGCGAGCCCACCAAGATCAGCAGCATGTGCACTGTGTTTGCCGAAAGCGAGGTCATCAGCCTGATCGGTCGCGGTGAGCCGCGCGAGAACATTGCGCGTGGCGTGATCGACAGCGTGGTCTCGCGCGTGGCGACCATGGCCGGGCAGGCCGCGGGCGCCCCGTACTACCTGACCGGTGGCCTGTGCGAGAACGCCTTCGTGGTGGAGCGGTTGGGCGAGCTACTGGGGTCGCCGGTGACCACCTCGCCCCAGGCTCGCTTTGCCGGAGCGATCGGCGCGGCTGTCCGCGCCGCCGCCTTGGCCTAGGGGTGTACCGCGACATGCGCATCCTCAATATCTCGGCACAAAAACCAGATAGCACTGGCAGCGGCACCTACCTTGCCGCGCTCGTACGCGAGCAGATCGAGACGGGGCATCGCGCCGCCGTGCTTTGCGGCGCGGCACCGGGTGATACCCAAGGCGAGCTGGACTGGCGTGCTGCCGTGTTTGCCGTACCGTTCGAGTCGCCCGAGCTGCCGTTTCCCATCTGTGGCATGTCCGATGTCATGCCCTATCCCTCCACACGCTATCGTGATCTGACGCCTTCGATGCTCAAGGCATTTGAGCGGGCATTTGCTGCTGCAATCGATCGGGCGGTGGCTGAGTTTCGGCCCGATCTGGTGCTCTGCCATCACCTGTATCTGGTGACCGCATTGGCCCGCGAGTGCGTCCGGGGCGTGCCGGTTGTTGCCGTGTGCCATTCGACCGACCTGCGCCAGCTGCGTTCGCATGCGCTCGAGCGCGATCGCATCGTAAGTGCGGTCCGTCGGCTCGATGCCGTCTTTGCGCTCCATGCTGAGCAGGCTGAGCAGATTGGCCTGGTGTGCGGCGTCGATGCCGATCGCATCCACGTGATTGGGACGGGCTACGACCATCGCGTCTTCTGCCGCGACGCAAGCGTGGCGAGGCAGCCGGGGTCGCTTGTGTACGTGGGCAAGATTTGCTTTAAAAAGGGCGTCGAGTCGCTGGTTCGAGCCGTGTCATTGCCGATTGACGATGGCGTCCGCCCATCTGGCTTGGTACTTGTGGGCGGCCGCGGGGACGATGCCGAGTACGCGCGTATCGAGCGCTTGACCGCGGCCTCGGATGTGCCGGTGACGCTGGCGGGACGCCTGGATAGCGATGGGCTCGTGCGTGCCTACCGCAGTTCCGACGTCTTTGTGCTGCCTTCGTTTTACGAGGGTCTGCCGCTCGTGACGATCGAGGCCCTCGCGTGCGGCTGCAAAGTTGTGGCGACCGATTTGCCCGGCGTTCGTCCCTGGATGGAGGCGATGCTTCCCGGTGCTCCCGTGACGTGGGTGGCGTCGCCGCGTATGACGGATGTCGACACGCCCGTGGCGGCCGACCTTCCGTTGTTTGAGCGCGCACTGGCAGATGCTATCGCGCAGGCGCTTGCGGCTCCGCCTTCGACGTTCGAGCCGTCGGCGGTCTCTTGGGAAGCGTGCCTGGCGCGTATACTTAAAGTCGTTGATTTGTTGGAAGGGGGTTCGTATGGCTAAGGACACCATGAGGCTCACGTCTATGACGGCCGCGAGCGGTTGAGCCGCTAAGTTGGCTCCCGGAGCCCTCGCCCAGGTCCTGGGCGACTTACCCAATGTGCATAACGACAACCTGCTCGTGGGGTTCGATACCTCCGACGATGCGAGCGTCTTCCGTGTTGGCGAAAACCTGGGCCTCGTGCAGTCCATCGACTTCTTTCCACCGATGGTCGACGACCCCTATTTGTTCGGTCAGATTGCCGCGGCCAACTCGCTGTCGGACATCTACGCCATGGGCGGGCGGCCGAGCCATGCCATGAACTTGCTGTGCATACCCAGTTGCCTGGGCGTTGAGGTTGCCGGCAAGATTTTGGCGGGCGGTGCCGATAAGTGCGTCGAGGCCGGTTGCTCTATCGCGGGCGGCCATACCATCAACGACGACGAGCCCAAGTACGGCCTGTCCGTGAGCGGCTTTGTCTCGCTCGACCGCATGCTCGCCAACAGCGGCGCGCGCGCTGGCGATGTCCTGTTGCTGACCAAGGCGATCGGCTCGGGCATCATCACCACGGCCATTAAGGGCGAGCTCATCGAGCAGGACGAGGCCACAGCCATGTTTGACTCGATGCGCACCCTTAACGAGGCACCGATTCGTCTGGCCGAGGGACTTGAGCTTCACGGCTGTACCGACATCACGGGCTTTGGCTTGATCGGGCATGCGTGCGAGATGGCCGAGGGCTCGGGCGTGCAGATTGAACTTGCGTCGGGGGCGGTGCCGCTCTTTGACCAGGTGCTCGACATGGCGCGTCTGGGCATTATCCCCGCGGGCTCCTACCGCAACCAGGACTTCTTTGGCCCGCGTGTGACCGCCGACGAGGACCTGGAGCCGGGTGTGTTGGATGCGCTGTACGATCCACAGACATCGGGTGGCTTGCTCATCGCGGCGCCCGCGGCGGATGTGGATGAGCTTGCGCGTCATTTACATGCCGAGGGGCGCGTTGCCGCCACAATCGGTCGCGTGTGCGAGCCGGTGCCGGGCGGTCCTGCTGTTCGCGTTGTGCATTAAGGAAAACCGTTTATGCGACCGCCTGCTGTTCTGGGCGGTCCCTTTTGAAAGGATGTAGCTATGTCTACCAAAATTGAAGTCAATGCCATGGGCGATGCCTGCCCGCTACCCGTCGTCAAGACGCTTAAGGCGCTCAAACAGCTTGACGGCGAGGGTGCCGTGGTGACCTCGGTCGATAACGAGACCGCCGTCAAGAACATCTCCAAGATGGCGCAGGAGAAGGGCTGCACGGCCTCGGTCGAGAAGGTTTCTGACGCTGAGTGGCACGTGACCGTGGCGATCTCTGGCGCCATTGCCGTGGCCGATCCCGAGCAGGATGGCGCTGCCTTCTGTGGTGCCAGCACCGGCAAGGGCGAGCTCGTCATTTCCGTCTACACCGACTGCATGGGCCGCGGCGACGACGAGCTGGGCCACAAGCTCATGAAGGCCTTCATCTTTGCCGTGACGCAGCAGGAGGAGCTGCCCGCGACCATGCTGTTCTACAACGGCGGCGCCAAGCTCACCGTCGAGGGCTCTCCGGTGCTCGACGACCTGAAGGGGCTGGCTGAGCAGGGCGTCGAAATCCTCACCTGTGGCACCTGCCTCGACCACTATGGCATTAAGGACCTGCTTGCCGTGGGCGAGGTCACGAACATGTATGTGATCGTGGAGAAGATGGAGCAGGCCGTGCGCGTCGTGCGCCCGTAGCGTATTGGTTGGAGTTGCCATGAGGGAGAAGCGCCCAGCGCTTGTCATCACGTTTCCCACCACGGCTGCCGCCATGGGCTGCGAGTCCCTGTGCATCGAGCGTGGTCTTCCTGGACGAACGATTCCCGTACCCGGGGAGGTCGCTGCCGGTTGCGGCCTGGCGTGGAAGGCGTTGCCTGCCGATGAGGAGCTACTGCGCGGCGAACTCGCCGCGGCGGGCGTTCCCGCCGAGGGCTATACCGTGATTGATATGTGGGAGGTCGTGCGATGATCTACCTGGATAACGCGGCGACGACCATGCACAAGCCGCAGACGGTTGTCGATGCCGTGACACAGGCGATGTGCTCGCTCGGCAATGCTGGGCGCGGTGCCACCTCGGGTGCGCTCGATGCGGCGCGTACCATCCACGGCTGCCGTGCCAAGCTCGCGCGCCTTTTGGGTTGCCCGAGGGCGGACCATGTGTGCTTTACGCCCAACTCCACCGCGGCGCTCAACACCGTCATTAATGGCGTGGTGCGCCCCGGCGACCGCGTGGTCACGACGGTGCTTGAGCACAACTCGGTGCTACGTCCGCTCAACCGCTTGGCGATGGAGCAGGGTGTGACGGTTGAGCATGCGGGCTGTGATACCAACGGCGTGCTCGACTACGACGAGCTCGAGCGGTTGGTCACGCCGGGCACGCGTGCCGTGGTGGCGACGCACGCCTCCAATGTGACCGGCAACGCGGTCGACATTGCACGCGTAGCGGCCATGGCCCATGCGGCCGGTGCGCTGGTGATCGTCGATGCCTCGCAGTCTGCCGGCACGGCGCATATCGATATGCACGCCATGGGGCTCGATGTTGTGTGCTTTACCGGCCACAAGGGGCTCATGGGTCCGCAGGGGACCGGCGGCCTGGCCGTGGCGGAGGGCATTGACGTGGCTCCGTGGGCCATGGGTGGTACGGGCGTGCACAGCTTTGACCCACTGCAGCCTCTTGAGTGGCCCACGCGTCTTGAGGCGGGCACGCTCAACGGTCACGGCATCGCGGGACTTTCTGCCGGTCTCGACTTTATCGAGGCCCAGGGCGGGGTCGAGGCGATTGCGGCGCATGAGCGCTCGCTTGCAGAGCGCTTCCTCGCCGGTGTTCGTGAAATCCCCGACATTGCGCTCTACGGTGCGTTTGACCAGCCCGTGCGCTCGGCGATCGTCTCACTCAACGTGGGTGATATCGATTCGGCCGAGATCTCGGACGCGCTCATGCAAGGGTGGGGGATTGCGACGCGCCCCGGTGCCCATTGCGCTCCGCTCATGCACCGCGCGTTAGGTACCGAGCGCCAGGGTGTCGTCCGCTTCTCGTTTGGGTATTTCAACACGAACGAGGAAGTCGACACGGCTATCGATGCTCTGCGCGATTTAGCCTGCTAGAGCGTATATACTTGCGGGACGGGTATTTTGCCCGTCCCGTTTTTGTTTCGACCCGAAAGGTGTGCCTATGGCTTCATCCGCCCCGCGCGGTCTGCGTTCCGACCATGTCGTTACCGTCGGCATTGCGCTGTTCTCGATGCTCTTTGGCGCCGGTAACCTCATTATTCCGCCGCTGCTGGCGCTGCAGGCAGGTTCTGCCACGCCGGTTGCCATGATCGGCTTTTTGATTGCCGCTATCGGTCTGCCTGTTATGGGCTTTATCGCCGTGGCGCTTGCCGGAACGGCACGCGAGCTTGCCGGCCGCGTGCACCCCAAGTTCGGCGAGTTCTTTGTCGCGGCAGTGTATCTGGCCATCGGCCCGTGCTTGGCCATTCCGCGCACGAGTTCCACGGCATTCGAGATGTTGGTGCCGCTGCTGCCCGAGGGCGTCTCGCTCGGTACGTCTCGCCTGGTGTTTGCCGTTGGCTTCTTTATCGTCGCGTTTGCGCTCACGCTGCGTCCAGGCGTCATCACGCGCGTGCTCGGCCGCATTACGGGCCCTGCGCTCATTGCGCTCATCGTGCTGGTCGTGGGTGCTGCCGTGATCTCGCCGCTGGGACCGGCTGCTGCGCCGCAGGCTCCCTACGATGCAGGCGCCGCCGTGCAGGGCTTTCTGACTGGCTATCAGACCATGGACCTGCTCGCGTCGCTTGCCTTTGGCATCATCATCGCCGAGACCATCCACGAGTTGGGTGTTACCGATGACAAGCGCGTGGCCTTTGAGATTTCGCGTTCCGGTGTGATCGCCGGCGTGCTCATGGCTATCATCTACTGCGGCTTGGGCCTTGCCGGCATGCAGCTCGGCACCGTGATGCCCGACGCTACCAACGGCGCTGCCATCCTCGCTCGTTCGGCCTCCATGCACTTTGGGCTTGCCGGCACGGTCGTGGTCTTCGCCATCTTCTTCCTTGCCTGCATGAACGTGTGCATCGGCCTCATCAGCTGCTGCTCGCGTTACTTCTGCGAGACGTATGTGGTCGAAGGGGGAGCGGAGGCTTCCGAGGAGGCCATGCGCCGTCCCTTTGCGGTTCTCGCCTTTGTGTTCGCAGCGTTTTCGTGCGTGCTCTCCAACGTGGGCCTCGACGTGATCCTCATGTTCTCGGTGCCTATGCTCAACGCCTTGTATCCCGTTGCCATCGTGCTGGTACTGATGGGCCTGGTGCACGGCTTTTGCGACGCTCATCCGCAGGTGTGGGTCTGGGTTGGCGGTGTGGTTGCCGTGCAGAGTGTGATCACCTCGGTCCGCGACGCGTTCTTTGCGGGCGTGTGGCTACCGTTCGATGCGCTGCCGCTGGCGGATATCGGTGCCGCGTGGGCGCCGGTTGCCGTGGTGGCATTTGTGATCGGTCTGCTCCATAGTCGTTTTGTTGCACATTCGAGGAGCTAAGGCATCAATGCTTGCACAGGCGGGGAGTCTCCCCTATAATTTCCTTCGCTTTGGGACACGCAAGGTTTAGACCTTAGCTGCTCAACACCTTCGGGACGTGGCGCAGTTTGGTAGCGCGCCTGCTTTGGGAGCAGGATGTCGCAGGTTCAAATCCTGTCGTCCCGACCATATCTTGCGGGCGTAGTTCAATGGTAGAACCCCAGCCTTCCAAGCTGATGACGCGGGTTCGATTCCCGTCGCCCGCTCCATAAGAATTGTTTTAACGGCTTTGGTTTCCTTTGGTGACCAGAGCTGTTTTCGTTTACGCGCCGGGCGACGGGAATCGAACCCGCTAGGGTGCGGAGCTGAGAAAATGCGTTAGCATTTTCCAGCGCAGCACGCAAGGGCCGAAGGCCCGCAGCGAAACAAGGATTTGCGAAGCAAATCCTTGGACTTCCCGTCGCCCGCTCCATAAGATAGACGAATGGCTCTAGTTCCTTTTGGGACCAGAGCCATTTTCGTAAGAGTTCGCGGTGACGGGAATCGATGCCGCCCCACATCCCCTCCTAAGTTCCGGTGAAATACGGACTGTCTATTGGCTTTTGCGAACCCACTGAAGGTCGGGTAGCAAATTTGAAGCAGGCTTTTTGACTGCCCTAGCGATTGGCTGGCAAATGTGGCTAAAAAGCCTGTCCCAAAATGACCGGTCCGGTGCTGAGCCACGAAAGCGGCCCTTCTACTACGTTTGGCCCGCAGGGGCCGACCATAGCAGCATTTTCAGAAAATCGACAAGCCGTCTACCAGCGATTTTGATATTTCGGATTTTGGAATGGTTGAGGGTAATCGGTTAAACGTAGTAGATAGGCCCATTTCGTGGCGAACAGTAGGATTCGCGGTCCAAGACTGTCGGTTTCGGATGGCCAACCTGGTTTCGGATGGCCAACCTGGAAGTTGCGGTGAAATAGTTTCTAAAAGGCCCGTGGAAGCTTGAAAACCGGAACTATTTCACCGCAACTTAGGAGGGGATGGGGCTGAGGGGCGGGCAATGCCGTTGCCTGCCGGTTAGTGGCGACCGTGGTGGCGGAGCTTGTCGATGGTGGCGTCGGTGCCGTGGCCGCGGACGTCGGCGGCGCGGTTGCGGGCTTCGGCTGAACTTTGGCGCTTGCGGCGGTAATCGATCATGCCTTGGATGATGGGCTTGCCAAAGCTCACGACGTCGTCGTTATAGATGGCGGTACGGGCGGCAAGCAGACAGTCGGAAAAGTCCATATGGGTCTTGCCAAAGAGTTTGATGGCAAGGGCGATAACGGTGGGCTCGTCGACCATGACATCATCGAGCAGCCTTTTCATGGCCGCAGCAATCTCAACGCGGGGGACCTTATAGACGTCGCGCAGCGTGACCACGACGCGCGTGATGATCTCGGGGTAGACACGAGCGGTGCGCGTGGCGATGACCTTGGCGGCGCGCGGCGACAGAACCTCGTCGTCGTCAAGCAGGTAGCGTAGGATGACGGTCTCGTCGATGATGGTGCTACTCATGGATATCTACTTCCTCGGGACCCAAAATCGAATCGTCGGTTTCTGTAGCAAGGTATTCAATCCAGGCATTGCGCTCCTCGGAGCGGCGATTGGGGTCCCCATACGCTTTGAGCGATCCATAGGCGGCGGTGCCGTCCTTTGAGCGCACGGCGACCGGCTGAAAGGGGAGCTTGCGCATCAAAATGCTCTGCGCGACAAAAAGACGGACGGCCTCGGCGAGCGATGTGCCCATGGCGTCGTAGAGACGTTCGGCATGCTGCTTGTCTTCCTCGCGAATGCGCACCTGCAGGATGGCTCTTTTTTGAGTCGATGACATCACTGGCCTCCCTTAATGAGCGTGCAATATGAATAGTCAAATACAGCTTCGGCTAGTAATAGCCAATCTTATTACTACTACTACTTTATTGCACTAGAGTAATTGAGTGCGATCAATATTACAAACGTACTACATCCTTCAGAAGCGAGCGTGAAATTTTTCTTGGGCGTACGCGTGTAATACACTCACCTTTATAGCTTCTAGAGAATAATTCCAACCTGCTAAAACCCCTGCAATACACCCGTATTGCAGGGCCTATGCTCAAGTTTACCCCCCGCAACTGCGTATATTCAACTTGTATACCGTTGGAGAAATTCTACCGAGTGCCTGTTTCGCCGCATGCATTCGATACGCCGATGCCAGGCCACGGGCGGCTTGAGGCAACGTCGACAGGATCTCTCCGGCAAGGGATTCAGGAGGGAGTGAACAACATGGGCAATAAACGAGTCGTAGCCGATTCCTCGCGCTGCATTGGGTGCCAAACCTGCATGGCGGCGTGTATCGAGGCACACGACATCCCCGGCAACATCGCCGCGCCGCGCCTGCGCGTGACGCGTACGTACGAGATCTCCGCACCGGTGGCTTGCCATCACTGCGAGGATGCCCCGTGCGCCAAGGCCTGCCCCACGGGTGCCTTGTTCTTTGATCCAAAGAACCATCGCATCGGCGTCAACGAGGACAACTGCATCGGCTGCAAGAGCTGCGTCATGGCCTGCCCCTTTGGCGCCGTGAGCGTGGCGACCACGCAGGTCCCCGTCTTGATGGGCGACGTGCGCGTGGGTTCGCAGACTAAGAGCTTCGTGCTCAAGTGCGACCTGTGCGTGGACCGTCCCGGCGGTCCGGCGTGTGCCGAGGCGTGCCCGACCAAGGGCCTCACCCTGGTAGACGAGGAGCGCCTGGCGGAGCTGACCGCCGAGCGTGCCCGCGCCACCATCGAAAACGAGGCGTAGGCGGGCGGCCATACAGGCCCAACGATTGTCAAATACGTACCGATTAATCGGTAGCAGAGAAAGGAAGGAGGGTGTCATGGAGAAGCATAAAGTGATCTGCCCGTACTGCGGCGCCGGTTGCCAGTTTAACCTCCTGGTCCAAAACGGCCAGGTCGTGGGTACCGAACCGCTCAACGGCATCACCAATCAGGGCGAGCTGTGCCTTAAGGGCATGAGCGGCTACGACTTCATCAACGACACCAAGATCTTGACTCCTCGCGTACTGCACCCGATGATCCGCCGCACCAAGGGCGCGGATCTTGAGCGCGTAAGCTGGGACGAGGCACTGGATTTCACCGCATCTAAGATGCAGGCCATAATTGACGAATATGGTCCTAACGCTGTCATGACCACCGGCTCTTCGCGAGGCGGCGGCAATGAGGCGAACTACGTCATGCAGAAGTTTACGCGTGCGTGCATCGGCACTCACAGCGTGGACAACTGCGCCCGTACTTGACACGGCCCTACTGTCCTCGGTCTGATGGACACGGTTGGTTCAGGTTGCATGTCATGCTCCATCCCCGGTATGGAGGATGCGGGCTGCATTTTCCTCTTCGGCTATAACCCTGCCGATTCGCACCCCATCGTCGCAAGGCGTATCGTGCGAGCCAAAGAAAAGGGTTGCAAGATCATCGTCGCCGACCCGCGCCATATCGAAACCGCGCGTATCGCCGATCTCTACCTTCCGATCAAGAACGGTTGCAACGTTGCGTTCCTCAACGCCTTTGCCAACTGTTTGGTCAACGATGGCCTCTACGACAAGGAATTCGTCGCCGAGCACACGAACGGCTTTGACGAGTGGTGGGAGACCATCAAGAACTACACTCCCGAATCCGTACAGGACATCACGGGTGTCGAGCCCGCACTGATCCACCAAGCTGCCGAGATGTACGCCACGGCGAAGCCCTCTGCCATCATTGGCTGGGGCATGGGCGTATGCCAGCAGAAGCAGAACCTGAAGACGGTGCACACCATCGCCTCCATCGCCTGCGTTGCCGGCCAGATCGGCAAACCCAACTCCGGCCTCGCGCCCGTGCGCGGTCAGAATAACGTCCAGGGTTCCTGCGATATGGGCATGCTGCCCAACCTGTACCCTGGCTACCAGAAGGTCACCGACCCGGCAGTGCGTGCCAAGTTTGCCAAGGCTTGGGGCGTGCCCGAGGAAAAGCTCCCGCTCGAGGAGGGCTACAAGCTCACCGACCTGGGCCACCTGGTCGACGAGGGCAAGGTGCACTGCTTCTACAACTACGGCGAGGACCCGGTGCAGACCGAGCCCGATTCAGCCGGTATGCGCAAGACGCTCTCCGAGCTGGATCTGTTCATTTGCCAGGACATCTTTATGACGCAGACGACCATGCTCGCCGACGTCATCCTGCCTGCCACCTCTTGGGGCGAGCACGAGGGTGTCTTTACCGCATCCGACCGTAGCTTCCAGCACTTTGACGCGGCCGTTCCGCCCAAGGGCGAGTGCCGTCACGACTGGGAGATCTTCGCGGACCTGTCCACGCGTATGGGATATCCCATGCACTACGACAACACCGAGCAGATCTGGAACGAGTGCATTAGCCTGTGCCCCAACTTTGTGGGCGCGACCTACGAGAAGATGGCTCCCGAGGGCGGTTACGCCCAGTGGCCGGTCAAGAGCACCGATGTGAACGACCACGGCACGGCCGACATGTTCGCCGGTGGCAAGTTCACCACTAAGGACGGCCGCGCCAACCTGATGGCGCACGACTGGGAGGCGCCCTCCGAGCTTCCCGACGATGAGTACCCGCTCATCCTGTGCACCGTCCGCGAGGTCGGCCACTACAGCTGCCGCTCGATGACCGGCAACTGCAAGACGCTGGCGCTGCTTGCCGACGAGCCCGGCTTTGTCCGCATGAATCCCGCGGACGCCCAGGCGCGCGGCATCAAGAACGGCGATATCGTCTCGATTCACAGCCGCCGCGGCCAGGTATACAGCCGCGCCGACGTGAGCGACCGTATCAACAAGGGCACGGTCTATATGACCTACCAGTGGTGGATCGGCAAGTGCAACGAGCTGACCATGCACAAGGTCGACCCGATCTCGCATACGCCCGAGGACAAGTTCTCCGCCTGCCAGGTCGACGCCATTGCCGACCAGGTTTGGGCCGAGGGCGAAGTCGAGCGCCAGTACACCGAGCTCAAGCAGGCTCTGGTGGACGCCGCCGCTCCCCAGGACGTTGAGCCCGGCGCCGCCAAGTTCGACGACGAGACGCACGTGAATCAAATCGTGTAGTCCCGTTCTCGTTGGCTTTTTGGGCCGGGCGTCCCGTACGTTCGGGAGCCCGGCCCGTTATTTTGAAAGGAAGTGGGGATGAACCGCTTCATCGACATCAACCCGGAGAGGTGCATCGGCTGCGGAACATGCCAGTCCGCCTGTGCCGACGCCCACCGGATGCAGGGTCTTCAGGATACGCCGCGCCTGGCGCTCGTGAAGACCGGCGGTATTTCGGCCGCCCTTGCCTGCCACCATTGCGAGGGTGCCCCCTGCGCCGAGGTTTGCCCGGTGAATGCCATCGAGCACGATGGCGACCGCATCCACGTCAAGGAGCAGGAGTGCATCGGGTGCAGGCTGTGCGCCATCGCGTGCCCCTTCGGAGCCATCCATCCCGATGGCACGTCTATCGCCGGTGTCGCAGGCATGTGCGACCCGACGCCTTCGTATCCTAAGTCCCTGAGCAGCTTGCTTACGTGGGCTCCCGGCCAGTACACCTGCGCTGTCAAGTGCGACCTGTGCGCCTTCGATCCGGACGGCCCTCATTGTGTGGCGGCGTGCCCCACCAAGGCGCTGACCGTCATGGGCGGTGCGGCCGATCGCGAGCTCGACGAGTCCAAGCGCCTGCGCTCGATCGAAAACGGTCCGGTCGTCGACGTTACCGCTGTGGCCCAGGGCCTGTCCGAGAAAGCAGAAGGGAGCGTAAACAATGGATAGCATGACGCTGTTTATCGCATCGCTTGCCGTCTCGTGCATCGGTGCGCTCGCCTCGGTTCTGCTGATCAAGGCCGATAACGCCGCCAAGACCGCCGGCTGCCTCATCGGCGCCGTCGCCGCGGTACTTTCGTTTGTGGCCGGTATCCAGGCCGTGCTGGGCGATGTCACGTCGGTTGACACCATCGTGTTCTTCCCGTTTGCCCATTTCCAGCTGCTGCTCAATCAGCTGTCCGGCCTGTTCGTGGCGCTCATCTCGGTGCTCGCGTTTGCCGGTTCGATCTACGGTCTCAACTACTTTGATGAGTACCCGGGCAAAAAGGGCCGCGCCGGCTTCTTCTTTAACACCTTCGTGGCGTCCATGATGCTCGTCATCACCGCCGACAACGTGTTTTGGTTCCTGGTCGCCTTTGAGCTCATGTCGCTGACCTCGTACTTCCTGGTTGTGATCGAGGAGAACGAGAACTCCATCCATGGCGGTTGGCTCTACTTTGTGATCGCGCACGTGGGCTTTGTGCTCATCATGGCGAGCTTCCTCACCATGACCAACTTCGCCGGCGGCTCGTTTGCTTTTGCGGATTTCCGCGCCACGCAGTTTAGCCCCGCGGTCGCATCCGTGTGCTTTGTGCTCGCCTTCTTTGGCTTTGGTGCCAAGGCCGGTATCATCCCGCTGCACGGCTGGCTGCCCAAGGCACATCCCGAGGCGCCGTCCAACGTGTCGGCCCTCATGTCCGGCGGCATGATCAAGATCGGTATCTTCGGCATCCTCAAGGTGGGTCTCGACCTGCTCTCCGCCTCGGGCGTTCAGGTCTGGTGGGGCCTTATGGTCATGGTCTTCGGTGCGATCTCGTCGGTTCTCGGCGTGGCCTTCGCCCTGCAGGAGCATGACATCAAGCGCCTGCTGGCCTATCACTCCGTCGAGAACATCGGCATCATTCTGCTCGGCGTCGGCGCCTCCATGGCTGCCATGGCGCTCAACTCGGTCGGCATCGCCGTCCTGGCTCTGATGGCCGCCCTCTACCACACGTTTAACCACGCGATGTTTAAGGGCGAGCTGTTCTTGGGCGCCGGTGCGCTGCTGTACTCCACGGGTACGCGCAATATGGAGAAGATGGGCGGTCTGTTCCGTCGTATGCCGGCAACGGCCATCTGCTTCCTCGTTGGCGCGCTTGCCATCTCGGCCATCCCGCCCTTCAACGGTTTTGTGTCCGAGTGGTTTACCTACCAGTCGCTGTTTAACGCTGCCATGCAGGGCGACAAGGCCGTCATGATCGTGGCCGTGTTCGCTGCCGTCGCGCTTGCCATTACCGGCGCTCTGGCTGTCACGTGCTTCGTCAAGGCCTATGGCGTCTCCTTTGCCTCCGCGCCCCGCTCCGAGGCCGCGGCCAATGCCAAGGAGGTTCCCGCCCCCATGGTGTTTGCGCAGGGGCTGCTCGCGGCCATCTGCGTCGTGCTGGGCATCGGCGCTCCCGTGATCGCGCCCGTGCTGGTCGATGTCGCCGCGTCCGTGCTGCATCCGTACGGTGGCGTGTTTGCCACCGAGGGCATGGAGCTCATGAACCAGTACTCCGGCGCTGCCACCTCCACGCCCGCAATCGCCATTGCTCTCGTGGTGCTCGTCGGCCTTGCCTGCGGTTATCGCAAACTCAAGACCGTCGGCAAGGTGCAGAAGTCCCAGCCGTGGGCATGCGGCTATGCTCCCAACGAACATATGCCCGTCGTGGCCACGACCTTTGCCTCCGAGGTGTCCTGGTTTATGCAGCCGCTCTACACGCTGCGCGACCGCTGCACGGCCGTCTGCTGGTCCATCGCGCACTTCTTCCAGAAGCTCACCGGTGTGGCCGAGGCTGTGGAGCCCGTACCCGACAAGGTTCTCGTCGATGCCCCGCATAAGGGTGTCGAGAAGCTCGCCGACCTCGCGACTAAGCTCGAGGGCGGCAACTACAGCATCTATATCTGCTACATCGTCGCGGCACTCGTGGTGTTCCTCGTGCTCGCCGTGCAAATGGGTTAAGGAGGGGAGAGCATGAACAACATCGTACTTGCCGTTCTGCAGGGCGTGGTCGTCATGGCCGTCGCGCCGTTCTTCTCCGGTCTCGGTCGCGTGATCCGCGCCAAGATGCACAACCGTCGCGGCCCCAGCATCATGCAGGACTACCGCGACCTGGCCAAGCTCTTTGCGCGCCCCGAGTCCCAGAGCGAGGACGCGAGCTTTGCGCTGCGCATTATGCCGCCGCTGTTCTTCGCCGTCGCCTTTATGCTCGCGATGGGTCTGCCGCTCTTTACGGCACAAAGCCCTATCCCGGTCTTTGGTGACGCCATCACCATCATGTATAGCCTGGCGCTCGCCCGCTTCTTCTTCGCCCTCTGCGGTGTGGATTCGTCCAACGCCTACGCCGGTATTGGCGGCGTTCGTGAGCTGCTCATGAGCGTGCTCATCGAGCCGTCCATGCTGCTGGCGCTGTTTGCCGCCGCTCTGGTGTGCGGCTCCACCGACATCGCCACCATGGGTCAGCACATCATGACGGGTGCCGTCGACGCGCCGGTCGCCGTGATCCTCGCCGGCATCGCCTTTGCGATTGCCTGCTACATGGAGCTCGGCAAGCTGCCGTTTGACCAGGCCGAGGCCGAGCAGGAGCTTCAGGAAGGTCCGCTCGCCGAGCTTTCCGGCCCGTCGCTTGCAATGGCCAAGCTTGCCATGTCCATGAAGCAGGTCCTGATCGTCGCTTGGTTCTGCGCGATCTTCGTCCCCTGGGGCGAACCCGCGGCCGTGGGCGCCGCCGCCGTTCTGGGCGCAGTTATCTTCCTGGTGAAGTGCCTGATCGACTTTGTCGTATGCGGCGTGATCGAGAACTCCTGCTCGCGCTCGCGTTTTAAGGTGCTCGGCAATCAGACCTGGGCCGTCGTGGGCATCGCCGTTCTGGCGTTTGTCTTCGTGGTCGTCGGCGTGTAGGAGAAGGGAGAAACAATGTCATTTGCAGTCAGTCTGTCCCTTCTCGGCTTGGTCGCTATTGCGGCCCCGATGGTGGCCTCGGTGCTCGTCGCCCTGTTCCCCCGTCCGTACGCCAAGTGGTTCAGCGTTTTGGGTGCCGCCGTCTCGACGGTCTGCACCATCGCCCTCGCCGCGAATTTCGCTGGCGCCGGCATGCCCGACACGCAGGTCCCCCTGATCTCGTTTGGGCAGACCCTCGTCATGGGATTCACCTTCGATCGCATGAGCACGCTGCTCGCGCCCGCCTTTGTGGGTATCGGCCTGCTTGTCGTGATCTATTCGATTCCCTATATGAGCGAGAATAACCGTGAGCATCCCGATGCGCCGCGTCGTCGCTTCTACGCGTACCTCGCTACCTTCATCGGCGCCATGGCCGGCCTCGTGTACAGCTCGACCCTTTTGGGCCAGCTCGTGTTCTTTGAGATCACGGGTGCGTGCTCTTGGGGCCTCATTAGCTACTACATGACGCCTACGGCCAAGAAGGCCGGCATGAAGGCCCTGATCATTACGCATATCGGTGCGCTCGGCCTGTATCTGGGCGCCGCCATCGTGTTCGCCCACACCGGCACCTTCGCCATTACCGCGATTGCCGGCCTCGACGCCAAGCTCAAGGCTATCGTCCTTTTGCTCGTACTGTTTGCGGCCTGGGCCAAGTCCGCGCAGGTTCCCATGTACATGTGGCTGCCTTCGGCCATGGAAGCGCCGACGCCTGTTTCGGCCTACCTGCATGGCGCCTCGATGGTCAAGGTCGGCGTGTGCGTGTTCGCGCGTGCACTCGTCTCTGCCGGCGAGATTCCCGAGATCGTGGGCTGGGTCGCCATTATCGACGCCATGGTCACCATGCTCTTTGGTTTCCTTATGTACCTGCCGCAAAAGGACATGAAGCGTCTGCTGGCCTTCTCCACGATCGCCCAGCTCTCCTATGTGTTCTTTGGTTTGGGCCTTTCGGTCTTTGGCAGCCAGCTGGCCTTTGATGGTGCCGTGTGCCACATCTTTAACCACGCCTTCGCCAAGACCCTGTTCTTCCTGATCGCCGGTTCGTTCTCCTTTACGCTCGGCACGCGTATGCTGCCCAAGCTTCGCGGCATCGTGAAGAAGTACCCGATCTCGGGCGTGGGCTTTGGTATCGCCGCGCTCGCCATTGCCGGCGTGCCGCCCATGAACACGTTCTTCTCGAAGTTCCAGATCATCGCCGGCGGCTTCTCTGTGGGCGCCGGCAACGTCGCGATCCTGGTGCTCGTGTGCATCATGGTCGCCGAGACCGTCGCCACCTTCGCCTGGTTCCTCAAGTGGATGGGCTATTGCCTGCCCGGCGAGCCGAGCGAAGAGGTCGCTGCGGGTGCCCCGCTTCCCCGCGCGATGGCGTTTGTGTTCATCGTGCTCATCATCATGGTTATCGTCAGCGGCCCGCTTTCGGCCAGCTGGATCGGTTAGGAGGTAGAACGACATGGGTTATTCGATCGTCAACATCCTTGGCGGCCTTCTGATCGTCACGTCCACCATGGTGGTCGTCTCCAAGAACATCAAGCACGCCATCCGCTGGTATGCGGTGCAGTCGCTGGTGCTCGTGGGACTGCTCGCTACGCTCGGTGCCACTACCGGTGCGCAGGAGCTGCTTATGTGGGCCGGATCCGCCTTTATCACCAAGGTCGTCCTGGTCCCTTATATCCTCAACCGTGCGTACAAGAAGATGGGCGAGCCGAGCGACGCATCGCTCAAGGCCGGCCTTAAGCCCGCGTGGGCCATTTGCATCATCGCCGTCGAGGTTGCGATCTGCTTTGCCGTCGTGACGCAGATCAGCCTGCCCACGGCCGAGGTCGCAACGCCTGCGCTCGCTATTAGCTTCGCTCACTTCTTTGTGGGCCTCACCTGCATCATTTCGCAGCGCAACATCATGAAGCAGATCTTTGGATACTGCCTTATGGAAAACGGCAGCCATGTGACGCTCGCGCTTTTGGCCCCCACCGCTCCCGAGATCATCGAGATCGGTATCGCCACCGACGCCATCTTTGCCGTCATCATCATGTCCATCGTCGTACGTCGCATTTGGGACGACTCCCACTCGCTCGATGCGCGCGACCTGTCCGAGCTGAGGGGGTAGTCCATGGAAACGTTGATTCTCGCCCTGCTCGCGACTCCTTTGGTGTTCTCGCTGGTCATGGCGTTTTTGCCCAAGAACACGTCCTATAACGTGTTTGCCGGTCTCAACCTGGTCTCCGTCGCAGCCGTCCTGGTGCTGTCGGTTATGACGGCCGGTGACGTCCTTATGAGCGGCGACACCGCGAGCGCTCTTGGCCTGTGGTTCCACCTCGATTCGCTGGGCGCCATCTTTGTGATGCTCATCGGCTTTATCGGTTTTCTTACGGGGCTGTTCTCGCTGCCCTATGTAAAGGCCGATATCGAGGAGGGCTCCATGCCCGCTGAGCGCGCCAAGCAGTATTTTGCGCTGTTTAGCCTGTTTGTGTTCACCATGCTGCTCGCGTGCCTGTCCAACAACATGATCCTCACGTGGGCCGCCGTGGAGGCAACCACGCTTTCCACCGTGTTCCTCGTGGGTATCTACAAGAACAAGACGGCCCTCGAGGCTTCTTGGAAGTATGCGATGGTCTGCACCGCCGGCGTGGCCTTCGGCCTGTTCGGTACGCTGCTGATCTACGCCAACGCAGCCGACGTGATTCCCAACGCCCACGAGGCCGCATTCCTGTCGTGCGTGCTGCCGTATGCCGACCAGTTCGACCCGACGCTCATGCGCCTCGCCTTTGCGTTTATCGTGATCGGCTTTGGCACCAAGGCTGGCCTGTTCCCCATGCACACTTGGCTGCCCGATGCCCACTCCCAGGCCCCGAGCCCTGTCTCGGCCCTGCTCTCGGGCGTGCTGCTTAAGTGCGCCATGCTTGTGATCATGCGCTTCTACGGCTTTACCATCCAGGCCGTGGGTGCCGAGTATCCGCAGCTTTTGCTGCTGATCGTCGGCACGCTGTCCATTTTGGTGGCGGCACTTTCGATGTTTCGCCAGGACGACCTCAAGCGCCGCTTTGCGTACTCGTCTGTGGAGAACGTGGGCGTTATCGCCCTGTGCCTGGGTATCGGCGGCCCGCTGGGTATCGCCGCGGCCCTGCTACACTGCGTGTTCCACGGCTTTACCAAGACGCTTGCCTTCTGCGTGTCCGGCAACATCCAGCACGCCTTTGGCACGCGTAGTCTGGCCAAGATCCAGGGCGTCGTCGAGGTTGCGCCCGCAACCGCCGCGCTCGCCGTCCTGGCGCTGCTCGGTCTTGGTGCCTTCCCGCCCTTTGGCATGTTTATCTCCGAGTTCCTGACTTTTGTCGCCGGTGTTACCGCCGGTCCCATGTGGCTGGTCGTCGTGGTTGCCCTCGGTCTTACCGTGGCCATCTCCGCGCTCACCCGCATCGCACTCAAGTCGGTATTCGGCCATGCGCCCCAGGGCATGGAAAAGCATGAGGCCCCGGCGCTTATGCTTATCCCCGAAATCATCCTGGCTGTCATGATCTTGTGGTTTGGCATCGCCACCCCGCTGCCTCTCGTGCACGGCGTGGAGACCGCGACCGGCATCGTGCTCGAGCAGAGCACCGAGGAGCTTCACGCGACGCCGATGTACCGCGCTGTGTTCGGTACCGAGACCGCTCAGAGCGAGGTGGAGTAACGAATGATTGAAACTGAGAACAAGGTGTATGCCCGTCGCTGCGAGAGCCATGTCGAGGCCCTGCGCCGCGCCGTTCCGGGCTGCATCGAGAAGGTCGAGTGGCAGTGCGAGGACCAGCTGACGATTACCGTCAAGCAGGACAAGCTGCCCGAGGCCGTCCACTACCTGTATTACGAGCGCTACGGCTGGATTCCCGTGATCATCGGCAACGATGAGCGCAGTCTGTGCGGCCGCTACGCCGTGTACTACGTCATCTCCATGGAGGGGGAGGACCCCGGCTGGGTGACCGTGCGCGCCGAGGTCGATCCCGCCAAGATGACGTTCCCGTCCGTGACGCCGTTCGTCCCCGCCTGCGTGTGGGGCGAGCGCGAGCTGCGCGACATGTTTGGCCTGATCCCCGAGGGTCTGCCCGACCGTCGCCGCCTGGTACTGCCCGATGACTGGCCCAGCGGCCTGTATCCGCTGCGCAAGGACTCCATGGACTACCGTTTCCGTCCCGCTCCCACGAGCGACATGGAAAACTACGAGTTCTTGGCCGATACCAAGGGCAAGGAGACGACGCTCGTTCCCATGGGCCCGTTGCACATTACCTCCGACGAGCCCGGCCACTTCCGCCTGTTCGTTGAGGGCGAGACGATCGTCGACGCCGACTACCGTCTGTTCTACGTGCACCGCGGCATGGAGAAGGTTGCCGAGACGCGCTTGAACTATGATGCCGTGACGTTCCTCGCCGACCGCATCTGCGGCATCTGCGGCTGCGCCCACTCGGTGGCCTACGCCGAGGCCGTCGAGCGCGCCCAGGGCATCCATGTCCCGCCGCGCGCCCAGTACATCCGCGCTATCATGCTCGAGGTCGAGCGCCTGCACTCGCATCTGCTCAACATTGGCCTGGCGTCGCACTACACGGGCTTCGACTCCGGCTTCCAGCAGTTCTTCCGCGTTCGCGAGAAGTCCATGGACCTGGCCGAGAAGCTCTCCGGTCACCGCAAGACCTACGGCCTCAACGTGATCGGCGGCGTGCGTCGCGACATTTTGGCCGAGCAGAAGCTTTCCACGCTCACGACCATCCACCAGCTGCGCTCCGAGGTTCAGGAACTCGTCGACGTCTTACTCTCCACGCCCAACTTTATTGAGCGTACGAGTGGTATCGGCATCTTGGACCGCAAGATCGCACGCGACTTCTCGCCGGTCGGTCCGCTCATGCGTGGCTCGGGCTATGCCCGCGACGTGCGTTTTGACCATCCCTTCGACGGCTACGCCGATCCGGACGTTCAAAAGATGCACGCCGCCACGGCCGACACCTGCGATGCCTTCGGCCGTACCGCCGTTCGCATCCAGGAGGTCTACGATTCGATCGACATGATCGAGACCATGCTCGAGAACTGCCCGTCGGGCCCCATCCTCACCACGGATTGGGAGTACACCCCGCACAAGTACGCCATCGGCGCCACCGAGGCGCCGCGCGGCGAGGATGTGCACTGGGCGATGCTCGGCAACAACCAGAAGTGCTACCGCTGGCGCGCCAAGGCCGCCACGTACAGCAACTGGCCGGTCCTGCGCTACATGTTCCGCGGCAACACCGTGGGCGACGCGGCGCTGATCGTCGGCTCGCTCGACCCGTGCTACTCCTGCACCGACCGCGTGACGGTGACCGATGTCGCCGCCAAGCGCGACCACGTGCTCGACAAGGAGCAGTTCGAGAACGTCTGGCGCGACAAGTCGCCGCTTGCGGGCGAGGGCACCATGGCCGCTCCGCTCGATGAGGAGGCGCTCTAATATGCTGAAGCTTTGGAAGGTTAACGCCAAGGCCGGCGATGCGACGGTCAAGTACCCGTTTGCGCCGTTCCCCACCAACAAGGACATGCGCGGCAAGCCCGAGCACAACGCGGAGCTCTGCATCGCCTGCGGTGCCTGCGGCGTGGCGTGCCCGGCCGATGCCATTCGCATGGACACCGACCTTGCGGCCGATACCATCACCTGGTCGATTGACTACGGTCGCTGCATCTTCTGCGGCCGCTGCGAGGAAGCCTGCCCCATGGAGGCCATCAAGCTCACCGAGGAGTTTGAGCTGGCCGTCATGAGCAAGGACGACCTCACCAGCAAGAGCGTCTATACGCTCGAGCACTGCTCGCGTTGCGGCAAGCCGTTTGCCCCGCACAAGGAGATCGACTACGCCAAGCGCCTGCTGCAAAAGGCCGGCGGCATGGAGGCCATCCAGGCCGCCCGTACCGTCGGTATGTGCCAGGAGTGCAAGCGCGAGCTCGACGCCCTGCGCGCCGCCTCGGCCGTAAAGACCGGAAACGCGCGCGGCATGGCTGCCAACGAGACGCTTGCGTCCGGTGAGCCCCAGGGCCCCGGCATGGAGTATCTGGGCGGTCACGGCGTGAACCCGGAGTATATCGACCGCGAGCTCAACCCCGATGCGCCCGAGATTCCCGCCGGTCCTGCGCCGGTCGAGGGCATCATCATGGATTTTGATACGAAGGAGGAGTAACCATGGCCGAACCCACGCTTTTGCCCGAGCGGCTTCAGTACCGCCCGACCAAGATCGAGCTCGACGAGAGCATCGAGAAGGCCAAGGCGACCCTTCTTAAGAAGATCAAGCGCTCGGTGTACGTCTACCGTGTTGACTGCGGCGGCTGCAACGGCTGTGAGATCGAGATCTTCGGTTCCATCACGCCCGTCTTTGACGTCGAGCGTTTTGGCATCAAGGTCGTGCCCTCGCCCCGTCACGCCGATGTGCTGCTGTACACCGGCGCCGTGACGCGTGCCATGCGCATGCCGGCCCTGCGCGCCTTTGAGGCCGCACCCGATCCCAAGATCGTGGTGTCCTATGGCGCGTGCGGCTGCACCGGTGGTATCTTCTACGACAACTACTGCGTCTGGGGCGGCACGGACAAGATTCTGCCGGTCGATGTCTACATCCCCGGCTGCCCGCCCAGCCCCGCGCAGACCGTCTACGGCTTTGCCATGGCGCTCGGTCTGCTGGACCAAAAGCTCCATGCCGAGACCACGGTGGAGGCTGCCGGCGAGCAGGCCGATATCCTGCACCCCGGCGTGCCGTACAAGCTGCGCGTTGCCATCGAGCGCGAGGCTCGCGCCATGAGCGGCTACCGTTACGGCCGCGACCTGGCCAACGAGTTTATGGATACGCTCGAGGGTGCGCCCAAGGGCGATATCCGCGGTGCTATGGCGCTACTCATCGACAAGCAGGACGATCCTCGCCGCGTTGAGGTCTACTCGGCGCTGCAGGATCTGGTGCTGGCCGGAGGTCGCTAGATGGAGCTCACGGACCGCTCTGGTTACTTTGCGGGTCCCGGCATGCTCGGCGGCTCCTTTGGCGATGCCTTGCGCGCAAGCAACGAGGCCGCCGAGGGCGTCGCCGATCCCTGCTTGGGCCATGCGCCCGATCAGGTGGTCTTCTACGAGCTCACGCGTAAGTTTGTGGAGACCGAGGAAGACGTTCCCCAGGAGGCCTGCGACGTGCTGTACTACACGCTCGCCGTGGGCCACCACACCGGCGTGCTCGACTGCTTTGAGCCGCGCCTGTCGGTGCCGGTGAACGTCTTCTATTCGCTCGTCGACGCGCTGCCGGAGGGGGAGGCCAAGACCAAGTTCGAGGCCATCCGCTCCTTTGGTGAGTGCCAGCTCGACAAGGCGGCGGTGCCGTCGCTGCTCGAGGCCTGCGACGCGTTGCTCGACGAGCGCGGTTTTCGCGGGTCGGCCAAGGCCGGCATCTCGGTGTTCGACGACGACTTTGGCCTGCATGCCCAGCAGGTCGCGTTCTTAATGAAGTTTCGCGATCTGGTTGAGCGCGTGCGCGATGTGTCGGGCGTGTATCTGACGGGGAGGTTGCAGTAATGGGTCGCGTTGTGGATGGACGTGTGAACGGCGCCCCGTTTGCGGGCATCGTGCTCACGGCGGGAAGCGTGCTGCGTGCCGACGATGCCGCCGGCCCCGTGCTCTCCAAAAAGATGGAGGACGCGCCGCTTGCCGGCTGGTACACCATCGATGGCGGTCAGACGCCCGAGGACGACATCATCGAGGTCAAGCGCGAGCGTCCGCCTCGCTTGGTCTTGGTCGATGCCGCCGACATGGCACTGCCCGTCGGGTCCATCCGCTTGCTCGACAAACGCGATGTGGCCCGCAAGTCGATGTTCACCACGCATTCGCTTCCCTTGTCGATTCTGATCGAAGAGATTGAGCAATCGTGCGATGATATCGTCTTCGTCGGGATTCAGCCGGGCGACACGGAGTTCTACAACCCCATGTCCCCGGAAGTCTTTGACGCCGTCGACGCCGTGTACGACGCCGTGGCCGCCAACGACTTTTCCCACTTTGTCCGCTTGGGGCAAGAGCTATAGCGGCGCTTGTCCCTGCTGATTAGGAAAGAAGTGATTGACATGGCAGATTCCAAGGTGGATTACCCCGCTCCCGATTGCCTGGCGCCCGCCGCGATCGAGGCCAAGACCGAGGCCGCCGGCGTGACCAAGGCCAACCTGCCGGTCGCTAAGGCCTTTCTGTTGGCAATGTTCGCCGGTGCGTTCATCGCCTTCGGCGGCCTGTTCTTTACGGTGTTTTTGAGCGATAGCACGCTCGGCTGGGGTGCCCAGCGCGTCGTGGGCGGACTGTGCTTTTGCCTGGGCCTGGTGCTCGTGCTGGTGTGTGGCGCCGAGTTGTTCACTGGCAATTCGCTTATGGTCTGCGCGCTCAAGAGCAAAAAGATCACCCCGGCTCAGATGCTCAAGGCCTGGGTCGTCGTATGGGTCGGCAACTTTGTCGGTGCCCTGTTCATCGTCTTTTTGGTGTACATGGCCGGCATTTACAAGCTCAACGGCGAGGCGGTCGCCAATTCCATGGTGAGCGTCGCCGCCGGCAAGGTGACGATCGACTGGATGACGATCTTCTTCCGCGGCATCCTGTGCAACATCTTTGTGTGCCTAGCCGTGTGGATCGGTACCGCCGGCAAGACCGTGGTCGATAAGGTCGTGGGCATTTTGCTGCCGATCGCTGCCTTTGTGGCCTGCGGTTTTGAGCACTGCGTTGCCAACATGTACTTTTTGCCCATGGGCGCCGTGATGCACGCGTGTGGCTATGGTGCCAAGGTCGCCGGCGCCGATGCGCTCAACGCTGCGGGCATTGCGTTTAACCTGTCCGCCGCCACGCTGGGCAACATCGTGGGCGGCGCGGTTCTGGTCGCGCTCGGCTACTGGTTTATCTACGCCAAGAAGTCCGAGGCGTAAGGTACCGCCTGTTTGACGTTGGGCCTCCCGCGGGGTGTTGCCGTGCGGGAGGCTTTTTTGGGTCTGGGGCTCGCTGCCGGGCTTTTGACCTGTTGTGTTTGGCTGATGAAAGGGGTAATCGAGATGGCATCTGCTGTGAAGTGTGACGGTTGCGCCGTGGTGACCACATGCGGGGGATGCTATGCCGATTGCGCCTTTGCGGCCCGTGTTGAGGATGGGCATGTGGTGGCGGAGTTGCCGGTAGTGGGACATCCGTGCGCGGCGCGTGCCCTGTGCGCCCGCGGACGGCATCGCCTGGCAATGCCGTTTGACGAGCGCGATCGCATTGTGCACCCCATGCGACGTCGCCAGGATGGCTCGGGGTTCGATGCGATTTCGTGGGACGAGGCGTTCGCGCAGATTGCGGCGCGCCTTGGGGGGATTATTGACGAGTGTGGTCCGCGTGCGCTGGGCATGACGCTCGGCGTGCCCTCGTTCGACCGCTACTGGGCCTATCGCTTTATGCATGCGCTGGGCTCGCCCAACGTGTATGGTGCCGACGGTGCCTGCGAGGTAAGCCGACTTACCGGTTGGGAGCACAGCCTGGGCTACAGCCCCGCCTCCGACCTGGCGCATACCGATTGCATCATGTACCTGGGGCGTTCCATTGTCGATTCGTCGACGATGGGGGCCGTTGATGCGCTCAACGATGTCCGTCGCCGTGGAGCGAAGATTATCGTGGTCGACCCCCGGCGCAGTGGCTCGGCTGCGCTTGCCGACCGCTGGCTGCGCGTGCGTCCGGGCTGCGACCTGGCCTTGCTGTTTGGCATTGCCCATGTCTTGATTGCCGAGGACCTGTATGACCACGAGTTCGTGACCCGCTATACCACGGGGTTTGATGAGCTGGCGCAGGCGGCTGCTGTTTGGACGCCTGAGTGGGCCGAGTCGATGTGCGACGTTCCAGCGGACGATATCCGTGCGACTGCGCGTGATTTGGCTGCCGCGGCGCCTGCCGCTGTGGTGGATGCTGGCTTTCATGGTGGCATCGGAATCGCGTATGCCAATAGCACCCAGACCGCGCGCGCTATCTGCTTGGTCGATGTGCTGCTGGGCTGTATCGGGCATGCGGGCGGCGCGCTCAATCCACCCACGCCGCTCGTGTTGGGCGACTTGGACCCTGCGCGTTTTGCGACGCCGTCAGTGCCGCGTGAGCCAAAGTTGGGGTCCGAGCGCTATCCACTCGTCGACCCCGAGCGCGGTCTGTGCACGACCATCGGCCAGTCGATTCTGGCCGGGGACCTGCGCGGGCTCATCGTCTATGCCAGTAACCCCGGTGCGGGCTATGGCAATGCGCAGGCTTGGTTGGGCATCTTGCAGCAGCTCGACTTGCTCGTGACGATTGATATTCGCTGGTCCGAGACGGCGCGTGCTTCTGACTTCGTGCTGCCCGACGTGACGTATCTGGAGGCCGATCGCGGTGTGGGCACAGTCGTGGGCGCCAACGATGCGCGCGTGTTCTACCGCAATGCCGTGTTGCCCGTGCAGCATGACGACACGCGTCCCGGTCGGGAGATTTTTACCGGTCTGGCGCAGGCGTGTGGCGCGGGCGAGTACTTCCAGTTTACGTCTGACGATCTGGCGGCTGCCCAGGTGGCGCCTTTTGGGATCAATCTGGACGAGCTCAAGGAGCGCGGCTGGGACGACACGGGCGTTGCGTTGCCGTCGCGTACGGGCGAGCCGGCGATTCCCTTGGATGGCGGCAAAATTGCGCTGGCAAGCGACGTATGGGAACGAGCCGGCCTGGGTCGTGTACCCAACTGGATCGCTCCCATGGTGGAGCCGGGCCCGGGGATGTTTCGCCTCATTAGCGGCAACCGTCCCTTTGAGTCGCATACCTCGCGAAGGCTTGCAGACCAAGGTGCCGCTGAGGCTGGGTCGGACCTGGATGCCGTGCAGATGAATGCCGATGCTGCTGCGCACATGGGCATCGCCGACGGCGAGATCGTCGAACTCGTGAGCGATATGGGCCGCGACCGCGTGCGTGTGGAGACGACGCCGTATCTGCATCCGGCGTGCATCTTCACCTCGGCCGCCCCCGGTGGGCGTTCGTTTGGTGCCGATGCCGGTGGCGCTCAAGGCTTGGGCGTGGGCCCGCTCGACCATACGCCGTTGCGTTGGGACCCGTTGACGGGTGCCGCGCTCACCCAGGAAAACGCCGTTCGCGTGGAAAAGATTGTCGCGCGCGGGGATAATGACGAGTAATTGACCCAGCTGATGCATTCGACTGATCCACGTTTCTTTTGAAAGGCCGCACATGAGCGATAGCCAGAACATGTCCGATGAGGTGCGCGCCCGTCTGCGCGCCATTCCTTCCGTCAACGAGCTGCTTGCCGAGTGGCCGGTGATGAAGGCGGCGGGGGAGACCTGCGATGCAGTGGTTCATGCTGCCGTGACGGCCGAGCTCGACGAGGAGCGCGCCGCGATTCGCGCCGGTGCCGCCCCGCGTTCCAAGCGCGAGCTGGCCTCGGCCATCGAGTGGCGTGCGCATCGCTCCGCACTGCCGAGCCTGCGCCCCGCCGTCAACGCCACGGGTGTGGTCATCCATACCAATCTGGGCCGTGCCCCGCTCGCGGAGTCGGCGGCCAAGGCCGTGGCCGAGGTCGCGCGCGGCTACAGCACGCTCGAGTACAGCGTGGACACCTGCTCGCGCGGGTCGCGCAAGGAGCACACAGCGCAGCTGATCCGCTCGCTTACCGGTGCCGAGGACGCGCTCGTGGTCAACAACAATGCCGCCGCGGTGCTGCTGGTGCTGGCGACTCATGCCGCGGGCAAAGAGGTCATCGTGAGCCGTGGCGAGCTCGTCGAGATCGGTGGCAGCTTCCGTATTCCTGACGTCATGGCGGCTTCGGGCGCCAAACTCGTCGAGGTCGGGGCCACCAACCGCACGCATCTGGGCGACTACGAGCGCGCCATTACGCCCGATACGGCGATGATCCTTAAGGTCCATCCTTCCAACTATCGCATCGAGGGTTTCCACGAGGAAGTGAGCTCAAGGGAGCTCGCCGCACTGGCCCATAAGCACGGCCTGCTGTTCTATGAAGACCAGGGCTCGGGCGCGCTGTTGCCCGACGACATCTTGGTGCGCGGCGGCGAAGAAACCACGCCGGCTTCGGTTTCGGCAGGGCTCGACCTGGTGTCGTGCTCGGGCGATAAGCTGCTCGGTGCCGCACAGGCGGGCATTATCATGGGCCGTCGCGATTTGGTCCAGGCCTGTGGGTCGCATCCGCTTATGCGCGCCCTGCGCCCGGGCAAGTTGGCGCTCACGGCGCTCGAGGCCACACTGCGAATCTACATGGACGGGGCGGATGTGGCCCATCGTGATATTCCGGTGCTCAGCATGCTTACGCTGCCGCGGGCCCATTTGGAACGACGTGCCCGCAAGCTGCGCGATCGTATGGTCGCCGGGTTCGATAAGGCGGGTTGCCCGTGCGCCGTGCAGGTGGAGATCGTCGAGGAATCGTCGACCCCCGGTGGCGGCTCGCTGCCTACCGTGGAGCTACCCACGATGTGCGTTGCCGTGCGTCTTGTTGACGCGCGCCTAACGGTCGATGCGCTCAAGCGCTCGCTTGTCCAAGACTTCGATACGCCGGTCGTCACGCGCGCCTCGCACGACCGCATTCTGTTTGATGTGCGCACGCTCGTGGGCGACCGCGATATCGAGACGGCGGCATCGACGCTCGTCGCGTGCGTTGAGAAGGCGATTGCTCGATGAGTGAGGTTCAAGCACTGGTGGAGTGTCCCGTTATCGTAGGTACGGCGGGGCATGTTGACCACGGTAAGTCGGCGCTCATCGAGGCGCTGACGGGTAAAAACCCCGACCGCCTGGAAGTTGAACGTCGTCGCGGCATGACCGTTGAGCTTGGCTTTGGTGAGCTGGCGCTGCCGAGTGGCAAGATTGTTGGCCTGGTCGACGTGCCGGGCCACGCGCATTACTTGCGCGCCATGGTGCAGGGCGCCACGGGTATCGACGTGGCCGTGCTGGTGGTTTCGGCCGTCGAGGGCGTGATGCCGCAGACCCGCGAGCACGTGCATGTGCTGGAGCTGCTGGGCGTCACGCATATGGTGGTCGCGCTGACGATGTGCGACCTGGCCGATGCCGAGATGACCGAGCTTGCCGAGCTTGATGTCGATGATTTTTTGTTGGACACCGTGTTTGCGGGCGTGCTGATCGTGCCCGTGTCGTCCAAGACCGGTGCGGGAATCGATGACCTGCTGGCTGCGCTCGACGAGCAGGTTGCCGCTTGCTGGGGTGCCTGCCGTGCCCGTGCCGAGCTCACCGATGCCGCACCGCGTCTGCCCATCGACCGCTGCTTTACGATCAAGGGCGCCGGTACCGTGGTGACGGGAACGTTGCACGATGCGCCGGTTGCGGTGGGCGATGAGCTCGTCGCGCTGCCGTCGCGTACGGTCTGTCGCGTGCGCGGGATTCAGGTGCATGGCGATACGCCGCGGGCATTGCCCGGTCAGCGTGTGGCGCTCAACTTGGTGGGCGATGCCGTCGCCGCGCTCGATCGCGGAGAGATGCTCGGCGTGCAGGGTCGCTTTGGCCAGACAATGCGCTTTATGATGGTGTTCACTTACCTGGGCCGCGAGGGTGCCAAGCCGCGCGTGCTCGAGTCGGGCGCACGCGTGCATGTGATGGCGGGTACGGCCGAGGTTGTCGGTCGCATCATGTTCATGGAGGGCGAGGCCCCCATGGCGGTGGGCGAGACCCGTATTGTTCAGGTGCGCTTGGAAAACTCGCTGCCGCTACGTGCCGGGGACCATGCCGTGGTGCTGTCCTATTCGCCCGTGATGCTTATTGGCGGCGGGCGTGTGCTGCTTTCGCGCTGCCGTCGCTCGCGCGAGCTTGCTGAAGGGGAGCGTGCGCTGTATGCGGCGCTCGAGTCCGGCGATATCGCGGGCGGTGTGGGCGCTTGGCTGGCGCTGCAGGCGCTCCCGGTTTCGGCCGTTGATGTTGCCGAGGCTTTGGATCTTGGTGCTGGTGAGGTTGATGCCGCACTTCGCGGGTTGGTGGCGCAGGGCTCCGTTCGCAAGCTTGCCGCGGGTGATGCGGACCTCTTGGCGGACGCCGTGGTGCTCGGCGCCGCGATGGATGCACTGACAGCGACCCTGTCGGCCATGCATGCGGCGGCTCCCAAGGAGACGGGCTTTACGCCCGGCGCCGTTGCCCATGCTGCGTGGCCTGCCGCTGATGAATGCGTTGCCGCGGCTCTGATTGCCGAGGGCTGCTCGCGCGGCGTGTGCGCCGCCGAGGGCGCCGAGGTATTCGATCCACATTCGGCCGCCGCGGCGGCACGCGTGGTGCACGAGGCTTGCGAGCGCATCGTTTCCTTGCTGGACGAGGCCGGCCTGGATGCGCCGACGTTGCCCGAGGTGGGCGAGCAGTTGCAGCTCGATCGCGACACCATGACGCGCGCCCTGCGCGAGCTTTCGCTCAACCGCTCGATCGTTAAGGTCGAGCGCGACGTTGCCCTGTCTGCCGCCGCCGAGGCCCATGCGCGCGAGCTCGTCGCCGCCGCCATTGAGGCAGCCGGCGGCGCTGCCACCACGAGCGTGCTGCGTGAGGCCCTAGGTGTGTCGCGCAAACGTGCCATCAGCATCTTGGAGCACCTGGATGCTGTGCGCTTTACAGTGCTCGACAAGGATGCCGGCGGCCTCAGGTCCCTACGCTAAGGCCCACCCCACTTCATCAGTTGCGGTGAAATAGTTCCTGTTTTTGGGGTTTAGCGGCAAAAACAGGAACTATTCCACCGCAACTTCTTGCTGGTCTTTTTGGGATGGGGCCGTTTCAGTTTGGTAAAATACCGGCGCACTTGGGAACGGATGGGCTCCGGTGGGCTCCGCGGTCCTCAAAACCGTTGCGAGGCGTGCAAAACGTCTTGGATGTGTTCGATTCACATACGTTCCCGCCATACGCTACCAGCGCTTTTGTGCTCGCGGTCATACTGCGTGCCGCAAAGGCGCTGTTTTGTTTTGCATGGGTTTGCCGTGCCGCCCGCTTTATCGGCGACGGTATTTGGCTTCGTGTGCCGGGTTTTGAACGTGCCGATGGAGGTGTTTTGCCGTATGACTACCGTAAGACGTGCCGATCTTTCTTGTGTCGTCCAGGCGGGCGGGTTGTCGTCGCGCATGGGCTGCGATAAGGCGCGCATGGCGTTTTGCGGCGAGCCGCTCATCGAGCGCGTACTGGGTCGGTTGGCGCCAGTTGCCGGTGAGTTGGTCGTGACGACTTCGCGTCCCAGCGAGCTTGCCTATCTTGAGGAGCACGCGTTTGGCGGCCTGGTGCCGCGTGTGGTAGCGGACCTTGAAGGGCCGGCGGGTGCCATGCGCGGCATCGCGAGCTCGTTGGCTGCGGCCCGATTGCCGCTCGTGGCGATCGTTGCCTGCGACATGCCGTTTGTCTCGCCGGAACTCATCGACGCGCTTGCCGATCGTGTTGAGGCCGAGGCACTCGACGTGTGCGTGCCGCGCGAGGAGCGGGGGATTGAGCCTCTTTGCGCCGTCTGGCGCCGTGACGCGTGTGCGCCGGTTGCCCAAGAGCTGCTCGCCTGCGACCGCCAGCGCATTCGCTGCCTGATCAATCGCGTTCAGGCCGGTTATATGGATGAGCCGCAGATCGTTAAGGCCGCGGGCTCGACGCTCTGTTTCGAGAACGTCAATACGCCCGAGGAGTTTGCGGCGGCCGAGTTACTCGCCTAGACGATGGGAGATGCCATGTCTCATGATATTTGCCCCGACACGGGAGAGCCTTGCACTTGCGACGGGTCCGAACCCTGTACCTGCGGTTGCGGTGGCTGTGGACATACCGCGGAAGAGGAAGCGGCCGCCGCGGCGTATCGTGAGGCACACCGCGAAGGCCCGTCCGGTAATGCCCCCGACCACGAACGCAAGATCATCGTGTCGTTTGACAGCACCTTCGATGTGATGGAGTGCGAGCAGCTCTGCCTTGCCGCTGGTGTGCCCGGGCGCATCATGCCGCTGCCCGGTTCTATCACCGCAGGTTGCGGGCTGTGCTGGGCCATGCCGTTCTCGGGCGATGCGCTCGCCGCCTTCCGCGCTGCCACCGAAGGCCGCATAACCCCCGCCGACTACCATCAGCTCGTCCTCTAACCTCCAGCACCACCACAAAGGTGCCTGTCCTCAATGTGGTGGTTTGGAACACGTGGACGAAACAGCTTCGAAACACGCGATTTGTTCGTCAGGCATTCAAAAACGCCTCTACCTGCATCGTAATCAAAACGAAACATCTGCTCGTCTGCTTATGCGAAACTTTCCCGCAACAGTGCGATATTATCCATACTCGATAAAGCTCGCGGCGCATGGGTCGCCGCGAACGACACCTTTCTTTTCCGTCAATTGGAGGAAGCATGAGCTACACGCAGAAAGTTCTCGACGAGCTCAAGGCCCGCTATCCCGAGCAGCCTGAGTTCATCCAGGCCGCGACCGAGATCCTCGGCACCATCCAGCCGGCGCTCGACGCCCATCCCGAGTACGAGGAGGCCGCCCTGCTTGAGCGCCTCGTCGAGCCCGAGCGCATCGTTATGTTCCGTGTCCCCTGGGTCGACGACCAGGGCAAGGTTCAGGTCAACCGCGGCTACCGCGTCGAGTTCAACTCTGCCATTGGACCCTACAAGGGCGGCCTGCGCTTTAACCCGACGGTCACCCTGGGCATGCTTAAGTTCCTGGGCCTGGAGCAGATCCTCAAGAACAGCCTGACCACCCTTCCCATGGGCGGCGGCAAGGGCGGCTCCGACTTTGACCCCAAGGGCAAGTCCAACAACGAGATCATGCACTTCTGCCAGTCCTTCATGACCGAGCTCTATCGCCACATTGGCCCCAACACCGACGTTCCCGCCGGCGACCTGGGCGTTGGCGGCCGCGAGGTTGCCTACCTGTTCGGTCAGTACAAGCGCCTGACCAACGAGTGGACCGGCGTCCTTACCGGCAAGGGTCTCTCCTTTGGCGGCTCGCTCGCCCGTACCGAGGCCACCGGCTACGGTCTGGTCTACTTTGTGGACGAGTACCTCAAGAGCCGCGGCGACTCCTTCGAGGGCAAGAACGTCGTCGTTCACGGCTCCGGTAACGTCGCCATCTACGCGGTCCAGAAGGTCTCCCAGCTCGGCGGCAAGGTGCTGGCCTGCTCCGACACCCATGGCTGGGTCGAGGATCCTGACGGCATCGACTACACCGTGCTCGAGCATGTCTACAACAAGAAGCGCTCCGGCCACGACAAGGGCGTCACGCTCGCCATGTACGTCGACGAGAAGCCCAATGCCACGTGGCACGAGGGTGACGGCCGTGGCGTGTGGCAGCTGCCCTGCGACATCGCGCTGCCCTGCGCTCGCGAGAACACGCTGCTGCTCGAGGACGCCCAGGCGCTCGTCGCCAACGGCTGCAAGGTGGTCGGCGAGGGCGCGAACATGCCCACGACCATCGAGGCCACGACCTACTTCCAGGAGAACGGCGTCGCCTTTATGCCCGGTAAGGCTGCCAACGCCGGCGGCGTGCTCGTGTCCGGCCTGGAGATGAGCCAGAACGCCGAGCACCTGTCCTGGACCTTCGAGGAGGTCGACGGCAAGCTCGAGCAGCTCATGCGCGGCATGTTCCACAACGTGGACGACACCGCCAAGAAGTACGGCGAGGAGGGCAACTTCGTCATGGGTGCCAACATCGCCGGCTTCCTGAAGGTCGCCGATGCCATGCTCGCCCAGGGCGTCTGCTAAATCTTCGCTTGATATAGCATCGCAGAAGGCTCCCAGTCATCATGGCTGGGAGCCTTTTTTGATCCGCATGCGACGGAGGAAAACGGTTCATTTTGTCCCGACACGAGCTGTGCGCCCTCGTTTGGTACACTTAAAGGTACTGGACAAGTGAAGAGATGGGGGAGAACGTGCTCAAGTTCGGTACCTACGTCCGTGTTGGAAACGCGGCCGAAGCCTATGAGCTCTTGCAGAAGAACCGCAACAACAAGATTGTGGGCGGCGGCATCTGGATGCGCCTGGGTTCGCGTCGCGTGGCGACGGCGATTGACCTTTCGGCCTGCGGACTCGATCAGATCGAGGAGACCGAGACCGAGTTTCGCATCGGTGCCATGTGCACCCTGCGCCAGCTCGAGCGCCATGCCGGGCTCAACGCGCTTGTCAACAATGTCTTTGAGTTCGCCGTCCACGACATCGTTGGCGTGCAGCTGCGCAATACCGCCACGGTGGGCGGCAGCATCTATGGCCGCTTTGGCTTCTCGGACGTTCTTTCCGCCTTCCTCGCGCTCGATTCCTATGTTGAGCTGACGGGCGCCGGCCGCGTGCCGCTCGCGGAGTTCGTGGACATGGGCTACGTGCGCGACGTGATCGAGCACGTCGTGGTCGTTAAGCACGACTACCGTGCGAGCTACGAGGCCGTGCGTAAGGCCGCGACCGACTTCCCCTCCTTAAACGTCACCGCCGCCTGGTGGGACGGCTCCTGGCATGTCACCGTGGGCGCCCGCCCGCTGCGCGCGACCCTGCTGCAGGGCGAGGCGTGCGGCCTTACCAACGAGCATCCTTCCGAGGACGAGCTTCGCGCCCTGGCCGCATCCGTGCGTGCGCTGAGCTACGGCACCAACCTGTGGGGCTCGGCCGAGTACCGCCGTCGCATCTCGGCCCCGCTTGCCGTCCAGGCTGTGCGTCGCGCCGCCGGCATCGAGCTTTCGGCCGCGCTTGCCCACGAGCTCGAGGGCGTGCAGATTCCTAAGTTTGCCACGGACGAGTATTCCTGCCGCCGCGTGCCCGGCGTCGATTCTAGCGAGGTGCGCTAATGGCTGCCAAACTCATCGATCTTTCCTTTACACTCAACGGCCGCAAGGTCAAGGTTCAGATTGCCCCCGACACCATGCTCTTTGCGCTGTTGCGCGAGCAGGGCTGCGCGTCGGTGCGCTGCGCCTGCGAGACCACCAACTGCGGCCTGTGCACGGTGTGGCTCGACGGCGATCCGGTGCTGAGCTGCTCGGTTCCCGCCGTCCGCGTCGAGGGCCACACCATCACCACGCTCGAGGGTCTCAAGGCCGAGTCCGAGGCGCTCGCCCGCGCGATGGCTGCCGAGGGCGCCGAGCAGTGCGGTTTTTGCGCCCCCGGCCTCATCATGAACGTGCTGGCGCTCGCCCGCGCCGCCAAGGAGGATCCGAGCCTCGTCGCCACGCGCGAGGAGCTCTCGCGCCAGCTCGCCGGCAACCTCTGCCGTTGCAGCGGCTACGAGAGCCAGCTGCGCGCCATCGTTCGCTTCCTCAACGAATCTGGCGTGCAGGTGGGCTTTGAGATGCCCGAGCTGCCGATTAACGACACCAGCTCTGACGGCGTCTCCTACAAGCAGATCACCCACAAGCAGCCCAAGAAGGATTCGAAGGCCCTGCTCGAGGGCCGTCCCGTCTACACGGGCGATATGGTGCCCGCCGGCGCGCTCATCGTTAAGCTCAAGCGCAGCCCCTATGCCCGCGCCAAGATTCGCTCCATCGATACGTCGCGCGCCCTGAAGGTGCCCGGCGTCGTGGGCGTCTACACCTACGAGGACGTGCCCCAGCGCCGCTTTACCATCGCCGGTCAGAGCTATCCGCAGCCGAGTCCCTACGACCGCCTGATCCTCGAGAACCTCGTGCGCTATCAAAACGAGGAGGTGGTGATCGTCGCCGCCGAGACCGAGGAGGCTGCCGACAAGGCGCTCAAGCTCATTAAGGTCGACTATGAGGTGCTCGAGCCGCTGCTCGACTTTACCCAGGCGCTCGATAACGACATCGTGGTCCACCCCGAAGGCGACGTGACCTTTATGTTCCCGCAGGGCGGCGATGTCTCGCGCAACCTGGTGTGCAGCGGTACCAGCGATTTTGGCGACTTGGACGAGGCCTTCGCCCAGAGCGACATCGTCTTCACCCGCACCTACACCAGCCAGGCCACGCAGACCGCGCCCATGGAGACCTTCCGAGCCTTCGCGACGACCGACGCGTTCGGGCGCATCTCGGTGACCACCTCTACGCAGGTGCCCTTCCACGTGCGTCGCATGGTCGCGCAGTCGCTCGACATTCCGCAGTCGCAGGTGCAGGTTATTAAACCGCGCATCGGCGGCGGCTTTGGCTCCAAGCAGACGGGTTGCTGCGAGATCTTCGTGGCGTTCGTGACCCAGCAGACCGGCCGTCCGAGCTATTGCTGCTACACCCGCGAGGAGACCATCACCGCGGGCAACTCGCGCCACCAGATGCAGATGACCGTTAAGTTGGGCGCCATGAACGACGGCACCATCACGGCCATCGACCTGCACACGCTGTCCAACGCCGGTGCGTACGGCGAGCACGCTACCACGACGATCGGCCTTTCGGGCCACAAGAGCCTGCCCATCTACAACCATGTGAAGGCGAGCCGCTTTAGCTGGGACGCCGTCTACACCAATACCAACCGCGGCGGCGCGTATCGCGGCTACGGTGCCACCCAGGGCCAGTTTGCCGTGGAGAGCGCCGTCAACGAGCTCGCCGACATGCTGCACATGGACCCCGCCGACCTGCGCCTTAAGAACATCGTGCGCGAGGGCGAGATCATGCCGCAGTACTACAACGAGAAGCTCAACGCCTGCGCGCTCGACCGCTGCCTGCTGCGCGCGATGGACATGATCGGTTGGCGCGACAAGCCGCTGGCCGTCGACCTGGGCGACCGCGTGCGTGCTCTGGGCTGTGCGCTCACCATGCAGGGCTCGGGCATTTCCAACGTGGATATCGGCGGCATCGACATGCGCCTGGAAGAGGATGGCTTCATTACCATCGGCACCGGCGCCACCGACAACGGCATGGGCGTCGATACGATCCTGGCGCAGATTGCCGCCGAGGAACTGGGCGTTGAAAGCTCGCTGATCGTGGTGCGCGGCGTGGACACCGACGTATCGCCGTTCGACGCCGGCTCGTACGCGAGCTCGGGCACGTACGTGACGGGCCTGGCTGCCAAGAACGCCGCGACCGAGCTGCGCGAGAAGATTTGCGCCAAGGCCGCCCAGATGTGGGACGTGGACGCCGCCGACGTGGTCTTCGACGGCCAGTACGTGCGCCTGTCCGACGAGCGTGCCGCGCGCGAGCAGAACCGCTACCTCACGCTGCGCGACTTTGCCAACCTGTGCGTCAAGAACATCGCGGGCGGCGACGCGCTCACCTCGCATGCCTCTGCCTGCCTGCCCGTTTCGCCTCCGCCGTTTATGGCCGGCATTGCCGAGGTCGAGGTCGACAAGGCCACCGGCAAGGTGACTGTGGTGGACTACGCGGCGGCTGTGGACTGCGGCACCGTGATCAACGAGGCGCTCGCACGCGTTCAGGCCGAGGGCGGCATTGCCCAGGGTATCGGCCACGCGCTCTACGAGATCGTCGAGCATGACGACCGCGGTCGCCTACGCACCGGCAACTTTATGAGTTACAAGCTGCCCACGCGCCTGGATATCGGCAGCATTCGCGTGGCCTTTGAGCCGAGCTACGAGCCGACGGGCCCGTTTGGCGCCAAGTCGATCGGCGAGGTCGTCATCAACACGCCGCTCGCCGCCGTGGCCTCGGCCGTGGCGCACGCCACCGGACATCAGGTTCGCTCGCTGCCCATCACGCCCGAGAAGGCCCTGCTGGGGGAGTAGCGGGTCGGCGAACAAGTCGTAATTGGCGGGGCGGGGAAACTCGTCCCGCCTTTTGCACTCGTGGTGAGGTCGTGAGCTTGTAAAAGGTGTGCGTGCGCTTGCCGTTCGTATCTGCTATCATTCCTAATCTGTGCGCTCATGCGGGCGTGGCGGAATTGGTAGACGCGCCAGATTTAGGTTCTGGTGGGATTCCCGTGAAGGTTCGAGTCCTTTCGCCCGCACCAACGCATTTGCGTCGGCCCTGGCCGTCGCGACACTTTGTTGCATAAAGGTACCAGCACCTCAGATAAGCTGGGCAGTATGAGGAGGAACGTGTTGAACATCACCGCTTCTGACGTCAAGGACGCCAAGCTCACCGCTACGGTCACCATCCCGGCCGCCGACGTCGACGCCGCGATCAAGAAGGCCTACAAGGACACCGCCAAGAAGTACCGCTTCCCGGGCTTCCGTGCCGGTAAGGCTCCCCGTCCGGTCATCGACTCCGCTCTTGGCGCCGAGGCTACCCTCGCTCAGGCCACCAACGACCTGATCGCCGCCAACGAGCCCGCCGTCCTCAACGAGCTGGACATCGTCCCCACCAAGAACGGTGACTACAAGGAGCTCGACCTCGCCAAGGATCACGAGGACTACACCTACACCGTCGAGTTCTCCCTGCGTCCTGCTGCCGAGCTCTCCTCCTTCGACGCCGTCGAGATCGAGATGCCTCCCGCGGAGGTCACCGAGTCCGAGATCAACAACCAGGTCGAGATGCTCCTCAACTACCGTGCCACCTTCGAGGACGTCGAGGGTCGCGCCGTCGAGGCTGACGACTATGTGACCGTCGACCTCAAGGCCGTCGAGAACGCCGACAACTTCGCCGCCGAGGGCCGCATGCTCATCGCCGGTAGCGACAGCAATCCCAAGGAGTTCAACGAGGCCCTGATCGGCGCCAACGTTGACGAGGTCAAGTCCGTCACCTGGACCGATGAGGTTGAGGAGGGCGAGGAGGCCGAGACCCACACCGTCGAGGTCACCGTCAAGGGCATCAAGGTCCGCAACACCCCGGAGCTCACCGACGAGCTCGTCAAGTCCGACTTTGGCTTCGACAGCATCGACGCTATGCGCGACGCCATCAAGCTCGAGATCGAGCAGGACAAGGCTTCCCGCCTCCCGGCCGAGAAGGAGAACCGTTGCGTCGCCGCTCTCGCCGAGCGTCTGCAGCTCGACGAGATGGACGCCGACTACGAGCAGTCCGTCTTTGAGGAGCTTGGCCAGAACTTCCTGTCCAACCTCGCTGCCCGCGGCATGACTCTCGACACCTGGCTGCCGGCTTCCGGCCTGACCATGGAGCAGTTCGTCGGCGACCTGCACAAGCAGGCCAACGACGTTGCCCGCGAGTCCCTGGCGCTCGACGCCCTCGCCCGTGAGCTCAAGATCGAGGTCACCGAGGACGACGTCAACGCCGAGTTCGAGAAGGCTGGCGTCAAGGACGTCGAGGCTTCCAAGGCCGAGTTTATCGCCGATGGCCGTATGCCTGCTGTCCGCGAGTCCATTCGTCGCTCCAAGGCCGTCGACCACCTGGTCGAGAACGCCAAGGTGACCGAGGTCGACGAGACCGCCAAGGACGCCGAGTAATTCTCGCCACCTTGCCCGCGAGCGCATGCATGTGCCCGTGATGGGGTAAAGTTATACACCGGTTATCCGGTTGCTTCGTACGGTGCCAGCCAATGCATAGCATGCGGGCACCGTACGTTTATCTAGAACCACTATTGGTCCGTAAGAGAAATGGAGATGCGTATGATCGCTAAGTTCGATTCCGCCCTCGTGCCATACGTTATCGAGCAGACGCCGCGCGGCGAGCGCAGCTACGATATCTATTCGCGCCTGCTCAACGACCGCATCATCTTCTTGGGCGAGGAGATCAACTCCGTCAGCGCCAACCTGGTCGTTGCCCAGCTGCTGCATCTTGAGAGCCAGGATGCCGAGAAGGATATCTCGCTCTACATCAATTCGCCCGGCGGCGAGGTTTACTCCGGCCTGGCGATTCTGGACACCATGAACTTCATCAAGCCGCAGGTCTCCACCATCTGCGTCGGTATGGCCGCGTCCATGGCCGCCGTGCTGCTTTCGGCCGGCGCCAAGGGCAAGCGCTTCTGCCTGCCGCACTCCAAGGTCATGATTCATCAGCCCAGCGGCGGTGCGCAGGGCCAGCAGACCGAGATTGAGATCGTGGCCGAGGAGATCAAGAAGACCCGTCGCGAGCTCAACCAGATTCTGTCCGACGCATCGGGCCAGCCTATCGAGAAGGTCCAGGCCGATACCGAGCGCGACAACTACCTCACTGCTGCCGAGGCCCTCGACTACGGTCTGATCGACCGCATTGTCACCTCGCGCGACCTCGCCGCGAAGGACGCCTAGGATGGCCGGTAACATGCAGGACGGCTTCGACGAGAACGGCAACCCCATCCGCTGCTCCTTCTGTGGAAAAGAGCAGGGTCAGGTTCGCCGCCTGGTGAAGGGCCCGACCAACATCTTTATCTGCGACGAGTGCGTTGCCGCTTGCTCCGAGATTCTTGAGGAGTCGCTGGCTTCGGACTTTATGGACGCCGCTCGCAACGGCAAGCTGCCGGGCTTCCTCAACGACCACGGCCAGGCTGCCGGTCAGCCTGCTGTAGATCCTGAGGCCGAGGGTTTTGAGCTGGAGGACGACGCCCGCCAGGTCATTACGCATGTGCCGACGCCGCACGAGATCTATGACGAGCTTTCGGCATATGTCATGGGCCAGGAAGACGCCAAGCGCGCCATGTCGGTTGCCGTGTACAACCACTATCGCCGCGTGATCGAGGGCGGCGCTGCGCTTTCGGCCTTTGACGAGGCTGGCGGTATGGACGGCCAGCTCGACGATGATATGGACGAGGTGGAGCTCGCCAAGTCCAATATTCTGCTGCTCGGTCCCACCGGTACCGGTAAGACCCTGCTGGCCCAGACGCTCGCGCGCATACTCGAGGTGCCGTTTGCCATTGCCGACGCCACCGCGCTCACCGAGGCCGGTTACGTGGGCGAGGACGTGGAGAACATCCTGCTCAAGCTCATCAACGCCGCCGATGGCGACATCGAGCGCGCTCAGGTGGGCATCATCTATGTCGATGAGATTGACAAGATTGCCCGCAAGGCCGAGAACCTCTCCATCACCCGTGATGTTTCGGGCGAGGGCGTTCAGCAGGCTCTGCTGAAGATCCTTGAGGGCACGGTGGCAAGCGTTCCGCCCACCGGCGGCCGCAAGCACCCCCAGCAGGAGCTGCTGCAGATCGACACGACCAACATCCTGTTCATCTGCGGTGGTGCCTTTGTGGGCTTGGACAAGATCATCGCCGACCGCGTGGGCAACAAGGGCGTGGGCTTTAACTCCGAGATCGCCGGCCCCACCTCGGTCGACGAGAACGACCTGCTGCGTCAGGTGCTCCCGCAGGACCTCAACGCCTTTGGCATGATCCCGGAGTTTGTGGGACGAACGCCCGTCGTCACCCAGACGCAGGCGCTTGACGAGGACGACCTTGTGTCGATCCTGACCGAGCCCAAGAACGCCGTGGTGCGCCAGTACCGCAAGATGTTCCAGCTCGAGGACGTTGAGCTTGAGTTTGAGGACGCCGCCCTGCACGAGATCGCCCGTATGGCGCTCGCTCGCAAGACCGGCGCCCGCGGCCTGCGCTCCATCTGCGAGGACGTGCTGCAGCAAACGATGTTCGACCTTCCCAGCGAGGAGGGCGTTTCCAAGGTCATCGTGACCGAAGCCTCCGTAAAGGGCGAAGAACAGCCTCAGCGCATCTACGGCTAAAACCTGTCAAAACGTCTTTGTCGATAGCCTCCGACCACCCGCGGTCGGAGGCTATTTTATATATACGCAATAACCCCAACTACCTGTGTTATTCTGTGTGTTTGTTTAAGCCTCAGCGAAGTCATATCAGACTGAAGTAATCGATACCTAAGGGGAGGAACGCAGACCCTAACGGGCCTGCGTTCCTCCCCGGCGGGACAGGGAGAGATATATGGAAGAGATGCCCAAGAATTACGATCCGTCGACCAACGAGCCGGCGATCCTGCAGAAGTGGCTCGACGGCGGCTACTACAAGCGCCGCGAGGGCGTGGGCGACTGCACCGTCACCATTCCGCCTCCCAACGTGACCGGCAAGCTCCACATGGGTCACGCCACCGACGACTCCATCCAGGACGCCATCGTCCGTATGGCCCGCATGCGCGGCAAGTCCACGCGCTGGGTGCTCGGCACCGACCACGCCGGTATCGCCACGCAGACCAAGGTCGACAAGAAGCTCAAGAGCGAGGGCATCAGCCGCCTTGAGATCGGTCGCGACAAGTTTGTCGACGCTTGCTGGGATTGGACCCACGAGTACGGCGGCATCATCGTCGAGCAGATCAAGCGCATGGGCTGCTCCGTCGACTTCGATAACGAGCGCTTTACCATGGACGAGGACTACGCGCAGGCCGTGCGCAAGGTCTTCTGCGACTGGTACCACGACGGTCTGATCTACCGCGGCAAGCGCATCGTCAACTGGTGCCCCAACTGCACCACCGCCATCTCGGACGACGAGGCCGAGTACAAGGACGAGAAGGGCCACCTGTGGCACCTGCGCTACCCGCTGACCGAGCCGGTCAACGGCCAGGACTACATCGTCGTCGCCACCACGCGCCCCGAGACCATGCTCGGTGACACGGGCGTCGCCGTCTCCCCGAAGGATCCCGAGAAGGCCGCCTTTGTGGGTAAGACCGTCAAGCTCCCCATCGTCGACCGCGAGATCCCCATCTTCTCCGACTACCACGTCGACGCCAACTTTGGCTCTGGCTTTGTCAAGGTCACCCCGGCTCACGACCCCAACGACTATGCCATGGGTCAGGCCCACGACCTGCCGCAGATTAACATCTTCGATGAGCACGCGGTGGTCGTCGAGGGCTATGGCGAGTTCACCGGCATGAACCGCGACGAGTGCCGCGAGGCCGTCATCAAGTGGTTCGAGGAGCATGACCTGCTCGATCACGTCGAGGACCTCGATCACTCCGTCATGCACTGCTACCGTTGCGACGCCGCGCTTGAGCCGTGGCTGTCTGAGCAGTGGTTCGTCGCCGTCGACAAACTCAAGGGGCCGGCGCTCGACGCCGTCAACTCCGGCAAGGTCACCTTCCACCCCGCGCGCTGGACGCAGACCTACACCACCTGGATGGAGAACCTCAAGGACTGGTGCATCAGCCGCCAGCTGTGGTGGGGCCACCGCATTCCCGTGTTCTACTGCGAGGACTGCGGCTGGGAGGACGCCCTGACCGAGGACACGGACGTGTGCCCCAAGTGTGGTGGTCATCACGTGCATCAGGACGAGAACGTGCTGGACACCTGGTTCAGCTCGCAGCTGTGGACCTTTGCCACGCAGGGTTGGCCGCAAAAGCCGGAGCTGCTCGAGGGACATCACCCCACGACGGCGCTCGTCACCGCGCGCGACATCATCGCGCTGTGGGTCGCCCGCATGGTCATGAGCTCGCTGTACTTTCTGGACGAGGTACCGTTTAAGGACGTCGTCATCTACCCGACGATCCTTGCCAAGGACGGCAGCCGTATGTCCAAGTCCAAGGGCAACGGCGTTGACCCTATGGACCTCATTGGCATGTACGGTGCCGACGCCATGCGCTTCAATCTGCTGACGCTGTGCACCAACAACCAGGACGTCAAGTTTGACGCGAACATCGACAAGAAGACCAAGAAGCTCATCGACAGCCCGCGTACCGACCAGGCCAAGTCGTTTGTGACCAAGATCTGGAACGCCAGCCGCTTCCTGCTCATGAACATGGAGGGCTACACGCCCGGCGAGCCCGTCGTGGAGACGCCGGCCGACGCCTGGATGTTCAGCCGTCTGGCCAAGGCCGTGAAGATGGTCACCGAGGGCATCGAGAACTACACCTTTGGCGATATGGCCCGCGGCGTGCAGCAGTTCTTCTGGAACGAGGTCTGCGACTGGTACGTCGAGGTCACCAAGGCCCGCCTGAAGGGCGAGGGCCGTCTGCAGGCCCAGCGCAACCTGATCTTTGTGCTCGACACCTCCATTCGCCTGATGCACCCGCTCATGCCGTTTGTCACCGAGGAGATCTGGGACAACATGCCGGCGAGCGTGCTCGACCTGGACGCCGAGGGCAACGTGGACCGCGCCGAGGCGCTCATGATCGCCAAGTGGCCGGAGCCCGCCGACTACGCTAAGTATGTTGACGAGGACGCCGAGCGCGCGTTTGAGCTGTGCCGCGCCGTCGTTTCCGCCGCCCGCGCCACGCGTTCGCGTTATCGCTTGAGCCCCAAGGCCGAGCTCGACGTGGTCGTGCGCGCCGGCGCCGAGGACATCGAGAAGCTTGAGAGCCTGCGTTCGACCATCGAGCCGCTGGCCAACACCGCTTCGCTGGTCATGGGTACCGACGTTGAGAAGCCGGCCGCGAGCATCGCCGTGGTCGATAGCGGCGTCGAGGTCTTTGTGGTGCTCGATGGCAAGGTTGATCTTTCGGCCGAGAAGGCACGCCTGGAGAAGGAGATTGCCGCGGCGCAGAAGGAGCTCGCCGGCTGCGAGAAGACGCTCGCCAACGAGGGCTTTGTGGCCAAGGCCGCGCCTGCGGTGGTCCAGAAGAAGAGGGACCGTGCAGCTGAGCTCAAGGAGACCCTGGCGGCGCTGACTGCTCAGGTTGCTGACTTCTCGTAAGCGTTACTGGGGGACGCGTCCCGATGCTTTGCTCTCCGCTGCGGACAGTCCTGCGCAAGACGGACAGCACATTAAGTGCTGTCCTTTGCGTGCGGAACTTGCGGCGAGCAAAGCATCGGGCCGCTCCCAGTTCGTTTACGTGGTTGTTTGCAACTGGTTAGTTAGGGTCACTGGGTTGTGGCCTTGATCTTGCTGCAAGCGGGTAAAGGCTGATATTGTCAACGCGAGGGGCTCATTCTTTTTGATGGGCCTCTTTTTCTGTTATGGGGGACTTTGGGTTATGGCTAAGCGTTCTGGGTCGTATGTCGTTCCTTTCTCGTTTGAGCTGCTTTCGTTTGATGAGGCTGTTGGGCTGGCTGCTGATACGGGGCGGATTTCTGGGGATGCTGGTCCTCTGCTCGAGACGGTTGTCGATATGCTCGATGAACTGGGACGTCCGGATGAGTATTTCGATTGCATTCAGGTTGCTGGTACCAATGGCAAGACTTCGACCACGCGTTTTTCGGCTGCCATCCTTCGCGGCGAGGGGCTCAAGACCGCGCTGTATACGTCGCCGCAGCTGGTGCGCTATCCCGAGCGTATGGAGGTCGATGGACGCGTCGTGAGTGACGAGGCCTTTGCCCGTGGCGTTTCGGCAGCTGTCGAGGCAGGGCATCGGGTGAATGCCCGTCGTGTGGCGGCGGGGGAGCGCGCCTATTCCATCACGCCGTTTGACCTGCTGACGGCTGCCGCACTTGTCGTGTTTGCCGAGGCCGCGGTGGATGTTGCCGTGCTCGAGGTTGGCATGGGCGGGCGTTGGGACGCCACAAGCGCGACCGATCCCGTCGCCGTTGCCATTACAGGCATCGGGCTCGATCACATGCGCATTTTGGGTGACACGCTCGAAGCCATTGCGGGTGAGAAGGCTGCGGTTATCAAACCTGGGCGCTTGGTTGTTTTGGGCGAGGGCACGCACGAGGCGAGCGTTCAGCGCGTGATGGATGCCCGTTGCCGCGCGTGCGGCGTCGTACCGCTCGTGGTGAGTCACGCCACGACTAAGGTGCCGGCGCATGTGGGTGACACGGTTGAGTTGAGCTGCACCACGCCGCGTGCGATCTATACGTCGAGCATGGTCAAGCCGGCCTATCAGCCGCAGAATGCCGCGTGCGCGATTATGCTGTGCGAGGGCTATCTGGGCCGCGAGCTCGATCACGATGCGTTGGATGCATCGCTTATGGGTTGCCCCACACCGGGTCGTTTTGACGTGCTGGGGACCGATCCGCTCAAGCTGATCGACGCCTGTCACAACCCCCAGAGCTGCGAGAATTTTGTGAGCGCGTTGGACGAGATCGATCCGTGCGTAGAGAATCGCCCCACACTGCTGTGCGCCGCACTGGCCGACAAGGACGTGGCGGGCATCGTCGACATGCTGATCCCGGCCTTCCCGCGCGTGGTCGTGACGCAGACCGATTCCGATCGCGCCTTGCCCGCGCGGGAGCTTGCTGCGCTTGTGGACGCTGACAAGCTCGCAGGCGTGTATCCCAGCGTGCCCGAGGCCCTCGCTGCCTTCGATGCCGCGGGCGAGTCCTTCGTTGCCGCCGGCACCATCACCCTAGCCGGCGAAGTAGCCGGCCTGCTCCGCTAACCCCGCCAACGGTGGCAGCCAATTTGGGCTGCTTGCCACGAAATGGGCCTATCTACTACGTTTGACCGGTTACCCTCGACCATGTCGATAATTGCGAAATTAAAACCGCAGGTAGATGGCTTGCCGATTTTCAAAAAATACCCGCATGGTCGACCCATGCGGGTTAAACGTAGTAGATAGGCCGTTTTTGTGGCTCGGTATTGGTGGGATGCGGCAAAGGGGCTGTCCCTTTGCCGCATTGCCTAGTCTAGGCGGACTGGGTCGTGGGGGTAGGCGTTGAGAATCTCGACGCCGGCCTCGGTAACCAGGGCCAAGTTCTCGATGCGGACGCCGGTGTGGCCGGGGAGGTAGATGCCAGGCTCGATGGAGAATGTCATGCCCGGCTCGACAACCTGCTCGTTGACGAGCGAGACGTCGCCCGGTTCGTGATCCTGCAGGCCGATCGAGTGACCCAGGCGATGCGTAAAGTACTGCCCATAGCCCGCGTCTTCAATCACGTCGCGCGCGGCGCGGTCCAGGTCGCACATGCGCACGTCCGGGGCGATGAGCGCCTCGGCGGCTTCGTTGGCGCGGCGAACGATATCGTAGATGCGTGCCGTCTCCTCGTCCGGCTCGCCCCAAAAGAATGTGCGCGTCATGTCCGAGCAGTAGTTGCAGCGGCGCCCGCCAATATCGAACAGCACCACGTCGCCACGCTTGAGCACTGTGTCGTCGGGCTCGTGGTGCGGGTCGCCGGCGTTGGCGCCAAAGCTCACGATGGGCGGAAAGCTAAAGCCCTCGCAGCCGTGCTTGCGATACAGGCCGAGCATCTGGTCGGCAATTTCGCGCTCCGTTACGCCCTCGTGGACGAGCTTGATGGCATCGGCCATCACGGCGTCGTTAGCAGCTGAGGACACGCGCATGAGCTCCTGCTCGGCTTCGTCCTTGTGGGTGCGTGCTGCGGTGACGGCAAAGTCGCCCAGGAAAAACTCGCTCGCAGCATGGCGCTCCATGAGCGGCATCAAAAAGCCGGAGCGCATGACGGTGTCGATGCCGAGCGGTTTGGTCGGATCGATCTCGCGCGCGATGGCGTCGGCCACGATGTCGGTATCGGTGTGATAGGCGACGCGGGCATTGTCGTACTCGGGCAGCTGGTGCAGGGCGTTGACCAAGATCACGGGCTCGTCATCGCGCGCGAGCAGCACGCCGCAAAAACGCTCGAACATATCGGCATAAAAACCGGTCAGATAGTAAATCGACCATGGGTCGTTTACGAGCAGCTGCGCGCCGGGGTGTTGTGCCTCGAGCGCATCGAGCACGCGCGCCACACGCTGGTCATCGACATGTGCCATACATCGTCCTTTCGCTAGGTTGCCACCATGGTATCCCAAGCCCGGCAGATAGGGACGTTCCTTTTATGCCGGTACTTTGGGATACTCCATGGCGAGGCTGGCAAGCGCGCAGGAAAAAGGAGTTATAAGAGGCCCGTCCCACATGGGCTGGTTTCAAAAGTATGGCGGATTACGGGGCTGGACCCGTATTGCTTGACCATGGGAAAAATCGCGAAATTAAAACCGCAGGTAGACGGCTTATCAAAAATCGAAATTGCCGGTATGGATGGGAGTCTCCGAATCAGCCCTGTAATCCGGCATAGTTTTGAATTGGCACTAAAGTAGGCACAAGCTAAATACCAATTCCAAGGATAGTTGCGGTGGAATGGTTCCTGGATGCCGGGGTATTGGCAGAAATCAGGAACTATTTCACCGCAATTGAGGAGGGGCGGAGTGGATGGCGGGGTAGCTAAAGAGCCACGTCCTAAATTAGCTGCTTAGGCTGGGTCGATGTCCATGCTGGCGATGAGGTTGATGTTTGTGTCAAGGAGGTTCTCCAGCAATACGTCGCCCATGCGGATGGGGGCCTCGACGACCACGCCGCGGATGAGGTCCATGGCTTGGGCGTGGAGTGCCAGCGGGATGGCTTCGGCTGTACGCACGGGCAGCAGCGCCTCGTCGCCGCCGGATACGGCCACGGTGGTGGTGAGCACACGCATGGGGCAGCTGAGCTCCTGATGCGCGAATTTATCACCGCGCGGACAGCTGTTGCCGGTTACGGAGCGCACCGCTGCCACGGTACCGTTGGCATCGCGCTCCACCTCTACGGTCAGGAGGCATTCGGATGGGCAAGTGGTGCAGTTGAACTGCAATGTCTCGGTCACATTCGTGCTCATGAGCTATGCCTCCTCAACGGAATCGACGGACAGGACAATTTCGCTAGCACCTAGGTCGAGTGCGCGCTGAATCACCTTTGCCGGCACCGGGAAACTTTCCATTACGCTCGGTTTAAACGGGCGGATCTTGCCTGTAAGCAGTTCCTCGCCGCCTGCCAGAATGCGCACGCGGGCGGCGTCGACCGGTCGGCGTACGCGGAAGTTGAGTTTGGTGAGTGCTACGGCCGTAATGCGTCCCGGCAGCGCGTAGCCCGCGATGCCGGCAGGGGAGACCGTCAGGTCGCAGCTCGTGTCCACAGCGCTCGCCCCGGCGTCGCCGCCCAGCGCCCATGCCGCCGCAGCCGCACCGGCGCGCTCGGACTCGGTCGTCACGTTGTCGGCCAGGTCATGCACGTGCAGCACGTTGCCGCAGGCAAAGATGCCCGGCACGCCCGTCTGCAGGCTCTGGTCCACTACGGCGCCGCGCGTGCGCGGGTCAAGCTCAACGCCTGCGGCAACCGAAAGCTTGTTCTCGGGAATCAATCCCACCGATAGCAGCAGCGTGTCGCACGGAACGATGCGCTCCGTCCCGGCAATGGGCGCCAGATGCTCGTCGACCTGGCTTACCTCGACGGCCTCCACACGGTCGTGCCCGATCACGCGCGTGACGGTGGTGGACAGGTGCAGCGGAATGCCAAAGTCGTCCAGGCAATTCTTGACGTTGCGGCGCAGACCGTTGGCGTACGGCATGAGCTCGTACACGCCCTCGACGGAAATCCCCTCGAGCGTGCAGCGGCGCGCCATGATAAGTCCGATGTCGCCCGAGCCCAAAATGACGGCACGCGAGCCGGGCTTGAGGTTTTCGATATTGATGTATCGCTGCGCCAAACCGGCCGTAAACACGCCGGCGGGGCGGCTGCCGGGGATCTTGATCTCGCTGCGCGTGCGCTCGCGGCAGCCCATGGCAAGGACGACGGCACGTCCGGTGAGCTGTAACATGCCGGCACGGCTCATGAACGTGACGGTATGGACTGCGGCATCTCCCGCGCCCTCGCCCACGCTCGACGCGTCCGCGTCCTCGCTCGAATCGATCCCAAGCACCATGCTGCCCAAGAACAACGCAATGTCGGTTGCACGCACCTGGTCGATAAAGCGCTGCGCGTACTCGGGGCCGGTGAGTTCCTGCTTAAAGTGCGACAGGCCAAAACCCGTGTGAATGCACTGGCGGAGGATGCCGCCCAGGTGCTGCTCGCGCTCCACGATGGCCACGCGCGCGCCGGCCTTTTGCGCGGCAAGCGCGGCCGCCATGCCGGCAGGTCCGCCGCCGATAACCACCACGTCGAAAGCCTGCGTTGCCACGGCCTCAACGGCGCCGCTATCAATTGCGCTCGATCCGAATTCCGCCATCCTAGCGCACCCCCTTCAGCGGTCCCTCAACCACCCAAGATCCGGCATCCTCCAACAGCACCTCGCTGGGGTCGCAGCCTAGCTCGCGCGCCAGGATCGCCACCACGCGGCTCTGACAAAAACCGCTCTGGCACCGACCCATGCCGGCACGGCAGCGGCGCTTGACGCCCTCGACCGAAACCGCGCCCGGGCGGCGTCGGATCGCGGCCACGATCTCGGCCTCGGGCACCGTCTCGCAGCGGCAGACGATCTGCCCCCACGCGGGGTCGGACTCAATGAGCTCTTCCTTGCGCGCAAGCGGCACACGGTCAAAGTCGTCCGGCGCGCGGCGAATCGGGTCCCAATCGGTCCGTTCGCGCAAGGCAACGCCTGCCTCGCGCATCACGCGCTCCATGCGCTCGGCAATTGCCGGTGCGCTCGCCACGCCCGGCGACTGAATACCTGCCGCCTGGAACAGCCCCAGCACCACGGTCGACTGCCCAATAAAGAAGTCGTTCGTATCCTGAATGACCGGACGACCGCCGGCAAACGCGCGCACCACGCGACGCGTGTCCAGGTCGGGCACCAGCTTGCGCGCGCCGCTCAGCAGCGCGTCGATATCGGTCGCGTAGGTCTGCGTGTCGCCGGGTTCGCGCACGGCGGCCGTCGCGGTAATCACGGTGTTGCCGTGTACGGTACCCGTCACGATGACGCCCTTGGAAACCGGCGTGGGAACGGGGTAGAGCGGCATCAGCGCGCGCGGTTCCTTGTCCAGCACCACAATGTTTCCCTGGCGCCAGACCATCTGGAACTTCTCGGCGCCGGCCATATGCGAGATGTTCGCAGCTCCGTTGCCTGCGGCGTTGATCAGGTAACGGCAGCGCACGTCTCCGGAGGGCGTTGCCAGCGTAAAGCGCGCGGATCCGTCATCCGAGTCGGCAACTTCAATGGCCTCCACTGGCGCAGATCGCATAAATGTCACGCCGTTGGCAACCGCGTTTTCCAGCGCGGCAATGGCCACTTCAAACGGGTCAACGTAACCGGTCGAAGGGCACCATAGTGCGCACGTGGCCTGGGCACTCGCGCGTGGCTCCAGCTCGTGGATGCGCTCATGGCCGATAATCGCCAGCTCGGGAACGCCGTTGGCCAGGCCATTCTGGTGCAGCTTCTCCAGGCGTGCGCGGTCTTCGTCGTTAAACCCCAGCACCATCGAACCGGTGCGGCAAAACAAAAAGCCCAGCTCCTGGGCCCACGTGCTATACAGCTCGCAGCCGCGGGCGTTGACCTGCGCCTTTACGGTGCCCGGCGCCGGATCGTAGCCGGCGTGCACCAGACCGCCGTTGGCCTTCGAAGCTCCCAGCGCGATATCGTTTGCTGCCTCGACCACGCAAATGGATAGGTCATAGCGCGCGAGCTGCCTCGCGATGGCGCACCCGGTAATGCCCGCGCCCACAATTGCGATATCAAACGTTTCTGCCACGGTGCCTCCCAGACAAGTTGACAGGCTGTCAATAGGAATATCCTACGGTCTGCACACCCCCAGTGCGGCGGCAATGCGGCGAACAGCCCCGCAGCACCCGCCAACGGCAGGTAAGGGGAGACTCGGCAACGTCGACAACCTCGTCTGCCGCCCCTGGTGTCAGAGGTTTGTCTCGATCTGTAACAGTAAGAAGGTTTTTGAGGTCCAAGATGTTACAGATTTAGATGAACCTATCAGTCGGTTTCGAATGTCTAAATCTGTAACAGTTAGACCTGTTTTTGTCGAGTAACTGTTACAGATTGAGACATTTGGCCTGGACGGTTTTCTTTGTCTCGATCTGTAACAGTTAGCTGATGATTTGGGTTCTAGATGTTACAGGTCAAGACAAACCTTTTGGCGGATTTTGAATGTCTCGATCTGTAACAGTAAGAGGGGTTTTGGGGTCCAAGATGTTACAGATCGAGATTGAAGTCGGGAAGGGACCCCTGTGTCTCGATCTGTAACATCTAGACCCGGATTTCGCCTCCACCTGTTACAGATTGAGATGTTTGTGTCCACACCAGCCCCGCTTGCAACCGTAGTCCCATATAAACAAACCCCGTGGTAAACTTGACCGGACTGTAAATATTCCGAAAGGTACACCTCAATGTCCAAATACATCAACGAGCTCATGTCACCGCAGCTTATGGGCGTCATCTATGCCTTCGTCGGCTTCATCATCGCCCTGTATGTGCTGTCGGTCGTCTATGTGTTCATCGACGCCCGCCGCCGCGGCGCCAGCGCCTATGTGGCATGGGGCATCATCGCCCTCATCCCGTTTGTGGGCCTCATTGCCTACCTGGTCCTGCGTCCGCACTCCTATGCGGCCGATCGCGAGGAGCAGGAGCTGGACATGGCCCTGCGCGAGCGCCAGCTTGCCCAGTACGGCACCTGCCCCCAGTGCGGCGCCCCCATCGAGAAGGACTTCGTGGTCTGCCCCGTGTGCGACACCCAGGTTCGCAACGTGTGCCCCAGCTGCCATCGTCCGCTCGATGCGCACTGGAAGGTCTGCCCCTACTGCCGAACTCGCATCCAGTAACGCATCTATCACCGGGCCGGCTGTAAGCCGCGGGCACCGCGCGCCCCGCAGCCCCGCCCCCACACGATGAAGCATGCGTAGAAAATCGCCCGCCGTGCCATTAAGGTGCGGCG
>CAUBOH010000012.1 GCA_958437495.1 uncultured Collinsella sp. | reverse complement strand
GCGGGCACGGAATTTAAACGGCTGAAAAAGGGGCATCGACCTGCGCCGATGCCCCCAACGTGGACACACATTTTGTCCTATAAGCCGCGTAGGCAGTCCGTATTTCACCGCAACTTAGGTGGGGTCGTCCAAAAGAAAGCGCGGGCGTTCGTGGATGTGGTTCCACGGCCGCCCGCGCCTTTGTTGCCTGCGGGGTTAATGGGGTCAGCAGAAGCTCTTGAGCTTGCGGCCTTGTTTTTCGAACTTGTGCATGTCGCTATCGGCCATGCCCTGCGATTCCTCGTTATGGCGTTTGTCGTAGAGCGGATCATCGGGGTCGTTCCAGATACGGTCGGCGACAGGTGACCAGGCCTCGGCGGCAGCCTTGGTCTTTTCGTGCAGCTGCTCGGGTGACTCCTTCTCGATAAGGTCGGTGCTCATGGCGCCGCTCTCGGCGACCAGCTTGGGCAGCACGTCGGGGTTTTCGAGCATGGGGCAGGGTTTGAGATAGTTCTCGTTGAACGGCATGTTCTCGTAGTACTTCATAAACAGGGGAGAGCGCAGCGCGTCGAGCAGGCTCACGTCGTGGATGTTGGCGTTGGAGTAGTGGATGAACACGCACGGCTCCACGTCGCCCGCGGCGTTAATGTGCAGGTAGCGACGGCCGCCGGCGATGCAACCGCCCACGTACTCGCCATCGTTTTGGAAGTCGAGGGTAAACAGCGGCTTCTTCTCACGCATCTCGCGGATAAAGTGGTACATGTGCTCGCGCTGCTCGGGCGTGGGCATGAGCTCAGATGTCGCGTTGCGGCCGACCGGCATAAAATGGAAGTACCAGCAGAAGAGGGCTCCCTCGTCGATCATCCAGTCCATGTTCTCTTCGGTCGCTACGGTGTCGGCGTTGGCGCTCGTCCAGCAGGTCGAGATGCCAAACGGCAGATTGCGCTCGCGCAGGAGTTTCATGGCGTGCTCGATCTTGGCGTAGGTGCCCTCGCCACGGCGGGCGTCGGTGGTGTTCTCGTTGCCCTCGGCGCTGATGGCGGGGACAAAGTTTGCCACGCGGATCATGTCGTCGCAGAACGCCTCATCGATAAGCGTGGAGTTGGTAAAGCAGAGGAACACGCAATCCTGGTGCTTTTCGCAGATCCTGATGAGGTCGTATTTGCGAACGAGCGGCTCGCCGCCGGTGTAGATGTAAATATGCGTGCCGAGCGCTTTGCCCTGTGTGACGATAGAGTCGATATCATCAAACGAGAGATTCTGCTTATAGCCGTACTCGGCTGCCCAGCAGCCCGTACAGTGCAGGTTGCAGGCGCTCGTGGGGTCGAGCAAGATGGCCCACGGAATATTGCACTGGTTCTTTTCGCGATTTTTTTCCTGCTGCGGCCACGCGAGCAGGTTGCCGTCGACAATCAGTGCTTTAAGCAGCTTGGTGCGCATCTGGGGGTTGAGGTCGAAGACGCGCATGATCAGGTCATACCAATTACCACGATTCTTGATGACGTTGGTGAACGCCTCGCGCTGCGCGGGAAACACGCGGTCGGGGACCAGCTTGTTCACAAGGTCCATGATTTTGTCGATGTTTTCCTGCGGGTTGTCGTCGAGATAGTCGATGAGTTTGTTGAGTGCTGCGCGCTCCGCTGACTGAGTAAGCGACATAGGCATATCCTTTCACGTGTACTTCACGTGAGATAATACCCATATGTGGAATTAAATGCTCCTAAAGAATCTGTAATGTGTTTATTCAACGAATCAATTTGATTTGGGGCGAAGTGCCATGCTCCGACACCTTCTAAGTTGCGGTGAAATAGTGTCTGATATGCCCGTTTAGCAGTATAAACGGTCCCTATTTCACCGCAACTCAGAGGGATCGCATTACTGGTAGCGCAGACATTCGACAGGATCGAGCTTGGCGGCGCGGCGGGCGGGGTAGAAGCCAAAGATCACGCCGATGCCGACTGAAACCGCAAAGGCGAGCAACACCGTCGTAAGGGAAAAGCTCGGCGTAATCGTCCCGCTGGCTCCAAACTCGCTCATAATGCTCGAGTTGGCGGCAAAAAACGCGAGTCCCCATGCCAGCAGATAGCCAATCACAACGCCCAGAATGCCGCCGGTGACACACAACGCCGAAGACTCGGCCAAAAATTGAGCGGTGATATCGCGGCGGCTTGCACCCATAGCGCGGCGAATACCGATCTCGCGAATGCGCTCCGTCACGTTGGTGAGCATCATGTTCATGATGCCGATACCGCCTACGAGCAGCGAAATGCTGGCAACGGCACCCATGATGAGCGAAAACGCGCCCATAAAGGAATTGAGGGCGTCGATGGCGCTTTTCATGGAGCTTACCGTGACGCTATCGTACTCGTCGTCCTCTGAGATGCCTTTTATGCTGCGCACCTTGGTCTCGATGGTCTTGCAGAGCTCATCCATGTCGGTGCCCTCTACAGCGAGCGCCGTTACGCTCGGAAACGTCGGATTGTCGTCACCGTAGAGATCGGCGATCGTGGCGCGCGGCATGTACAGGGTGAGCGAGCCCATTGAGTCGCTGCCACCATCGATAACGCCGACAATTTGCACGTCTCCGCTCGATACCTTGATGGTCTTGCCGAGTGCGTCCTGTTCGTTGCCGTACAGCTGCTCGGCACCGCCGCGGCTGATGAGAGCCACGCGCGCACCGGATTGGGACTCGACATCGGAGTAGGTGCGACCGGCCACAAGCTTGCTGGCGCCCACGGCGTCGAGCATATCGCTGTCTACGCCCTGCGCCATGACGGTATAGCTTTTATCTCCGACCTTGTACTCGGAATAGGCGCTGTCGACGATGCCGATCTGCTCAATTTGTGGCACCAGTTTGCGAAGCTTTTCCACATCCGAATCGGTGAGTTCTTGGGACGAATAGATCTCTACCATGCGGGCTGCATTGAGGCCCAAGCTGTTGACCAGGCTGTTTTGGATGCCGCCGATGAGCGAGGTCATGGCGATGACCGAGGCGATGCCAATGACAATTCCCAGGATGGTGAGCAGGCTGCGTCCCTTGTTTGCCTCGAGCGAGTGAAGGGCTTCTTGGATAAGATCGCGAGTGCTCATGCCTTCGCTCCCTTCGGCTGATCGGGGGATGTCGAAATCGTGGGCAGGTTGTTCACGGCCCCGCGCAGCGTATTCGGCGCATGCGCAATATACGCGCCGTCATGGATGCGGCCGTCGCGAATGGTCACGGCCCGGTCTGCCTCGGCGGCAATGCCGGGGTCATGCGTGATGAGCACGATGGTCTTGCCGCGTTCCTTAAGCTTGTGGAAGGTTTCCATGACGAGTGCCCCGGTAGCGGAATCCAGGTTGCCCGTAGGCTCATCGGCAAGAATGATGGGCGGATCGTTGACAAGGGCGCGTGCGATGGCAACGCGCTGCATCTGTCCGCCCGAGAGCTCTGATATGCGGTGGTCCCAGTGGTCGACCGGAAGCGTGACGGCCTGCAGCGCGTGCACGGCGCGTATCTCGCGCTGGTTGCGGGGTGCGTTGGTGTAGGACAGCGGCAGCATGACGTTTTCGATGACCGACAGGCGCGGCAGCAGGTTGAAGCTCTGAAAGACAAAGCCGATGCTCAGCGCGCGGACCTCGGTGAGCTCATCATCGTCGAGCTCTGCCACGTTGAGGCCTTGTAGGTAATAGTCGCCCGCCGTCGGCTTGTCCAGGCACCCCAGGATGTTCATGAGTGTCGATTTGCCTGAGCCCGAGGGGCCAGTGATGGCCACGAACTCGCCGGGATTCACCGCCAGGCTCACGTTGTGCAGGATATGGGCGCAGCCGGCATCGCTCTCAAAGATGCGGTGCACGTTGCGGATGTCGATGACGGGGCGCATTACATGCCCTCGTCGGCGGGCATGCTGCCGGAGTCGCCGCCGTCGGCCGTCGTGCTGGCACCGGTGTCAACCACGATGGTATCTCCGTCGCGCAGTTTGGTTACGGGAATACCAGCATTGACCTCGTTGCCCTGGTCATCGCGCTTGATCTGCGTCTTGCCGATCACGGCCTCGTTGTCGTTTTGGGTCACAACGGTCACCTGTACGCGGCGGGTTTCCTTTCCCTCGCTATCGGTCGCCAGATTGACGTAATAGTTCTCGCCGTCCTCAGTCATCAGGGCCATCGTCGGCACCATCACCACGTCATCGAGCTTCTCGGTTACGACTGAGACCTCAGCGGTCATGCCCGGCTTAAGCCGCGCGTCGGGCGACTCGATCAAAATATCGACGTTGAAGGTCACGCTACCGCTGCCGCCGTAACTGGGGTCGGTGTTTGCTACCGAAGCAATCGCCGTGACCGTTCCCTGGCTCACGATATCCGGAAAGGCAGGATAGGTGACGTTGGCACTTTGACCCACGGCGATCTTGGCGATGTCTTTTTCGCCCACCTGCACGGTGACTTTCATCTTGGACAGGTCGGCGATCTGCATGCACTGCTTGCCGCCGCTGTTGTCGCCTTCGCCCATGATCATGCCGCCCGTTACCGTGGCACCCACCTTGGCGTTGAGCTCTACGATGCTGCCCGAGCTGGGGGCCGTCACTGTGCGCTCGGCGGCCTTGGCGTTAGCCTGGTCTAGGGTCGCCTGAGCCGACGCCAGGTTGCGTTGTGCGCTCGATATGGCGCCCGTGTCGGCGGCATCGCTGCTTATGGCCCCCGCTGCGGCATTGGTGTCTGCATCTATCGCTGGATCAGCCTGGGCTGCCGCTGCTGCCTTTTGTGCGTTGGCGAGGTCTTCCTGCGCTGCGGCCACCGCGCGCTGCGCCTCTGCCACATTGCGGTCGAGCTCGTCATTTTTAATCGTCATGAGCACGTCGCCCTCGTTGACGCTCTGTCCGGCCTGCACGTTGATCTTTTCAACCGTACCGTCGACAGAAGGGGAGACGACCGATGCCAAGATGGGCTTAAGCTGCCCCTTGGCTTCGACTGTGGTGGTAAACGTGCCTTCGGTGACCATGTCGGTCACCGGTCCGTTGGTGCCTGCGGGTTGCGCGTTGATGACCAGCGTTGCGATGATGGCAATGAGCGCGATGGCAACAACGACACCGACGGCGATACCGCGTCGGATGAGCTTTTTGCGCCGACGCTCGGCACGCTTTGCCTTGAGCTTTGCATAGGCTTCTTCATCGGAGATATCGGTCGAATTGTCGAGACTCGTTTGGGGCTGCTTGGTGTCTGCAGCGCTGATAATCGGCAGGGTCTCGGTGGCATCTTGGGGCATGCGATCGGAATCGTCAGGACCCGGATTGATCGTGGGGACCTTGGACATAGCGTCTCCTTTATCGATATGACTCCGATAAGTATATACGCCCGTCGCGATAGGCGGGCGTACAGAAGCTGCGGATGACGCTACTGTAAGTTTTGGTCGTCATACTGTTTACTTGTTGTAGACGTTGGCTGCGTTACGAGTGCACGACCACACACAGACCGACTTTGATGCAATCGTGCAGCGCCTTGGCATCTGAAAGGCGCAGGTTGATACAACCGTGGCTACCGCACCACTTGTACGATTCGGCGTTATCGAAACTCGAATCGTTTTGCCAGGTGGCATCGTGGAATCCGACCATATTGCCCTCGAACGGCATCCAGTAGCTGACCGGGCTCTCGTACTTGGGTTTGCCGGTCTCGGGGTCCTTGGCACCGATGAGTTTGCTGGCGCCATCGTTGCTGTTGATCTGCCATACGCCCTCGGGGGTGGCGTCTTCGCCCGGTTTGCCAGAAATAAAGTTGGCCTCCCACACGATGTTGCCGCTCTCGTCGTAGTAGCGCGCATGTTGCTCGGACAGGTCGACGTCGATATAGGCCTTCCAGTCGGGCTCGCCCTTGGCGGTAAATGTGTCGGCCTTCTTGGAGTACGAAATTTCGATCTCGCCGGTCTGCTTGTTGTTGATGGCGTCTTCGACCTGCTTGGCGAGGGTGTCGCTGTCGATGGACCAGCCATAGTCGCCGCCCTCGACCGCGCACTCCTTGCCATCGGCACGCTTCCACCAGCGGGTGGAACCCACAGTGTTAAAGCCATTGGCGAATTCCGCGGCCCAGCCGCTGATCTGCGACGTGTCGAGCGTGGGATTGGCCGGATCGGCAAAGCTAATCCACTGCAGCACGGAGCTGCCGTCGACCTTGCCGGCGTCCTCGCCGTTGAGCTTTAGCGTCACATTGACGCCCAGGAAATTGTTAGCGGCGTCACATGCGGCCTGAATCTGGTCGTTGGTGAGCGTGCCGTTAAGAGGTTCGTAGGCGTCGTTGCCGATCTTGTTGATGTCGACGGTATCCGAAAGCGCGGCAAGCTGAATCTCGGCATATTTAATGACGTGTTCGCGATTGATCTTCTCGTTGGAACGGGCCTTTTCGACGGTAAACTTTCCGGCATCCTCGTCGTATGAGCTGCTAGCCTCGAACGTTCCCGAGCGACCGTCGTTGAACTCGTCGATGGCGGCGCCCAAGTCCTCTTCGAACTGCTTCTGGTCGAAGGCGTCCGAAAGCATGGACAGATCGACGTCCTGGTCTAAATCGACCGATTCGGTGGCAGCGTTGTTGTTGGTTTTACCGCTGAGCGACTCGACCAGACGAACGGGCCAGATGAAGGCCTCGTTGTGGCCGATGATTTCTTTTGCGGCAGCCTCGCCGTCGACGATGGGCTCTTCGGACTCGGGTTGGTAGGTCCAGCTAAAGTCGTCACCCGTAACGGTGAGCTTGTAGTGCTTCCAGGCCGAACTCACCTTGGTGGCGGCCGATGAGGCATTGGAGAGCGAGACGTCGACGCCGGCGATGGTCGTGTTGGGGTATGCTACCTGCGAGAACGCCACGACGCCTACGATGTAGACGATGGCAACGAGACCCAAGACGACAAAGAGGGTCGTTTTCTTGCCGGACTTTTTGCCTGCCCCGCGCTTGTCTGTGGGTGCGTTGTGGCGCGCGTGCGATGGGCCCTGGTTGGGGGTATTGTTTCCTGCAGGGTGCTGTTGATGACCCTGGTATTGCTGATGCTGCTGGTATGCCTGACGATTACGCTGCTGCGAGGCGTGCCCGCCTGCACGATGATGCTGGTTGTGTGTAGGCGCGATGGGGCGCGGTGCCTGCACACCGCCGGTCTGTCTGCTGGGCTTTTGTGGATCGGGAATCAATTGGGTGCGGTCGTTTTGCGACATCGTTTGCATATCCTTCGAGTTTCGCCTTGCGGCTCATCGTGTTTTATCTGGGCTTGCATTATAGCGATTAGCCTGTTGATTGTGGTATGGAAACAGTAGCAGCTAGAGGAAGTTCACGACACCCGGTGGAATAACTTTACCTGGGGCAATTCCCATACATAAGCGTTCGTACCACCGGGTCGCCTGGGAGTTGGGTTGTCTACCCGCACGCGCCGCACCTGGCACAGGCCGAAAGTGCAGCCGGGGCCTGTGCGATGCCGCCTTTTGCCGTCTCGCGCAAGGTGGCCGGCAGCGCGTGACCCACGGAGAGCATGACGTGCGCCATCTGGTCAAACGGCACCAGGCTCTTGATGCCGGCAAGTGCAAGCTGCGCCGAGCTAAATGCCGCGGCCACGCCGATAGCATTGCGGTTTTGGCACGGCACCTCCACGAGGCCGCCCACCGGGTCACAGACCAGGCCCAGCAGGTTGCTCAGGGCGATGGAGCTGGCGTCGAGTGCCTGCTCGGGCGTGCCTCCGAGCATCTGCACCAGCGCGGCGGCGGCCATGGCGGCCGCACTTCCCACCTCGGCTTGGCATCCGCCCTCGGCGCCGGCGACGCAGGCGCTCGTGGTGAGGTTGAGGCCGATGGCGGCGGCACAGTAGAGGGCGTCCATGATCTGCTCGTCATCGAGCTGCAGGTGGTCGGCCAGCGCCAGCACGCAGCCGGGGACGACGCCCGCGGAGCCTGCCGTGGGGGCGGCGACGATCACGCCCATGGTAGCGGAGCGCTCGAGTACGGCCATGGCGCGTGCTACGGCTTCGGTCTGGACGGCGCCCATTAAGCTGGAGCTCAGGCCGTTGTGGCCGGTGGCGTCGACAAGTTTGGCCTCGCCGCCGATGAGGCCGCCGAGCGATCGCTGCGGATTGGCGATGGGGGTCGTGGTCTCGTCTTTCATGACTTCGAGCACGCGACGCATGGAAGCGACGGCGTGTTGCTCGCCGGTCAGGCGTGCCTCGCGCACGGCCATGACGGCGCCGATGTTGAGGCCCAGTTCGCCGCAGGCGTCAAGCAGCTGCTCGCCGTCGTCGAAGATCTCCTTGGCCGAGACGCCGGGGGAGAGCGATGAGGCCGAACCGGGAAGCTCAATGAAGGTGGCGTAATCGACATTGTCGAGCTTGCGCAGCATGGGGACGACGGTGTCGTCGGGAGTGCCATCGGTTTCAAACACGGAGTAGGCCTGGCCGCCCACCTCGGTACGGTAGGTGCGGCAAAAGGCGATGTTCACATGCGCGTAGGCGAGCAGGTTCGTGAGCGCGGCGAGCACGCCGGGGACGTCTTGATGCGCCACGAAGAGCGTGGAATACATGCCCGAGATGTCGACGCCGACGCCGTTGATGCGGCTGATGCGCATCTTGCCGCCGCCGAGGCTCTCGCCGCGGACCTGCGCCGTAGAGCCCGCGTCGTCGACCATCTCGATGTCGACGGTGTTGGGGTGGATTGAGGCGTCGTCGCCCTTGATGTCAAAGTAATATTCGAGGCCCTGCTCACACGCGAGGTCAAAGGCCTGCTTGATGTTCTCGTCGTCGGTATCGAGGCCCAGGATACCCGCGACGAGCGCGCGGTCGGTGCCGTGGCCGCGGTAGGTGTGCGCGAAGGAGTTCCACAGGCCAAAGGTGACCTTGGTGATGCGGCCTTCCAGCAGGCTGGCGGCAACCTGGGCGCAGCGCAGGGCGCCGGCGGTGTGCGATGAGCTGGGGCCGACCATGACGGGGCCCAAGATCTCGAATGCCGAGGTCGTAGCTAGTGTTTGCGGCTTGCCTGCCATATGCGCTCCTGTTCTATCCCGTCGTCCCGAGGGGCGGGGCATAAGGTCGCCTGCTCGGACAGTCCTGCTCGCACGGAGAGCACATTAAGTGCTCTCCGGCTCGTGCGGAACTCGCGATCGACCTTATGCCCCGCCCCTCGGGACTAAGGATACATGGTAGAGGCGCTCGTGCTGCAAAATTCATTAGCTAGGGACGTGTCTTACCTTGCATATCGAAACATCTTCACCACCGTTTAAATAAAGAAGTACCGGTTGGAGCCGGTACTTCTTTTGGTGTATCGATATGTGGTTGCAACTTTTGCCGCTAGCTTACAGACCGCAGGCAGCTTTGAGTTCTTCGACGCGGTCTGTTTTCTCCCAGGTGAAGTCGGCGTCTTCGCGGCCAAAGTGGCCGTAGGCTGCCGTCTTTTCGTAGATGGGGCGACGCAGATCCAGGTCGCGGATGATGGCGCCCGGGCGCAGGTCGAAGGTCTTCTCGACGGCCTCGACGATCTTGTCCTCGGCGACATGTGCGGTGCCAAAGGTGTCGACCATGATCGACAGCGGCTTGGACACGCCGATGGCGTAGGCCAGCTCAACTTCGCAGCGGTCGGCCAGACCGGCGGCGACCACGTTCTTGGCGACCCAGCGCGCGGCATACGCGGCGGAGCGGTCGACCTTGGTGCAGTCCTTGCCGCTAAAGGCGCCGCCGCCGTGACGGCCGTAACCGCCGTAGGTGTCGACGATGATCTTGCGGCCGGTGAGGCCCGTGTCGCCCATGGGGCCGCCCACGACAAAGCGACCGGTGGGGTTCACGTAGATGTCCGCGTTGTCCCACGGCATGTTCTCGGCGGCCATGACCGGGGTGATGACGTGCTCGATGAGGTCGGCCTTGATCTTGCCCATGTCCTCGATCTCGGCTGCATGCTGCGTGGAGATGACGATGGTCGTGACCTCGACGGGCTTGCCTTCCTCGTAGCGCACGGTGACCTGGGTCTTGCCGTCGGGACGCAGATAGGCGAGGGTGCCGTCGTGGCGCACGGCGGCCAGGCGCTCGGCCAGGCGGCTTGCCAGGTAGTGCGGCATGGGCATGAGGGTCTTGGTCTCGTTGGAGGCATAACCGAACATCATGCCCTGGTCGCCGGCGCCGATCAGGTCGATCGGGTCGGCGGTAGCGCCGGTCTGGGTCTCAAAGGACTCGTCGACGCCCTGGGCGATATCGGGCGACTGCTCGTGGATGAGGCTCATAACGCCGCAGGTGTCGCAGTCAAAACCGAACTTGGCACGGTTGTAGCCAATGCGGCGGATAACGCCGCGGGCGATTTCCTGCACGTCGACGTAGGCCTGGGTGCGAATCTCGCCGGCGACGATGACAGTGCCGGTGGTCACGAGGGTCTCGCAGGCGCAGCGGACGTTCTCCACGTTGGCGGGCACGCCGTTGGGCGCAATGTAGCCCTGCTCCTGGAGCTCTATTTCTTTGGCGAGGATTGCGTCGAGTACGGCGTCGCTGATCTGGTCAGCGATCTTATCGGGATGGCCCTCGGTCACCGATTCCGACGTAAACACAAACGATCCGTGTTGGGGTGGGATGGAACGAAGTTCTTCTGACATGATTGTCCTTTCGAATAACGTGTCCCGGCGACCGTTACCATTCCGCCAGGCTCTGTATGCAAGGACACATCATAGCGCGTAAATCCAACATTCACACCCTTTCCGCACCTACTCATTGGGGACAGACTTAAATGACCAGCCTTAAACTAAGAACGTTTCCAAAGACTGGTCATTTATGTCTGTCCCCAATGAGTGGGTCGGTGCCCTTTGTGCGGAGGTCGCATTGTTGCTTTATACTGGTGCGGTTAGACATCCATCCTGCAATCGAGGAGATATCCATGGCATCAGACGTTCGCGTCCGCTTTGCACCCTCACCGACGGGCAAGCTGCACATCGGCGGCGCCCGCACCGCTATCTATAACTGGGCTTTCGCCCGCTCAAACGGCGGCACGTTCATCCTGCGCATCGACGACACCGACCCCACCCGCTCCACCGACGAGAACACGCAGATCATTCTGCGCGCCATGCGTTGGCTTGGCCTGGACTGGGACGAGGGTCCCGAGGTGGGCGGCGACTATGGCCCCTACGCCCAAACCGAGCGCCTGGACCTGTACAAGCAGGCCGCCCAGAAGCTTTGGGACGAGGGCAAGGCCTATCCCTGCTTCTGCACCAAGGAGCAGCTCGAAGCCGACCGCAAAGCCGCGCAGGAGCGCAAGGACCCCTTCCAGGGCTATCAGCGTCGCTGCCGCGATCTTGATCCCGAGGAGGCCCGTCGCCGCATCGAGGCCGGCGAGCCCTACGTCTTGCGCATCAAGGTGCCCGAGGACCGCGGCGACGTCGTCATCCACGATGCCGTCCACGGCGAGGTGACCTTCGATGCCAAAGAGCTCGACGACTTTGTCATTTTCCGCTCCGACGGCACGCCCACGTACAACTTCGCGACCGTCGTCGACGACGCCATGATGAAGATTACGCACGTCATCCGCGGCGACGATCACCTGTCCAACACCCCGCGCCAGGTCATGGTCTACGAGGCCCTCGGTGCGCCCGTGCCCACGTTCGCCCACATCTCCATGATCCTGGGCGCCGACGGCAAGAAGCTCTCCAAGCGCCACGGCGCCACCTCGGTGGAGGAGTACCGCGACGCCGGTTATCTGTCCGATGCCTTCGTCAACTACCTGGCGCTGCTCGGCTGGTCGCTCGACGGCGAGACCACGATCATCCCGCGCGATGTCCTGGCCAGCAAGTTCTCGCTCGACCGCATCTCCAAGAACCCCGCGACTTTCGACCCCAAGAAGCTCGACTGGGTCAATGCCGAGTACATCAACGGCATGTCCGACGCTCAGTTTGCCGACGAGATCATGGTCCCCGAGCTGCACGAGGCGGGCCTCATCGAGGGTAACGTCGAGTACGGCGAGGACTGGATCGACGCGCTCGCTGCCATCGTTAAGCCGCGCACTAAGATGCCGGCCGACGCCGTGACCGTCGCCGCCCCCATCTTTGCCACGGTCGAGACGCTCGAGTATGACGAGAAGTCCGTCAACAAGGGCCTGGCCAAGGAAGGTATGGGTGCCATTCTGGACGCTGCCAAGGCTGCGCTCGAGGGTGTTACCGAGTGGACCTCCGAGGCCATCGACGCCGCGCTTGAGCCGCTGCCCGAGCAGATGGACCTCAAGAAGCGCGTGGTGTTCCAGGCCGTGCGCGTCGCCGTCTGCGGCAACATGGTGAGCCCTCCGCTGGGCGAGACCATGGCGCTCGTCGGTCGCGACGACTGCCTGGCGCGCATCGACCGCGCCCGCACGATGGCGCTGTAGCAGCTGCGTAAACGCATGTATCCGAGCCCCGTTCACCCGAGCGGGGCTCTTGTTTCTGAAGACGCATGGGATGGGAGGTACAGGGACCATGGCCGAGCAACTGTCGCTGTTTGGTTCGCCGGAACCGCAGGAGGCTCTGGCGGCGCCGGCATCCGGTGCTGCCTCGGCCAAGCCCGAGCCCATCGCCGCCTACACGAGCGTGGTCCTCGATATTCCCACCCGTGCACTGTCCGAGCCCTTTGCCTATGGCATCCCCGAGTCCCTTGCCGACGAGGCCCGGGTCGGATCGACGGTCCTGGTCCACTTTGGCAACCGTGCCGCCGCAGGCTACATCGTCGACATTGCGCCCGAGCTGGACGACCTGCAAGGAAATAACGCCCTCGACCCTTCGCGCATCAAGCCTGTCGAAGCCATCCTTAGCAAACCGCTCTTTACCGCCGAGGCTGCCCGCATCGCGCGCTGGATGAGCCGCGAGTACGTCGCGACGCTTTCCGAGTGCCTGCGCCTGTTTTTGCCTCCGGGCGGCAGCCCGCGCGTGGTCAAGGGCGATGACGGCGCATGGTCGGTTGAGCGCCCCGCCGTCAAGCCTATTCAAAACCGCTGGGTCATGCTCACGCCCGAGGGCTTCGACTATACGCCGCCCAAGACCGCCGTTCGCCAGCGCCAGCTCATCGAGGCGCTCCAGTGCGGCCCCGTTACGACGCGCGACCTCAACCTGCTCTATAACAGCATGTCGGCGACCATCAAGGCGCTCGAAAAACGCGGCGTCGTGGTGGTGGAGGAGCGCCGTGCCTGGCGCGGTTGCAGCGAGCAGACTACGCTGTCCTCCGCGAGCGGCAAGGCGCCGGTCGCACTTACCAACGGCCAGCAGCAGGCGCTCGCGCAGATTGAGCGCGCTCGCCTGGATGCGCACGGCGACGTGGTACTCGTGGACGGTGTTACGGGCTCCGGCAAAACCGAGGTCTACCTTTCCGCCATCGAGCGCGTGCTCACGGCCGGCCGCTCGGCCTGCGTGCTCGTGCCCGAGATCTCACTGACGGCTCAGACCGTCGGCCGCTTCCGCTCGCGCTTTGGCGAGACGGTCGCCGTGTTCCATTCGCGCCTTTCGGCCGGCGAGCGCCTGGACCAGTGGGATATGGTTGCCAGCGGTGCGGCCCGCGTGGTCGTGGGAGCCCGTTCGGCGCTTTTTTGCCCGCTCAGCGACCTTGGACTCATCATCATCGACGAGGAGCATGAGACCAGCTACAAGCAGGGCTCCAGTCCGCGCTACCACGCGCGCGAGGTGGCGGCCGAGATGGCGCGGCGTTACCGCTGCCCGCTTGTGTTGGGCTCGGCCACGCCTTCTGCCGAGGCTCTCGACCGCTGCCGCCGCGGCACGTATAACGGTGTCACCTGGACGCGCGTCGAGATGCCCGAACGCCCGGGACACGCCGTGCTGCCCACGGTCCGCATTGCCGACCTGCGCCGTGAGTTTTCTCACGGCAGCCGCTCCATGTTTTCAAAACCGCTGATGGAAGGCCTGGAGCGTGTGGTCGAGCGTCGCGAGAAGGCCGTGCTGCTGCATAACCGCCGCGGCTTTGCGCCGTTTTTGATGTGCCGCGAGTGCGGTTGCGTTCCCACCTGCAACCACTGCTCCACGGCGCTTACGTACCACGAGCGCACCCATACGCTGCAGTGCCACACCTGTGGTTCGTCCTGGCGCGTGCAGCCGTATCCCGCGCCCACGAGTCGCTGCCCCAAGTGCGGCAGCCGCTACCTGGCAAAAATGGGCCTGGGTACGCAACAGATTGAGGACGCGCTGCATCAGATGCTGCCCGAGGACGTCGCCATCATACGCATGGACGCCGATTCCACGCGTGGTAAGGACGCACATAAAAAGCTGCTTGAGCAGTTCGATGCGGCCGATTGCGCGGTGCTGCTGGGTACCCAGATGATTGCCAAGGGCCTCGATTTTCCCGAGGTCACGCTCGTGGGCGTGGTCAATGCCGATTTCGCCCTCAAGCTGCCCGATTTTAGAGCGGGGGAGCGTGCCTACGACCTGCTCGAGCAGGTCGCCGGCCGCGCCGGCCGCGGCGATCGCCCCGGTGAGGTCATCATCCAGACCTATCTGCCCGAGGACCCGGTCATTCGCGCCGTCGCCGAGCATGACCGTTCGATCTTTACCGACTATGACCTAGACCAGCGCCGCGACGCACTGTATCCGCCGTTCGTGCGCCTGGTCAACATTTTGGTGTGGTCGGCAAGCCGCGACGATGCGCAGGATTATATCGGGCGCATCGCAAAGCTCCTTAAGCGCCGCTGGCACGCCGCCGCGCCCGACTTTTTGCGGGTGGGGAGTGCCGTTCCCCAGGTGCTGGGCCCGGCTTCGTGTGTAATCGAGAGAGCCAAGGACCGTTACCGCTTCCATCTGCTTGTGAAGTCGCCGGTAGGGTACCATGTCTCTGATGATATCGACGCCTGCCTCAAAGAGGCGGGCTCCGTGCGCGGCGTGAGCGTGAGCGTTGACGTCGACGCCTATGATTTGATGTAACAACCCGAAAGGATGGCCATGGAAGCCAACGGAATCGTACTGTCTCCTGACCCTCGTCTGCGCCAGGAGTGTGCCGTCATCGAGGAAATTACCCCGGCGATCGAGGCGCTTGCCGAGAAGATGAAGAAGATGATGTTCGAGAACGGCGGTTGCGGTCTGGCCGCCCCGCAGATCGGCGAGCTCATTCAGCTTGTCACTATCGACTGCGACTACAGCGATAAGAACGACTATGACCCGTACGTGCTCATCAATCCCGTGATTGTTGAGCAAAGCGACCATCTCGTTCCGTTTAGCGAGGGCTGCCTGTCTATCCCCGGCATTAGCTGCGAGATCGAGCGTCCCGACCATGTTGTCGTCGAGGCGTACGACCTGGATGCCAACCTAATTCGCTACGAGGCCTCGGGCGATCTGTTTTGCGTGTGCCTGCAGCACGAGATCGATCACCTGCACGGCAACACCATGTTCGAGCGACTGAAGCCTATGCAGAGGCTCAAGGCAGTCAAGGAGTACCAGGACGCCCTGGCCCGCGGCGCTCGACCGGGCGAGACGGAGTAGGTTCCACCGTCCCCTTCCGCCGCAGGGCTTAGGTTTTGCTCCATGCTCAAACAGTCCTGCTCGCACGAAGAGCACATTAAGTGCTCTTCGGCTCGTGCGGAGCTGCGCGTGGAGCAAAACCTAAGCCCTGCGGCGGAAGGGGACTGCGTTTTCGTGCTCCTTTTCGCCCGGGTGCCGTCGGGCCAGGGAAGGGCGTCTTTGCTGATAGGTGCTTTGCTGAAAGAGCTGCTTTTATTGCGGCTCTTTCTTTGGTTTTGGGTATATTTGTTTCTGTTGAACTGTTCATGCGGCTGGGTGCACTTGCGACCTGGGCGCTGTTATTTGTAGCCGTCTCGGCTTTGGTTGAGGGGAGACGTTCTTTATGCGTATTGTGTTTATGGGTACGCCTGATTTTGCTGTGCCTTCGTTGACTTCGCTCGTCGAGGCTGGGAATGAGATTGCGCTTGTTGTTACTCGTCCCGATGCTGTTCGCGGGCGTGGCAAGAAGCTTGAGCCGTCTCCTGTTAAGGCTAAGGCGCTTGAGCTGGGGTTGCCGGTTGTTGAGGCTAATCGTATGACGCCTGAGGTTGTTGAGGCGCTCCAGGCTGCCCAGGCTGACATTTTTTGTGTGGCTGCGTACGGCTGCATTTTGCCCGATGAGGTGCTGCATATGGCACCGCTCGGCATTGTGAATGTTCATGCGTCCTTGCTGCCTCGTTGGCGTGGCGCCGCTCCTATTCAGCGTGCCATTCTTGCTGGTGACGAGGTTGCTGGCGTTTCTATCATGCGCATTGGACATGGCGTGGATACTGGTGCTTATTGTGCCCAGGCTTCCACGTCGGTTGCCGGTAAGCATGCCGAGGCGCTGACTATGGAGCTTGCTGAGCTTGGCGGCAAATTGCTTGCCGATACGCTTCCTTCGCTTGCCGATGGCACCGCCGTGTGGACTGAACAGGATGAGTCGCTTGTTACCCATGCCGCCAAGATTTCTAAGCAGGAGATGCGTCTGGATCCTCAGATGGCGGCACTTGATTGCTTGCGTCATGTGCTTGCCTCGTCCGACGCCGCTCCCGCTCGTTGCGTGATTGCCGGCAAGACCGTGCGCGTGCTCGATGCTTCGCCGGCTGATGTGTTGTTTGACGAGGGTCAGGTTCTCGTTAAGGCCAAGCGTGTCTACTTGGGCCTGTCCGATGGCGCGGTTGAACTGCTCGAGGTTAAGCCCGACGGCAAGCGTGCCATGGCTGCTTCTGCCTGGGCTGCCGGCCTGCAGGGTGCCGATCTTACGTGGGGTGTACTGTCATGAGCAAGTTGTCTCCCGCGCGCAAGCTTGCGCTCGATGTGTTGATGGAGGCCGATCGCCGCGGCATGTACGCGCGCGACGTGCTTTCGTCCCGTGCTTCAGCCAAGGCCATTGACCAGCGCGATTCTGCTTTTGCCGCTCGTTTGGCACTTGGAGTTGCAGCCACCCAAGGCATTTTGGATGAACTGCTCGACCAGTTTCTCGATAAGCCCAAAAAGGTCGCGCCTCGTGTGCGCATGGCGCTTCGTATCTCGGCTTTTGAGATGCTCTATCTGCATACGCCGGGTCGTGTTGCGGTGAGTCAGGGCGTTGAACTCGTGCGCAGCGGCGCTAAGTCTGCCGCCGGTTTGGCCAATGCCGTGCTGCATAAGGTTGCGGACAACGTTGAGGACTTTGCCACTGCGACGGATGCCGATGAGTCTGAGCGCCGTTTGTTTCGCCTGTCGCGCCTGATGGGCATGCCGCGCTGGCTGTGCGCTCGTATTATGGCATCGTTCGACACGCCCGAGGGCGTGCTCAACTTTGCCGGTAACTTGGCACCTGCGCCGCTGGCTTTGCACGAGAACGCCTTTGCGACCAAGCCCGATCCGTATATCTCGCAGCTTGTTGCACCCGTGTTCCCGGGTTGCCATGCGCCGGTCGATGCGCAGGTTACGGTTGCGTCCGGCGTGTTTGAGCGCGCTGCTGCCGTTGCCTCGGACCTTAACGCCCAGCTCATCGCCACTGCGGCGACGCGTCCCGGGCGCTGCTTGGAGATTGGTGCCGGCCGCGGTACCAAGACCTATGTGATGATGTGTCAGGCCAAACGTGCTGGGTACGAGCGCCAGCATACCGCTCTCGACCTGCATGATCGTAAGTGTGATCAGAATCTCGCACGCCTGCATAAGGCGGGTATTATGGGAGTTCGCACGGTCTCGGGCGATGCCTGCGAGCTCGACGAGGTGCTGACGTCGTTTGATGCCATGCTTGGCAAACCTGCCCTGTTCGATACGGTGTTTATTGATGCCCCGTGCTCGGGCACCGGCACCATGCGCCGTCATCCCGAGATTCCGTGGCGTCTGACTGAGAACGACGTTACGACTGAGCTGCCCAAGCTGCAGCTGACGATGCTCAAAGAAGGAGCCGCGCGCGTGGCTGCCGGTGGTGAGCTCATCTATGCCACCTGCTCGGTCTTTGATGAGGAGAACGCGCAGGTCGTGGATGCCTTCCTGACCTCTCCCGAGGGCGCTGGCTTTAGCGTAGCACCGCTTTCCGAGGCACAGATTCTGCAACTGCCCGATTTTGCGCAGGCCAAGAAGCTGGTAGCCGTCCGCCAAAACGATCGAGGACTTTTCCAAAGCGTGCCCGTAAACGCCGACTCCTACGACGGCCACTTCTGCGCCAGGCTGGTGCGCAACTAATACGGCACCCGAGGATTGATCTGCTTGCCATGAAATGGGCCTATCTACTACATTAAACCCACCACTCCCAACCATGCCGAATTTAGCGAAATCAAAACCGCAGGTAGACGGCTCGTCGATTTTGTAAAAACGCAGATGTGCTCGGACTATACGGGTCAAACGTAGTAGATAGGCCGTTTTCGTGGCGCAACCCCAGACCAGTCGCTGGGGCGTGGGACATTCCTGAAAAAAATCGGCCCCGCGATCGGGCTTGATCGCGGGGCTGCTTGTCACTAGTGGCTATGCGGGCAGTTGGCGCAGCAGCCGCTGGTGGCGCTGGTGCTGGAGCCGCCGCTTCGCTGGTCGGTGTTGTAGAAACCGCTGCCTTCGAACTTAATGCCGCTGGCCGAAAACGTCTTGGCGGCTGGGGCGCCGCAGCTGGGGCATACGACCTCGGGGCTCTCGGACATGGGGTGCTCAACCTCAAACACGTTGCCGCAGCTCGAGCACTTGTAATCGTAGCGTGCCATAATACTTCCTTTTCAGCACAAAGCGGGCAGATCGCTCTGCCCGCAAAAATTCAAACGTCTGTAACTGTACCCTATATCGGGCGTTTTATCACGCCTCGCCCCAGAATCTATGGGTGTTGCGCAGGAGTTGCGCAGTTTTGCCCTCGGCGGCCGCAACGTCGGCCTCGTCAGCCTGCCAGGTCCAGTTGCCCGTGGCCACCCCCGGTACGTTCATGCGCGCCTCGTCGCCAAGCCCCAGGAGATCCTGCAGCGGCATCATCACCAGAGGAGCGTCGCTTGCCAGCGCGTCGCCCATCAGCTTGGCCGCCACCTCAACACCGCTCGGCTCATCGCCGCCCGCAAAGGAATGCGTGCACCAACCGGCCAGCGTCGACGTATCGTGCGTCGAGGTGTACAGAATCTTGCCAGGTGTAGGATGCACGCCGCAACGAACGTCGTAGTCGCTAAACTCCAGCACGTCCATGCCGGGGAAGCCGCAGGTCGAAGCCATGGCGCGAACACCGGGCGTTAAATAGCCCAGGTCCTCGGCGATAAAGTTGAGCGGGCCCAGCTCGTCGTAGGCGGTCTGGAACAGGTCCTTGCCCGGGCCTGCCAGCCAGCGTCCGTCGGCGCAAGCCTTGCCCGCGGGGATACTAAAGTAGCTGTGGAAGCCCAAGAAGTGATCCAGGCGCACACGGTCGTAGAGCGAAAAAGCACGACGCAGGCGATCCATCCACCAGCTATAGCCGTTCTGCTTCATGTGGTCCCAGCGGAACGTGGGGTTGCCCCATACCTGGCCCTCGGGCGCAAAGTTGTCGGGCGGCGCGCCAGAAATCTCGATTGCCTTACCGGTATCGGACAGCCAGAAGTTCTCGGGTTCGCTCCACGCATCGGCCGAATCGTCGGACACGTACATAGGAATATCGCCGATGACCTCGATGCCCTTCTTGTGCGCGTAGTTCATGAGCTCGCACCAAGCCAGGTCAAAGCGGTACTGCATGTACGCCTGAAGCTCGGCCTCGTCGTGGAAGCGCTTGTCGTCGATTAGATACTCGTTGTAACGCGCGACATCTGACGGCCAATCGTGGCGCGACTCGCCCTCAAAGTACTTCTTAACGGCCATGTAGACGCAGTACTTCTCGAGCCAATCGGCATTGCGATGTTTAAACGCGGTGTACAGCGGATCGGCATCCTCGCCGCCGCGGGTCTTCCAGACAGCGAAGTCGGCGGCCAGTTCCTCGTGACTCTCGGGTAGTAGGTCGATGTTGCCCGCAAAAGCCGAGGGCCCGGCATAGGGGGAGCGGAAGAAATCCGTCGGGTTGACGGGCAGGACCTGCCAGTAGCGCATGCCCATGGCGGCCAGATGGTCGATAAAACGACGCGTGGGGGCACCAATCGTTCCCGGCTTGCCATCGTCAGTCGGTACCGAGGTGATGTGGCACACGACGCCCGCGCCGTGATCGAGCGGCTCTTGCAGACGCTGCTCGGCGTGGTGATAGATGATCGACGACCCCAGCGGATACAGATCGAGCGTGACGGTACCGTTGTGAATCTCGCACTCGTGGCCGCTGATCACGTCGCTCGCACATTCGCCGAGCGCCGGGATTGTCACGCAGTGCGAATTGCGCAGGCTTCGGTTGATGATAACCGTCGCGGCCTCACCGTCTTTACCGGTGCGCGTATAGGCGAGTACCTCGTCGTTGAGCGCGAACGCCTTGATCTCGCCGTCAACCATAAACGGCAGGGCGCGGCGCACGGCCGAGGCGTTTTTAAGGATGGCAAGTGTATCGAAGTCGTGCAGGTCTTTCTTCATGGGCAGCGTGCGGCGATTGCCCGGATCCGTCAGGCCCTCAAGGCCGTACTCGTCGCCATAGTAAATCGACGGCACGCCGGGGAACGTCATCTGCATGAGCGTTGCAAGCCAAAAACGGCTCTTGGCCAGGCCCATCGAGTTCTCGTTCAAGCGCCACTTGCTGCGCTCGCTCTCGGGCAGCTGCGACTCGTCGGGGCCACCGCCGAGCACCGAGATGATGCGCGGACGGTCGTGGCTCGAAAGCAGGTTGAGCGCACAGGACAGGGCCTCGCGCGGATAATTTTCGCGCAGGGTCTCGATATCCTCGGCTGCCTGGTAGGCGTTCTTGTAGCCCATCAAAAAGCCGATGACCATGTCACGGAAGGGATAGTCCATAGCCGAGTCAAGCTCGGATCCTTGCAGATAACGACGCAAATGGCCATAGCTGATTTTGTTGGAGGCGTCTTCCCAGACCTCGCCGAGCAGCAGCGCGTCGGGCTTCTCGGCGAGCACGGCCTTTTTTATCTCGGCCAGGAAGTCATCGGAAAGCTCGTCGGCCACATCCAGGCGCCAACCATGGGCGCCAGCGCGCAGCCATTTGCGGATGATACCGTCCTTGCCCAGGATCCGCTCGCGCACCAGCTCGGAGCTCTCATTGATGGCGGGCATATTGCCCACACCCCACCAGCAGTCGTACGAGCCGTCCTCGTGGAAATAGAACGCGTCGCGCCACGGCGAATCCTCGCTCTGCCAGGCACCGACGCCGGGATAATTGCCGTAGCGGTTGAAGTAGACCGAATCGTCGCCCGTGTGGTTGAACACACCGTCCAGAATGATGGATATGCCGAGTTTTTCGGCCGCCTGACACAGCTCGGTAAAGTCCTGCTCGGTGCCCAGGATCGGGTCGATCTTGGTGTAGTCGGCCGTGTCGTAGCGGTGGTTGCTCGCGGCTTCGAAAATGGGGTTAAGGTAGATGGCTGTAAAGCCCAGCTCGGCGATACGAGGCAGGTCTTCTTGGATGCCCTTGAGCGATCCGCCGTAGAAGTCCCAGGTCTTGATGGAGCCGTCTTCGGCGCGCTCGTACACGGGCGGCTCCTTCCAGTCCTCGACCATGCGGCGTTGGATTCCGTTGCGAGGCTTTTCGACCTGAGCCAGCGTGCGCTCGCGCCAGTGCTCGTCGCGGGCATAGCGATCGGGGAAGATCTGGTAGACCATGCCGCGCTCGTACCACTCGGGTCGAACTTCGCGGTGCTTGTAGACGGTGACCTGGAACGACGGCACCTCGGCGTAGTCGTAGGTCACGCCCTCGCCGCCGGTGCGGCCCTGCGGCGCGCCCAGACGAACTTCGGGCTGGCCCTCGATATTGCAGATAAAGCTGTACCAGATAAGACAGGGCTCGGTGCACTCAAGCTCTACGGTAAATATGCCGTCGCCCTCGTGCGTCATGGGATACAGAGACTCACCGATTTCATCGACCCAGGTGCGCAGCGTAAGCGTTGCATGGTTGGGGTCGGCATCCTCCAAAATCACCGAGAGCGAAACGGAAGTTCCTGTGGTCACAGCGCCAAACGGAGTGCGAAACTGCGGCAGACGGCTGTTGTGTATCAATCTCATAGTACGGTCCAGTTCAATAGAATCACGGCCTGCGGGCCATGGCTTTACGCGCAAGATGTAAGTATATCTGTTGTACACAGGCTGTATAAACAACATCCGTTTACCATCGGCGAACGGTTGTCCTAGAAAATCGTTTTACCAACTATCAACAGAGAAAGGGCGCCCGGTTGGAGCGCCCCTTGCTTAGGGTTTGATAAGGTTTTAGATTGTCTGGATTAGCGGCGCTTGCGGGTGGCCGTTGCCTTGCGGACGGAGGTCTTCTTGGTCGGAGCCTTTTTCTCGGTTGCGGCGGCGGGGGAGACCGGGGTCTCCTTGGCGGGCTCGGGCTTGGCCTTTACCTCGGCCTTGGGCTCCTCTTTGACGGCAGCGGGCTTGACCTTGGCGGCCTTCTGTGCCGGCTTGGCCTTTACTGCGGGCTTGTCCTCGACCTTAGCTTCCGCCTTGGGAGCAGCAGCCTTGGTCGTGGTCTTCTTAGCCGTCGTTGTAGTGCGCTTGCGCGTGGTGGTCTTGGCGGCCGGCTTGGCCTTGACAGTTGCCTCGGCCTTGGCCTCGGCGGGCGTCTCCTCAACCTTGGCGGCCGGCTTTGCGGCTGCCTTGGTCGTGGCGGCCTTCGTGCTTGTCGACTTCGTAGTCGTGGTCTTCTTGGCAGCCGTTGCCTTCTTGGCGGTCGCGGTCGTCTTCTTTGTAGCGGCCTTGGCCGGTGCCTTGACGGCGGGCTTGGCCTCGACGGCGGCCTCAGCCTTTACCTCGGGAGCAGCCTCGGCTTCGGCGGTTTTCTTGGCAGCTGCGGTGGTGCGCTTGCGCGTGGTCGTTGTCTTGGCAGCGGTGGTCTTGGTTGCCGTCGCCTTGGCCGCAGTGGCCTTCTTGGCCGTCGTCTTACGAGTCGTGGTCTTCTTTGCCGCAGGCTTTGCTGCGGGCTTCACCTCAGGCTCGGGCTCGGGAGCAGCCTCGACCTTCACCTTGGGATCGGCCTTAACGGGCTCAGCCTCAACCGGCTTCTCCTCGGCTTTGGGCTCCTCAGCGGCCATCGGCTCAGCAACAGCCTCAGGCTCGTCGACAACTGCTGCCGGTCGCTCAATCTCCGGATGCATAAAGAAGTACAGGTCCAGATACTTATCGGCCGAACGCGTCCAGCTAAAGTCCTGGCTCATAGCCTGCGTGACCAGTTGGTTCCAAGCGTCGCGGTTATCCCAGAACAGGCGTGCTGCGCGGAAGACCGCGTCGCCCATCTCGTCGCCGTTAAAGTTGCTAAACGAGAAGCCCGTGCCCTCGCCGGTAAACTCGTTATACGGGATCACGGTGTCCTTCAGGCCACCGGTCTCGCGCACGATGGGCAGGGTGCCGTAGCGCATGGCGATGATCTGCGACAGGCCGCAGGGCTCAAACTTCGACGGCATCAGGAACATGTCGGCGGCGGCATACATGCGCTGGGACAGCGCCGGGTCAAACTCGATGCGTGCGGCCATGGTGCCGGGGTACTTGTCCTGGAAGTAGCGCAGTCCGTCCTCGTAGTCGCGGTCGCCGGTGCCCAGCACGGCTACCTGCACGCCGCCGGCTAGAATGCGGTCGAGCGCGTACATGACCAAGTTCATGCCCTTTTGGCGCGTCAGGCGCGTGACCATCACCATAAGCGGGCGGTCGTCGCGGACCTCGAGCCCCAGCTCCTCCTGCAACTTGGCCTTGCACACGGCCTTGCCGGAGCGGTCCTCGACCGTGTAGTTGGCGGCAATGCGCTTGTCGGTCGCCGGGTCAAAGCCCGCGACGTCGATGCCATTCAAAATCCCCTGCAGCGCGTACGAACGCTCGCGCAGCACACCGTCCAGGCCCTCGCCAAACTCGGGCGTCTGGATTTCGTTGGCATAGGTGGGGCTTACCGTGGTGATGGCGTCGGCATAGCGCAACGCGCCCAGCATGTAGTTGACGCTGCAGGCGTCGCAACGCAGCTGCGAGGCGGCCGCGGGAATATGCGCCACACCCAGGATGTCCTCCATCACGGTGTCGCTAAACTGGCCCTGGAACGCCACGTTGTGGATCGAGAACACGGTCTTGACGCGGTCGTACAGCGGCAGACCCTGGTAGAACTCGCGCAAGAACACGGGCGCCAGTGCCGTCTGCCAGTCGTTGCAGTGCAGGATGTCGCACTCAAAGCCGGCCGGCAGGTGCTGCAGGCTCTCGGTGATGGCCTTGGAGAAGAACGCAAAGCGCTCTCCGTCATCAAAGAATCCGTACGGATAGTCGCGCGCAAAGTAGCGCTCGTTGTCGATGAACATATAGGTGACGCCGTCGTGCTCGAGCTTCTCGAGACCGCAGTACTCGTTACGCCAGCCCAGGCTCACGTAAAAGTCGGCAAAGTGCTCCATCTGCGCCTTGTACTCGTCCTTGATGGTGGCGTACTTGGGCACCATCACGATGACCTCGGCGCCGGCGCGCACGAGCGCCGCAGGCAGCGAGCCCGCCACGTCACCCAGGCCACCGGTCTTAACAAACGGTGCGCACTCGGCCGAGGCAAACACGATCTGCATCTTTTTGCTGGTTTCTGCCATATTGTCTCCCATGTTGCAATTCGAGAATAGCCGCCTGGCGCTAACCGGGCGGCTATTCTACATGTTACGAGCGATGTTGCGGTGCCAACGTTAACGTACGATGGTGGTGTCGGAAGTTAACGGAGCCTTTCCCAGCACCAGGATGTTCTCGGGCGTGCCGCGAAGCTCGGTGTTGGTGGGAACCACGTTGTTCTTGTCCAGGATGGCGTTCTCAACACGGGCGCCGCTCTTGATGACGCAGCTCTGGTTGATGATCGAGTTGGTCACCGAAGCGCCTTCCTCGACCACGACGCCGCGCGACAGGATCGAGTTGCGCACGGTGCCCTTGATGATGCAACCGGCCGAGATGATCGAGTTGCACGCGTGGCTGCCGGTCGCATAGCGCGAAGGCGGCACGTCGTGAGCCTTGGTCAGGATCGGGCGCTCGGGATCGAAGAGCTGGTCGGCCACGGTCTGGTCGAGCAGGTCCATGCTGCGGCGATACAGCGACTTCTCGCTAAACACGCCCACGACCTCGCCCTTGTACTCGTAGCTGCACACGTCGATGTTGCCAAAGTCGCCCTGGAGTGCCTCGAGCAGATCCAGATAGTCGGCGGCCTGGTAGTGGTCGATGATCTCGAGCAGCGTCTCGCGGTTGACGATGCAGCAATCCATAGAGGCGTTGTCGCCGTACACGACGCCGGCGCTCACGCCCGTCAGACGACCGTTCTCGTTAATATCGAGCTTGGTCTCGTCGTCGACGTTGCGCGTGGCCTTGCAGTACACCACGGTCATCTGGGCACCGGAGTTCTCGTGCGCCTCGATGATGGTGTTGAGGTCCATGTTAAAGATGATGTTGGTGCCCATCATCACAACATAGGGCTTGTCCGAGCGCTGGAACAGCGTCTTGTTGGAGATGATGTCGCGCAGCAAGAAGCGCATGCCGCCCTTGGTGGTGCCATACGCGTTGCCGGGCACCATGAACAGGCCGCCCTTCTTGCGGTCCAGGCCCCAGTCCTTGCCAGAGCCCACGTGGTCGATCAGCGAGCGGTAGTTGCCCGGCATGACGACGCCGACGGTCTTAATGCCTGCATTCATCATGTTGGACAGCGGAAAATCGATCAGGCGGTAGCGGCCCAAAAACGGGACGGACGCGATGGGGCGGTCCTTGAGCAGCACGCTGCCGTAGGTCGAAGAGTAGTTAGCGGTGATATAACCGATGGCCTTGCGATTGATCATCGGATCATTCCCCCTTCCCGATAACGACGTCATTTCCAACGACGGCCGTATCCTTGGTGGTATCAACAGAGCCGAGCTTCACGCCCTCTTCGACCGTGGAGTTCTCGCCCAAAATAGCGCGGCAGATGTGCGCGCCGCTCTTAACGTGCGCACCCGGCAGCAGCACGGAGTCCTCGACCACGGCGCGCTCCTCGATGATGACATCGGTCGAAAGGATCGAGTGGCGAGCGGTGCCGTAGATCTTGCAGCCGTTGGAGACCAGGCAGTCGTCCAGGCGGCCGTCCGGGCCAATATAGTGCGGCGGACGCGTGGTGATGTTGGACATGATGGGGAAGTGCTTGTCAAACAGATCGAACTCGGGGTTGTTGCCCAGCAGGTCCATCGAGGTCTCGTGGAAGCTGGCGATGGTGCCGACGTCCTTCCAGAAGCCGTGGAACTCGTAGCTGTACAGGCGCTTGCCCTCGCCGAGTAGCTTGGGGATGATGTCCTTGCCAAAGTCGTGGCTCGAGCGCTGGTCCAGAGCATCCTCCTCGAGTGCCTCAATCAGCACGTCGGCCGAGAAGATGTAGATGCCCATGGATGCGAGATTCGAATCGGGCTTGTCGGGCTTCTCGGTGAACTTGGTGATGCGGCCGTCCTCGGGGTCGGTGGTCAGGATGCCAAAGCGGCTGGCCTCCTCCCACGGCACGGGCATAACGCTCACCGTGAGGTCGGCGTTGTTCTCAATGTGCGTCTTGAGCATCTTGCGGTAATCCATGCGATACAGGTGATCGCCCGAAAGAATCAGGACGTACTTGGGGTCGTTGGCCTTGATGTAGTCGAGGTTCTGCGTAATGGCGTCGGCCGTGCCCGCATACCATGCGCCGCCGGTCTGCGTCTCGTACGGCGGCAGGATCGATACGCCGCCGTCGCGGCTGTCCAGATCCCACGCCTCGCCGGAGCCCACATAGGCATGCAGCAGATAGGGGCGATACTGCGTCAGAACGCCGACCGTGTCGATGCCCGAGTTGGAGCAGTTGGAGAGCGAAAAGTCGATAATGCGGAACTTGCCACCAAAGCTAACCGCCGGCTTAGCGATCTTTTGGGTGAGTGCCCCCAATCGGCTGCCCTGTCCTCCTGCGAGGAGCATCGCGATGCATTCTTTCTTACTCATCGATTTCTCCTTCTGTCATCGATGTTCCTAAACCCATTAGCGACGGGCGCGGCGCTCGGTCGCGCCCGTCAAGTAATGCCGTGCTGGCAAAGGGAGCTCGCGCGCTTTATGCGTGCCAGATCTCGTCGCGGTACTCGCGAATGGTGCGGTCGCTCGAGAACCAGCCGCTCGAGGCGGTGTTGAGCAGGGCCTTGCGGTTCCAGGTCTCCTGGTCGCCGTAGCTGCCGGTGAGCTTTTCCCATGCATCCACGTAGCTGCGGAAGTCTGCCATGACCAGGTCGGGGTCGTTGTTGTTCATGAGCTCGTTGTAGATGCTCTCAAAGTTGCCCGAAAGACCCGCAAAGGTGTTGTCCTTGAGCTCGTCCATCACGCGGCCCAGACGCTCGCGATCGCCGTTGAGGGTATCCCACGCAAAGTAGCTGTTCGATGCCCAGAGCTGCTCGACCTCGGGGGCGGTCAGGCCAAAGATGGCCTCGTTCTCGCGGCCGGCCAGGTCGGCGATCTCGATGTTGGCGCCGTCGAGGGTACCCAGCGTAATGGCGCCGTTCATCATGAGCTTCATGTTGGACGTGCCCGAGGCCTCCTTGCCGGCCGTGGAGATCTGCTCCGAGATCTCGGCGGCGGGGTAGATGAGCTGGGCGTTGCTCACGCGGAAGTTGGGGATGAAGCAGACCTTCATGACCTCGTTCACGCGGGCGTCGTTGTTGATGACGTCGGCCACGGAGTTAATGAGGCGGATGGTCTCCTTGGCAAAGGTGTAGCTCGAGGCAGCCTTGCCGCTAAAGATGAAGGTCGTCGGCGTCACGTGGAAGTTGGGATCGGCGATGCGACGGTTGTAGATGTCCATCACCTTCATGATGTTCATGAGCTGGCGCTTGTAGGCGTGGAAGCGCTTTACCTGAACGTCGAAGACGGTGTTGGGGTCGATAACCAGACCGGTCTCGGCCTTAACGTAGGCGGCCAGACGCTCCTTGTTAGCGCGCTTGGAGGCACCCACGGCCTTCAGGAACTCGGTGTCGTCCTTAAACTGCTTAAGCTTCTCCAGCTCAAAGGCGTCCTTAAGCCAGCCGTCGCCGATGGCCTCGGTCACGAGCTTGGCATAGGTGGGGTTGGCCTCGGCAAAGAAGCGACGGTGCGAGATGCCGTTGGTCTTGTTGTTGAACTTCTCGGGCGTTAAGGCATAGAAGTCCTTGAGCACGATGTTCTTGATGATGTCGGAGTGGATCTTGGCCACGCCGTTGACGCTGTGGCTGCAGATCACGGACAGGTTGGCCATGCGAATCTCCCCGTCCCACAGAATGGCGGTCTGGCGTAGACGCTCCTGCCAGCCCTCCTGCGTGGTGTCGAACGACTCGTGCCAACGACGGCTGATCTCGTCGATGATCTGGTACACGCGGGGGAGGAGCTTGGAGAACGTGCCGATGGGCCACTTCTCCAGGGCCTCGGGCAGGATGGTGTGGTTGGTGTAGCTCACGACCTGCGTCACGATGTTCCAGGCGTCGTCCCACTCGAGCTTCTTCTCGTCGATGAGGATGCGCATGAGCTCGGGGCCGCACATGGCGGGGTGGGTATCGTTGGTATGGATAGCCACAAACTGCGGCAGCAGCTCCCAGTTCGCGCCGTGCTCCTTCTCAAAGGTGTCGAGCAGGCTGTAGATGCCGGCCGATACAAACAGGTACTCCTGCTTCAGGCGCAGCAGACGGCCGTGCTCGCCGGCGTCGTTGGGGTAGAGGATGGCGCTGATGGCCTCGGCCTCGGCGCGCTCGGCATCGGCCAGGGCGTAGTCGCCGCGGTTGAAGGCCTCCAGATCGAAGTGCTCCTCGACCGGCTCGGCGGCCCATACGCGCAGCTTGTTGACGGTCTCGCCAGCATAGCCCACGACGGGGATGTCATAAGGGACGGCCAGGATATCCTGCGTGTCCACCGTGCGGTAGAACGTGCGGCCGTTCTCCTCAAAGCCCTCAACGTGACCACCAAACTTAATGGTCACGGCCTTGTCCTGACGGCGGACCTCCCAGGGATAGCCGTGGGTGAGCCACTCGTCGGTGGCCTCGACCTGGCTGCCGTTGACGATCTCCTGCTTAAACAGGCCGTAGCGGTAGCGCATGCCGTTGCCGTAGCCGGCAATGCCCTCGGCTGCCATGGAATCCAGGAAGCATGCGGCCAGACGGCCCAGGCCACCGTTGCCCAGCGCCGGATCGGGCTCCTGATTCTCGATGACGGACAGGTCAAAGCCCATGTCGTCGAGCGCCTCGGCGACCATGTCGCGCACACCAAAGTTGAGCAGGTAGTTGTCGAGCAGGCGACCGATCAAAAACTCGATCGAGAAGTAGTACACGCGCTTCTTGCCCTCGGCGGTAGCGCGGGCGTCGCTCTTGGTGGCGACGGTGCGCGCCTTCTCGGCCACGAGCTTGGCCAGGGCGTTAAAGCGGTCCAGGTCGCTGGCGGCCTCGACGCTCTTGCCGCTGATGCTCATGACGGCATCGCGATAGAGCTCGGTAAACTCCTGCTTGTTGTCGAAGATCTTATTCATACGTTCCTTTCCCCCGGGGATGTTTCTCCCGGAACGGTTATGACATGTATCCTACGCCCCCGCGGGGCGGGTATTACAGCTGTAACGGCTTTGTTACGCTTTCTTGGCAGGAGCCTTAACAGCAGCTGCCTTGGCCTTGGGAGCAGCCTTTTTGGTGGCTGCCTTCTTGGCCGTGGTGGACTTGGTCGAAGCCTTGGCAGCGGGCTTGGCAGCCTTCGCCTTAGCCGGAGCCTTCTTGGCGGCCGCGGGCTTGGGCTTCACCGAGGACGTGCGCTTGCGCGTCGCCTTTTTGGGCTTCTCGACCACCGGCGGCTTATAGCTGCTGGGACCGCGGCGCTTAAGTACCACGCCTGCCAGGCCGGGCACCTTCATCTCGATGGAGTCCATCTGCCCGTTCCAGGGATAGGGCTCGCTCGAGCAGGTGTAGGGCTCCTCACCGGCGTATCCGCTGCCACCGAACTCGGGACGGTCGGAATCAAAGATGACCTCCCAGTCACCCTCGCGCGGCACACCCACGCGGAAGCTCTCGTAACTCGCCGGGTCAAAGTTGATCAGGATCACCAGGTCGTCATCGACGTCCTCGCCCTGGCGCACAAAGCTCACGATGGACTGCTTGGAGTTGTCCGCGTCAATCCAGGTAAAGCCGTCGTCGGTGTAGCCGCGCTCGTACAGGGCGGGCTCGGCGGTATACAGGTGGTTGAGCGCCTTGATAAACGCCTGATGATGACGGTGGGTCTCGTACTCCTCGGTCAGGAACCACTGGATGGACTCGTAGTAGCGCCACTCAATAAACTGGCCGATCTCGTTGCCCATAAAGTTGAGCTTGGCACCGGGGTGCGTCATCTGGTAGAAAGCCAGCGTGCGCAGGCCGGCAAACTGGCGCCACCAGTCGCCCGGCATGCGGCCGATCAGCGAGCACTTGCCGTGCACGACCTCGTCGTGGCTCAGCGGGCAAATAAAGTTCTCGGTAAAGGCGTACATGATGGAGAACGTGAGCAGCCCGTGGTTGCCGGGGCGCCACGGAAAATCGGTCTGCATGTAGTGCAGGGTGTCGTTCATCCAGCCCATGTCCCACTTGTAGTGGAAGCCCAGGCCGCCGTCCTGCGGCGGGTAGGTCACGAGCGGCCACGCGGTGGACTCCTCGGCCATCATCATCACGTCAGGGAAGTGGGCCTCCACGGCGCAGTTGACCTGGCGGATAAATGCGCTGGCGTCCAGGTCCTCCTCGGTACCGTACTTGTTGAATTTCTTTTGCCCCGGATCGTCAATGCCAAAGTTGAGGTACAGCATGCTCGACACGCCGTCCATGCGAATGCCGTCCACATGGAAGTTCTCGAGCCAGTACAGCACGTTGGATACCAGGAAGGAGCGGACCTCGCCGCGGGCGAAGTCAAACTTGTGCGTTCCCCAGTTGGGGTGAATCTCGTGCTCAAACAGCATGTGGCCGTTAAAGGTGGCAAGGCCGTGGGAGTCGGCGCAAAAACCGCCAGGCACCCAGTCCATGATTACGCCGATGCCCGCCTCGTGGCACGCGTCGATAAAATGCATGAGCTGCTGCGGGTTGCCGTAGCGCGACGTGGCGGCAAAGTAGCCGGTCGTCTGGTAGCCCCAGGAGCCATCGAAGGGATGCTCCATAAGCGGCATGACCTCGATATGCGTGTAGCCCATGTCGCGCACGTAGTCCACGAGCTCCACCGACAGGTCGTCGTAGGTGTAGAACTCGCCGCGCTGCGCGGGGAAGGGATCCATGGGGCCGGGGTAGTTGCCGTACTCGTCCGGCTCGCCCTGTGGCGTGTCGCCGTGGCGCTTCCACGAGCCAATATGCACCTCGTAGATGTTAAGGGGCTGCGACATGTGGTTGTGGCCGGCGCGTCGCTTGAGCCACGCGGCGTCGTTCCACTGGTAGCCATCGAGGGTCCACAACACGCTGGCGGTACCCGGAGGGCACTCGGCCTTAAAGGCATACGGATCGGCCTTGTAGAGCTTTTCGCCCTCGTTGGTTTCGATGAGGTATTTATACAGCTGACCCTGCTCGGCTCCAGGAATAAAGCCTTCCCAGATAGCGCTCGTGTGCACGGGCACCAGCGGGTTGGCTTGTTCGTCCCAATTGTTGAATTCACCGATAACATGGACGCTCTTAACGTCGGGCGCCCAAACGCAAAAACGCCAGCCGCGCGTACGCTGCTGCGTGTCGGGATGCGCGCCCATCTTTTCCCAGCTGCGCTCCCACGTACCAATGCCAAACAGGTAGACATCGTCCTTGGTGAGCTCCGGTGCGTGCGGGGCGGCTTTACGGGTAGCGGGCTTTTTAGTTGCTGGCTTTAGCTTTGTATCGCTCACGTTTGATCCCATCATGACGCGGCAGCGTGTTGCCTTGGTGACTAGATGCGAAAGGTCCAAGGCTGCACGAATCGAAGGGACGGCGAAGTTTCTGTGATTCGTTCCACCTCGCGTGCTCGGTGGAACTTTCGGCAAAAACTACGATAACACCTGTACGTTAGTTTTATGAACGAAAGCGGTTTTGCGGGGGCGTTTAATCGGCAAGCGACATGTTTATACCACTGGCAGAATTGCCGTGGTAAAACTCTTGACAGTTTTATCAATTTGGGTTTCAAAATTGTTTGGCTGACGTTTGGTAAAACGCTTTTAGCAGGATGTTTACCATTTGACATCGAAAGGTTTGTTTATGTCCCATACCGCCGCTCCCCAGGTTGCTTTTATTTTCGATTGCGATGGCACGCTGGTAAATAGCACCCCTGTTTGGGCCTATGCCCAGCCCGAGTTATTGCGCCGCCACGGGATCGACGTGACCGTGGATGACTTTGCCCAATTTGAGCACCTGTCACTGGAGGATGAGTGCCAGGCCTACCACGACACGTGGGGCATTGGCGCGAATGGCGAGGAGCTATATCGCGAGCTGGGCGAGATTTTGATTGATGGGTACTCCAAGGTGCCGCCGCGCGAGGGGCTTCTGGCGTTTTTGGAGCAGGCGAAGGCGGCGGGCATTGCCATGTGCGTGGCCACATCCACGCCGGCCGAGCTGGTGCAGTCCGCGCTCGCTGGTGCCGGGCTCGACGCTTACATGGAGTTTGTTACCACGACGGGCGAGGCGGGACGCTCCAAACAGTTCCCCGATGTGTACGAGCTGGCGCTGCGCCGCCTGGAGGAGCGCCACGGGTGCAAGTTTGAGCGCGCATGGGTGTTTGAGGACGCCGTCTTTGGCCTTAAGAGCTCTGGCTCCGCCGGCTTTAAGCGCGTGGGCATCTATGACCCGTACGGCCGCATGAAGCGCGATGACGTGCGCGCCAACTGCGATATCTTTATCGACAGCTACGAGGAGCTGGATCTGGCCCGCGTGCTTACATTTGAGGGATAGGCGAGGGCTGTGGCTTGCAAGGTATTAGTGGTCTGTGGCTCGCCCGTGGTGGCGAGCGCGGATCTGCTGCGTGAATTGGCGGGGGAGTGCGACCACGTTGTCGCCGTGGACCGCGGACTTGACGCACTGCTGGGGGCGGGATTGGGCTGCGACGTATATGTGGGAGATGCCGACACGGTGAGTGACGCGGGTCGCGCGCTGGTCGATGCTGCCACCGACTTTGAAGTTGAGCGTCACGACCCCTACAAGGACTATACCGATCTGGCGCTGGCCCTCGATTCCGTCCGCCTTCGTTGGCCGGGTGCCGAGGTTGTGGCAACCTGCGCAACCGGTGGCCGTCCGGATATGGCGCTTTCCGTACTGGGCCTGCTCGCAGGCTACGAAGACGCTCCAGTCTGGATTGCCGAGGACAAGGTAGTCGCCCGCATCCTTCACGCAGACGAATCGTGGACCATCGAGGGCGCCGAGGGCAAGACGTTTTCCATCATCGCTATAGCCCCTAACACCAAGCTAAGCGAACACGGCCTAGAATGGGAACTAGACCACAGCCCCCTAGCCCTGCTAGCCGACACAGGCATCAGCAACATAGTCCGATCCACCGCAAAGATCGAAGTCCACACCGGCACCGCCATCGGGTGCCTTTACAAGTAGGGGCCACCGTCCCAGGAAAACCCGTAAGGTGGATAATCAATCCAAAATTCCTTCTTGCATCTCCGAAGATCTTCCCCTATAGTACTACCTTGTCACGGGGGCGTAGCTCAGCTGGGAGAGCGCTTGACTGGCAGTCAAGAGGTCAGGGGTTCGATCCCCCTCGTCTCCACCATCGTGAATGCAAGGCCACTCGATTGAGTGGCTTTTTTAATTTGCATGCGATTTTTAATGGCCTGAACTGCATTTTTTCATAATTTGCAAATTACTTTCCTGCTCAAGCTCACCTTTGAAAAGATGTCAGCTCGCGCAGCCTTCCGAGCGCCAGCCTGAACCACTCCAGGTCGTCCTCGTCGGGTGTGCCGTCGCACTTCCAGTGCGTGACGTAGCGCCATCGGGAAAAGACGCCGCTGCCCAGAAGCCCCACGTCGTTTATGGTGCCTATGTCCTCTCGCAGACCCTCGGATGTGCCAGAGTGCGGATACGTCTCGGCAAAGGACTCGCCGCAGTCCATATGCCAACCCAGGGCGAACATATCATGGGCCAGCCCGTAGAAGTCGCGGGCTGGACCGTCCAGCGAGTCCTCGAAGCACTTGAGAAACTCGCGCAGGTCGTCCCCGTAAACCCCGCCGAACAGGCAGGCGTCTATCACGTCCTTGCCGCGCAGGGCCTCTATCCACTCGGCCGGGATGCCCTCGTATCCGTACAGGATGCCGGCCAGCCCGCCGGCCACGCAGGCCGTCGTGTCGGTATCGTCGCCCAGGTTTACGGCAGTCAGCACGCAGTCACGGTAGTTGTCGGTATGTTCCAGGCACCAGATGGCGGTGTTGTAGGTATCCCACACGTATCCGCCGCTGGCGCCAGCCTTCTCCTCGCTCACGTGGCCGGCGCGTCCGCTGTAGAGCACCTCGCGTGCGTAGGCGACCATGTCCACGCAGGCCTGGCAGCAGTCGTCGGTGGCGTGGGTGATCGCGCTTACCTCCCTTATGTCGTAGTCGGATCACTCCATGAACACCATGGGCAGGCAGCGCATGAGCGAACCGTTGCCCTTGCTGCACTCACTCGTGAGCCCGCGACCCGTATCGAGCGCCTGCCTGGTGGCATTGCCGTAATCGAAAACGTTCCCGTCGGCGGTGTATGCGCCCTCGTTTATCCATTTGCGGAACTTGGCGAGGATGTCGTCGCAATTGATGTCGCCCAGCTCGCGGTAGCTGTCGCAGAGCGCGAGCGCCATGGACGTGTCGTCGCTCCATGTGCCCGCGGGCTGGTTGTGCGTGCCATGCCCCACCATGTCGGTGCAGGTGAAGCTGCCGCGCGGCATGAACTCGTAGGGCACGCCGAGCGCATCGCCCACAGTCATGCCGTATGCACAGTCCCTCACCGTCCGCGACAAGCCCATGGTGCGCACCTAGTTCCAGTTCATGCCGAACTTGCGCGAGCCCAGCACGTTCTTCCAGTGGCTCTCGCGCTCGCACACCTCGGCGGTGGTCATCTTGGTGTCGCACACCTCTAGGATGGAATAGGTGAAGTTCTTGACGATGTATCCAGCCCCGTACCTTGCCATGATGGCCTTGAACTCCTTGTTGCCGCCCGTCGGGTCCTCGGGGTTGGCATAGGCGCTCCAGCGCTGCCAGATGCCCAAGTCCGCGCCCTCGTCCTTCATGCTGTCGCCCGAGGCCGAGCCCACGTAGAGCCGCCCCGTCGCTGTGTCGGTGATGCAGTAGACGCCCTTCACGTTGTCCAGCGCCCAGTACCAGTCGGAGCCCACGCTGGCGATAACGGCCTGCAGGGTTTTGTGGTCGATGCACACATACTTGTAGCCGGGGAAGGAGGCAACGTTGCCTAGGCTCATAGAGTACTCGTACACCACGGGCTCGAAGTCATGCATCGTGTTCTCGTAGAACTTGTTGTAGATGTTCCACCCGATAGGCTTCTTCAGCTTGATGATGAGGCGCTTGATGTAGGCCTCATAGTCGGGAAGAAGTGTCAGCTTGTAGCCTACGCCCCCCAGCACCTCGGGCACTGCTTTCTCCACTTTGTGCATGCCGCCGAAGATGAAGTACTCGGGCCCGTAGATGTAGTACTGGGCGAACGAGAGCAGGTACTCCGCATGGTTGAGGTTGTTGTTCGCCTGCCCTGTCGCGCTCCTCCATGCGTTCATCTCATACCATCGCGAGCTGTTATCGGTCCTCTCAGGGGTCGAGGTGTCTCTCAGCAGCAGGTCGTACGCGCGCAGGTTCACATCGCCCGCGTTCATGTTGAACTTAACCTTTGTTTTCTCGGGGTGCGCCACCGGCATCAAGTCCCTGAGCGTTATCACAGCATTTCCCATGCTCAATCCGCCGTTTCGATTCGAAAGCCTGTAGGTCGAATCATACCACTCGCTTTCCAGCCGAAAATTAGCGCCCAGCCAACCACCTGTTCCTGCTGCTTTCCTCTCGATCAGGGATGTCCATTGGTGGGCGCACCGAAGGAGGACGCCGACGCCGTCGCGGCCGCAGAGCGCCGACCCCGCCGAGCTCGAGTGCGTGAACGCCGACGGCACCGTGGGCATCCCGGAGCTGGTGCTGGGCACCACCGAGGCCGAGGCCGTCAAGCTGTTCGCCAACACGTACCTGGCGCTTCGCGTCGCTTACTTCAACGAGCTCGACACCTACTGTGAGGTCCGCGGCCTCAACACCCGCGACGTCATCGACGGCGTGTGCCTGGAGCTGCGCATCGGCAGCCACTATAACAACCCCAGCTTCGGCTACGGCGGCTACTGCCTGCCCAAGGACACCAAGCAGCTGCTGGCCAACTACAGGGACGTGCCCCAGAACCTGATCGAGGCCATCGTGGAGGCCAACCGCACCCGCAAGGACTTCGTGGCCGACGAGGTGCTGCAGATGGTCTGGGACCGCGTGTACGCCGGCAAGGAGAAGCCTGTCGTGGGCGTGTACCGCCTGACGATGAAGTCCAACTCCGACAACTTCCGCGCGAGCTCCATCCAGGGCGTCATGAAGCGCGTGAAGGCCAAGGGCGTGCCCGTTGTGGTCTACGAGCCCACGCTGGACGCGCCGGAGTTCTTCGGCTCCGAGGTGACCCACGACCTGGAGGCCTTCAAGGCCGGCTGCGACGTGATCGTCGCCAACCGCTGGAGCGATGAGCTCGCGGACGTGGGGACAAGGTGTACACGAGGGATTTGTTTAAGAGGGACTAGGGGAGTGTTGGCCGCGCTGGGCGAGCTAGTCTACAGTACAATCAATTTAGCTGAGCACGAGGGGGTGTCGGCTGGCGCCGACACCCCCTCGTGCTATTTATAACCGATATAATCAATCCTTTAAAACGACCGTTTGTCAAACTAACCGAGGCGCGTGGTCTGATGGGTTTGAAATTTGATAGCGGTCACAAAATGCTCGAAGACGAGAATAAAGTTCGTTTGGTCCAACCTCTAGCAATAAGGATTCAATATCCGACTCGGTTACGGTTCCAGGCACCTTGGACCCCTCATCCATACCACTTCATAGACCATCTGAACTGATAACGTTGTTGTAAATGGCTTGCCAGCTTTCTTTAAGTTTAAAGCTCTCGCCGCTTCACTAATTGCGTTTCGGAATAAAGTAATTGGATCGATAAACTCGGCGGGGTTTTCCAAAAGAATAGTGTAATTATCTCCGTCCTGCTTTACCGTAGTATCACCCTCCCTCTTTTGGATGTAATAGGGCTCAGATTTCCCCAGCCCTAAATAGGTGGTTGAATATAGACCTTGCCTACGGCAACTTTCGTTGAATAAATCATTGCGGCAATCTATAACTGCCGCATCAACAATTTGATTTGTTAGGCATGGAAAAACCCTATAAGAATCCAATCAACCTCAGCGGAGGCTTTCTGAAGAAGAGTAAATAAATCCTCAAATAAGGGGCAATGGCCAGATTGTAGGCGAACGACCTTGGAACCGGTGTGCAAAAACAAACTGAGAAAATCAGAGTGAACCTCAATCAGATAGCCAAGTTCGATATTGCGATCATCACCATATCGCTCAATAAGGTTTTTACGGTAGTCCAATAGCTTGATTGCATGCCCCGACCTTTTATCAAACAACCTAACAGAGAGCGAACGTGAAAGGTCATCGCAACAAGCAGAGTGGCACTGATGGACCTCTTTAGATACAAAACTTGCGACGACTTCAGCTGCTTCATCTAGCGCCTCGTCGCTTCTGCTGAGTGCTGGCTTTAGTCTCTCGCGCCGAGCATTCATATTGGCCATTAGCTCCGCTGATTTCGAACTAGCGGAACGTCCCCGCTTAATATGGTGATCAATCCTAAAATGTTCCATTCCGATGATGGATCCATTGCCTCGTCGTATTACGAGATCAGGGCGCTCTTCGTCTGAGCGGAGAATGCCTCGCAGCTTCGTTGCAGCCTTTTTCTTATAACCACCTGCCGCTAAAGATAATTGGATAACATCATTAAATACTCGTTCTTCATGCGCGTTCTGGCTGGATTTATTGTCACTCATTTAATCAACCTTACACTAAGGTAGACATCGCGAAATATACGTTAGCACTTGATTCTGATCCAGCCGATAGATGCGCATATTAGAAATAGACCAGTGCTCAAATTAATTTGAAAGATGGACAACATGAACTTTAACGATGAAGACGTAAATGGAAAGCTATTCAGCTGGAGATTTCATCCTCAGCGGTACATAACAAAAGAGAATACACTCGACTATTATCATCTATATAGTTATGTTGACGAATTGGCAGATTCTATAAGCGGAATTGTCGAAACGCCGTCATTTAATCAGTTTCTGCTTGAATCCTGCCAACTCCTGGCTAACTCACTGGATCTAATTCATCAGGGTCACTTTGACGCAGCGTTTTATTCCGTCAGACAGGCTGGAGAGGTTATCCTTATCGGGGCGCTATTCACGAATCTGGATAACGCTGAACGCGAGGCAAAATATAAGAAATGGGCCTCGCTTGAGAGTTTTCCTTCATTTTCCAAGCTATCAGGAATGTTGCGCGCAGCAGACAGTGAGTACAGAGAGCTCCTTGAGCAAATGCCCGAAATTGATGAGCTGATCAGCAAACTCAATAGACGAGCGAATAAGTATATCCACAAACAAGGTCACGAATCCTTTTATACCAAGCCCTATGGGATGGCCCCCGAAAGCGCAGGTCGAATTCATGAAGATTTCGCTGGGTATTTCATAGCGGCAGTAAAGGTTTGTGTGATCTTTCGCCTTGCAGCCGACCCATTCCCAATATTAAGAAGCGATCCCGAATGCGAATATAGATTCCCGGATTGTATTACTCCTGAATTCGGCCAAAGCTTTATTGAGGAATGTTTGGGAAATGATTTTGTTGAGCATTATACGCAAACAGATTCCTATCGGAATTGGCTTGAAGCAATAAAGTCTACATTTCCTCAGTTAAAAGAGTCGACGTATAACGTTTCACGCCATCACCTCATTGATTTATCTTCTATCAATGACATTCTTGATGAATTAGATAAGCTGACTTTTAAAGAAGCGACAGCCGTACTATTCACAGCATTGTTCTCCAAAAAGACTGTTGCCGTTCATTTAAGCGGCATGCTTGATGCATTTATTAATTCGGCTAAACCATCAAATGGTCTGTATCTATCAGATATGAGCGAATGGTCCGAGCAACTTGGCGGGATCAATGTCCCACTCGTTGATATATGCAGAGCGGCCAATTGCGATATATCGAACAAGAATTCAGAAATTAAATCATATGTAACGTCATTTCCTTTCGAGTCCGAGTGCATTTGTATCGAGACCGATTCGGTTCTCGATGGCAATGAAATTAGTCTTGGCCGAAAGGCGGCAGCGGAACTCGCCCAACTTTGTCGACAGATACAATATGGAGAATGCGACATGTCTAAGATAAAGGAGACCGCACTGTTTAAGCATATTAAATAATGATTATAAGATGCTGAGGAATCATTACTGAGCCGGTGAGCAGAAGCTTGTTGTGGGCTTGAATCGCCTGGCCGTATTGAATGTAATCGGTCAACTCAAAAGTGATTAAAGGTTGGCGAGGACAAGATGGATGACTACCAATTCAAAATCAATTCTATTTCATTTAAAAATGGCGACAGCTACTCGCCTGGTAAAATCAATATTGTTATTGGAGCCAATAATTCGGGAAAGAGTCAATTTCTTAAAGAAATACGCTCGACAATTCTCGGCAATACCGATGGGCCCAACGGGCCGTATGTGTATGACACTAGCAATGTAATTACAGATTCAATAGACCTTGCATTACCAAAGAGTGCAGAGGATCTTGATGGCTCTTATGGGCTCTCCGGTCATGTTGTACGCGGTATGAACGGATGGCGAGTTAGAGATTTTTGCAATATCGGTACTCAATTATCACCTAGCAGCGGGTATACGTATCGATCGCTTCCTTGTTCTTTTTCTTTGCAAGATGACTGGCATGCTTGCTTGAACAACTTGCTTCAGCCCAATGAAACTGATCATTTGCTGGAAGAGAAAGAACGGCAAAGACAGATACTGCAATTCTTGGGACCCATGTTTGTTGATTATGCAGGGACCGAAGACCGCCTTCTTCTCTCGATTGGTGAACCGGCACGTGGAGTTAGAGATGATTCCTATAACACGTTATCAGGCGCGCTTGACGTTGATGAGACGTGCAGCACCATTTCAGAAACAGTTAAACGATTGTTCCATAAAGATATTGCCCTGGACAATACAACAAGCCGTCAATCCGTTGTGCCAGTCGTATCTGAAGACTTTTCAGGCTATCGAAATAGTCATAACTCGTTGGTAAAGCTAACCTGTATGCAGAATGCAACACAGCTTCGAAACGAGGGCGACGGTTTTCGGAGCTATGTAACGATTCTGCTGACAGTTATGGGAGCCTCTAAGCCAATACTTCTTGTGGACGAGCCAGAGGCTTTTCTTCATCCAACCTATGCCATGGAACTCGGTAAACAATTAGGAACTATGCTTGCCGAATCTGACGCGCTGCAAAACGCTTTTATTTCAACCCACAGTTCGTATTTCTTGCAGGGAATTCTTGATTCTGTTGGTTCTGAGGTCTCGCTAATTAGGCTGAAGCGTAATGGAGGCGAGAGCACGTTTAACATTGTCGAAAATGACGAGATCGGTAAGCTAAAGAATAGAAGCGATTATGCGCCGCAATATATAGATGCATTGTTCTCAAAGGAGGCAATTCTTGTTGAGGCGCCTCGAGACGCCATCGTCTACTCAGCACTCTGTGACAAAATATCCGAAATCGATAATCCGATTTTCGTATCAACAAATGGAAAAGACGCCTTCAAAAACCTTAAAAAGTTTTATAAAGCAACGGGTCTCCCCTGTAAGTGTGTCTGTGATTTTGACATCATCAATGATCACGACAAATTTAATAATTTAATGAAAGCCTTCTCTGTCAATTTAGAGATTCGGCAAAGAGCCCTTTTTGCCGCTAACAGCTTAAAGAAAATCTATAGGGAATTGGCGATTCAAGAGACATCCGATGAAAAGGAGATTGCCTCTTTAATCAAAAAACGTTACAAAACAGATGTGTTTTCCGGTATCCCTGACAGCGTGAGACAAGCCTGCTGTGTGTCGCTTCGTGACCTGGTTCGGTTTGGTATTTATGTTCTTACAACTGGAGAACTCGAATCGCTATTCGAAGAGAGCGGAATTGAACACTCCCATGATTCAGATGATTGGCTCAAGAATTCCCTGTCGTTTATAAGACAAAATGACATTTCTAAGCTGAAGGGCAATGAGAACATCAGCGAATTGATTTCCTTTTTGGTTAATTTCACTGACAGTTCAATCTCGTAGCCTATATCTGACTCGACGAGTCCGCCTCCTCCTTTCACCGACTGGCAAAACGATTTACACCTAATTTCGGGGTTCGTTTACAGGCAATTCGTTCGCTACTCGCCCGATCTCGCTACACTAATAACTGCTGCTACCAGGTATTTTTCTTGAGCAGCTTCTATTGGCTCCTGCGATGATCGGAGCGGTTATGTTTGCTGCCGCGTTCCACACTAGCCGTCACTACATCCTGTTTACCGCCATGGCCTGCCTATGCATTTTGCTGGGCGGGCCTTCTTATGCCGCGGGTGCGGAGAGCCTCATCATTACGGGCACGACGTACTACGAGCTGGGCGTCTCAGGCCCCGGTTGGGCCTGGACCGATGCCGACCACCTGGAGCTCAACGACTTTTCAGGCGAGGCCATCGGCGCCGACGGCTACCTGGTGGTGACCCTGACCGGGCAAAACTCCGTTAAGGAGATGCAAACGTCCATCGTGGACATTTCGCAGTGCGGTCTGGAGGTGTGGGGCAACCTGACGCTCCGCGGCACCGGGTCGCTAACGGCCACGGGATCGCAGTGCGGGATCCACGCGTTTCAGGCATTGGTGGTGGACGGCTGCACCGTCAATGCCCAGGCCGAAGGGGCCGGCATTGAGGACGAGGTCGTGGCCGGCCTGGTCGCGGGTCGTCTTGTCGTTCGCGGTGGCGGGCGCGTTGTTGCTGCGGGCGCAGGCTCCGGAGCGGGCGTGCACGCTTACGGCACGTACCTCCTAGACGAGGATCCCGGCGATGGTGTGCCCTTCGGGACGCTTGCCGTCGATGCCTCGTGGCTAGATGCGACCGGCGCCGACGGCGGCATTGGCTGCCTGGCCGGATCGCTAACGTCCGCGCGCTTTGTGGCGCCCGCCGGTGGGACCTTTGGGGCTAGAGGCGTGTTGGATGCCGGCGGGGCTGTGGCCACGCGTGTGGTGATAGAGCCCGAGGGTGCTGCTGGCCCGGCAGGGGAGAGCGATGTGCGCGACGTGCCTGGTGGTGGGGCGGGCGAGCCTGCTGGCAGCGCCGATCCTGCAGCGGGAAAGCCCGGTGCTGACACGTCGACGAATCCTGCGGTGAAGCCTTCGACTACGTCGCCCAAGACATCCGCGACAACCAAGACGACGGTGAATAAGACTACGGCGGCCACGTCGTCCAAACCCAAGACTGCCACCGGAACTACAGCGACACTTCCCAAAACCGGCGACAACAACTGGATCGCTGCTTCCTTAACGCTTTTGCTCCTGGGAACAGCGCTCCTTGCCGTCGCATATCGCTGCTGATGCGATGCGACGCACTCGGCTGCGATACAGGAGTTCTGTAGAAGCTTTAAGGGCAACGCTTTCGGCAAGGGAGCGTTGCTTTTATGTGCATGCAATGTCTAATTTGAAGCCATATGCATTTCTGCGACAAAGTTATCGTTTGTGACAATACGCAAACATATGTTCTATGCCTATAAAAAGGAGTGGTGGGAGGCGGTTAGATGATGATCAGAAGAGATGACATTGCGAACAGCGTTGTTCGCTTAATTAATGAAGTGGGGCGAAGCCGCTATCTATTCGTTGACTCAGGCTTTTCCCGTAGACATATGGGCACTGACGATTGAGGCGGCCTAAGCAGTCAGCCGGCAGGGTTCGGGTCTTATTGGATCAATTCAATTCGCGTCGTGTTAAATCCACTCCGTTCTTTAACGCAAAAACGGCTCGCCGCCCAATCGGGGGTTAAGCTTCGCGCCATACAACTCTACGAGCAGAACCAGCTCGACCTACGCCGCGCCTCGGTTTCCTCGGCATTGGCGCTTGCAGACACCCTAAACTGCACCATCGAAGATCTCGTCTGGCAACCGATCGCTTTGGACGAATAGGGCTGGCAAGGTGTACACCTCGCCAGCCCGTAAAGTTAAGATTTTCTGAGCCATTTTTTCATGACGGCATTGCTAAAGTGAGTGGGAGTTTCGCGTTTAGCGTGCTCAGGGTCGCGTTCTCGTAACTTCGCTGCGTATTCACTATTGGAATTCAGAATGACATCCCAGTATTTCGCCCATGACACAAAGTAGTGCCAGCGAGGGTCGATCCTCTTGCCATCGTCCTTCTTGCCACGGACCTTCTTATCATTGGCCTTCATAGCGATTTCACTCCGCCATGGCTCTGGTACATAAGGGGCAAATGGTTTGACGCTCACGGTAAACGGACCGTCGCTCATGGGTAGCGTAATGTCAAAGTAGTTATCTTTTACGTATTTAACAGTTTGTGGTTCAATGCCCAGCTCTTCGATAAGAGCCTTGAAAAAGGCGTAGTTATCGGATTTGGCTACGGATTCGTCTTTGGGAATGCCATTATTTTCGATGCATTCAATAAAGCAATCTGCGAGCTTGTAGGTATCATTGCCATTCCTATTCTCAGCAGCCAGTTTATTTACCAGATCATCTAGTTCCTCTGCTCCAAATTCGCGTGCCCAAAGGTCAAGGTCGAGAAGGGGTTTGACCCTCTCCATTTCATCTTTGTCCTCTTTGCGGTTATCGAAATAGTATATGCGACCATTCTCGCTAGATGTTTTCTTATCAGAACCCATGATTGCGTCCTTTCTCGATTAGACTCCGCAGATAGAGCAGAGCAAGACCTTCGGTCGTCCAAATTAATTACGAATCAAATTATCGCACGGCGTGCGGACAACAACGCACGACTTGCCTGCCGCCTCAAGACATCGTGAATCAAACGATTAAGAATGGTTTTGCTGCGGGTTTGCCAGCAGCTTGGTTTACGCTGAAGCGGCTTGCATCCACGAATTTAAAATCGGGGGCAAAAAGTTCTTGGTAAACCACGGGCGGCTATGATAGTATCTCTTTTGCCGAAAGGCGACGGGCGATTGGCTCAGGGGTAGAGCATATCCTTCACACGGATGGGGTCACAAGTTCGAATCTTGTATCGCCCACCATCTAAAGCGCAGGTCAGAGGTGTTAAACCTTTGACCTTTTTCTTTTTGACACCAAAATCGAAGCGAAGTTACCTAAGGCGTTATATGTTACGCAGTTCACATTAGGTGTCGTCATTGCGCATTTTGAGAAGTGCATCTGCGTTCATTCATTGAATTCTCAGCGCAATCTACGCGCAATTGTGGAGACAGAGACCACTGGCTCACAGCTCGTACCAGCACGTTCACGCCTATGGGGGCTTTTCACCAGATTGCGTCAAGCTTTTGGTCAGTGTTTGGTCGGCTTCCCGTACTTACCCGCATGACTGCCCCGTAGATAATCGTCCTTGCCCGCAATCCGCACGGCCTGCGGCCGAAACCAGGGGAGGCCCACATGGACGAGATCGTCTGTGCAAACACCGCATTCCGCTACTGGCGCTGCTCACCGCAGGTGTGCGACCTCTACCCGCGCCTGCCCAGCTCCGATGACGGCTGGCGAGCCCTATCCCAAGCCCCCTTCGTAGCCGACATACTCAAAACCCCGATTATTACCACGACAGTACCTGGCGGCGTTAACTACCATTCGGAATTACGGACAACAATCCATTGCGTAGACGCTTCTGGGGTGGACAGTACACTGGAAACAGCGATGGGCTTTAGGGTAACCAATCCGCTTGCAACGTTGTTTACCATGGCGCGCTTTGTGTCTCAAACCGATCTCGTCCTTGCCATGTATGAGTTCTGTGGGTGGTTTTCTGTCTTTGAGCCCACCGCCGCAGCCGAAGTAGAACTGAGCAAGGCCGATGACGCCGCTCAAGATTCCACGACCGAATCTCTCTTTGAACTAGATGAAAGCCAAAACGAAGCGCAATGGAAACGAGTTTATGCGCGCGTAAAAGTTAAAGAGCAGGTAAATGCAAAGGGAATAAACGTCCAAAAGAAGACGAAAGAGATCACGAAGCTCAAAGGCACTTCGCTCTGGATGAGGAAGCCGCTTATCGAATTGAATGAGCTTCATGAGTACGCCAGGAAGATGAAAAGCCGTAAGTGGGGTGCTAAGTTTTATAACGCCGCACGGATGGTTACGGGTATAGCGGCCTCCCCGCTAGAAGTAGCGGGAATTCTATTGCTGTCGCTTCCTCGCTCCCGCGGGGGTGCCGGCTTTCGGAACGTCTTCGTCAACGATTTTACGCCGCTTACTGCATCGGCCCAGAGCATTGCGGGGCAAAAAGTCTGCTACGGGGATATCGTGATCGTGAATCCGACCATAATGAAAGCTGGCATATTGGAGATTCAGGGAGAGGTTATCCATGGTTCAGGCGCCGTACTGGACCACGATGCCAAACGCATGACGGCGCTACAAAGTATGGGGTATGACGTCTTTTTGGTTACCCACGACATGCTTAACGATGCTGCGCAGCTTGATGCGATTGTGCAAAGCCTTTGTTCACGTTTGGGTTTACGCTATAGGTGCAAAAGTGAGACCCAAAGGACGAGGGAAATGGAGCTGCGTGCCAACGTGTTGTGCAATTGGCTGGAAATCGGTCGCTAAACAGCTGTTTTCCCGTTTTATGGCGCTTTGGGTTGGCTGTCCGCGACGCCGCCGCCACGAAACCGGCCCTTCTACTACGTTTGACCCCGACCCCTCGACCATAACCGGTGTTTAGCGAAAACCGTAGGCCGTCTACCTGCGGTTTTATTTTTGCCCAGGACTGTGTGTTCGGGCAGTGCCGGCCGAACGTAGTAGATGGGCCCGTTTCGTGGCGGGAGGTCCCCGGGCGGCGACCGGGCTGGAGCCGGAAAGGCGGGCGGCGCCGCCGCCCGCCCGCGGGGCGCGCCCCGCGGGCATGACCGGACCCCTCGGCGCTGGGCGGGCCCGCGCACCCGCGCCGCGGCGGCGAAAGTTTTTCCAAAATTGTCCTTGCATCGCCGTCCGAGTTCCCGTATAGTACTTCTTCGCACGGGGGCGTAGCTCAGCTGGGAGAGCGCTTGACTGGCAGTCAAGAGGTCAGGGGTTCGATCCCCCTCGTCTCCACCCGAGCATTGAATGAGGCTCCAACGCAAGTTGGGGCCTTTTTTCATATAGGCACACAAGGTCAAAGGCGGCACCATGATCCTCCTGGTCGACAAGATCGTGCGTTGAACGGGTGCCGCGTGCATGGTAGTATTTCACGTCGTGGTGCAACGCTTCTCTACATAGAAGTTCTCCATTACCTTTGCAACCACTAATCACAAGGGCTCTTGGCGCAACGGTTAGCGCAGGGGACTCATAATCCCTGGGTTCTGGGTTCGAATCCCGGAGGGCCCACCAGATTTTTCAACAGGTCAGGCAATTTGTTTGGCCTGTTTCCTTTTTTCTGGCAAATTTTCCTGCAAGTAGCCTGTTTGCCCACTTCCGAATGCCTGGGATCGGCCGTTCGTGGCGGGAGGTCCCCGGGCGGCGACCGGGCTGGAGCCGGAAAGGCGGGCGGCGCCGCCGCCCGCCCGCGGGGCGCGCCCCGCGGGCATGACCGGACCCCTCGGCGCTGGGCGGGCCCGCGCACCCGCGCCGCGGCGGCGAAAGTTTTTCCAAAATTGTCCTTGCATCGCCGTCCGAGTTCCCGTATAGTACTTCTTCGCACGGGGGCGTAGCTCAGCTGGGAGAGCGCTTGACTGGCAGTCAAGAGGTCAGGGGTTCGATCCCCCTCGTCTCCACCCGAGCATTGAATGAGGCTCCAACGCAAGTTGGGGCCTTTTTTCATATAGGCACACAAGGTCAAAGGCGGCACCATGATCCTCCTGGTCGACAAGATCGAAAAAAGCTTCGGCGCGCGCGTCCTCTTTAGCGGCGCGTCCTTCCAGATTAACCCCGGCGAGCGCTTCGCGCTCGTGGGCCCCAACGGCGCCGGCAAAACCACCATGCTCAAGATCATCATGGGCATCGACAGCCCAGACGCCGGCCAGGTCCAGTACGCCAAGGACTGCCAGGCAGGCTATCTAGAGCAGGAAACTAACCTGGAGCAAAAGGACACCACCATCCTTGCCGAGGTCATGGCCGCCGCCAAGGAAATCCGCCGCATGGGCGAGCGCGCCAACGAGCTGCAGGCCCAGATTACCGAGCTCTCCGAACAGGGCAAGGACGTCGACGCACTCCTCAACGAGTACGGCCAGGTCCAGGACCGCTTTGAGCATCTGGGCGGCTACGAACTCGAGAGCAACGCCCGTAAGATCCTGTCCGGCCTGGGTTTTAAGGTCACCGACTTTGAGCGCCCGTGCTCCGAGTTCTCCGGCGGCTGGCAGATGCGTATCGCGCTGGCAAAGCTCTTCCTGCGCCATCCCGACCTGCTGCTGCTGGACGAGCCCACCAACCACCTGGACCTTGAGAGCGTCCAGTGGCTGCGTGGCTTTATCGCCAACTACGACGGCGCCGTCCTCATCGTCAGCCACGACCGAGCCTTTATGGATGCCTGCGTCGACCACGTGGCCGCGCTCGAGAACCGCCGCGTGACCACCTACACCGGCAACTACAGCAGCTACCTTAAGCAGCGCGAGGACAACCTGGAGCAAATGCGCGCCAAGCGCGCTGCCCAGGAGCGCGACATCGCCCACATGCAGGTCTTCGTCGACAAGTTCCGCTACAAGCCCACCAAGGCCGCCCAGGCGCAGGAGCGCATCCGCAAGATCGAGCAGATTAAAAAGGAGCTCGTCATCCTGCCCGAGGGCCACAAGCACATCGACTTTAAGTTCCCCGACCCGCCGCGCTCTGGCGATATGGTCGTGGGCCTGGAGGGCGTGTCCAAGTCCTACGGCGACAAGCACATCTACAGCGACATCGACCTCAAACTCTACCGCGGTGAGCACGTGGCGCTCGTCGGCCCCAACGGCGCCGGCAAGTCCACTCTCATGAAGATTCTCGCAGGCCTGGAGCCGCCCACTACCGGCACCCGCGACCTGGGCACCAACGTGGGCGTGGCCTATTACGCCCAGCACGCGCTCGAGGGCATGACCGAGTCCAACACCGTCCTGCAAGAGATCGACACCGTTACGCCCAAGTGGACCGTGCCGCAGCAGCGCAGCTTGCTGGGCGCCTTTCTGTTTAGCGACAACGACTCCATCGAAAAGCAGGTACGTGTCCTTTCCGGCGGTGAAAAGGCGCGTCTGGCCCTGGCCAAGATGCTCGTGGCCCCCGAGGCGCTTCTGTGCCTGGACGAGCCCACCAACCACCTGGATATCGACTCGGTGGATATGCTCGAGAACGCCCTGCAAAACTTCCCCGGCACCATCGTGCTGATCAGCCATGACGAGCACCTGGTGCGCGCCGTGGCCAACCGTATCATCGACATCCGCGATGGCAAGGTCACGGTCTATGACGGCGACTACGACTACTACCTCTACAAACGCGAGGACCTCGCAGCCCGCGCCGCCGCCGAGGCGTCCACGGAGAGCGCACCGGCCACGACCAAGGCAGCCAAGCCGACCAGCTCCACCCAGCCCAGCGTCGCCGCCCCCAAGCCCGCCGAGGGCAAAAAGACGAAGGAGCAAAAGCGCGCCGAGGCCCAGGCCCGTGCCGCGCTCAACAAAAAGCTCAAGGGTGTGCGCAACCAGCTTAAGAAGATCGAGGCGGAACTCGACAAAAAGCGTGCCCGCTATGACGAGCTTATGGAATTGATGGCAAGCGAAGAGCTTTATGCCGATCAGGACAAGTTCAACGCCGCGCTGGGGGAATATAACGGGCTTAAGCAAGAGCTGCCCAAGCTCGAGGACGAATGGCTCGAGCTTTCCACCCAGATCGAAGAGGAGACCGCGCGTGAACTCTCGTAAGGCCGCTGCCGTGGCGATGAGCATCATCGCCATCGCGTGCCGCATCTGCGGCATCTTTATGAGCGCAATGACCGTGCTGCTGTGCTTTAGCGGCCTGACCGCCAAGCTGCAGATCGTCGGCTTTGTCGTCGAGCTTTCGCGCGCACTGCCGAGTTCCATCGCCGGCTACGGCGTCATCACCTCACCCTTTGGCGGCGTATTCCGCCTGGATTACGCCATCGTGGCCGTCATACTGTTTGCGGCCGACTACCTGCTCACGCGCGCCTCGCGCCGCGTCCGCTAGAGGAGCGCCATGTCCAGCAGCTACTTTATGAACCTGCTCGCGAGCGCCGTCGCCGTCATCGTGGGCATCGTGATCCACGAGAGCGCGCACGCCGCCGCGGCCTGGGCGCTCGGCGACAAGACGGCCCGTTCGCGCGGGCGCGTCTCGCTCAACCCGCTCAACCACATCGACCCGTTTGGCACCATCCTCCTGCCGCTGCTCATGCTCGCCGCCGGCGGCCCGGTGTTTGCCTTTGCCAAGCCCGTGCCCGTCTACCTCAACAACCTCAAGCACCCCAAGCGCGACGAGGTCCTGGTGAGCGCGGCAGGCCCCGCATCGAATATCGCACTCGCGTGCCTGGCCGCAGCCCTCATGCACCTGGCCTATGGCAACCTCTATGCCAGCATGTCTTTTGGCGTGGCGTCGCAAATCATGAACTTCGGCGCTGCCTTTATCGTGGTTAACCTGTCGCTTGCGTTCTTTAACCTTATTCCGATTCCACCACTTGACGGCTCCTCGATTATTGTGCCGTTTCTCAAAGGTAAGGCGCTCACCAACTACTACCACCTGCAGCGATACGCCATGCCCATACTCATCATTGTGCTGTATCTGCTGCCCATGTGGACCGGCATCGATGTGATCGGCCGCTATTTCGACGTTACCGTGTATCCGCTGGCCGAGTGGCTGCTCAACTTCGCAATCGCCGGCATCTAAGGTAAACTTACAGGTCGACCGCGCAAAACGGTCCTACATGCACCCAAACCGCGCCGCGAAGGCGCCGTCAAAGGAGGTCGAAGATGTCGTATCGCGTGTCGACGCAGGTCTACAGCGGACCGTTCGACCTGCTGCTGCAGCTGGTAACCCGCCAAAAAGTAGATATCGGTGCCATCTCGATCAGCGAGGTGGCCGAGCAATACCTGGCCGAAGCCGAGCGCATCGAGGCGTTGGACTTGGACGTGGCGAGCGATTTTTTGCTGGTCGCGGCAACCCTTTTGGACATCAAGGCCGCCTCACTGGTGCCCCAGGAGGCACCCAGCAAATCCGTCGACGATGACGACATTGACGAAGACCTCGAGGAACTCAGCGCCCTCGACGGCGACGCCCTGCGCGAGGTCCTGATCCAGCGCCTGATCGCCTACAAGCAGTTTAAGGGCGCGGCGGCAGCACTTGGTGCTCGCATGCAGGCTGAGAGCCGCATGCATCCGCGCGTTGCCGGACCCGACCCCGAGTTTTTGGGCCTCATGCCCGACTACCTGGCCGGCATCACCCTGCGCGGCCTGGCCGTCATCTGCGCCGACCTGGACGGCAAGCGCCAGACCTTCCTGTTGGAGGCCGAGCACGTGGCACCGCATCGCGTGCCGCTCGACCTGACCGTGGCCTCGGTAGATCGCTTTACCATGGCGCACCAAACCTGCACCTTCCGCGAGCTGCTGGACGGCGAAGCCACCACCGAGCAGCTCGTCGTCACCTTCCTGGCCATGCTGGAGCTCGCCAAGCGCGGCTCGCTTACGCTGAGCCAGGACGAGATCTTTGGAACCATCCGCATCAACCGCGTCGAGGGCGCCGAGGCCTATGTGCCCGGCGAGGGCCCCGAGCTCACCGAATAGGAGCGGCAACCATGTCAACCCTTTCCACGCTGGAGACAAACAGTCTCAAAGGTGCCTTGGAGGCGCTCCTGCTGGTGTCGAGCGATCCGGTGAGCGCCCCCGCGCTGGCCGGTGCGCTGGATATCGCCCCCGGCGAGTGCGCATCGCTGCTCGCCGAACTCAAAGTTGAGTACGAGGAGGCCAACCGCGGCTTTCAGCTGCGCGAGGTCGCCGGCGGCTGGCGCCTGTTTACGCATCCCGCCTATCACGACGTGGTCGAGGCCTACGTGCTGAGCTGGGACACGCAAAAACTGTCGCAGGCGGCACTCGAGACCCTGGCCGTGATCGCCTATCACCAGCCCGTTACGCGCGAGGTGGTCAAGGGCATCCGCGGCGTCAACTCCGACGGTGTCATCGCGTCGCTCGTTGACAAGGGCCTGGTGCGCGAGCTCGGCCGTGACCCCCAGCGCGGTCAGGCCATCATTTACGGCACGACCAACGCCTTTTTGGAGAAGTTCGGTCTTCGCTCCACCCGCGATCTGCCCGATCTGGAGCAGTTTGCCCCCGACGAGCAGTCGCGTCAGTTTATCCGCGAGCGCCTGAGCGGCCGCAGCATTCAGTCCACGCTCGAAGAGCAGACCGAGGACCTGGATGAAGAGCGCGAGCTGCTCGATTCCGTTATTGATGATGTCGAGGCAGTCGGTGGCGAGGAATCCCTAGCCACCGACGACAATGCGGAGGATACGCATGACGAGGACTAACGAAGCAGGGGAGACGCGCGCCGACGCTGCGGCGCCCAACGCGGATACGCGCAAGTCCGACGCCCAGCCCGTCTACCCGCACACCATGCGCCTGCAGCGCTTTTTGGCGCGCGCGGGCGTGGCGAGCCGCCGCGGCTCAGAGGACCTGATGACCGCCGGCCGCGTGACTGTTAACGGCGAGGTCGCGACCGAGCTGGGCACCAAGGTCGATGTCGACCGCGATCACATCGAGGTCGATGGCATGCCCGTCAAGCTCAACCAGGGCGCCGTGTACCTGATGCTCTACAAACCGACCGGCTACCTCACCACCATGAGCGACCCGCAGGAGCGCCCCTGTGTGGCGAACCTGGTTCCCCGCGACCGCTTTCCGGGCTTGTTCCCGGTGGGCCGCCTGGACCGCGACACCACGGGCCTTTTGCTCTTTACCACCGACGGCGACCTGTCGCAGGACCTGCTGCACCCGAGCAAGCATGTTTACAAGACCTACCAGGCACTCGTTGACGGCGAGCTGTCCGACCGTGACCTTACGCCGCTGCGCCGCGGCATCGAGCTCGACGACGGTCTATGCCAACCGGCAATCTGCCGCGTCATCAGCGCACGCGAGGCCGAGGCCGTAGCTCCCCAAGGCGTCAAGCCCGGCACCACCGCCGTGGAGGTCATCATCCGCGAGGGTCGTAAAAACCAGGTCAAGCGTATGCTGGGCAAGATTCACCATCCCGTGATCCGCTTGCATCGCAGCAACTTTGCCGGCCTTGAGCTCATGGACGTGGCCAAGGGGTCGTGGCGCGAGCTCACCGACCACGAGGTGCAGATCCTCAAGGCCGGCGGCATACCGCCCAAGCAGGCCGTCGGCACGCGCAGCAGCGGCAAGCCCCAGGACACGCCAGCGACCCGCACGCGTCACCACGGAAGCCACGGCTCCGCACCCAAGCGCAACACCTACCGCGAGCGCTACACCGGCTAGGCAGACCGTCAACCAATACAGCGCCCGCGTCTCATACCAGCACGTCAACCACCGAAAGGAAGCATTGCATGATCGTCGCCATCGACGGCCCCGCCGGTTCCGGAAAGTCCACCATCGCCAAGGAGATTGCCCGCCAGCTGGGCTTTAACAAGCTCGATACGGGCGCCATGTATCGCGCCGTCACCTTCGCCGCGCTCGACCGCGGCATCGACCTGGACGACGAGGCGGCCATCGACGCCCTCGCCGAGCAAATCGAGATCCACTTTACCAACGGCACTGGCGAGGACACTCGCCTGACCATTGACGGCAAGGACGCCTCGGCTGCCATTCGCACCCCGCAGGTCGACGCCAACGTGTCCAAGGTCTCGGCCTACCCGGGCGTGCGCGCGGCCATGCTCATCCATCAGCGCCGCGCCGCCGAGGATCGCGATATTGTGGCCGAGGGTCGCGACATCGGAACCGTCGTATTCCCCAACGCGCAGGTCAAGGTCTTTCTGACCGCCGACCCGCGTGAGCGCGCCCGTCGCCGCGTGCTGCAGCGCCACCAGGACGACGCCCAGCCGCTCACCACCGAGCTGCTCGAGGCCGAGGTCGACAAGACCCTCGATGCCCTCAAGCAGCGCGACAAGCTCGACAGCAGTCGTAAGGTTGCGCCGCTCGTGCCCGCCGAGGACGCCGTGCACGTCGACTCCACCGCCCACACCATCGACGAGGTCGTTCGCATTATCGAGGACCTCATCAACCAAAGGAGGTAGCCCATGCGCCTGTTTAAACAGACGCCCGAGGACTATTACAACGCCCCTTATGCCGAGTTCCCCGCGCTTATCCGCGGCACCGTCGCCGTTGTCATGGCAATCCTTTGGGCTTTCTCAAAGCTCATGTGGCGCTGGAAGGTCGAGGACGCCGATCTGCTTTTTGAGCGCCAGGAAGGCCGCGGCAGCGTGGTCATCTGCAACCACACCTCGATGGCCGAGTTGCTGGCCGTAGAGACGGCGCTGTTCTTTGGCGGCCGCCGCATTCGCCCTATTTTTAAGTCCGAGTTCGCCAAGAGCAAAATCGTACGCTGGGCCTTTAGCCGCGTAGGTGGCATTCCCGTCGAGCGCGGTACCGCCGACATGAAGTGCCTGCGCGCCGCCCAGCATGCACTGCAGCGCGGCGAGGACGTCCTGATCTTCCCCGAGGGCACGCGCATCCGCTCGCGCGAGATCAAACCCGAGGTCCACGGCGGCTTTGCGCTCATCGCCCAGATGGGCAAGGCACCCGTGAATCCGCTCGCCATCTGCGGCTGGTCCGACATCACGCCTGCGGGCAAAAAGATTATGCGTCCCAAGAAATGTTGGATTCGTGCCGGCAAGGCCGTCTCACTTTCCGACGCGCCGGCCGGGCTTAAGCGCACGGAGCGTCTGGCCTGGTTTGAGTCCGAGGCCATGAACCGCGTCTACGCCATGCGAGACGAGCTGTGCGCCGAGCACCCGGGCAGGTTCTAACCATGGACGAGAACGTTATGGGTACCAGCGCGACTGCGTCCGACCGGAACGGCGCGCCCACCATCGAGATCGCAGCCCACGCCGGCACCTGCTACGGCGTGCAGCGCGCGCTCGACATGGCACTGGCCGCCGCGCCGCAGGCAGGGGAGAGCGCTCAGGTCCATACCCTGGGTCCGCTCATCCATAACCCCATCGTGGTGAGCGAGCTCGCCGAAGCTGGCATTGGCTTGGCCGAGACACTGGACGACGCAGCATCGGGTACCGTAATCATCCGCGCCCACGGCGTGGTACCGCAGGTGATCGATGCGGCTCACGATCGCGGTCTTACCGTGGTCGACGCCACCTGCCCCTACGTGAAAAAGGTCCACGTGGCGGCGGAGCGCCTGGTACGCGAGGGCTACCACGTGGTAGTCGTGGGCGAGCCGGGCCATCCCGAAGTCGAGGGCATCCTGGGCCACGCCGGCGATGATGCTCAGGTCGTAAGCTGTGCCGCCGATGCGGACGCGCTGCCGCTCAAGGGTAAGGTGGGCCTCGTTGTGCAGACCACCCAGACCGCGCAGAACTTGGCCGAGGTCGTAGCTGCCATCACCCCGCGTGTGCAGGAACTGCGCGTAATCAATACCATCTGCGCCGCTACGAGCGAGCGCCAGCAGGCCGCCGCTGCACTTGCCAACCGCTGCGACTGCATGGTCGTCGTGGGTGGCAAAAACTCCGGCAACACCCGCCGTCTGGCGCAGATCTGCACGGACGCCTGCGAGCGTACGCATCATATCGAGGAGGCAAGCGAGCTCGAGGCCGCATGGTTTACCAGCGCGCGCCACATCGGTATCACCGCCGGCGCTTCCACCCCGCAAGAACACATCGAACGCGCCGTTGCGCGCATCAAGGAGCTTTGCCGCTAATCATGGACCAGACCGTACCCGCATACGCCGCCGAGGTGGCCGATTACGGGCGCAGCCGCGACCCCGAGCCGGGTGAGGGCGCGCTCGTAAAGAGCGTGCGCCCCGAATCGCCCGCGTGGGATGTGGGTATCGAGCCGGGAATGCGCGTGCTCACGGTCAACGGTGAGGCACTCACCGACATGATCGTGTGGCTTTGGGAGGCTGACGACGACATCGTCGACCTCGAGGTTTTTGACCCGCGCGACAACAGCGTCACCCCCGTCGAGCTCGACCGCTTCCCGGGAGAGGACTGGGGCCTTGAGTTCGATGGTCCCATCTTCGATGGCATGCGCACCTGCGTGAACGCCTGCGTGTTCTGCTTTATGACCATGCTGCCCAAGGGCGGCCGCTCAACGCTCTATATTCGCGATGACGACTACCGCCTGAGCTTTTTGCAGGGCAACTTTGTCACGCTCACGAATCTCACCGACGAAGATGTTCAAAACGTCATCCAACGCAACATGAGCCCCATGAACGTGTCGGTCCACGCCGTGAGCCCCGACGTCCGCCGCCGCATGATGGGGCGCAACGCCCAGCGCGGTATGGACGTGCTCGAGGCCATCATGGCCGCCGGCATCGAGATACACGCGCAGATCGTGCTGTGCCCCGGCATGAACGACGGCGAGGAGCTGCAAAAGACCCTGCGCTTTTGCGAGGAGCACGAGCAGATCACGAGCCTGGGCATCGTGCCGCTGGGCTTTACCAAGCACCAGAATCGCTTTACCTGGTCATACAGCGACAAACCTGAGCTCGCGCGCGAGACCATTGCCATGATCCGTCCCTACCAGGACCGTGCCTACGAACGCTTTGGCCGCCACACCTTCCAGATGAGCGACGAGTTCTATCTGGACGCCGGCATCGAGCCGCCCGAGGCGGACTTTTACGACGGCTACCCGCAGTACTACGACGGCATCGGCATGATTCGCTCGTATCTGGACGAGACCGATGACGTGCTTGCCGCCGACGCCGAGCGTCTGGCCCGCGTCCGTGCTGGCATCGCCGCCCGTGGCCAGCGTCTGCTGTGCCTCTCGGGCGCCAGCGCGCGCGACACCGTGGCGCGCTTTGTGGAGTCTCCACGGGGCCTTGCCGGCACCGTCACAGCCATCAAAAACCGCTACTTTGGCGGCAACGTGGACGTGACCGGCCTCATCGTCGCCTGCGACATTTTGGAGCAACTGCCGCAGGACCTGTCGGGGGTTATGCTCTTTGTGCCTAAGCTCATGTTCAACGCTGACGGCATGACGCTTGACGAGTATCATCGTGACGATTTACTCGCAAGCCTTACCAGTCGCGGCGCCGAGGTTCATGTGGTGTCGACCATGCCGCATGAGCTGCTCGATACCCTGGAGCATATCCTTGGCATTGTGCCTGCCGACTCTACTAATTCCGCTGACCCTACCCATTAAAGGAGTGCAGATGAAACCTATCGTCGCCGTCGTCGGACGCCCCAACGTGGGCAAGTCCACGCTCGTTAACCGCTTGGCCCAGACCTCGGACGCCATCGTCCATGAGTCCCGCGGCGTTACGCGCGACCGCTCATACCACACGGCCGATTGGAACGGCCGCGAGTTCACCATCGTCGACACGGGCGGCATCGAGCCGCTCAAGAGCGATGACGTCTTTGCCACGTCCATCCGCGACCAGGCCCTCGCCGCCGCCGAGGAAGCCGCCGTCATCCTGTTTGTGGTCGACGGCCGCACCGGCGTCACCGAGGAGGACGAGTCGGTCGCCCGCATGCTCAAGCGCTGCGACAAGCCGGTCTTTTTGCTGGTGAACAAGCTCGACAACCCCGATCGCGAAAACGACAGCATCTGGGAGTTTTATTCGCTCGGTATCGGCGAGCCCACGCCGCTTTCGGCCCTGCACGGCCACGGCACGGGCGACCTCCTCGACGACATCGTGGCGCTGCTGCCCGACGAGGAGGACGAGGTCGCCGACGAGTTCCCCGACGCGCTGAACGTCGCCATCATCGGCCGCCCCAATGCCGGTAAGTCGTCACTGTTCAACCGTATCCTGGGCGCCGACCGCTCTATCGTGTCCAACATTGCCGGCACGACGCGCGACGCCATCGACACCGTCGTTGAGCGCAACGGCAAGCACTACCGCATGGTCGACACCGCGGGTATTCGCAAGAAGAGCACCGTGTACGAGAACATCGAGTACTACTCCATGGTCCGCGGCCTGCGCGCCATCGATCGCGCCGACGTGGCACTGCTCGTCGTCGACGCCTCCGTGGGCGTTACCGAGCAGGACCAGAAGGTCATGGGCCTTGCCATCGAACGCGGCTGTGCCATCGTCGTGCTGCTCAACAAGTGGGACCTGCTCGACGACGACCGCAAGCGCGAGGCCTGCATGGAGACCGTCGACCGCCGTCTGGGCGTCATGGCTCCCTGGGCCCAGTACCTGCGCATCTCTGCCCTCACCGGCCGCAGCGTTGAGAAGATCTGGGCGATGGTCGACGCCGCTGAGAAGGCGCGCTCGCAAAAGATCACCACCTCGCGCCTCAACACCTTCCTCACCGACCTGCGCGAGTTCGGCCACACCGTGGTAGACGGCAAGCGCCGCCTGCGCATGCACTACGTGACTCAGACGGGCATCAACCCGCCGACGTTTACGTTCTTCGTCAACCACAGTGACCTGGTCAACGACACCTACCAGCGCTACGTGGAGAACCGTATGCGCTCGACATTCGACTTCGCCGGCACGCCCATTCGACTCTTCTTTAGGAAGAAGGAGCAAAAGGATGCATAATCCGATTCTGCTGACCGCCATCTGCGCCGTGGTCTCGTTCTTTATCGGAGCGATTCCGTTTGGCCTGATCCTGGGCCGCGTGTTCAACCACACCGACATTCGCAAGGCGGGCTCCGGCAACATCGGAACCACCAATGCGCTGCGCGTTGCCGGCCCCAAGGTAGCGGCACTCACGCTGCTGCTCGACTGCCTGAAGGGCGCCATCTGTGTCCTTATCGCCCGTCCGCTCATTGCCGACCTGGGCTATGGTTTTCCGCCGAACATCATGGCGCCTGGAGCCCCCGGCGATTGGATGCTCGGCGTCATCTGCCTGGCAGCGGTATGGGGCCACATCTTCTCGCCCTACCTTAACTTCCACGGCGGCAAGGGCATCGCGGTTGGTCTGGGCGTCATCCTCGCCTGGTACTGGCCCATTGGCCTGTCGCTGCTGGGCATGTTTATCGTGGCCGTCGCCATCACCAAGTTTGTGTCGGTGGGCTCGCTTGCCGCGGCCATCGGTCTTCCCATCGCCACTTGCGCGGTCTTTCCGTACAGCAGCCTGGGACTTAAGTTTTGCATGGCGATGATCGGCATCACCGTGGTGTGGGCCCATCGCGCGAACATCAAAAAGCTCACGTGCGGTAAGGAGTCCAAGCTCTCGTTTACCAAGCGCGTCACCGAGCCCGACGATAAGTAGGAGAGAGTCATGAATGTTGCGCTGATTGGCTCCGGCTCCTGGGGAACCGCCGTCGCCGGCCTTGCCGCCGCGCGAGCCGAGCGCGTGACCATGTGGGCCCACAGTGAGGAGACGGCCGCCGGCATTAACGGCGAGCATCGCAACCCGCGCTATCTGGTGGGATACGAGCTGCCGGACAACGTGGTAGCAACGACCGAGCTCGCCCAGGCGCTCGACGGTGCCGATGCGATCATCTTTGCCGTGCCCTCCACGCACTTGCGCGACGTCTGTCACCAGGCGGCGCCGTTTATCAATGCCGAGACGCCGGTTCTGTGCCTCACCAAGGGCATCGAGCCCGAGTCCGGCCTGCTCATGAGCGAGGTCATTGCCAGCGGGATCGGCAACGAGCGGCGTGTGGCGGCCCTCTCGGGCCCCAACCATGCCGAGGAGATTTGCCGCGGCGGGCTCTCTGCCGCTGTTATCGCCAGTGAAGATTCGCAGGTAGGGGAGTCCTTTAAGAAGCTGCTGCTGTCCACGGCCTTCCGCATCTACCTGTCGCAGGATATGACCGGCGTCGAGGTATGCGGCGCCATGAAGAACGTTATCGCCATCGTATGCGGCATCTCCGCCGGCTCGGGCGCGGGCGACAACACGCTCGCCCTCATCATGACGCGCGGCCTGGCCGAGATCAGCCGCCTGGTGCACGCCCGCGGCGGCCAGGCCATGACCTGCATGGGGCTTGCCGGCATGGGCGACCTCATTGCCACCTGCACCTCCGAGCATTCGCGCAACCGCACCTTTGGCTACGAGTTTGCCCACGGCGTTTCGCTCGACGAGTACCAGACGCGCACGCATATGGTCGTGGAAGGAGCCGTTGCCGCCCGCAGTGTGAGCGAGCTCGCCCGTTCACTGGGCGTAGACATTCCGCTCACCTTTGCCGTGGAGCAAACGCTCTACAACGGTGTTACTTTGGATAGGGCGCTCGAGATCCTTACCGACCGCGTCCCCTCTCAAGAGTTCTACGGACTCAACGACTAGCGCAGAAAGGCTACTACCATGGGTTCCATCAAAATCGCTCCGTCTGTCCTTTCGGCCGACATGGCCAACCTCAAGGGCGAGCTCGACAAGATCGCCGGTGCCGACTACGTGCACTTTGACGTCATGGACGGTCACTTTACCGGCAACCTGACTTTTGGCGTTGACATCCTCAAGGCCGTCAAGCGCTCCACCGATGTACCGGTCGACGCGCACCTGATGGTGTCGAACCCCGACGAGACGGTCGATTGGTACGCTGACGCCGGTGCCGACATGATCACCGTGCACTACGAGGCTTCCACGCACCTGCACCGCACGCTCACCCATCTACAGCAGCGCGGCGTCAAGGCCGGCGTGGTGCTCAACCCCGCCACGCCCGTCTGCGTGCTCGAAAGCATCATCGACGTCGTCGATATGGTGCTGCTGATGAGCGTGAACCCCGGCTTTGGCGGCCAGAGCTTTATCCCGGGCACCATCGCCAAGCTCCACGAGCTCAAAGCCATGTGCGAGCGCCACGGCGTGTCGCCCATGATCGAGGTCGACGGCGGCATCTCTTCCAAAAACATCGCCGAGGTCGTCAAGGCCGGTGCCGATGTCCTGGTGGCCGGCTCCGCCGTATTTAAGTCCGAAGATCCCGCTGCCGAGGTTGCGCTGCTGCAGAAGCTGGGCAACGAGGCCGCACAGGAGGCATAAACCCTTATGACCGCAGGTCAAAACCGCATACCCGTTAATCTTGACTATGCCGCCTCGACGCCCATGCGCGCCGAGGCGCTCCTTGCGCAGCGCGAATACGACGACAGCGAGCTTGCCGGCGTCAACCCCAACTCGCTGCATTCGCTCGGCCGCAAGGCCGCTGCACGCCTGGAAGTGGCGCGTCGAGAGATTGCCCGCAGCTTTGGCGCGCGCGTCCGCCCATCAGAGATAATCCTGACCAACGGCGGCACCGAGGCAAACCAGCTGGCGCTGCTCGGTCTTGCCGAGGGCGCCCGTCAGCGCGATCGCAAGCGTAACCGCGTGATCGTATCTGCCATCGAGCACGATTCGATTCTGGACAACCTGCCGCTGCTGCGTGCCGCCGGTTTTACCGTCGACCTGGCGACGCCTTGCCGCGCGGGCTACATTGAGCCTGCCGCGCTTGTCGAGCTACTAGGCGACGACGTGGCGCTCGTGAGCATCATGGTTGCCAACAACGAGACCGGCGTGGTGCAGCCCATCCGCGAGCTTGCCGCGGCCGCGCATACCGTGGGCGCCCTTTTCCACACCGATGCCATCCAGGGCTATCTGCATATTCCGCTCGATGTCACCGAGCTGGGCGTCGATGCCATGTCCGTTGCCGCGCATAAGATCGGCGGCCCTGTGGCATCCGGCGCGCTCTACCTTAAGAACCGCACGCCGCTGCGCCCCCGAATCTTTGGCGGTGGACAGGAAGCCGGACGACGTGCCGGCACGCAGGACCTGCGCACGCAGCTCGCCTTTGCCGCTGCCGCCCGCACGCTGACGCCCCATGTGGCCGAGGAACGCGAGAAGCTGCAAGCCCTTTCCGACAAGCTCTACGCCACGCTTACGGCCCATCCGCGCATTCACGCCACGATGGGCGACTACGCGCATGCCGACCGTCTGCCCGGCATGGTATCGATCTACATTGACGGCATGGACTCCGAGGAGCTCATCATCAAGCTCGACGCTGCCGGCTTTGAGGTATCGGCAGGCTCGGCATGCTCGAGCGGCAGTATGGACCCCAGCCACGTTTTGAGCGCGATGGGCATCGGTCGCGAGCAGGCATTGGGCGCACTGCGCATTTCCTTTGATGACCGCGTGAATCCGGGCGATCTGGACGAATTTGCCCAGACGCTACTCTCGATCGTAGGCGCCGCATGATCGTCGCCGAGCTTGAGCGCGCGCTGCTGGCACGCTATCCCAAGGCGGACGCCGAGGGCTGGGATCACGTAGGACTCTCCGTTGGCGATCCGGCCGCGGAGATCGCCGGCGTTGCCTGCGCACTCGATGCGACCGAGGCTAATGTTCGCCGCGCCCAAGAAGCAAGCGCCAACGTGCTGCTGACGCATCATCCCATATACATCAAGGCACCCGAGGCCTTTTGCCCGGCGGATGCCACACGAACCCAGTGCAGCGCGGCCCTCTACGAAGCTGCCCGCTGCGGGGTGAGCATTATCTCGCTCCACACCAACCTGGACCGCTCGCACGAAGCCCGCATCTGCCTGAGCGAGCTGCTGGGTGCCGCACCCGTGTGCTCACTGGAGCACGTGGACGACCCCGAGACCACCGGCCTGGGCGCGCTTGCAACGCTCAACGACCCGTGCACGCTGCGCGATCTTGCCGCCCGTGCTGCCACGGCCTTCGACAGCAACCCGCGCGTATGGGGTGAAGCCGAGCACCCGTGCCGAACCGTCGCCATTTTGGGCGGCTCCCTGGGCGACTTTGGAGAGCTTGCTATCGCCGCGGGCGCAGATGTTGTCGTGACGGGCGAGGCGGGCTACCACGTGGCGCAAGACCTTGCCTTGCGCGGGCTACCGGTGATCTTGCTCGGCCACGACCGCTCCGAGGAACCGTTCGTTGATATATTGATGAACTCTGCAGTTGACGCCGGGGTCGACCCCCGTCATGCGATTAAAATACTGAACCCTTGCCAATGGTGGACTGTGACAAAAGGAGAGAACTTATGAGCGCCGGCGCTACGCTACTCAAGCTGCAACAGATCGATTTGGAGCTCGCCCGCAACAAGAGCGAACTTGCCAATATGCCGGAGCTCAAGGAGCTCGCTTCAAAGCGCAAGACCTATGTGAAGCTCAAGTCCGAGATGACCAAGCTCTACGCCCAGCGCAAGGATCTGGACATTGAGCTCGACGATCTCAACACCACCGAGATTCAGACCAACAACGCCATCGAGGCTGCCAAGAAGCGCCATGTCGACGGCTCCGACTACCGCGAGGTTCAGGACCTAGAGAACGAGCTCGCCACCCTGGCCAAGCGTCTGGACAAGATCGAGCACACCCGCAAGGACGTCGTCGTCGCCCACAAGGAGGCGCTCGACCGCGAGGCTCGCGCGCAGGCCATCATCGCCAAGTTCGAGGAGGGCGTGAAGGCCGATACCAAGGCCGCCCGCGCCAAGGCCGCCGACCTCCAGGCCCAGATTGATGCCGCCACTAAGGAGCGCACCGCGCTTGCCGCCACGCTGCCGACCGACGTGCTCACCGACTACGAGCGTCTGCTGAAGCAGTTCCGCGGGCTGGCCGTCGAGACCATCCAGGGCAACATTCCCACGGTCTGCCACACCGCGCTGCAGGCATCGTCCATGAGCGACCTCAACCACGACGGCAGCGAGATTACGCACTGCCCGTACTGCCACCGCCTCCTGGTACTCCCGAGCAAGGAAGCCTAGCGATGACGGCGGCATCCAACAATTCAATGCAACTTGAGGGAAAAACGATCCTGCTGGGCATTACCGGCGGGATCGCCGCCTATAAGTCGTGCAATATCGTGCGCCAGCTGCAAAAGCGCGGCGCGCGCGTCAAGGTCGTTATGAGCGAGCATGCCACCGAGTTTGTCGGCCCGCTCACCTTCCGTGCGCTCACCAACGAGCCCGTCGCCGTAGGCCTGTTCGACGACCCCTCCGACCCCATCCACCACATTTCGCTGGCGCAAGAGCCCGATCTGGTGGTCGTGGCGCCCGCGACGGCCAATATCATCGCCAAGATGGCCAACGGCATCGCCGACGACCTCATCTCCACCACGCTACTTGCGACGCCGCGACCCATCGTGATCGCACCCGCTATGAACAACGGCATGTGGAAGGCGCCGGCGACACAGGCCAACATGTCCACGCTGCGCGAGCGCGGTGTCCATGTGGTGGGACCCGGCAGCGGCTACCTTGCCTGCGGCGACGTGGACACGGGACGCATGAGCGAGCCCGAGGACATCGTCGAGGCTGTCTGCGAGGTGCTCAACCCCGCGCCTCAGGACCTGGCAGGTAAGCGCATCGTGATTACCGCCGGCCCCACGCACGAGCCGATCGATCCCGTGCGCTTTATTGGCAACCGGTCGTCGGGCAAGATGGGCATCGCCCTGGCGGGGGAGGCCACTCGCCGCGGTGCCGAGGTCACGCTTGTGCTGGGACCGACATCGCTTGATGTTCCCCGCGGCGTGGAGTGCGTGCGTGTGCAAACCGCCACAGAGATGCTGCAGGCGGCTCTGAGCGCCTTTCAGACGGCCGATGCGGCCATTTGTGCGGCTGCCGTCGCTGACTACACACCCGCCGCTCCAGCCGACCATAAACTCAAAAAGTCCAACGAGCGTTTGGATCGCATTGAACTGGTCGAGACCGTTGACATCTTGGCCGAGCTTTCGTGTCAAAAGGGAGTGCGGCGCGTAATCGGCTTTGCGGCCGAGACCGATAACGTCGTGGAGTACGCGCAGCGTAAGCTCGCCCGCAAGGGTTGTGATGCCATTATCGCTAACGATGTCTCACGCGCCGATTCGGGCTTTGGAACCGACACTAACAAGGCCTGGATCGTAAGCACAACGGGCACGCAAGAACTTCCCGTGCTAACAAAACCCCAGCTCGCAGATACAATTTTGAACTTGCTTCAAAATTTATAAAAAAGTTCTTGCACAAGTCTAAAGTTTCGGGTTAATATACTCCCTGTTGCGAGCGAGAGCAGAGCAACAAACAAAAGCTTCGGGACGTGGCGCAGCTTGGTAGCGCACTTGACTGGGGGTCAAGGGGTCGCTGGTTCGAATCCAGTCGTCCCGACCAGAAGTTTGCAGGTCAGGCACCTAGTGTCTGACCTTTTTTGTTTTAAGCAATTGCTTAATTTTGATTAGGCAACAGGGTGCCAAAAATCTACCTGCGCGATAATCGACTTTTGCGGCTACTTACGCTTTTTGCACACACTTGAGCCGATTTAATAACGCGATATGAATCTACATACGCGTAGCTGGTATACAGCCGAGTACGGGCTGTATTTATCGCGGCGATTTACACAGATATAGCGACTGTAACGAACAAGCGTGTCGCTGTATTTATTCCAGCAGTTCACTTGATCGGTGGACAAGTTGGCTGTTGCAACGAAACGCCAAGCAGGATGGACGCCATACGAGAACACCGCAGGGGTAATGGCGGGGGAGAGCGGCAGGCGCTCTGAGAGCCGCTTTATGACCCCATTTCTCCTCAACCCGACTACCTGTGCCACGAACATCAGACCGTTCGAGTAACCGCCAAAAGAAAAGCCCGCGAGAAGTTGCCCAGGCTTTTCGCTAGACAAGCTAGAAGACAGGCTAGAAGCACCAAGCGGGGCAGACGCAAAGCGAAGCGCTCGCGTCGTCGCCACGCGACGACCTGCCAGTGCCGGTGACGTCGAGGAAGCACGCAGAAAGTTTCGGTAACACCGAACGCTCCCTCCATAAGCTGCTAATGGCAATGGCAGAGTTGGGATTATCGTTATTCGTCACCTTGCCCTTGAAGGCCTCGTACTGGCTACCCTCGGAGGAACTCCAGGGGTAGTCGGAGGCCCAAAGGGAAGTGAAGTCGGAGGTCCAATGGGAGGTGCAGGGCGCGATCTCGGAGTAGCTGAGAAGGAACAGCCTGTCCGAGGTCGCGGTTACGGCGGCGTTCTTATCGATTCCGCCGACGTTGTTCGTGAGCTTTTTGGCGCTCTTCACCTTGGACTGGAAATTGGACGGCATGAGGTTCCAGATCTCCCCGGAGTTCATCTTCGCACGGAGCTCCGACTTCTCCCAACCGCCGTCGTTGGTGTCAGTCGCGTTTATATGGGACGAAATACCCGTCGAGGTGGTTGGGAACGTCAGTCCCGCCTTGCCGGATCCGTCGGCCAAGTCGTCGTGGTTGATGCCGATGATTCGATATTCCATCGTGATTCGGTTCGTGAGCATGACGGAGAACTTCGTCCCCGCATCCATGGCGGCTTTCGCCTTGGCGTAGGCGGGAGACGCCTCGCCCTTGGCTGCGATGTCCTCGGCCACGGCCTTCTGCTCATCGAGCGCCCAGTCCTTCGCGTCCTTGGCGACAGCCGCCAGTACGGTCGCGGAATCGGCCCCAGTGGAGCCACCGCCGGACGCGCCGCCCTCGGTTCCGCCAGTCGTCCCGTTGTTTACCGTGTTGCCGACCAGGTTGAACTGATTTCAGATGGCGCCTGCCACGCCGGGTCCCGCGAACACGATAACCAGGCCGAAGATGGCGATAATCAGGACGTACTCGATGATTGACTGCCCTCGGAGGCGGGTATTCCTAGGAGATACCCCCCCCCACGAAGGTTAATTGCCGCTGCATGCATATGCGACTCCCTTCGCTCAGGGCTTGTAGATACATTGCCGAGCGTAGGACTATTCCAAAAAGTTGTGCTGGTCTTGCCGCAGCGGCAAAGAATAATTAGCTCAACGTCTGCGCAGCTCAACCGACCGCTCACACAATCGAATTTGTTGCTCAACAAATTCGCAGGTGAGGACAGTAGAATTGGTGATGTCGGAAGTAACGGAGGACCGCCGGTGTCGAAGCGGGTGGTCGAGAAGGAGGGACCAAAAATAAGCCTGGAGCTGATAATCTTCTTCCTGCCTTTCCTGGCGATCGCCGGCAACATCTGCGGCGTGGCGGAGCTCGTTAAGATTGCCAGGGCCAAGGGGCATTACACCAATGGCGCGGGAATCCTCTGGTTCATCGGCCTTTTCGGCACGGCGCTCATGGTCGGCCTGATCGTCTGCGCTCTGCCCGACCGAGCGGCACCGGCGCCCAGCGCACAAAGGGACGAAGACGCCCTGCCCGAGGTGTAGTAATGTCGAAATACAAGATTGTTTACCGCGACGCCAACCCCTCCTGGCAGGAGCTTTGCCCTGTCAGGATGTTAGCCATCCAAGTCTCCAGAGACACCGAGACGGGAGCCTGCTTCCTCCAAACAAAGATCGTCAACGTATCGACGAAACCCATCAGCCGCATAGAGTTCACTGTCGGGCTCGAGGGCGAGGGAGGGGAGACGGAGACCGTCGACTTCTCGCTCCTAGATGCCGACCTGCCCGCCGGCGAGGTGCTCAGGCCCAAGGCGGTGAGAATCAAGCTGTCTGTTATCACCGGCTCGCGTGCCGTTGTGACCCGAGCGGACGGCGAGACCTCCTTCGGCGACCCGATCGACATCGATAGCCCCGCGCCACTCGCACTCAACGGGGTCGAGGAGTCGGAACGCGATGTCCTGCTCTCCGAGATGGGGGCCGATACCTTCAAATGCACGGGCGTCCATTCCGAACACGACGGGTGGTGGCAGTGCGGCTGCGGTGCGGTGAACCTCAAGCGCGGTACCTGCTGGAACTGCGGCGCCGTGCGCGAGAAAATGGCGGATCTGGAAGATGCCACGTTCCTGGATGAATCCAGAAGGGACAGGGTCTACAAGACGAGCGTCGCGATACTCGAGAAGGGCAACAGGAAGGAAGCTGAGGCCGCCAAGGAAAGCCTCGAGAAGCTGGCCGAGCAGGGATACGGGGATTCGGGCGAGAAGGCAAGGGAGGCCGGCGCGAAGATTGCGAACCTCTCGAAAAGGAGGAAGAAGATAGCCGTCGCAGCTGTCGCGGGCATCGTCCTGCTTGCCGTCATGGTCGCCATCTCGCCCCTGCCGTCCATGCTCGAAGCGCGGGCGGACATGAAGGCGGAGCAGGAGGTAATCGACAGCAAGTCGATTGGGCAGACCGTCGAGTTCGGGACCTATTCGGGTGGGCTGGCGGCCTACAAGGGCGCCGCAATCGCCGGCAGACCAATCAGATGGATCGTAGTCGACAAGGAGGACGGACGGGCCCTTCTCGTAACCCAGCAGTGCATCGACGAGATGGCGTTCGATACGCAAGGCGACGCAACCGATTTCAAGTCCAGCTCGCTATACGACTATCTGAACGGCAGCTTCAGGGATTTCGCCTTCAGCGATGTCGAGCGGGGCCTCATCGACGGAGACGTCACGATTCTCAACTCCTTTCTCCTTTGCGAACCCGCGCTATCGGACGATTTCCGGTACGCAAAGTCAGTGAAGGACGATAAAGTTAAGGACTGGTGGACCTCTACCGTCGAGAAGTACAGCGGCAGCTCAGACTATAGTGATTTCTACTATGTCGGACAGCCCCTAGCCAATTACGTGTGCAAGATGGGCGATATCAAATTTGGCGATGACGGGAGCGAGCAGGATGACTTGCTCGGAGTCCGTCCCGCCATCTGGGTCAAATTGAATTAGCAGTCGGTTTTCCCATCGGTTGAATTGCGAAGGTGGCTCCCGATGGTTCGGGAGCCACCTTCATGCGTTCACTTGAACTTGTCTATTGCCATGCCTTGGGAAGGATTACGCCGGGGACGTTCTTGTTGGAGTCGCTATGCAGTGTATTCGGGCTGATGTTCCAGTCGGAACAATCCAGATGGAGACTCCGGCACTGCTCGGACATTCCCGTTAAGTCATATACAGTACTGAAATCGCACTTGGCACCGAGACCAGTTACGTCCACATCCGCGTCCGGAACGAATCGAAGCGGTATCCCGTTTCAAAACGTATGCGTTTCACCATGAGAGAGGGATCTGTCATGAGCTGGAAACCGAGAAAATGCGTTATCGCCTTACTGACTCTGGCGACTCTGACGTGTTTCGCCGCCTTAATCGCCGTCAATATCAAACCGCAACACGATGCTTATCCCTCATCTTTGTCCATTAAAATGGGCCAAAATTTCAGCCTCGGCCGAAACGTCAATTATTTTAACAAGCTAAAACCTAATGAGGAAAATATCTTGATGTTCTGGGCATCGTGGTGTCAGCACTGCGAATCTCTCATAGAAGATATGCAACAACTTGATAATTTCGCAGCCTTAAGGAAGAACCTTTTCACTGTTTCCGAGGACAGCACAATTGAAGAAGCCTCGGTCCATGAAGGAGACTTTCCCATATACATAGATTAAGATAAGACCGTGTATGACCAATATGAACTTGAGCATATTCCGTCCGTATTCATACTGGATGATCAAGGAAACATCTTCGGCTTATCCGAAGGAGAGGAAGAACCTCTTGCCTTATTAAAGAAATACGCCAAATACAACGGATATAAAGCGGAAGGAGGCGACATCAAGTAACTATCAAAGGCCAGATTAAGGAGCCAGCCATGAAGAAATGCCTGCCCTCCATCGTCTCAGCAGCTCTTTGCCTCTCCCTTGTCATGACACCATTTGTGCCCGTTGCGGCAGCCTATGCCGACGAGGGGTCTCCCGCCGAGAGCAGCGAGATCTACGTCGGAGACAACTACGACGAAAAATACGATATATCCCTTTTTTGAGCGCGGACGCTGCACGGATTCATATTCCAAGGCGTGGTGCGATTCTCACGGATTTGCAAATAACCGCACCGTCCCTCACAAGGTCAAGCTGAACGCGAAGGAGGAGGCTTGCCTGCGCGATCCCTACCTTGCTGGCACCGCTGAAGTTATCGCCGGTCTCGTGACAACCGGTCCTGGCGGCGGCTTGTTTGCAACCGCAATGACATCGTACCGACTTTTCACTTGCATGTTCTGAAAGGCAGTTGCCATGCAGTCGCAAAATCAATCGAGATACTTGACCACAATCGGCTTTGCCCTGCTTGCATTACTCTTTGCTAGCGACCTTTTGCTGAAACCGCCCAAGGAACTCGTTTCGCTTGCCATAGCCTGCATTTCCGCCCTTTACTTTACGGCAACCCTATTCGTCGGACTAAAGGAGAGGAAAAAAGGCGCAGTCGTTGCATCTGCCGTAGGCGTGATCATAGCCATTGCCTCATTCTTTATCTGACACATTGGTGATCTAGGGGCGATATCGTAGGAATACGACCGGGAGAGCCGGGACCAGATTGCCCGGGTTGCCCGGTCGGCTCGCGCGACGGCGCGGCGGTTCCACAGAAAGCTCTCCGGACTTCACGCCGTTTCTGATCGCATTGTAGACAGCCATCTCGTCTTCGCAGTCGGCGAGCACGCGGTGTGCGTCGTCGTTTTGGATGTCCAGTAAATCTCGAAGGTCCTCCATGTACCAGCGTCCGAGATTTGGCCATGCGCGTTGCGCGAGCTGATAAGCGTCGATTGCGATGTTGTAGTTAAAGTCCAAGCCAAAGCCGTCCCAGGCAGAACGGCTTTGTTTCCTTGATTATCAACTTCATCCGGACACTTCCCGCATTCATCCGTGTGTGTACGGATGAATGCGGGGTTCAATACCCCGGCGGCCTGATCGGCAGACCGCCGGGAATTCTCACTCCTCGAAAAAAGCCGGCACTCGGTTAGTCCTGCGCATCTTGAAATCGCCAGACTCGTGGGAGACGTAGAGAATACCGTCCATCCCATCTCGTGATGCATACGACAGGTGAACTGAACCGCAATCCGATCCATCATTGTCGAGAAGATCGAACGAATTCGGGTCGCTCGTTGCGGCCAAACGACCACTCAGACAAGAGCCATCGTCATTACAGATTTGCCATTCCATGTCTTCGCCTGCAAGAATCGCCATAGACGGCCTGGTCGCGCCATCGTTGACATACATCCCGTCTATGCCAAACCCATTTTCAGCGCCATCGATGAACGACTGTTCGGACCTATACCTCGCAAATGATGCACATAGCACCATTGCAAGACAAAGTACAAAGCCAACAATCGCTATCTTTGCATAGCTCTTGCCTATCATGTCATTCACCTCGCTCGTATGTATCGAGGTATTCCTGCTTGAGCGTCTGCG
>CAUBOH010000011.1 GCA_958437495.1 uncultured Collinsella sp. | reverse complement strand
CCATCGCCGTGATGGGGTGTGCGGTCAATGGCCCCGGCGAGGCTTCCGACGCCGATCTGGGCGTTGCTTGCGGACGTGGTCAGGCCCTGCTCTTTTCGCATGGCCGGATCATTGGTAAAGTAGCTGAGGATCAAATTGTCGACGCGCTCATGGCCGAGGTCGACAAGCTTACTGAGGAGAAATAAATGACTCGAGCAATGTATATGTCTAAGCTTTACGCGCCGACGCTCAAAGAGGATCCGGCGGACGCCGAGCTTGCGAGCCACCGTCTGCTGCTTCGCGCTGGCATGATCCGCAAGGAAGCCGCCGGCCTGTATTCCTATCTGCCGCTCGCATGGCGCTCGATCCGCAAGATCGAGAACATCGTGCGCGACGAGATGGATGCCGCCGGTGCTCAGGAGCTCATGATGCCCATAATGGTCGATGCCGAGCTGTGGCGTGAGTCCGGCCGTATCGATGCCTATGGCAAGGAGCTCGTGCGCTTTGATGACCGTCACGGCCGCGAGTTCGTGCTGGGCCCCACCCACGAGGAGACTGTCACCGCCCTGGTGCGCAATGAGCTGCGCTCCTATAAGCAGCTGCCCGTCAACCTCTACCACATCCAGGATAAGTTCCGCGACGAGTTCCGCCCCCGCTTTGGTCTGATGCGCGGTCGCGAGTTCATCATGAAGGACGCCTACAGCTTCTCTGCCACGCAGGAGAGCCTGCAGGAAGAGTACGACAAGATGAAGCAGGCCTACGCTAACATCTGCGAGCGCTGCTACATCAAGGCCTTGCCCGTTGTTGCCGACTCCGGCGAGATCGGTGGCGATACCTCCGTCGAGTACATGGCTTTGGCCGACGCCGGCGAGGCTTCTCTCGTCTACTGCGACGATTGCGGCTTTGCTGCTGATGACGAGGCGGCAAGCACCAAGGTCGTTGTGACCGAGGGCCCCGGCGACGGTACGCTCACCAAGGTTGAGACCCCGGGCATGGGCACCATCGAGGCCGTTGCCAAGTTCTTCGGGTTCCCCGAGAGCGGCACGCGCAAGTCCCTGGCTCTCATCGACGCCGAGGGTAAGCCGGTTGTGGCCATCGTTCCGGGCGATCATGAGCTCAACGACTGCAAGGCCGAGCATGTCTTTGGCAAGGGCTATCGCATGATGACCGACGAGGAGCTCCAGACCTACGGTCTGCATAAGGGCTTTATCGGACCGGTCAACCTGCCCGAGGGCATTCGTCTGGTCTGCGACGAAAGCCTGCGCGAGTCTAAGCAGTGGGCTTGCGGTGCCAACGAGGTCGATTATCACTTTACCGGCGCCTGCCCCGAGCGCGACTTTACCGTCGATGAGTGGGCCGACCTGGTCACCGTCGTCGCCGGCGATCCCTGCCCGCACTGTGGCAAGCCGCTCTCCGCTGCCCGCGGCATCGAGGTCTCTCAGGTCTTTCAGCTGGGTACCAAGTATTCCGAGGCCATGGGTGCCACCTTTATGGATGAGGACGGCAAGGAGAAGCCGCTTGTCATGGGTTGCTACGGCGTGGGCGTGTCCCGCTCGCTCGCTGCCGTCGTGGAGCAGCACAATGACGAGCACGGCATCGTCTGGCCGGTCTCCGTTGCTCCGTACGAGGTTGCGGTGATTCCGCTCGATCCCAAGAAGGAGGAGTGCGCGACCGTCTGCGACCAAATCGTCGAGGGCTTGTGCGCCGAGGGTATCGAGGTTGTCGTGGATGACCGCGACGAGCGTCCCGGCTTTAAGTTTGCCGACAACGACCTTATGGGCTTCCCGTATCAGGTCGTTCTGGGTAAGCGTGGCCTCAAGAATGGCACGGTGGAACTCAAGGACCGTGCTACCGGCGAGCGTGAGGACGTGGCAATCGACGAGGTCGTCGCCAAGGTTGCCGAGCTTGTGAAGGCTGCCCGTCGCTAATCGACGTTTCTGCTATTAGACGTAATTGCGGGACTGCCCCGTATCTCTCTTAGGATGAGATGCGGGGCAGCCCTTTTTGTTGCGTGAATCAGCTCGACGGGTAAAGAAAAACCCCACAGCCCATATGAGCTGCGGGGTTTTCCTTTGTGCCTCCGATGCGAAATGAATCGCTCAGATATTACTGATAATCGACGACGTCGATCCAGTTCTTCAGGAACTCATCGTTCACGTTGCGCTTACGAGCGAGCTCGGAAGCGGCGACGATGCTCGTCCACTGACGCACGACCTGCATGGGCATGTCGGCGCGGTCGCAGTAGAGCTCCAGGTAGGCCTCGGCCTGATCCTTGCTGTTGAGGGCAAAGAGCAGGTAGGTGGTGGCAACGTCGGCAGCAGGGGAGCCCTGGGTGGCGTGTGCCCAGTCGCAGACGTACAGCTGGCCGTCGTCGCCGACGATGACGTTGGAGGGGTTGAAGTCGCCGTGGCAAACCTTGAACTCCTTGGTCATGCCGTCCAGACGCTCCTGAAGGTTGTAGCGCGTGGTGGCATTGAGCTGATCAAGGCTGTCGATCATGCGGGCGTACTTGTCGCGCTGACGGTTGAGCAGAGGGGAGGTGTAACCGTGGATCTCGATTTGGAGGTCGACGAACATCTCGAGATACTCACCAAAGCGCTGGGGCTCGGCAGTCATCTTCTCGGCAAGGGTGGTGCCCGGAACCTTCTCGGTCACGAGCGCCCAGCCGTTGGCGTTCTCGAGCTGGGAAACCTCGAGAGCCTTGGGGCTGCGGATGCCGCATTCATTGATGCGGGCAAGATTCAAAGCCTCGTTGAACACGTCAGAGACAGGCTTGGTCTCGTTAAAGACCTTGACAATCTTGTCGCCCAGGTCGTAAACGACCTTGTTGCCACGGCGGACGAGCTCGGTCTTGGAATCGGGTAGCAGCATGGTTGCATCCTTTCAACGATGCGATAGAAGCGACGGCGGGGGTGTGTGAAACACCCGTGCACCCCCGCCGTTAAAAACCGTGCTAAAACTAGCAGACGGCGTAGTCCTGAGGCTCGCGGCCGTAGTAGGCGTCCAGGTAGAGCTCCTTGATCTCGCTCATGAGCGGGTAGCGCGGGTTAGCGCCGGTGCACTGGTCGTTGAATGCCTGCTCGGTCATCTCGTCGAGAGTGTCGAGGAAGTACTGCTCGTCAACACCGTAGTCGGCGATGGTCTTCTTGACGCCGATGAAGTCCTTGAGCTCCTCGAGCTTCGTGATGAAGTTCTCGAAGACCTCCTTGTCGTCCTTGCCCTCGATGCCGCAGTACTTGGCGATCTCGGCGTAGTTGTGCAGCGCGTTGGGGTAAGGATACTGGGAGAAGGTACCCATCTTGACGGGAGCCTCGGCGGCGTTGTAGCGCATGACGCGGGTCAGGATGACGGCGTTTGCGAGGCCGTGGGGCAGGTGATGGAAAGCGCCGAGCTTGTGGGCCATGGAGTGGTTGAGGCCCAGGAAGGCGTTGGCGAAGGCCATACCGGCCATGCAGGAGGCGTTGTGCATCTCCTCGCGGGCATGCGGGTCCTTGGCGCCGTTCGTGAAGCTGGAGGGCAGGTTCTCAAAGACGAGCTTGGCAGCGCGCTCGGAGAGGCCCTTGGTGTAGTCGGAAGCCATGATGGAGACGTAGGACTCGATGGCGTGGGTCATGACGTCGATGCCGGAGGCAGCGGTCAGGCCGCGCGGGGCGGTCATGCAGTTGTCGGCGTCGACGATAGCCATGTTGGGGAGCAGCGCGTAGTCGGCGAGCGGCCACTTGATGCCGGTCTCCTTGTCGGTGATGATGGCGAACGGCGTGCACTCGGAGCCGGTACCCGAGGAGGTCGGGACGGCGACGAAGTAGGCCTTCTTGCCCATCTCGGGGAAGGTGAAGATACGCTTGCGGATGTCCATGAAGTCCATGGCCATGTCCTCAAACTTGCACTCGGGGTGCTCGTACATCATCCACATGATCTTGCCGGCGTCCATAGCGGAGCCACCGCCGACGGCGATGATGACGTCCGGCTCAAAGAGAGCCATCTGCTTGGCGCCGCGACGTGCGCACTGCAGCGACGGATCGGGCTCGACGTCGTAGAAGCAGTCGTGGGCGATGCCCATCTCGTCGAGCTTGGCCTCGATGGCGCGGGTGTTGCCATTCTTGAAGAGGAACTGGTCGGTGACGATGAAGGCGCGCTTCTTGCCCATGACGGTACCGAGCTCGTCGAGGGCGACGGGCGTGGAACCCTTCTTGAAGTAGACCTTCTCGGGAGCGCGGAACCACAGCATGTTCTCACGGCGCTCGGCCACAGTCTTAACGTTGATCAAGTGCTTCACCCCAACGTTCTCGGAGACGGAGTTGCCGCCCCAGGAGCCGCAGCCCAGGGTCAGAGACGGCTTCATGCCAAAGTTGTACAGGTCACCGATGCCGCCGTGCGAGGACGGGGTGTTGATGACGATACGGCAGGCCTTCATGACGTGCTCGAACAGGCTGATCTTCTCGGCCTGGGCGGGGTGCACGTACAGAGAGGCGGTATGGCCCGGGCCACCGGCGAGCACCAGGTGCTCGGCCTTGTCGACGGCCTCCTGGAAGTCCTTGGCGTGATACATGGCCAGGACCGGGGAGAGCTTCTCGTGGGAGAACTCCTCCTTGGCGGGGTCGGTGGAGGTGACCTCGGCGATCAGGATCTTGGTCTTGGCGGGAACCTCGAAGCCGGCGAGCTCGGCGATCTTGGCGGCAGCCATGCCGGGGATGCGGTGATCGAGGGCGCCGTTCTTGAACATGGCGGCACGCAGGGCCTCCATCTCGGCACCCTGCTTGACGAAGTAGCAGCCGCGCTTCTGGAACTCGGCCTTAACCTGGTCATAGATGGTGTCGATGACGGTCACGGACTGCTCGGAAGCGCAGATCATGCCGTTGTCGAAGGTCTTGGAGTGGATGATGGAGTTGACGGCGAGCAGCACGTCGGCGGTGTCGTCGATGACGACCGGGGTGTTACCGGCGCCAACGCCCAGGGCAGGCTTGCCCGAGGAGTAAGCGGCCTTGACCATGCCCGGGCCACCGGTGGCGAGGATGATGTCGACGTCGCGCATGACCATGTTGGTCAGCTCGATGGAGGGGACATCGACCCAGCCGATGATGCCCTCGGGGGCGCCGGCCTTGACGGCGGCGTCAAGCACGAGCTTGGCGGCGGCGATGGTGCACTTGGCGGCAGCCGGGTGCGGGGAGATGATGATGGCGTTGCGGGTCTTCAGGCTGATCAGCGTCTTGAAGATCGCGGTGGAGGTGGGGTTGGTCGTCGGGATGACGGCGCCCACGATGCCGATGGGCTCGGCGATCTTGGTGATGCCGTAGGCCTCGTCGCGCTCCAGAACGCCACAGGTCTTGGTGTTCTTGTAAGCGTTGTAGATGTACTCTGCGGCGTAGTGGTTCTTGATGACCTTGTCCTCAAGAACGCCGCGGCCGGTCTCCTCGATGGCCATCTTCGCCAACGGGATACGAGCCTTGTTGGCGGCCATGGCGGCCTCATAGAAGATCTTGTCGACCTGCTCCTGCGTGTACGTAGCAAAAAGCGCCTGGGCCTCTCGCATCTGAGCGAGCTTAGCCTCAAGCGCCTCTACGTTGTCCACAATTGCGGGAGTAGTGTTTTCCGGTGACTTTTTCACCATTTGTGTCTCCTTGCGATCGGAGATTTACCCTACAAGATGCATGATAGCAAGAAATATTTCGGTGAACGGGCAGATTCCCGTAAAAGACAAACTAAAACGCTTCAATTAAATGAACCGCTTCAACTAAATCTATCTGTCCTGCGCATCGCCCCGTTCATTGGGGACAGACTTGCATGAGTGCTTTCACTCATTTGGGACAGACATCGATTTGTCATTTAGCCGTTCTGGGCCTGTTATTGCCGCTTATTGGATATAAATAGGTTACAGGCTCAGCTTTTCGCGTTGCGTCTCTCCTTTTAGGTGTTGCCTGTACAGTTTTGAAAGGAGAGGCTATGCCCCGATGTGCCCGCGCCGTTTCGCTCACCGGCTATTACCACGTCTATGACCGCGGCAATTCTAAACAGATAATTTTTGAAGATGACTCCGACCGCTATCGGTTCTTATCTGATATCTCGGACAGATTTGCGCGCCATGAAGTGGCGGTGTTGGCTTGGTGCCTTATGGACAATCACTTCCATTTGATGGTTGATGATCCATTTGACAATCTTTCAAAGGCAATGCAGTGTGCGCTGACGGCGTATGCTAAGTATTTCAATGGGAAAACGGGAAGAACGGGGCATCTGTTTGACAATCGCTATTCGCGGGTCGCGGTTGAGTCGGACACGCAGGCGGTGCAGCTGCTCGATTATATCCATCTCAATCCCGTGAAAGGTGCGCTCGACTCGCTCGAGGCGTACCGCTGGTCAAGTTACAAGGCATATCAGCTGGGCTACGATCCCTTTGATATTTGTGATGCGGCCCCTATGCTCGATATTGTCGGAGGTTCCCGTTGCTATTGCGAGCATATCGAGGAAGTTGCCGGGCGCATCTGGTCAGAGGAGATTCTTCCGCGCCGACGGATCCCCGATGAGGACGCCCTTTCCGTTGCGTGCGAAGTCTTGCCGAGCATAGACCCCGCGCTGCTCAAGGCCCTGCCACGCCCCGAACGCGATGCCTGTCTTCTGAGGCTCAGGCGGGCACATCTCACGGTCAAGCAAATTGCCCGTATCACCGGTATCGGCGCTACAAGCGTGACCAAGGCCACTGCAGGCTGGAAGGAGGCTGCGTGAGGCAGGGGGCGAACCGCTGCCGACGCGCGGCATGTCTGTCCCAAATGCATGAAAGCACTCATGTAAGTCTGTCCCCAATGAGTGCAAAAAGGCGCCCTCCGTAGGGGAGGACGCCTTTGGTAAGTTCTATGTGAACGCGAGGTCTTTGACCCGGAGAGTCCGAGGTACTTGTTGGTAAGACCTTATTTAGGAGCGCGCAACCTTGCCGGACTTGAGGCAGGTGGAGCAAACGTTCATCTTGCGACGGTGACCATCGACGACGACGTAGACGCGCTGGATGTTGGGGCGGAACTTACGGTTGGTGACGCGGTGAGAGTGGCTGATGGAGCGACCGGCAACGGGGTGCTTACCGCAAACTTCGCAAACTTTGGACATAACTGACCCTCCTTGGGCGACAAACGAACATGTCGCGTTAACAAACAAGCCTGAACTATAGCACAGAAGCAGCTCCCTGTGCGTAATCTACACAGAGATATTTCTCTTTTGGCGATAGTGCCCACGCCACGGCCCTGGACGTAGATCCGATTTGCGTGCGGCAGAGGGGATTATGCCAGCTCGCAACAAGGTTTTCAAGCTCGTCCCACAAATATATATAGGTTTATTGAGCGTATTGCTCCGTTTACGGATTGCTCTGTATTTATGCTCGCAATTAGGCTCGAGGTTGGCTACACTATCACCTGACCATTAAAGGGGTACGAGATACCCACATGGAATTACATAGCTGCCATAGAGCAGCCCTTCCTGTGGGTGTCTGGTCCGCTTTGAGCGGTCGGGCATCTATTTTTTTGACTGTGTCAGCAGTCAAGACATGTGAGGAAGGAGATCGATGGGCACGACTTCCCCCAAGGCGGTCATCATGGACGAGACCGCCGTCAATCGAGCGATGACCCGCATCGCGCACGAGATTCTCGAGCGCAACGAGGGCTGTGAAGACCTCGCTCTGGTCGGCATCGTCACGCGCGGCGACCTTCTGGCTAAGAAACTCGCCGAGGAGATCAAGGAGATCGAGGGCGTCGAAGTTCCGCTCGGCAGCCTCGACATCAGCTTCTACCGCGATGACTATGCGACCAATTTCGCTCCCGCGATCCACGCTACCAACATTCCCTTCAGCGTCGACGGCAAGCGCGTCGTGCTGGTGGACGACATCCTGTACACGGGTCGTACCATCCGCGCCGCTCTGGACGCCGTCATGGACCTGGGCCGCCCGAGCCGCATTGAGCTGGCAGTTCTCGTTGACCGCGGTCACCGCGAGCTTCCCATCTCGCCGGACTTTGTCGGCAAGAACGTTCCCTCGTCGCACGAGGAGAACGTGCACCTATATATGAAGGAAGTCGACGGCCGTACCGCTGTCGAGATCAACGACGTCGCGCCGGGCTCCCACGTGGGCTCCGCGCCGCTGGGAGGTGAGTAGTACCGTGGCGTTCAACCATAAGCACCTGATCGACATTACCGAGTACTCCGAAGAGGACATCAAGCTCATCCTCGAGACCGCCAAGGCGTTCTCCGAGGTCAACGAGCGTGCGATCAAGAAGGTCCCCACGCTCAAGGGCAAGACCATCGTCAACATGTTCAACGAGCCCTCGACGCGCACCCGCAGCTCCTTCGAGCTCGCCGAGAAGCGTCTTTCGGCCGATAGCCTCAACTTTGGCGGCTCCTCGACCTCCACGGTCAAGGGTGAGAGCCTCGTCGATACCGTCGAGACCCTCAATGCCTATAAGATCGACTGCATCGTCGTGCGCGACAAGCATGCCGGCGCGCCCTACATCGTCACGCAGAACTCGCCCGCGAGCGTCATCTGCGCCGGCGACGGCAAGCATAACCACCCCACGCAGGCCCTGCTCGACCTGTATACCATTTGGCAGCACAAGGGTGACTTCCACGGTCTGAAGGTTGCCGTCGTCGGCGATATCTCCCACTCCCGCGTGTGCGGCTCGCTGATTCCCGCGTTGAAGATCATGGGCTGCGAGACCTATGCCGTCGCCCCCGGCACGCTGCTGCCGCCGGCACCCGAGGTCCTGGGCTGCGACCACGTGACGAGCGATCTCGATTCCGTCCTGCCCGAGCTCGACGTCGTCTACATGCTGCGCGTGCAGCAGGAGCGCCTCGAGGGCGCACCGTTCCCCACGATTCGTGAGTACCACAAGCTCTTCGGCCTGACCAAGGACCGCGAGAAGCTCATGAAGCCCGATGCAATCATCTGCCACCCGGGCCCCATCAACCGCGGTGTCGAGTTCGACTCCTACATGGCCGACCACCCGCAACGCTCCGTCATCCTGGAGCAGGTCTACGCCGGCATCTGCGTGCGTATGGCTATCCTGTATCTGCTGCTTGGAGGTGCCGATAATGGCCTTGCTTCTTAAGAATGCCCACGTCGTCGATCCGTCTGTTGAGCTTGACGGTGTCGTCGACGTCCTGATCGACGGTGACAAGATCGCCGAGGTCGGCGAGAACCTCGCCGCCGAGGGAGCCGAGGTCCGCGACCTTTCCGGCAAGTATCTCGTCCCCGGCCTGGTGGATATGCACGTGCACCTGCGCGAGCCTGGCTACGAGGTCAAAGAGGACATCGAGAGTGGCACCCGCGCTGCTGCCAAGGGCGGCTTCACCGGCGTGTGCACCATGCCCAATACCGACCCCGTTACCGATAACGGTACCGTTGTTGAGTTCGTTAAGTCCCGCGCTGCCGAGGTCGGCCACTGCCGCGTCTATCCTTCTGGCGCCATGACCCGCGGTCTTAAGGGCGAGGCCATGTCCGAGATGGGCGATATGGTCGCCCACGGCGCCGTCGCCTTCACTGACGACGGTCGTGGCGTGCAGGGCGCGGGCATGCTCCGTCGCTGCATGGACTACGGCAAGATGTTCGGCAAAGTCTTTATGAGCCACTGCCAGGACGAGGATCTGGTCGGTCACGGTCAGATCAACGAGGGCAAGGTCTCGACCCGTCTGGCCCTCGAGGGCTGGCCGGCGGCAGGCGAGGAGCTGCAGATCGCTCGCGATATCGAGATCGCCAAGCTGACCGGTGCCAAGCTGCACATCCAGCACATCTCCACCGCTCATGGCCTGGAACTCGTGCGAGCCGGTAAGGCCGCCGGTGTCCAGGTGACCTGCGAGGCCACCCCGCACCACATGTTCCTGACCGAGAACGACTTGGACGAGACCTACAACACCTCGCTCAAGGTCAATCCGCCGCTGCGCACCGACGAGGACGCCGAGGCCATCCGTCAGGGTGTCATCGACGGTACCGTCGACGTCATCGTCACCGACCACGCTCCCCACACCCCGTGGGAGAAGGCCCGCGAGTTCGAGCTTGCGCCCTTTGGCATGATCGGCCTCGAGACCTCGCTGTCGCTCGTGCTCACCGAGCTGGTCAACACGGGCAAGATGAGCATGGGCCGCATGGTCGAGCTCATGGCCATCAAGCCGCGTGAGATTCTGGGCCTCGACCAGGTTCAGGTCAAGGCGGGCTCCGTTGCCGACCTGACCGTGTTCGATCCCGCTGCCACCTGGACGGTTGGCGAGGACGGTTATGAGTCGCGCGCCGAGAACTCCGGTTTTGCCGGCCGTACGCTCACCGGTCGAGCCACCGATGTGTTTGTCGGCGGTAAGCAGACGCTTGCTGACGGCTGCATCTGCTAGCATAGCCTTATCGCTTTTGTGCGCGGCGCCCTTGCGGTGCCGCGCTTTCTATTCGTTTGGACCATGCAACCGCATGGGGGATTGGAGCGTCTATGCCCACACCTTCCACTGCACGCATGCACGACTTCGAGGTCGTCTCGAACCGGGAGATCGCCGACGGCATCTTCTCGCTCGTCATCTCGGCCCCCAAGCTTGCAAGTGCGCTCAAGCCCGGTCAGTTTGTGAACATCGCCGTTCCCGGTGATGCGTCCTCGCTGCTTCGCGTGCCCCTGAGCTACTACCGCGCCGACGCCGAGGCCGGCACCGTCGAGCTGTGGTACGCCGTCGTGGGCGACGACACCCGTCGTTTGTCCCAGATGGGCCCTGGCTCCACCTCTAACCTGCTGGGCCCCGGTGGCCGTGGCTGGATGGTACCCGAGGGCACCAGGAAGGCCCTGCTCGTTGCGGGCGGCATCGGGGTTCCGCCTGTGCTGTGTCTTGCCGGTATGCTTGCCGAGCAGGGTGTTGATATGGACGTGTGCCTGGGCTTTGGCACCGCTTCCAAGGCCGTGGGTGTCGATGAGTTCCGCGCGCTGGGCGCCACGGTTAACGTGTGCACCGACGACGGTTCGCTCGGCACGCACGGTTTTTGCACCGATCCGGCAGCCGAGCTGCTCGGCGAGGGCGGCTACGATTACGTCGCCAGCTGCGGCCCCGCTGTCATGATGAAGAAAGTCGCCGCCGCTGCCGCCGAGGCCGGTGCATATTGTGAGGTGTCGCTCGAGCGCATGATGAGCTGCGGCTTTGGCGCCTGCAACACCTGCAACGTCGAGACGGTCGACGGTATGAAGGGCGCCTGCATGTGCGGCCCCGTGTTCGATGCTTCTAAGGTGGTGGTCTTCTAGTGGGTACCGTGAACATGGCCGTCGATTTCGGCGGCGTTAAGATGCAGAACCCCATCAACACCGCAGCCGGCACCTTCGGCTACGGTTGGCAGTTCCAGAATTTCTTCGATGTTTCTCAGCTGGGCGCCATTACCACCAAGGGCTGCGCCGCCGAGCCCTGGCCGGGCAACCCTGCGCCCCGCATGGCCGAGATTCCCGGCGGTATGATCAACTCCGTGGGCCTGCAGAACCCCGGTGTCGCCGCCTTTGCCCGTGAGTCCGGCCCGTGGCTCGAGCAGCTGTCCAAGGACGGTTGCCAGGTCATTTGCCAGGTTGCCGGCCACTCCGTTGACGAGTTTGTGCGCGCGCTCGAGATGTATGTCGAGCTGTGCCCCTGGGCTGCCGGCTACGAGATCAACGTCAGCTGCCCCAATATTGCCGCCGGCGGTGCTGCCATGGGCTCCTCGCCCGAGGGCGCCTCTGCCGTTATGGCTGCCTGCCGTAAGGTGACCGATAAGCCGCTGTTCGTAAAGATGGCTCCGGTTAACGTCGCCGAGATTGCCAAGGCTCTCGAGGCCGCCGGTGCCGACGGCCTTTCGGTCATTAACTCTATCCAGGGCATGGCCATCGATGTTCATACTCGCAAGTCCCGTGTGGCCAAGCCCAAGGGCGGCCTTTCGGGCCCGCTGTGCCACCACATCGCCGTGCGCATGGTCTGGGAGGTCGCTCAGGCCGTCGATATCCCCATCAACGGTGTCGGCGGCGTCATGACCGGCGAGGATGCGGCCGAGTTTATCCTGGCTGGCGCTACCTGCGTGTCGGTCGGCATGGCCAACTTCGTCGATCCGTGCGCTTCGCTCAAGATCGCGCACGAGCTCGAGGCCTGGGCTGAGTCCCAGGGCGTGAAGGACATCAACGAGCTGGTAGGTGCTTTCGAATGCTAGAGACCGATGCCCGCGACCGCGTTATCGTCGCCCTCGACTGCGACCGTGAGCGTGCGCTCGAACTCGCCCATGAGCTTTCGGGCCATGCCGCATGGCTCAAGGTGGGTATGACGCTCTATTACGCTGAGGGTCCCCAGATCGTCAAGACCTTTAAGGACCTTGGCTTTAAGGTCTTCCTCGACCTTAAGTTCCACGACATTCCGCATCAGGTGCGCGGTGCCGCCCGTTCGGCCTCGCTTGCCGGTGCCGACCTGCTCTCGGTCCATGGCCTGGGTTCGGGCGCTATGCTCGCTGCCTGCCGCGAGGGTGCCGAGGAGGCGCGCGAGGACCGTGCCAAGCTTGTCGCCATCACCGTGCTCACGAGCATGAACCAGGATTCGCTGGCCGAGATTGGCGTCGAGTCGCCCGTGGCCGAGGAGGCCGCCCGCCTGGCGAAGCTTGCTCAGGCCAACGGCATCGATGGTATCGTGTGTTCTCCGATGGAGGCTCACGATATGCGCGTGCTGCTGGGCCCCGATGCCCTCATCGTGACCCCGGGCGTGCGTCCCGTGGGCGCGGCCCTGGGCGATCAGTCCCGCGTTGCCACGCCTTCTCAGGCTATCGAGCGCGGCGCGAGCCATATCGTGGTGGGCCGTCCCATCACCGGTGCCGACGACCCGGTTGCCGCTTTTGACGCCATTGTCGCCGAGCTGGTCGAAAACGTCGCTTAAAAGATTTCCTTAAGTCACCACTTTTGGGTGCCATTAGCACAAATTAGCCCCCGTGCCTGCGAAAACTTTCCCATCTATTGTGTGGAATCGCGGTTCGGGGGCTTAACTTTGCCCCCGATATATTGCACTTTTTGCAGGTATCGTCTAACCTATGGAGCCGCAATTGAGCATTTTGTACGTTTGACGTGCTAAAATGCCAACATCGAATGAATGTTAAACCAATTATTTGGAGGTTCGAATGGCACTCCCTCAGCTTACCGACGAGCAGCGCAAGCAGGCTCTTGAGAAGGCCGCTGCCGCCCGTCATGCCCGCGCTGAGCTTCGCGAGCAGATCAAGAAGGGTGAGAAGTCCCTCGAGTCCGTGCTCAACTCCGATGATCCCATCGCTTCCCGCATGAAGGTCTCCACCCTCATCGAGTCTCTCCCTGGTTATGGCAAGGCCAAGGCCGCCAAGATTATGGAGGAGCTCGGCATCTCCGCTACCCGTCGCGTCCAGGGCCTCGGCGTCCGTCAGCGCGAGCAGCTCCTCGAGCAGCTGACCAAATAAGTGAGCGCTCAGGATTCCAAGCTCTTTGTGATTTCTGGACCGTCAGGTGCAGGCAAGGGCACGCTCGTCACTCGTGTGCGCGAGCGTCGCTCGAACCTGGGCCTGACGGTTTCGGCTACCACGCGAGCTCCGCGTAAAGGCGAGGTCGACGGCGTCAATTACTTTTTCCTGACGCGCGAGGAGTTCGATCGCCGCGTGGCAAACGGTGAGTTTGTCGAGTGGGCCGAGGTTCACGGCAACTGCTATGGCACGCTGGTGAGCGAGGTCCAGTCTAAGCTCGCGTCTGGCGCTTCTCTGATTTTGGAGATTGATGTCCAGGGCGCCCTGCAGGTCAAGGAGCGTTTCCCCGAGGCTGTGTTGATTTTTATCAAGCCGCCCTCGCTCGAGGTACTTCGCGAGCGTCTTGTCGGTCGCGGTACCGAGTCGCCCGAGACGATTGAGCTGCGCATGGCAAACGCCGCCCATGAGCTTGCCCTTGCCGACCGCTACGACGACGTCGTGGTGAATGACGATCTCGACCGCGCGACCGATGAGCTCGTTCGCGTTCTCGATATGCATGAAAGGATCTGAGGTCCGTGTCCGTTGTAAAGCCTTGCATTGACGATCTTCTGGAGAAGACCGATCACAACCGCTTCCTGCTCGCTTCGCTTGCCTCCAAGCGCGCCTGCGATATTAATAGCATGCTGCGTGGCCAGCACAATCGCGTGCTTGCCGTCCAGGATGTCGATGACATCACCATCGCGCTCTCCGGCGCCGATACCATCTCGATGGCTATGGACGAGATCGTCGACGGCGATATCTCCTACGACGAGGCCCGTTACGAGAAGGCACTCGGCCACAAGGTTGCTGAAGCCTAAATGGCGGCTCGCGTCTGCCTGGTCCACTATCACGAGGTTGGACTGAAGGGCAAGAACCGCGCACATTTTGAGCATATCCTCATGGATAACATTAAGGCGGCTTTGGCCGCCTTTTCCGTGAATGCCGTGTCTCGAATTTCCGGTTATATCCTCGTGACCTTTAACGAGCATCAGGCTGACGATGCGGCGCGCGTTATCCGCACCGTGCCCGGCGTTGCTCGTGTGTCCCTGGCCTATCACACCAATCGCGACCCGCAGGAGTACTGTGCGGCGGCTGTAAAGGCGCTGCGCGAGTTTGGCCCCTTCGACTCGTTTAAGGTACATGCCAAGCGCTCCAACACCGATTACGAACTCACCTCGATTGATATCAATCGACAGGTTGGCGAGGTGCTGTGCGAGGCGTTCCCCGATAAAAAGGTCCAGATGCACGATCCCGACGCGATGGTGCACGTGCTGGTTGTTCAGGGCAGCGTTTACGTGTACGCTCGCTCCGAGCGCGGCGTGGGCGGTCTGCCGGTGGGTTCTGCCGGCAAGGTCGTGACGCTTCTGTCATCGGGTATCGACTCGCCGGTGGCGACCTGGATGCTCGCGCGTCGCGGAGCCGTGTGCGTGCCGGTGCATTTTTCCGGTCGTCCGCAGACGCCGGATACCAGCGAGTATCTTGTGCAGGATATCATTCGCGCCCTTGAACCGGGTGTCCAGATCGGCCGTCTGTATGTCGTTCCGTTTGGCGACTGCCAGCGCGAGATTTCGGTAACCTGTCCCAGCAACCTGCGTGTCATCATGTATCGCCGCATTATGTATTCGGTTGCTGAGCGCATCGCGCATATCGAGGGCGCCAAGGCCATTGTGACGGGCGAGTCGCTTGGTCAGGTTGCCTCCCAGACGCTCGAGAACATCATGGCCGTCAACGAGGCCGTGAAGATTCCCGTGTTCCGTCCGCTCATTGGTTCTGATAAGCAGGAGATTATCGCTCGTGCCCAGGAGATCGGCACGTTTGATATCTCGACCGAGGCGGCGCCCGATTGCTGCACGCTCTTTATGCCGCGTCGTCCCGAGACGCATGCCAAGCTCGATGCCGTGCATGAGGCCTGGGAGCTGTTCGATCACGAGGAGATGATCGAGCGCCTGCTCAAACAGACCGAGTATATCGATTTTGGCAGCAACACGTATAAGGCCCCCAAGACCTTAAAACGCAAACATTTGCAGCTCGCTCCGCGTGAAATATACCAAGATCACGAGTAATTGCTTGCATAGGCCGGCGATGTATTTGCATCGTCGGCCTTTTGCTATCTGGGCGTTTGCTTCCAAATTGTTCATTTGACGACGCGTGTCTGAATTAATGGACACTTTTTCGCAAGGTTTTGGTCAGGTATTGGTTTGACCGTGAGCGACGATGTGCGAACCCGAGCGCTGCGACCCCTTTCGCCTGACACGATAGTGTTGGGAGGTGTTTGCTATGGCACAGCGCGAACAGCACGAACGGGTCAAACGAATGGATCGCTGGGCGGGAAAGCTGCTCGAGCACAAGGCGGTGATCGTGGCGATGCTTGTCGTTATTGCGATGGCGAGTGGGTTGGCGATGGCAACGTTGGGCGGCGAATCCGATGGGGTGATGTTTGAGCGTGATGCCACGTCGGTTGAGCGGGCGGATACGGGTTCTGCGGACGCTTCAGATGATGGCAATCCTTCGAGTGATTCGAAAAAGGCAAGTGCGGCCAGTGAGGTCTATGTCGATGTTGACGGGGCCGTGGTGACGCCGGGCGTCTATCGCTTGCGAGAAGGTGCGCGCGTGGCGCAGGCGATTGATGCTGCCGGCGGGCTTACGCCCGAGGCCGATGTCGCGGGCCTGAATCGAGCTTCAAAAGTAGTCGACGGTCAGAAGATTTATGTGCCGCACGTGGGAGAGCGGCAGACGGTTGACGTCGTCGCTGGATCTGGACCCGGTGAGGCGTCTGTCGGCACATCCGTCGTGAGCGATCTGGTAAATATCAATACGGCGAACGCCGCCGAACTGCAGACGCTCTCCGGCGTCGGTCCCTCCATGGCCCAGTCGATTATCGATGAGCGAACGCAAAACGGGCCATTTACCTCGATTGAAGACCTGATGCGAGTCTCGGGCATCGGCGAGAAGAAGTTTGCCAAGATCAAAGATTGCATTTGCATATGAATGTGCGCGAGCGCGAGCATGTAATGCCTCCGCGACCCCTGATTCCGTGGACGATGGCCCTGTGTGCCGGCATGTGCATGAGCTGCGTCTTGGTGCTCAACATGGCCGCTGATGCGCTGCTTAGGGAGCGGGCGCCGGCGGTCGGGCCGCTATGGGCCATTCCCGTTGCGTCGGCGGTATTCGTTGTGCTGGCTCAATCTTGTACGCGGCTTGCCCCTTTTAAGCGGTGGCTGTATGCCGCGTCCGTCGGTCTCGTGGCGGGAGCGGTCGTCTCGGCGTGGTGGGCTGTGGGCGCGCTAAGCGCCTCAAAGGTGCTCGACGGTCGAGCGGCAAGTAGCCTCGAGTTTGTCGTGCAGGGTGATCCATTCATTAACGACGACGTGTATTCCTATACGTGCGAGGTACGCGCGGACGGTAAGAACTTGACAACGGTTCGCCTATCGTGCGACCACGAGCTCAAGGTCGGGGCGCACGTGCGTGTTATCGGTCGTGTTTCACGTTTTGAGAACGATGCGTATGGACGATCGCGCGTGCTTCGAGGCGAGGTACGCAAGGTTAAAGCCGTTCGGATTGTGTCGGTCGATGAGGGTTCTCCGGGGCCGCTGCTTCGACTGCGAAATGGGCTGCTTGGGTCCATCGCGCCTGCGACCGACCCGGCGCGTGCGCTCATCGCCGGTGTCGTCTGCGGTCGTTCGGCCGAGCTGCGCGCCCAGCCGGCGGGCGACTGGTTTTCGGTGACGGGAACTGCGCATCTTATCGCCGTCTCGGGCAGCCATTTGGCTATCGTGGGGTTTGTAATCGAGGGTGTATTGCAAAAGACTCGGTGCTCACGTGGTCTTCAGCGGGCGATATTGGCGATAACGCTTGTGGGTTACGCTGCCTTTACGGGCGCCTCGCCCTCGGCCGTGCGCGCGTGCTGCATGGTGTTCGCGACGCTTGTCGTAAACGGCGCGGGACGTCGCCGGCACGGCCTTTCGGCACTCTTCGTAACCATGTCCATTTTTGTGCTACTGCGGCCGACGGTTCTGTTCGAGATGGGCTTTCAGCTTTCATGTGCCAGCGTCTTTGCCATCCTGTGCTTTTGCCCGTACGCCACCTACGCTTTGGGAGAGCTGGGCGTGCCGACGGGCATTGCCGGCATGCTTTCCGTCACACTGTGCTCGCAGTTGGCGACGCTCCCCATCACCATTCCCGCCTTCGGTATGTTCTCGCTCATTGCTCCGCTGGCAAATGCGGTCATCGGTCCGGTGGTGAGTGTACTGCTCGCTGTGTCGATTGTGCTGGTTCCCTTTTCGCTCGTGGCGCCGTTTCAGGCTTGGGCGCTCGTCGTACCCATGATTTCCGCCCGGTGCGCACTGTTCTTTGAGCAGCTGTTTGCCGCCGTGCCGGGTGCATCCCTGAGTGTGCCGCCCGATACGGTCTGGATTTACGTGGTGCCATTGGCGCTGCTGGTTCTCTTGGTCTGGTGGCCGCGCCCGCAGGCGCGGCCTATGGCTGCTGGGCTAGTCTGCCTGGCGCTTCTGGCGGGGATTCCGTACGTCTACTGGGATCGATTCGCGCCGCCTTCGGTGACGGTCCTCGATGTTGGCCAGGCCGATGCGATCTTGGTTCGGCAGGGCTCGACGGTGGTGCTCGTGGATAGCGGACTCGACGACCGGGTGGTTACCGCGCTCGTTCGAAACAATGTGCATCATATCGATGCCGTCTTTGTAACGCATTGGGACGAGGACCATTGGGGTGGCCTTCCTGCAGTGCTTGAACAGTTTTCGGTTGGGACCATCGCCGTGGCGGCCGACGCGCTCGAGGATGCGCCCGCGCAGGTTCTAAACCGTCCCGGCGTTTCGTATCGCCAGGTGAGGCGGGGAGATACCCTCGATATCGGTGCGTTTCGCGCCCGCGTGATGTGGCCGTTCGATTCTGTGGATGGAGAGGGGAACGAAGACTCGCTTGTCTTGCTGCTAACCTTTGCGCAGGAAGGAAAGCGCTTGCGTATGCTGCTGACCGGCGATGCCGAGCTTGACCAGGAACGTGAGTTTGTGCAGGAGGTGGGGGATATCGATGTGCTCAAGTTGGGGCATCACGGCTCGAAGGTCTCGGTCGACGGCGACCTGCTCGGTATCTTGCAGCCCGAGCTTTCCATTGCAAGCGCCGGCGAGGGGAATCGATACGGTCATCCCAGCGACGAGTGCGTTGATGCGGTTCGAGCGGCCGGTGGGGCCTTTGCATGCACTATCGAACACGGTGATATCACCATCACGCCGACCGCGAATGGCTTTACGATGCGATGCCAGCGACCGTGATGCTGCCGTTGGCGCGGGGCGAGCCCGTGGGCTAAAATGGCACGGTACGAATTCGAGAGTCTGCGAGAGGGGAGCGCGATGTCCGAAACCGGGCTGTTGCCGGCATATCTGATCGTCGGTACTGACGGAGTCAAACGTGACCACGCTGTCTCGCGCATGAAGGCACGACTGGAAAAGTCGGGCATGGTCGAGTTCAACCTCGACGAGCGCGACATGACGAAAGACCCCGATATCGAATCGATTATCGGCTCACTCAACACCTTTCCCATGGGCAGCGAGTTTCGCCTGGTAATTCTCGACGGCTGCTCAAAGCTTTCCAAGACGGTCTCGGAGCCGCTTGTCGAGTATCTGGCGAGCCCCAGCCCCACGACCGTCTGCCTGATCATCGCCGATTCGCTTGCCAAGAACACGCGCTTGTATAAAGCAATCGCCAAGATCGATAAGAAGGCAGTGATCGATTGCTCCGGCACCAAGCGCTGGGAGCTACCGCGCCGCGTGCAGCAGATGGCGACACAGCACGGCAAGTCGATCTCGACGGCGGCCGCCGAGGAGCTTGTCTCGCGTTCGGGTGAAAACACTCGCATGCTTGATAACGACTTGGCTAAGCTTGCCCAGATGGTCGAGTCGCCTCAGATTGAACTTGCCGATGTGGAGCGCTGGATCGTGCGCACGGCCGAAGTCCAGCCCTGGGACTTTCTCAATGCGGTCTCGGCCCGCGATATGCGCCGATCGCTCGAGCTCTTTGGGCTGCTACCCGCCAAGAGCTACGTGTGGACTTACACGCTGCTGTGCGGGCGCATTCGCGAGCTTATCGTCGCCAAGGCGCTCGATGGGCGTGGGCAGGGGCGTGAGCTCGCCGCGACGCTCAAGCTTCAGGCCTGGCAGGTCAAGAATCACCTTACCTGGGCACGTCGTTTTTCGATGACCGAGCTCGTTGCCGCGCTCGAGGGCGCGGTCGATGTGGAGCTCGCGCTTAAGGGTTCGGCCGATTCGGAGACCGCGCTTTTGCTCTGGATTACGAACATCTTGAGAAAATCGTGATGATACCTGCCTATTTGACAAATTCGTTCTATCCCTTTGAGGGGGAGCGTGCTATAGTAGGCGCTTGCATGACCTCACCGTGTCTCAGAGGTGTCATACATTTTTTGCAAGGAACTCGAAAGGAACTCCAGAAGTGGCAAACATCAAGTCTCAGAAGAAGCGTATCCGCACCAATGAGGCAGCTCGCATGCGTAACAAGGCTGTCAAGTCCGAGCTCAAGACGCTGACCAAGCACGTCCAGTCCGCCGTCGCCGAGGGCGACGCCGAGAAGGCCCAGGCTGCCCTCAAGACCGTCACCAAGCGTCTCGACATGGCTGCCGCCAAGCATGTCATCCACAAGAACCAGGCTTCCAACCGCAAGTCCGGTCTTGCCAAGCTCGTGAACAGCATCAACGCCTAAGTTGTAAATTTCACACTACACAGATTACGCGCATAAATGGAGCCTGTTTTATGGAACAGGCTCCATTTTTTGTACCGCTCGGGTAAGATAGTCCGCATGAATACTTCAATTGACATTTCCCACATTCGCAACTTCTCAATCGTTGCGCACATCGATCATGGCAAGTCCACGATCAGTGACCGTATCCTCGAGCTCACCCATACCGTCGAAGAGCGCGACATGGAGTCGCAGCTGCTCGACACCATGGATATCGAGCGCGAGCGCGGCATCACGATCAAGTCCAATGCCGTCCGCGTGTCCTATGACGCCGATGACGGCGAGACGTATCAGTTCAATCTCATCGATACGCCGGGCCATGTAGACTTTACCTACGAGGTCTCGCGCTCACTGGCCGCTTGCGAGGGTGCGGTGCTCGTCGTGGACGCCACCCAGGGCGTTGAGGCGCAGACCGTCTCCAACGCGACGCTCGCTATGAACGCCAATCTGGACATTGTGCCTGCCATCAACAAGATCGACCTGCCCTCGGCCCATCCCGTCGAGGTCAAGACCGAGATCGAGGACGACCTGGCGATTCCTGCCGACGATGCCGTGTGCGTATCGGGCAAGACCGGCGAGGGCATTCACGATCTGCTGGAGTCCATCGTCTTTTTGATCTCCCCGCCTAAGGGCGATGTAAACGCTCCGCTCAAAGCGCTCATTCTGGATTCGTACTTTGACGAGTATCGCGGTGTAGTGGCCACGGTGCGCGTCTTCGACGGTTCCATCAAAAAAGGCGATACTTTGCTCATGATGCAGGCCGAGGGTGACTTTTTGGTCGACGGCGTGGGCGTCAAGCGTCCTGCCGAGACCCCGGTTGACGCGCTGACGGTTGGCGAGGTCGGCTATGTGGTCACGGGCCTGAAGGACCCCGAGGCCGTTTGCGTGGGCGACACCCTTACCTGGGCGTCGAACCCCTGTCCTGAGCCGCTTCCGGGCTACCGCGAGGCCAAGCCCATGGTCTACACGGGCCTGTTCCCCATCGATAACAAGGATTACGAGAACCTGCGCGACGCACTCGATAAGCTCCACGTTAACGACCCGTCGTTGGTGTGGGAGCCCGAGACGTCCGTGGCGCTCGGCTTTGGCTTCCGCGTGGGCTTCTTGGGCCTGCTGCACATGGAGGTCGTCAAGGAGCGTCTCGAGCGTGAGTTCAACCTGGACCTCATCGCCACGAGTCCTTCGGTCGACTATCACGTGTACAAGACCGATGGCGAAATGATCGATGTCCGCAGCCCGCAGGATCTGCCCGAGGCCACGCGTATCGAGCGCATTGAGGAGCCGTTCCTCAAAGCCAAGATCATCTGTCCGCCCGAGTATACGGGTGCCGTCATGCAGCTCGCCATCGAGCACCGCGGCGTGACGACCGACATGATCCATCTCACGAGCAAATCGGTGGAGATGCGCTTCGATATGCCGCTCGCCGAACTCATCCTGGACTTCTTTGACCAGCTCAAGAGTCGCACCAAGGGTTACGCCTCGTTGGACTACGAGTTCAACGAGTACCGTCCATCCGAACTTGTGAAGCTCGATATCCTGCTTTCGGGCGACGAGGTGGACGCACTGTCGTTTATCGTCCATAAGGACAAGGCCTACGGTCTTGCCCGCGGCCTGTGCGACAAGCTCAAGGAGATTATCCCTCGTCAGCTGTTCGAGGTGCCCATCCAGGGCGCAATCGGCAACAAGATCATTGCCCGCTCCACCGTCAAGGCGCGCCGCAAGGACGTGCTTGCCAAGTGCTACGGCGGCGATATTTCGCGTAAGCGCAAACTGCTCGAGAAGCAGAAAGAGGGCAAGAAGCGCATGAAGGCTATCGGCTCGGTCGAGGTCCCGCAGGAGGCGTTTATGGCGATCCTCAAGGTGGACGAGTAGGTCTATGGCGCTTTCCGAATATAGTCAGCGGCTGCTGAGCGCCTATGCCGAGCAGCCGTTCCTTATGGCTCCCATGGCGGGCGTGACCGACCCCGCCTACCGTATCATGTGCCGCCGCCGCGGTGCCAACCTTGCCTACAGCGAGATGGTGAGCGTGGCGGGCCTTGCCTATGCCAGCAACAAGACCTGGCGCCTGGTGCTGCCGGCTGACGAGGAGCAGCAGATTTGCGTGCAGCTCTTTGGCTCCAAGCCAGATCAGTTTGCGAGCGCCGTCACCGCCGTCGAGGAGCGCGTTGGCGATCGTCTGTCGCTCATCGATATCAATATGGCATGCCCCGCCCGCAAGGTCGTTACCAAGGGCGAGGGCTCGGCGCTTATGCGCACGCCTGACCTGGCGGAGAAGATCGTCGAGGCCACGGTGTGTGCTGCGCACGTGCCCGTGACCGTCAAGATTCGCAAGGGCTTTTATGCCGAGGACCGCAATGCCGCGACATTTGCCCAGATGCTTGAGGGTGCAGGGGCTGCCGCAGTCGCCGTGCATGGTCGTTGCGCCACGCAGCTCTACACGGGCCAGGCCGATTGGTCGGTCGTCGATGAGGTCGCAGATGCCGTTGAGATTCCCGTGATCGGTTCGGGCGACGTGTTCTGCGCCGAGGATGCCGCGGAGCATCTGCGCAACTCGGGTGCCAGCGCAGTGTTTATCGCGCGCGGTATCTACGGTAATCCCTGGGTCTTTGGCGATGCTCGCGCCCTTGCGCTCGATGGCATGCCGGTGCCGACGCGCAGTTCCGTCGAGCGCCTGGACGCCCTGCGTGAGCACCTAACGCTGACGCATGAGCTCTTGCCGCTCATGTCGCGCGCCCGCACGTACGCAAGCTGGTACTTAAAAGGCATGCCCCATGCCGCCGCTTGGCGCGCCCAGGTGGTGCGCTGCTCCACGTATGAGGAGTTCATGGCGCTGGTCGATGAGATCGAGCGCGATGTGATGGCCTGCGAGGCTGCCCTTGCCGCCGGCGAATCGGTGCCCCCTCATCCGCTGGAGGCGTAAGGGTGGCCGTTACCGCGCTGTATGCGCACGTGCCGTTCTGTGCCCAAAAGTGCCGATACTGCGACTTTGATTCGCGCAGTTTCGCTCCGTGCGAGCTGGGCGCTGCGCTCGATGCCTATTTTGAGCAGTTGTACGCGCGCCTCGATTCTTTTGGCAAGGCCGGGGCCCTCGATCAGATCAGCACCGTCTATGTTGGCGGTGGCACGCCGTCGCTGGCGGGGGAGCGCCTGGTGGAGCTGGCGCGTCGTATTCGTGCGTGGTGCGCCCCTGTTGAGTTTACCTGTGAGGCTAATCCCGAGTCGCTGTCCGCCGAGCTAGCCGTTGCGCTTGCCAAGGTTGGTGTCACACGCGTCTCTCTGGGCGCGCAAACGCTCGATAATACCGAACTTACCGCCATCGGCCGTATTCACGATGCCGATCGGGCGCTCGCTGCCATCGCGACGGTCAAGGAAGCTGGGCTTGACGTGTCGTGCGACCTTATGTGCGGACTTCCCGGGCAGACCGCAGCGAGTTGGAAGCGCACGCTCGATGGCGTGCTGACGGCGGCTCCGCATCATGTGTCGGTTTACCCGCTCACGCTCGAGGAGGGGACGCCCCTTTATCGCATGGCGTGCCGTGACGAGTCGCTGGAGCCCGACGAGGATTTTCAGGCCGCCTGCATGGACGTGGCGCGCGAGCTCTTGGGTGCCGCCGGCTATCACCCGTATGAGGTGGCAAGCTACGCGCTCGACGGCCATGAGTGCGCCCACAACATCGCGTACTGGACCGGGCAGGGTTACCTGGGCCTGGGCCGTTCTGCCGCGGGCATGCTCGATGCTGGGGATTTCGACCGTCTTGCAGGTTTGTTTCCCGGCGTGTCTTCTCGAGGTGATGCGCACCGTGTACGTCTGCTGCAGCGCGACGATGACGCGACGGCGTTTGAGGCCGAATATCTGTCGCAGCGTGAGGCTGCGGCCGAAGACCTGATGCTCGCCTGTCGCATGACGCGCGGTGTTGGGCCCGACCTGTTGGTTCGCGCGGCGCGTGTCATCCCAACGGGTGAGCTCGCGGCTGCCTGCGATCGCGCACTCGAATTGGGTCTTGCCACGTGGGTGCCCGAGGCGCTCGGGGTCCATGAGGGATCCTTCACTTCGGCAGATGTCGTTGCGGGCCGTGTTCGAGCTCGTTTAGCGCCGACACACCTGGGTTGGCTCGATGGAAATGTTCTGTTCGAGCTGTTTTGGGGTCTAGCATAGGCCGCTCGGGTAGAATTACCGCAAGATATACGCTGCTGTGAGCAGGAGGTTGCCGTACATGGCGACGATGAACGAAAAAGATTACTACGAGATTCTCGGTGTCTCTAAGGATGCCTCCTCGCGTGATATTCAAAAGGCCTTCCAGCAGAAGGCCCGCAAGCTCCATCCGGACGTCAATAAAGAGCCGGGTGCCGAGGAAAAGTTCAAAGAGGTTTCCGAGGCCTACGCTGTGCTTTCGGACGAGCAGAAGCGTGCACGCTATGACGCCATGCGCTCGGGCAATCCCTTCGCCGGCGCTCCTACGGCTTCGCCTTATGGCGGCGGTTACGCCGGCGGCGCCGGGTACGGCAATCCCTTTGAGGGCGGTTTTCCCTTCGGCGGCGCTTGGGGCCAGCCGCGTCGCGGGCGGGCAGCCTACAATCCCGAAAGCGGTGCCAACGTGGTCGTCGACATTAAGCTCGATGCCAAGGAGGCCAAGGGCGGTGCCCGCAAAACCGTTCGCTACACGCGATTCGATACGTGCGGACACTGCGGCGGCTCGGGTTCTGTCTCCTCCGAGCATGCCCATACCTGCCCAAGCTGTGGCGGACGCGGCCATATCGATGTGGACCTGTCCTTCCTGTTTGGCGCCGGCACGTTTCAGTCGGTTTGCCCCGAGTGCGGCGGCTCAGGCAAGGTCGTAGCCGATCCGTGCCCCGATTGCGGCGGCAGCGGTCGTACCCGCGTGACCTCCGAGCAAACGATTGAGTTTCCTGCCGGCACGCACGACGGCGACGAGGTTCGCATTAGCGGCATGGGCCATGCCGGTACCAATGGCGCCACGGGTGGTGACCTGGTCGGTCGCGCCCATGTGGAGGCCGAGCGCCTGGAGGGCAAGGCCCGTACCGGCTTTTACCTGATGGGCATCGTCGCGCCGTTTTTGGTGCTGTCGGCCATCTCGGGCGTGTTCTCGGCCTTTGCCGTGATGTGTTTTATTCCGTTTGCCATGGGCCTGTTCATGGTGCTCTCGGATGGGGTACTTCACCGTAGCCTGCTGTGGTGGAAGCGTGGCGCGATGCAGTTTGCCAACGGTTTTGCCAACGGCTTCATGTTCGCGCTCGTGTCGGTGTGGTTTGCGAGCTGCTCGCAGCGCGCGATGCTTTCGCCCTACGGGATGCAATAACATCAAACCCTCTGTTTGCGGCCGGCCCTGCATGGGTATAGGACGCACTGTGACAATATTGAAAGTCGGAAGGATTCGGTCGTGTCGGAAAATAGGGATTACTACGAGGTACTTGGTGTCGATAAGGATGCCGACGCGCGGACCATTAAGCGCGCGTTTCTAAAGAAAGCCCGTACGGTACACCCGGATGTTTCGGACGACCCCGAGGCCGAGGCAAAGTTCAAAGAGCTTAACGAGGCCTATTCTGTCCTCTCCGATGAGCAGAAGCGTGCCAACTACGATCGCTTTGGTACTGCCGACGGCCCTGGTGGTTCCGGCTATGTCGACATCAACGATATCTTTGGCGGAATGGGCATGGACGACCTGTTCTCGTCGTTCTTTGGCGGCGGCGCCGTCGGTGGTGCCCGCAGCCGGCGCGAGCGCCGTCGCGGTCGCGATATGGCCATCTCGCTTTCGGTGACGCTCGAGGAAGCTGCGCTTGGCTGCAAAAAGACGATCAGCTATGACCGCCTTGCTCCCTGCGATGACTGCAACGGTACGGGCAAGGCTGACGGTGCGACCGAAAAGCAGTGCAGCCGCTGTCACGGCACGGGCTATGTCACCACGGTCCAGCGCTCATTTTTGGGTCAGGTCCAGTCCTCCTCGCCTTGCCCCGACTGCCACGGCGAGGGCACGGTCATCGATCATCCCTGCGAGACTTGCGACGGTCAGGGCCGCACGCCTTCGCACGAAAAGATCGACATCGATATTCCCGCCGGCGTCTCGACCGGTCGCCAACTGCGCGTGAGCGGCTTTGGCGAGGCCGGCCTTCGTGGTGAGCCTTCGGGCGACCTGATCGTCAACGTGCGCGTCGCCGATCACGAGCGCTTTAAGCGCAATGGCGACGACCTGTACCTGGTGAGCGATATCTCCATCGCGCAGGCCGCGCTCGGTTGTGAGATCGAGGTCGAGGGCATTATGCCCGAGGAGGTCGTCAAAGTGTGCGTCCCCGCCGGTACGCAGTATGGCGACACCGTCAGCGTCAACAACTTCGGCATGCCGCGCATCGGCGGTGGCGGCTCACGCGGTCGTCTGGTCGTGCAACTGCGTGTGGTCGTTCCCACGAACCTTTCCAACAAACAGCGCGAGCTGCTCCGCGCTTTTGCCGACGAGATGGGCGATGACGTCGCTTCCGGTAAGAAGTCGGTAACCGATCGTATCAAGAGCGCCCTCGACGATATCCTCGATTAAGGAGCCCGCTTGCTCGCACCCCATATTTCCGTCGTCAACCTTGGCTGCCGTGTCAACCGGGTTGAGTCCGACCGTATCACTGCCGATCTTATGCGCCAGGGTTTTGCGATGGTGGAGCCCCAGGATGCCGACCTGATCGTAATCAATACCTGCGCCGTGACGGGCGAGGCCGAGGCTAAGACCCGCAAGGCCGTCCGTCATGCGCTGTCATATCCAGGTAAGCCCTACGTGGTCGTGACCGGTTGCGTCGTCAACTTGCATCCCGAAGAACTACTAGAGCTTTCGGACCGCGTCATTGCCGAACCGTCTAAAATCGACGTCGCCGAGCGTGTCTGCGAGGTGCTTGGTGTCGAATCCGATAGTGTGGCCGCTTGCAGCGACAGCGATGTGGTCGATGCTCTGGGGCGCTCGCGTCTGGGCGTGAAGATCCAAGACGGCTGCAATCACCGTTGCACGTATTGCATCGTGTGGAAGGCTCGCGGCCCCGAGCGCTCCGTGCCCGTCGAGTCCGTGCTCGAGCAGGTGCGTGAGGCCCAGGAGGCCGGTGTGCCCGAGGTGGTGCTGACTGGCGTGAACCTGGGCGCCTATGACGGCAAGAGCGCGACTGACGAACACGTGGAGATCGATGAGCTGCTCGAGGCCATTATGGAGCGCACTACGATTGCCCACGTGCGCATTTCCTCAGTGGAGCCCATGGACATCTCCGAGCGCCTGCTCAAGGTGATGGCGCGCTATCCGCAGCGTATCGCGCCTTTCTTGCATCTTCCCGTGCAGTCCGGCTGTACGGCGATCCTGCATCGCATGGGTCGTCCCTATAGTGCGGAGGCCTTTGAGGACACGGTGCGCATGATTCGTGCCAATCTGCCGCAGGCGTCACTTTCTTGCGATGTCATTGTCGGTTTCCCCGGCGAGACGGACGAGGAGTTCGAGGAGTCGCTGGCGTTGTGCCGCCGCGTGGGCTTTTCGCGTATGCATGTCTTCCGCTATAGCAAACGTCCCGGCACGCTTGCGGCCGATATGCCCGATCAGGTGCCACCCGAGATTATTGCCGAACGCAGTCGCCGCATGCGTGCCGCCGCACAGGAGCTTGCGATCGCCGATGCCCGCCGCCGCGTGGGCACGGTCGAGCGTGCGGTGCTCGAGTATGGCGACAACCTGACGCTCGGCTCGTTCCATCATGCCCGTCTTGACGATGCCTGCGGGCTCAAGGCCCCGTGTCTGCTCGATGTTGCTATCATCGGAGTCGACGATTCCGGCTTAGTCCATGCTCGCAGGGAGGTCCATGGAAGCCTCGAAGATTAGACTTACCGTTCCCGAGGGGATTGACCCCTCGCGCGTTTTGGGTGCCGGCGACGCTGTCCTTCGCTCGGTCGAAGGCTTGGTTCGCGCCCATGTGGTTGCGCGCGGTGACCAGATTGCCGTGAGCGGCGACCCGGACGAGGTCGAACTCGTGGCGCATTTTTTCGAACATGCTTTTCGTGAGGCGGCTGCTGGTCGCACGCTGTCTGCCGACGACGTCTCGCGTTGCTTGGCTGTTCTGCGCGATGGCGAGCACGACGCCTCGTCGCTGCGCGATGACGTGCTGCTGTCGTATCGCGGCCGCGTCATTCGTCCCAAGACGCTCGGCCAAAAGCGCTATGTTGACGCCATCCGCTCGCATACCATCACGTTTGGCCTGGGCCCCGCCGGTACCGGTAAAACCTATCTAGCCATGGCGCTCGCCGTCGCCGCGCTCAAGCGCCATGAGGTGGGTCGCCTGGTCCTTACGCGGCCCGTTGTCGAGGCGGGGGAGAATTTGGGCTTTTTGCCCGGCACCCTCGAGGAAAAGATCGACCCCTACATGCGTCCGCTCTACGATGCCCTGTTTGACATGATGGACCGTGAGCGCACCGACGAGCTCATGGAGCGTGGCGTGATCGAGATTGCCCCGCTCGCCTACATGCGCGGCCGAACACTGAGCGACGCCTTCGTGGTACTCGATGAGGCACAAAACACGACGCCTGAGCAGATGAAGATGTTCCTGACGCGTCTGGGTTTTAACTCAAAGTTTGTGATTACCGGCGATCTGAGCCAGCGCGACCTGGTGGGTCGTCGCGGCGGCCTGGCCGATGTCGAGAAGATTTTGGGCCGTGTCGACGATGTGGCGTTTTCGCACCTGGAGCGCGCCGATGTGGTGCGCCATGCCCTGGTGGGCAGGATCGTCGAGGCCTATGATGCGTATGATGACGTGCGTGAGCAGCGTTCGCGCGACCGAAAGGAGTCCTGTTGAGTTTATTGATCAGCAACGATGCCGAGCTCGATACGCTGCTCGATGCTCAGGAAGTGGAGCACATCTGCCAGTTCGTGCTTTCCGCCGAGGGCGTTGAGCGTGAAGTCGAGATTTCCCTTTCGTATGTCGACGAGGACGAGATGCATGAGCTCAACCACGAGTGGCGCGGTATCGACCGTACCACCGATGTGCTCTCGTTTGAGTGCGACTCTGCCTTTGACGAGGACATTCCCGCCGACGAGACGATCGAGCTCGGCGATATTATCTTGGCGCCGCAGGTCATCGCTCGTCAGGCTCCCGGTTTTGGTAACAGTCCCGCCGACGAGTGCCGGCTGATGCTCGTGCACGGCATGCTGCACCTGCTGGGCTATGACCACATCGAGGACGACGAGGCCGAGGTCATGGAGGCCCGTGAGGATGCCATCCTGCGCGATCTGGCGCTCGAGCGCGGCGAGGACCCCAAGTTGGTTCACGTCGGTCCCATCACCAACCATGCCCACGACTAGGAGCCGTCTATGATTCCCGGATCGAACAAGGACCATCCGTCCTTTTTAAAGTCGTTCTCCTACGCCATGGAGGGCTTTGTCACCGCCGTTAAAACTGAGCGTAACATCAAGGTCATGCTCGCGGCGGGCGTGTGTACCGTCATTGCCGGCTGCATTGTCGGCCTCGACATTGCCGAGTGGGCCACGGTTATCATCTGCTGCGGCCTGGTGATTCACGGCGAGCTGTGCAATACCGCTATGGAGGCGATCGTCGACCTGGCGACCCAGGAACTTCATCCGCTGGCGAAGCGCGCCAAGGATATCGCCGCCGCTTCCGTTTACGTTCTTTCCATCACCGCCGCAATCGTGGGCCTGCTGGTCTTTGCCCACGCGCTTGGCTTTATTTAGAAAGGGATTCTCATGTCCGATAATACGCAGCCTACCGATGAGGTTCTGGACGACGAGGTTCTGGAAGAGGTCGAGGATGCCGATTCGCTCGGCGAGGTCGAGGAATTCGACCCGTTTGAGGGTATGAGCGACGAGGAGCTCGACGCCCTATGTGACGAGGACGAGCCGTCTCTGGGCTTTGGCGATGTGGAGCCAGGTTTCCGCAGCGGCTTTGTGGCCCTGGTCGGTCGTCCCAACGCCGGTAAGTCCACGCTGCTCAACGCCTGCTATGGCAAAAAGGTCGCCATTACCTCGCCGGTGGCCCAGACGACTCGCCAACGCATGCGCGCCGTGGTTAACCGTCCCGGCTACCAGCTGGTCTTTGTCGATACCCCGGGTATCCATAAGCCCAAAGATGGTCTGGGCTCCGAGCTCAACAAAAGCGCCCTGTTCGAGCTCAACGACGTTGACGTCGTCGCGTTTTTGATTGATGCCACCAAGCCCATCGGCAGGGGAGACGCTTGGGTTGCCGAGCGCGTCAGATGCGCTCGCTGCAAGAAGGTTTTGGTGCTTACCAAGGCTGACGAGGCCGACCCCGCGCAGGTCATGGAGCAGCTCAAGGCAGCGCATGAGCTTATGGAATTCGACGACGAGATCGTGACCTCGTCGGTGAAGAACTTCAACGTCGACGCCTTCATCGAGACCGTTGCGCACTTTTTGCCCGAGGGCCCGCGCTGGTTCCCCGAGGACATGGGTACCGATGCTTCCGACGAGACGCTTGTTGCCGAGTTTGTGCGCGAGAAGGTCTTGCGCCGCACCCGCGATGAGATCCCGCACTCCGTTGGCGTGATCTGCGATGCGCTCGAGCAGACCAAGAAGGTGCTGCGCGTGCACGCCACCATTTACGTAGAGCGCGAGGGCCAAAAGGGCATCATCATCGGCAAGGGCGGCGAGATGATCAAGCATATCGGTATCGACGCCCGTCGCGATCTTGAGCGCATCTTTGGCACGCAGGTCTTTTTGGAGCTGGACGTGAAGGTCAAGGCCGGCTGGCGCGACGATGAGGCCCAGATCCGCCGCTTTGGGTATAACGCCGAAGACTAGCCTTTCCAACGCATATGGCAGGTTCTCGCACATATCGCACGAAAGTGCTCGTCCTCGACAAGACCAAGCTCAAGGAAACCGATCTGATCTTGACGATGCTTGACGAGCGGGGCCGCCAGGTGCGTGCCGTGGCAAAGGGCGCGCGCAAGCCTGGCGGTCGCTTGGCGGCGCGCTGCGAGCTGTTCTGTACGGTGGATATGCTGCTCGCGCACGGACGCTCGCTCGACATCGTGTCGCAGGCCGAGTTGTTGGAGGCTCCCCTTGGCGCCGCCCCCGATTACGAGGCGACCTGTGCGGCGAGTGCGATCGCCGAGGTCGCGCGCGTATGTTCGTTTGAGGATGCTGAGGACCCGTTTACCTTTGCCATTTCCTCGCGCGCCTTGGAACTTGTGGGCGGCGGCCTCGATACGGCGCACATGGACCTCTTGGTAGCCGCCTTTGTCTTTAAGCTGCTGTCGCATATCGGGTATCGCCCCGATTTTTCTGCCTGTGTGTCGTGCGGCGACCCTATGTTGTCGTATTTTTCGCCTCAGGCCGGCGGTCTCATGTGCGGGTCGTGCGCGTCGAGCGTTCCCGGTGCCGAGCTCGTGTCGACCGGTGAGGTCGCCTGGCTGCGTGCCCTTATGGGCATGACCTTCGACGAGCTTATGGATCAAAGGATCGACCCGCATACTGCGGCGTTTTTGCTCGGGCTTTCGCATGTCTGGGCGGCAACACATACCGATCAGCGGCTCCGTGCGATGGAATTCATGTTGGGTCGGTGATGATGCGCAGGCACAGGCTGCTTGTGGTAACATACCGACCTGTTGGTACCTCGACCTTGGTTGCTCGCTCCACCGGCGGCTTCCCAGTCCGAGGCGAATCAAGTCGCCCGCGGGCGACGTAAAACGAAAGGTGAAACAATGACTGTTTCCAAAGAGCGCAAGGCGGAGCTGACTGCCCAGTTCGGTAACACCCCGGTCGACACCGGTAACCCCAAGGTTCAGGTTGCCATCCTGTCCGAGCGTATCAAGGAGCTGACCGAGCACATGAAGTCCCACCAGAAGGACTTCCACACCCGTCGTGGTCTGCTTATGCTCGTCGGCCGTCGTCGTCGTCTTCTCTCCTACATCAAGAAGAACGACATCGTCGAGTACCGTGAGCTCATCAAGGCTCTGGGCATCCGCGACAACATCCAGTAGGATTTGTACATGCTAAGAGCGTCCTGCGCAGCGGGGCGCTCTTTTTGTGTAAGGGCGTGAACAATCACGCTCTGAAGCGTGGCGGGGGCAGGGGGCCCGCGTCACATGAGAAGCCCACAGGCAAGGGGCCTGTGGGGTAAAGGAGAACAATGACACTCGTATCCAAGACCTTTGAGCTGTACGGCAAGACCTACACCTTTGAGTCCGGCGAGCTTGCCAAGCAGGCCACCGGCGCCTGTCTGGTCAAGCAGGGCGACACCACGATGCTCGACACCGTGGTCGTCTCCAAGGAGCGTAAGAACTATGACTTCTTCCCGCTGACCGTCGACTTCAACGAGAAGATGTACGCCGCCGGCCGCATCCCGGGTGGCTACCTCAAGCGTGAGGGCCGTCCCAGCGAGAAGGCCACGCTCACCGCGCGCATGATCGACCGCCCGATCCGCCCGAGCTTCCCGGACGGTTTCCGCAACGAGGTGCACATCGTCGCCACCTCGCTCGTCGCCGACCAGGTCAACCCCTTCGACGTCATCAACGTCATGGGCGCCTCCCTGGCCATGACGCTCGGCGGCGTGCCCTTCGAGGGTCCGCTTGCCTGCGTGCGCATCGGCCGCAACGTGGAGACCGGCGAGTTTATCGTCAACCCCACCTATGAGGAGCGCGAGAACTCCGATTTGGACCTGGAGCTTGGCGGCTCTGCCGACTTCATCTCGATGGTCGAGGCCGGCGCCGAGGAGATCTCCGAGGACGACATGCTCGCTGCCATGAAGTTTGGCCAGGAGGCTCTCGCTGCCTTCTGCCAGGCCCAGGACGAGTTCGTCGCCGAGTGGGAGCAGGTCAACGGCGCCATCGTCAAGAAGGAGTACCCGCTCGACCAGCCCGTCGAGGAGGTCCAGAAGCGCATCTTCGCCCACTACGACGAGATGGCTGCTGCCCTGCGCGACGCCGACAAGCTCTCCCGTATCGGCAAGGTCGAGGCTCTGAAGGAGTCCATCCGTGCTGAGTTCTCCGAGGAGGAGCAGGCCGCTTGGGAGCGCGAGATCCCCGTGGCGCTCAAGAAGCTCGAGAAGAAGGCCATGCGCACCATGGTCGTCGAGACCGGCGAGCGCGTCGACGGCCGTGCTGCCGACGAGATCCGTCCCATCATGGTGAAGGACAACTACCTGCCGCTCGTTCACGGCTCCGGCCTGTTCCAGCGCGGCCAGACCCAGGTGCTTTCTGTCCTGTCGCTCGGCATGCTCAACGAGGGCCAGCGTCTGGATACCATCGAGCCCACCGAGGGCAAGCGCTACATGCACCACTACAACTTCCCGCCGTTCTGTACCGGCGAGACCGGCCGCATGGGCAGCCCCAAGCGCCGCGAGATCGGCCATGGCAACCTGGCCGAGCGCGCTCTGCTTCCGGTGCTCCCCGACGAGAACGAGTTCCCCTACGCCATCCGCGTCGTCTCCGAGGTCATGGAGTCCAACGGCTCCTCTTCGATGGCTTCGACCTGCGGTTCCACGCTCGCCCTTATGGACGGCGGCGTGCCCATTAAGCGCCCGGTCTCCGGTATCGCCATGGGCCTGATCCAGGAGGAGGGCAAGACCGTGGTCCTGTCCGATATCCAGGGTCTCGAGGACTTCCTGGGCGACATGGACTTTAAGGTCACCGGTACTACCGAGGGCATCACCGCCCTGCAGATGGACAACAAGGCCACCGGTCTTACCTTCGACATCCTGGCCCGCGCCCTGCAGCAGGCCAAGGAGGGTCGTGCCTTCATTCTGCAGAAGATGCTCGATGTGATCCCCGAGCCGCGCCACACCACGCGCAGCACCGCTCCGCGCATCGTCTCCATCCAGGTTCCGACCGATAAGATTCGCGACGTCATCGGCTCCGGCGGCAAGGTCATCCGCGGTATTCAGGACGAGACCGGCGCTTCGGTCGACATCCAGGAGGATGGCACCGTCTTTGTCGGCGGCACCGGCGAGTCCGTCGATCAGGCTGTCGAGCGTATCAAGCTCATCATCAAGGTTCCCGAGCCGGGCGAGGAGTACACCGGTCGCGTGGTCTCCATCCAGCCCTTCGGCGCCTTTGTCAACCTGCTGCCCGGTAAGGACGGCCTGCTGCACATTTCCCGCGTCGCCAAGGGCCGCGTGGAGAAGGTCGAGGACGTCCTCAACGTGGGCGACGAGGTCAAGGTTGTCGTCATCGAGGTCGACGACCGCGGCAAGATCTCACTCGATCGCCTGGACAAGCCCGAGGCCCCGGCTCGCGCCGAGGGTGCCTCCGAGGGCGACGGCGAGCACTTCCAGCGCCGTGAGCGTCCGCGTCGTGAGCGCTCCGAGCGCAGCGATCGTCCGCGCCGTCCCGGCGACAACGGAGGCCGCAAGCCCCGCCGTCACCACGACGCCGAGTAACAGCTACACATAAGCAGCTCAACAAGGGCGACTCCGGACAGGGGTCGCCCTTGTTGCTATTCGCGGCGGGGTCCGCGGGTAAAGTTTCCTGCTCTACAGTCCTGCTCGCACGGAGAGCACATTAAGTGCTCTCCGGCTCGTGCGGAACTCGCGATAAACTTTACCCGCGGCCCCCGCCGGGAATAGCAAAAGGGCTGGTGGATGCGGGTTGCGATTATGTCAGATGGTCAATTCAGTTTTCTTTTTTCTGAATTGTCGATAGCTGTACACCCGGCATATCCCCAGATAAACCGACCAAACTAAACCTGAACCTTTTTGGCAGGTCTGGTGCCATCGGGGGCCGTGGCGGGTTAAGTTTGTCGCGAGTTCCGCACGCAAAGGAAAGCACTTAATGTGCTTTCCGTCTTGCGCAGGACTGTAGAGCAGCAAACTTAACCCGCCACGGCCCCCGATGGCACCAGACCGGCGGGATAGACCAGTTCAGATGGGGCTTTGATGCATGGGTGGTCTGTTGTTGTGCAAATGGGTATCATACTGTGGTTACTGCATCGACTCTGCGATGCATTGTTGTATGTGCCCGGCGGTCGGTTTGCCAGAAGCGCCTCGTCGGTTGTTCCAGACCCGTTTCGAAGAAAGGAAACCACACTCACCTATGGCAGCTAAAAAATCATCTCCCTTGAAGATCATTCCGCTCGGCGGCCTTGATGGCATCGGCAAGAACATGACGGTCTTCGAGTGCGGCGACGACATGGTGCTCGTCGACGCTGGCCTCATGTTCCCCGACGATTCTCAGCCTGGTATCGACCTGGTGCTCCCCGACTACACGTATGTTTTGGAGAACGAGGAGAAGCTCCGCGGCATCGTCGTCACCCACGGACACGAGGACCACACCGGCTCGCTTCCGTACCTGCTGCAGGACCTCAACAATAAGGTGCCCATCTTCTCGAGCAAGCTCACGCTCGGCTTTATCGAGGGCAAACTCTCCGAGTTCCGCATCCGCGCGCCCAAGTTCCGTGAGGTCAAGGGCGGCAGCCACGTCAATCTGGGTGGCATCTCGCTCGACTTCTTCTCGATGACGCACTCCATCCCGGGTGCACTGGGCGTGTTCATTCGCACCAACCAGGGCACCGTTATGCACACCGGCGACTTTAAGCTCGACCAGACGCCCATCGATGGTGTCACGCCCGACTATGCCGCCATCAGCCGCTTTGCCAAGCAGGGCATCGACCTGCTGCTGTCCGACTCCACCAACGCCACGGTTCCCGGCTTTACCAAGTCCGAGGCCGAGGTCGGTCCCAGCTTGCTGCATGCCATCAAGAATGCCCCGGGCCGCGTGTTCGTCGCGTCGTTCTCGAGCCATATCCATCGTCTGCAGCAGATCTGCGACGCCGCCCGCAAGTGCGGTCGTAAGGTCGTCGTGACCGGCCGTTCCATGCTCACCAACACCCGCGTGGCGCGCGAGTTGGGTTACCTCAACATCGATGACGCCGATATCATCGACGCCTTCGATATTGACAACCTGCCCGACGACAAGATTGTCGTCATGTGCACCGGTTCGCAGGGCGAGCCGCTGTCGGCCTTGTCCCGCATGGCCAACGGCGAGCACAAGACGCTCTCCATCCACGAGGGCGATACCGTCATCCTGTCCGCTACGCCCGTTCCCGGCAACGAGAAGGCCGTGCAGCAGGTCGTCAATAGTCTGGCCAAGCTTGGCTGCGACGTGTGGGATAAGAATCGCGCCCTCGTCCATGTCTCGGGCCACGGCAGCCAGGAGGAGCTCAAGCTTCTGATGGCCATGGCCAAGCCCACTTACTTTATGCCGGTTCACGGCGAGGCCGTGCACCTGCGCGCTCATGCCCAGCTTGCCCGTAAGATGGGCATCAAGGATGATCACATCTTTATCCTCGATAACGGCGACACGCTCGAGATGCGTGGCGGCATCGTCAAGCGCGGCACGCCCGTCGAGTCCGGCGTCGTCTACGTCGATGGTCTGCGCATCGGCGATACCGACCCCATCGTCCTGCGCGATCGTCAGAAGCTCGCCAATGACGGTATGGTCACGGCCGTCGCCATCGTCTCGCTTAAGCACAAGAAGATCGAGGCCATCGAGTTCTCGGGCCGCGGTGTTTCGTTTGCCATCGACGACCAGTTCTCCGAGGATGCCTCCGCGTCCATCATGAAGACGATCGAGAAGGGCAAGTTCAGCTTCACCAGCAGCGGTTCCGACGCCATTCGCAAGGCCCTGCGCGACTCGCTCTCCAACTTTATCTGGAGCCGTACGCGCACTCGCCCGATGATCATCCCGGTCGTCATGGAGGTTTAGTTTGGCGCGCGGATCTGCACAAAACGCCAAAGGCAATAAGGCCAACAACCAACCGGCATCTGCTAAGGGTGCCGGTTCCCATCTGCGTGCCAATAAGGGCCACGAGGACGAGTTCGACGATTTCGAACCCTTGGTCGAGCCCTCGGCCAACCGTGATATCGCGGGTGTCGTTATCGCCGTTTTGGCCATCGCGTCTTTTATTGCCGTGATTTCGCCGGCGACTGCGCCCGTGACGGCCGCGGTCGCCGGTTTCTACCACCTTGGTTTTGGCCTGGGTGCCTATGTGCTGCCAATCGTCATCCTGCTGTTTGCCGCTACGCTCTTTTTGGGTGAGGATTCTCCGCTCAACGTGCGTTCGGTTGCCGGCGGTGCCGTGGTCTTTGTGGCCGTGGTCTCCATCCTGTCTTTGATGGTGCCGGGCACGAGCGATTCGAGCGCCCTTATGTTCACGCCGCAAAACCTTTCTGCCTCGGGTGGCTACATCGGTGCCTTTATCGCCAGCACGCTGCAAAATGCCCTGGGTAAACCCATTGCTATGGTGGTCCTGCTGGGCCTTGTCGTCGTTGGTTTGGTTATCATCGGCTTTTCGGTGGGCGGCGTTCTGCGCTCCGCCCGTGACCGTGCGGCCGATTTTGCCGAGCGCCGCCGCGCCGATGTCAACGCCAGCCCGTGGGGCGACGACGAGGCCCTTTTGGTTCCCGGTGTCGCTCGCCCGCACCTGAGCATTCTGCGCCAAAAGGGCTCCGATGCTGCCGTGACCACGGTTATGGGCGATGACGTTGATCCGATTCTGAACGAAGACGACGAGGATGAGGATCCGTTTGTCGATGTGTCCGAGGCCGTGGAGGCCGAGCACGCCAAAACGACGCTGCTGCCGCGCCGTCACGCCAAGAAGGGCAAGGCTGCGCCTAAACTCAATACGAGCGAGCCGGATCCGTCATGGTCCGATAGCGAAATCGAACTCACCGAAGGCGATGACGAGGACGACGAGGCTCCGCTCGAGTCCGCCAAGACAACTTTGCTGCCGCGTCGCCGTGCCAAGCGCGGACAGGTGACCGGTCAGTTTTCGATGGAAGACGACCCGGACAAGGCTGACGAGTCCGAGCCGCCGTTTGCCGTGAATCCGGTTTCGGCCGCTCCGCAGATTCCTGATTTCCTCAAGCATCCCAAGGTTGCCGACGCGTCTGTTGCGAGCGCTACCGAAGCACCGGCAGCCAGCGATGGGGGAGCGGATAAAGCCGTTGCGGATGCCGAGAGCGAAGAAGAGGACGGCCTCAAGCTTCCGCCGCTCGATATTCTGCATGCCAACCCGCAGTCGGCGTCTGCCGCGTCTTCTGATAAGGAGTTGGAGCAGACCGCCGAGTCGCTGCAGTCGACCTTGCTTGAGTTTGGCCGAAGCGCCCGCGTGGTCGGCTGGATTGCCGGCCCCACGGTGACGACCTTTAAGTTGCAGCCCGGCGAAGGCGAGCGCGTGAGCAAGATCTCGAGCCTCGAGGACGATATCGCGCTTTCGCTTGCTGCCCAGTCGGTGCGTATCTTTGCTCCGATTCCCGGTACTTCGCTTGTGGGTATCGAGATCCCTAACCGCAAACGTCAAAACGTCAATCTGGGCGACGTGCTGCCCTATGTGAAGGGCGGCCCGCTCGAGCTGGCTATCGGTCGCGATGCCGAGGGTACGCCGGTCGTTGCCGACCTCGCCAAGATGCCCCACCTGTTGATCGCCGGTACCACCGGTTCCGGTAAGTCGGTCATGATCAATTCCATCATCACGACCCTGCTCATGCGCGCGCTTCCCGAGGACGTTCGCCTGATCATGGTTGACCCCAAGCGCGTTGAGCTCGCGGGCTACAACGGCCTGCCGCATCTCTATGTGCCCGTCGTGACCGAGCCCAAGCAGGCCGCAAGCGCCCTGCAGTGGGCCGTTTCCGAGATGGAGCGGCGCCTGAAGGTCTTCGAACGCCTCAACGTCCGTAAGATTTCGACCTATAACGAAAAGCAGGCCGCCGGCGAGTTTGAGCATTATGACAACCCGCCGCAAAAGATGCCCTACCTGGTCATCATCATCGATGAGCTTTCGGACCTAATGATGGTCGCCGGCAAGGATGTCGAGGCGTCGATCGTGCGTATCGCCCAGCTGGGCCGTGCCGCCGGAATCCACCTTATCGTGGCCACGCAGCGCCCCAGTTCCAACGTGGTGACGGGTCTCATCAAGGCCAATATCACCAACCGTATTGCCTTTAACGTCGCTACGGGCATCGATTCCCGCGTCATCATCGACCAGATGGGCGCCGAGAAGCTCACCGGTCTGGGCGATATGCTGTTCTCTAAGGTTGATTGGGGCAAGCCTCGCCGTATCCAGGGCTGCTTTGTTTCGGATGACGAGATCAATGAGATCGTCGAGTTCGTCAAATCTCAGAGCGAGCCGGACTACCACGAGGAGATCCTTTCTGCCGTGGCTCCCGCCTCGATGTCCATGGCGGGTGGTGGCGGTATTGTCCGGACCGGTGTTGCCGAACCGCAGGATGACGATCCGCTTATCTGGGAAGCCGCCCATATTGTGGTGGAATCGCAGCTTGGCTCCACATCTGGCCTGCAACGCCGCCTCAAGGTTGGCTATGCGCGTGCCGGGCGTATTATGGACATGCTGGAAGAAAAGGGTGTCGTCGGCCCGCCCGACGGTTCCAAGCCGCGCGAGGTCCTTCTGGACGAGGAGGGGCTTGCCGCACTGGAATCCGTCGACGCCGAGATGGCACGTGAAGATCGTGAGTTTGGAGGATTCTGATGGCTGCACGCTTTGGTGACATGCTGCTCGAGCAGCGTCGCCGAATGGGTCTTTCCATTCAGCAGGTCGCCAACACCATCAAAATCAGACCGCAGATCATCGAGTTTTTCGAGACCGGTAACTTTGCGTCGATGCCTCCGCGCGGCTATGCGCAGGGCATGATTTCGAGCTATGCACGCTTTTTGGGCCTCAATCCGCGCGAGGTCGTCAATGCCTACTTTGATGAGCTGATGGCATACGAGCGCGAGACGTCGCAGCAGGGCGGTCGTTTTCAGGATGCCGCCGGCTATGTCAATTCTCGTTCCTCGGTGGATAACGGGCGCTTCTTGATGGTTCAGGGTGGTCGCTCAACGCGTTATGGTCAGCGTCCGCAGCAGGCTGGCTATATTACCGAGACGGGGTCCAGTGAGGAAATCCGTTCTCAGCGCGATCGTTTCCGCAGTACGCCTACGCCCGACGATCGCGCGCTTCCCGCTGCCCGCGGCGTGGCGCGCGATCCTCGTGCCGGCTACGGCGATGGCGGCTATTCCGATCGTGGCTACCGTGGTGTCTCTGCCGGTCGTGCTCGCGGCGGCTATGCGGATGCCGATACTACGCAGGTGACGCCGCGTCTCCGCTCGCAGTCGCAACCGTCTGGCCGGCGCTCCTCCGCCCCGCGTTCGGGACAACGTAACTACCAGGGCTGTAGCGAGCTCGCGCCTCGTTCGGGTCAGCGCGATATGCAGCGCCAGGGCGGTTATCGCGGTCGTCCCGACAACAATCGCGGACGTATGCCTCAGGGCAGTGGTCGTGGCGGATCCAACCGTGGGCGCGGTGGCGTGCGTGCCCCACAGAACAACGGGCTCGATCCGCGTATCGTCTATGCCGGTATCGGTGCCGTTGCGCTGCTGCTCATCGTGCTCATTGTGGTCTTGCTGCGCGGCTGCGGTTCTTCGACTCCCGAATCGACGCCCGAGACCCCTGTGGCAACCAAGCCGACGACCAAGAAGTCTTCAAAGAAGACCGAAACGGCCGATGAGGACGAAGATGCCGATGAGGCCACGGACGAGTCGACTGATTCAGAAACCGCTAAGAAGACGACCAAGAAGGGCGAAAACGAGGTTACGAAGGTCAAGGTCTCTGTCGCCAAGGGCAAGACCGCGTGGATTGAAGTCAAGGTCGACGGCAAGTCGGTCTATGGCGCCCAAGCGACCGGCCCCTTTGAGCAGGAGTACACGCCTGAGTCTTCGATTGAAATCACTACGTCCAAGCCTTCCGACGTCACGGTCACCAAGAACGGCGAAAAGGTCCGCTACGATACCAAGACATCGGGCGTGGCGCGTGTGACCATTACCGTTCCCAAGAAGGAGACCACCGACACCAAGGACGGCGAGGGCTCCGACGGCACTGATGGCACGGAAAGTACCGACGGAACCGATGGTACCGACGGCACCGATGCCCAGTCCACGGATGGCACCGATAGCGTCACCGACGGTCAAACGACGACCGATTCTACCGATTATTCGTACGACAGCTACTAGGCCGCTCGCAAGCGAAAGGATGAACCATGGCTAAAGATTCCAGCTTTGATGTTGTGTCCGAGGTCAACATGCAGGAGGTTGACAACGCCTTCCAGCAGACTACGCGCGAAATCTCCCAGCGCTATGACCTTAAGGATTCCGGCGCCACGATCGAGCTCTCGAAGGGCGACAAGCTCTTTACGATTAACGCTCCGGCCGACTTTGTCTCCAAGCAGATTATCGACGTGCTGAGCTCTAAGCTCATCAAGCGTGGCATCGACCTCAAGGCTGTCTCTTGGGATGCTCCGCAGGCTGCCTCGGGCGGTACCGTTCGCGTGCTCGGCCATATCGTGGAGGGTATCGACCAGACGACCGCCAAGAAGATCAACAAGGACGTCAAGGACCAAAAACTCAAGGTCAAGGTGACCATCGAGGCCGATAAGCTGCGCGTTTCCTCGGCCTCTAAAGATGCGCTTCAGGCTGTTATCCAGTTCCTGCGCGATCAGGACTACGGCCAGCCACTTCAGTTTACCAACTACCGTTAATTCATTCGAAAGGACCGCTCTCCAACATGGATACACCGTTGGGCTCCGTGCTCTACATCACCCTCGGTTGCGCAAAAAACGAGGTTGATACCGACCGCATGCGCTCGCTGCTGACTGCCGCGGGCTACGAGGAGGCATTCGATCCCCAGGATGCCGATATCGCTATCGTCAACACGTGCTCGTTCTTGGCCTCCGCAACGTCTGAGAGCATCGAGACCACACTCGAGCTCGCCAACGAGGTGCAGGACGGCGTTCGCTCCTGTCCCATCGTCATGTGCGGTTGCGTGCCGTCGCGCTACGGCGATGACCTGCCCGACGAGCTGCCCGAGGTCGCTGCCTTTGTGAAGGCCGACGAAGAGGACGGCATCGTGGCGGTCATCGACGGCGTGCTGGGTATCGAGCGCGAGATTGCCGCCTATATTCCTCAGGTCAAGCGTACCGTCGAGGGTGCGGTCGCCTACGTTAAGATCTCCGATGGCTGCAATCGCTTCTGCAGCTTCTGCATGATTCCCTACATTCGCGGCCGTTATCATTCGCGTAATGCCGAGAGTATCATCTCGGAGGTGCGTGACCTGGTTGCCGGCGGTGTGCGCGAGATCGTGCTGATCGGTCAGGACACGGGCATTTGGGGCACCGACTTCGCCGACGAGGACGTCGCCGAGGGCTCGCCGCGCAATCTGGCGCAGCTGCTGCGCGCCGTCGCTGAGGCCGTGCGCCCGCACAATGTTTGGGTGCGCGTGCTCTATCTGCAGCCCGAGGGCATGACTGACGAGCTCATTGAGACCATTCGCGATACGCCCGAGGTACTGCCCTACATCGATATCCCCGTGCAGCACTGTTCCGCCCGCATCCTGAAGGCCATGCGTCGCTCCGGTTCGCGTCAGGAACTTGAGGACTTGTTCCGCGACCTGCGCAATCGCATCCCTGGTATCGTGATCCGCTCTACGGCCATGGTCGGCTTCCCGACCGAGACCGACGACGAGTTCCGCGATCTTATCGACTTTATGGATACCGTGGGCTTTGACTACACGAGCGTTTTTGCCTACTCGCAGGAGGAGGGAAGCCTGGCCGCCAAGATGGAGGGTCAGGTCGACGAGGACGTTAAGCTCGAGCGCGCCCAGGAGGCTATGGACCTGGCCGAGTCGCTCGGTTTTGCCGCGACCGCCGCGCACTTGGGCGAGCGTGCCCAGGTGATCGTCGACGGTATCGAGGAGACCGAAGATGGCGCCGAGCTCATCGGTCACGCCTGGTTCCAGGCTCCTGATTCCGACGGAGCGGTGCACCTGGATGCCAGCGAGGCGTCCGTGGGCGATATTTTGACCGTCGAGTTTACCGATAGCTTCTGCTACGAGCTTATCGGTCATGTTGTGGAGTAGGAGAGCGTCGTGGCTAACGAGAGCAATAAGGAATTGACGAGTGTCTGGACGCCCGCCAACATCGTGACGTGCGTGCGCATCGTCTTTATCCCGGTCTTTATGATTGTTTCCGCCCTGTCGCATACGAGCGTTGCGGGTACACATTGGAGCACCTTTGACGGCCCGCTCGCCGCTGCTGCGTTTATTCTGTACGTCATCTTGTCGTGCACCGATAAGGTTGATGGCTATCTGGCGCGTTCGCGCAACGAGATCACCGACTTCGGCAAGTTCTTGGACCCCATCGCCGATAAGCTGCTGGTGTTCTCGGCTCTGCTCCTTTTCTTGGACTTTGGCGCGGTTTCCGTGTGGTCCGTGTTTATCATCCTGTTCCGCGAGTTGCTGGTAAGCGCCCTGCGCATGGTCGCGAGCGCTGCCGGCGTGGTCATCGCGGCTGACAAGCTCGGCAAGTATAAGACGGCGACCACGATGGTCTCCATCTGCGGCTACCTGTGCGTCTTTGCGATGGCGGGCCTTCACCTTGGCCCGGCGACGCTGACGCTCGGAATCTACTCGGTGTCACGCTTCCTGTATGTCATCGCTGTCATCCTGACCGTTATCTCGGGCGCTCAGTACTTCTGGAACTGCCGCAAGATTGTCTTTTCGGTCTAGGTCCTGGTAGGTATGACGGACTCTTATTTGCAGATTACCGCGCGTAATGAGGAGCTGGCGCGCGCTATTGTCGAGCGTGCAAGCGCACTGGTCGTGACGGTATCGACGGCTGAGTCGTTGACCGCGGGTATGATCGCCTCGACGATTGCCGATATCCCCGGTGCCTCTGCGGTGCTGCGCGGCGGTGCGGTGACATACTGCGACGAGATCAAGCATCGCGTGCTGGGTGTCGAGCAAGAGACGCTCGATCGCTATACCGCGGTTTCGTATCAGACGGCTCGTGAGATGGCCGCCGGTTCGCTGGATCTGTACCAGAGCGATATTGCCGTGAGCGCGACGGGATATGCCGGTCCCGGCGGGGGCACCGAGAACGATCCTGCTGGAACGTTCTATATTGGCTGGGCGTATCGCCCGGCCAATGGAGGAATGACGGTCGTGGATTCCATGCGTTGCTGCTACGAGGGAGATCGTTCGTGTGTTCGTGCCCATGCGGTCACGGAGGCACTGGGATGCATCACCCGCATTCTTGACTCTATGGAATAGGCGTGTTGTAAGGGGCTTTCGGGCCCCTTAATTGTGGAGATGGGGACCTCTGGCGTTTTTAGAGTCTGTGCTGGTCGTAGGCCTTTTCTTACTTGATTTGTTCCCATTGGTTTCTCTGCGGTCAAGCATTTGGTCAGCTTTTGGTCGGCGTTTGGTTGGGTTTTGGAATGATGGCCTGCATATGATGTATCTGTACGGTTGACCACGAACAGCCGTTCGTTTATTATCGATGCAGGTTGTTAAGAGGAGGGCTTTTCATGGCCAAGAATTCAGGTCCTGTACGTACCGTCCATGCACGTACGACGGGTAAAGAGCGCGACAAGATGATCGCCACCACCAAGGCCGAGATCGAGAAGAAGTTCGGTCAGGGCTCCATCATGAGGTATGGCGACGGTGGTCCCGAACTCGAGGTCGAGGCCATTCCTACCGGTGCCCTGTCTCTCGATGCCGCTTTGGGCATCGGTGGCGTGCCGCGTGGCCGCATCGTCGAGATTTACGGCCCCGAGTCCTCCGGTAAGACCACGCTATCGCTCGAGATCTTGGCTGAGGCGCAGGCCATGGGTGGCGTTGTGGCGTTTATCGATGCCGAGCATGCGCTCGACCCCACCTATGCCGCGCGCATTGGAGTAGATATCGACGAGGTGCTCATTTCCCAGCCCGATACGGGTGAGCAGGCACTCGAGATCGTCGACATGCTCGTGCGCTCCGGTGCTATCGATGCTATCGTCGTCGACTCTGTCGCCGCGCTCACCCCGCGTGCCGAGATCGAGGGCGAAATCGGCGATACCACGGTTGGCCTGCAGGCACGTCTGATGAGCCAAGCGCTCCGCAAGCTCGCCGGCTCGCTCTCTAAGTCCAATACGACGTGCATCTTCATTAATCAGCTGCGTGAGAAGATCGGCGTGATGTTCGGCAACCCCGAGACCACGACGGGCGGCCGTGCGCTTAAGTTCTTCTCCTCTGTGCGTATCGACATCCGTCGCATCGACAGCATTAAGCTCAAGGACGAGGTCATTGGTAACCGCGTGCGCGCCAAGGTGGTCAAGAACAAGGTGGCTGCTCCGTTCCGCTCGGCCGAGTTCGACATTATGTACGGGACAGGCATCTCCAAGGAGGGCTCGATTCTGGATATGGCTGTCGAGTACGACATCTGCAAAAAGACGGGCTCGTGGTTTGCGTACGGTGAGGATAAGCTCGGCAACGGCCGCGAAGCAGCTAAGGCGTTCTTGCGCGAGCACCCCGATTGCGCCGACGAGATCGAGCATAAGGTTCGTCTTGCCTGCGGCCTTGAGTATGACGACGATGCGCCCTCCGAGGTCGAGCTTACTGACCAGACACTGGGGGAGCAGCCGGCAGATGATGGGTTTGACGAGCTCTATGCCATCGACGGCTCCGCAATGCTCGACGACGATGAGTAGCGGTTCCTGCCATGTCGTATACCGTGACCGAGGCTACGGTCGTCTTTCCCAATAAGAAGGCGCCCTCCTCGTTCTCGACCGGCTACGCTTCAAAAAAGCCCTGTGCGCATATCGATTGCGATCTTGAGGGCGGCTTTCAACGCAGTATCTGGATTCCCACGCGCGTTGCGCGTCTGTACGTTAAAAACCGCCCCGAGTTGCCCTGTGACTGGGATGCCTTTCGTGAGTCCGTTGAACTTATTGAGCGTAAATGCGCCCTCACCATGGTGACTGAGATGCTTTCGCGCCGTGATCATGCAACGGGCGAAGTGCGCGATAAGCTTGCTTGCTATGGTTTCCGTCAGCCGGCAATCGATTTCGCTGTTTCTCGTGCCACCGAGTACCGTTTTTTGGATGAGAATCGCTTCTGTGCCTATTTTATCGAGGAGCGTAAGCGCCGTGGATGGGGGCAGCGCAAGATCGAGACCGAGCTCAAGCGACGCCATGTTAACCTCGAGGACATCCCCGGATATCCGGAACAGTATTTTGCCGCCGAAGACGATTTAGAGCGTGCTTCCGCGCTGCTTTCCAAGCGCCGCGTTCCTGAAACACGCGGCTTTGAGAAGCTCGTTCGTTTTTTAATGGGCAAGGGTTTTTCGTATCACATCGCCGCCGATGCCGCCAAGGCCCGCATCGATGCCGAAAACGAGGAATGCGCCTTTTAGGGGCCGATTATCGTTCGTCTTGACCGTTCACCGTTTACTCGCCCCCGCGCCGGGTTGGTTTATTTGACAGTTGCTGCCGTTCAACGTACGATAAATATCGTCATTTGCTTTGTGATATGTGCTCATCTTTGATGAGTTTGTTTATATGTTTCTCTGTATCCGACCCGCATAAGCTGCGCCCATATTACTCAAATGTCGCGAGCCGTTCGTAAGGACGGTTCGCTTTGTTATGTAACGAATCCATAAAAAGGAGTGAGCATGCCTATCATTGCAGCGCTCGTTGGCATCGTTTTGGGTGCCATCGCCGCCATTGCCTACATGCGCACCGCCAAGCAGGGTAGTCTTCACGAGGCCGATGAAAAGATTCAGTCGGCACATGCACAGGCTGAGTCCCTGATCGGTGATGCACAGCGCCAGGCCGAGACCCTCAAAAAAGAGGCTCTGCTTGAGGCTAAAGAAGAGATCATCAAGAATAAGCAGGCTGCCGAGGCCGAGGACAAGCAGCGTAAGAGCGAGATTCGTACGCTCGAGAATCGCGTGATGCAGCGCGAGGAGTCCCTCGATCGCCGTAACGATGCCCTCGATAAGCGCGAGCATCAGCTGTCCAGCCAGGCCGGCCAAGTCGAGAAGCGCTCCCGTGAGCTTGAGGAGCTTTGTGCCAAGCAGACCTCCGAGCTCGAGCGTATCGCCGACCTTACCCGCGAGGATGCCCATAAGGAGTTGCTCGACAAGGTGCGTGGCGAGGTCACGCATGAGGCAGCCACCATCATTCGCGAGTCCGAGCAGCAGGTTCGCGCGGAGTGCCACAAGACCGCCCAGGAGATTCTGTCCCTGGCGATTCAGCGCTGTGCCGCCGATCACACCGCCGAGGTCACCGTTACTTCCGTGCATATTCCTTCTGACGACCTGAAGGGCCGTATCATCGGCCGCGAGGGCCGCAACATCCGCACCTTCGAGCAGGTGTCCGGCGTCAACCTCGTGATCGACGACACGCCCGAGACGGTAGTGCTCTCGAGCTTCGATCCCGTCCGTCGCGAGACTGCCCGCGTCGCTCTCGAGAACCTCATCGCCGACGGCCGTATTCACCCCGCCCGTATCGAGGAGATGTATCACAAGGCTGCCGACCTGGTTCAGCAACGCGTGCGCGAGGCTGGCGAGCAGGCCGCCTTCGATACCGGTATCCACGACCTGCACCCCGAGATCGTCAAGACCCTGGGTGCCCTGCGCTACCGCACCTCGTTTGGCCAGAACGTGCTCCAGCACTCCCTCGAGGTTTCCGACCTGTGCGGCGTGATGGCTTCCGAGCTTGGTCTCGACGTTGTGACCGCCAAGCGTGCCGGTCTGCTGCACGACCTCGGCAAGGCTATCGACCATGACGTCGAGGGCCCCCATGCCGTTATTGGCGCCGAGCTTGCCCGCCGCTATGGCGAGAAGCCCGTTATCGTTCACGCCATCGAGGCCCACCACGCCGACGTCGATCCCAACACGGTGCTCGATGTCCTTGTCCAGGCCGCCGATGCTGTCTCTGCCTCTCGCCCCGGTGCCCGTCGCGAGTCGGCCGAGAACTATATCAAGCGTCTTGAGAAGCTCGAGGAGATCGCCAACTCCCACGACGGTGTCGAGCGTACCTATGCCATGCAGGCTGGTCGCGAGGTTCACGTTATGGTGCAGCCGGACAAGATTTCCGACGCCCAGTCCACGGTTTTGGCTCACGATATCGCCCATCAGATCGAGGAAGAGATGGAGTATCCCGGTCAGGTGCGCGTTGTCGTGATTCGCGAGAGCCGTGCCGTCGATATCGCTAAATAACATGAGCGACGCGAACGAGCTCATCTCATTTATCGCGTCGATGTCGGGGGAGGGCAACCTTCGCGTCGAGGAAAACCTTGGCGAGGGGTATGTCCGCCTCCGCGTTTCGGAGGCCGAGCGGCGTCAGGCAAAGCACGACATTCAGCATGTTGAGGATATCGTCATCGAAATGCTTCGCAATGCTCGTGATGCCGGCGCCGATAAGGTCTATCTCGCCACGACCAAGGAAGATGGCGTCCGCACGCTCGTTTTCCTGGATAACGGTTCAGGCGTGCCACAGGACATGCAAGAGCGCATTTTCGATGCTCGCGTTACCTCTAAGCTCGAGAGCATGAAGATGGATCGCTGGGGTGTTCACGGACGAGGCATGGCTCTGTTTTCGATCAAGCAGAACACCGACGAGGCTCGCGTCGTCACGTCAGGCGTTGACCTTGGCTCTGCCTTTAAGGTGACCGTCGCCACTGACCGCCTCAGCGAGCGTGCCGATCAGTCCAGCTGGCCCCAGGCCGTCAAGGACGAGGACGGTCATTACGTGTGCGCCCGCGGTCCCCACAACATTATTCGCGCCGCCTGTGAGTTTGCCCTCGAGGAGCTGCGCGCCTGTGATGTCTATCTGGGTTCTCCGTCCGAAATCGCCGCGACACTGCATGCGCAGGCGTCCTGTCGCCTCGATGCGTCCCGTCTTTTGTTTATTGATGACGAAGCCGAGCTTCCTGTGGTCGATCGACTGGGGCTTGCATCGGATGCCGAGGACTTCATCCGCATCTGTTCGGGTCTTGGTCTTGAGATGTCCGAGCGCACGGCCCATCGTATCTTGGCTGGGCAGATTAAGCCCGTTCGCGGCGTGACTGCGCGCCTCCTTCGTGAGCGTGACTCGTCCTCGCGTGCGTCCACTCCGGTCGATCTTGCCAAGGACCGCCGTGGGTTGCGCATTGCCAAGGACGATATGGCACAGTTCTCACGAGCTGTTGAGCGTGACTTTAACGACCTTGCTGCTCGGTATTACCTCAACCTCTGCGGCGACCCAAAGATCCGTGTTTCACGTGATCGCATCACCGTGACGTTCGATCTTGCCAAAGAGGAATAGCATCTTTACCGAGTTCGCTCGGTACGATACAGTTATTGCAGTTAAAACGTACTTTTAAACGCAGGAGTTTCTTCATGGATTGCCTGAAGGTATCAAGCAAATCATCACCCGCGTCCGTAGCCGGCGCCATTGCCGGCATGGTCAAAGATGGTGTACCCGTCAATATTCAGTGTGTCGGCGCTGGTGCCGTCAACCAGGCCATTAAGGCCGTGGCTATTGCGCGCGGCTTTTTGATTCCCACGGGCTTCGATATCTCCTGCGCGCCGGTGTTCTCCGATATTCTTATCAATGGGGAATCCCGCACGGCGATCCGTCTCTCTATTTACGTTCATCAAATCAATCGAGCCGCCATGGATAACGTCGTTGTTGATGACGTTAAGCCCGTGGCGTAGCGTTTGCTTAGTTTGATCTGCCTTCATCGTTAGGACACATACATATGGACCAGCGTTCCGCACGCGAAATTCTTGCCGGTAAAACCTACTTTATCCGCACGTTTGGCTGTCAGATGAATCAGCACGATTCCGAGCGCGTGAGCGGCTTGCTTGATTCATATGGCTGCCTTATGGCGCTCGATCCCGAGCATGCCGATATCGTCGTCTTTATGACGTGCTGCGTGCGCGAGGCCGCCGATACGCGCCTGTACGGTCAATGCAATTCCTGCAAAAGCCTGCCGCCTTCGCCCTCGGGCAAGCGCGTGGTTGCCGTAGGCGGTTGTATCGCCCAGCGCGACGGTGAGGGACTTCTTACCAACGTCGACAACGTCAACGTCATTTTCGGCACGCATTCCATCGCACATGTGGCTGAGCTCATTGCCGAGGCCTTCCTGGATGGCAAGCGTCATATCCGCACCAATGAGCATGAGGACACGGATGCCATGAGCATGCCGTGGCATCGTGAGACCCAGTTTCACGCCTGGGTGCCCATCATGACGGGCTGCAACAATTTCTGCACCTATTGCATCGTGCCGTATGTGCGCGGCCGCGAAAAGAGCCGCCCCTTCGAGGAGATTGTCGACGAGGTGACCGGTCTGGTGCGCCAGGGCGTGCGCGAGATCACGCTGCTGGGCCAAAACGTTAACTCGTATGGCCGCGATTTGTTTGGGAAGCCGCGTTTTGCCGATCTGCTGCGTGCCGTTAGCGATACGGGCGTGGAACGCATCTTCTTTACGTCCTCACATCCCAAGGACCTGCTGCCCGAGACTATCGACGCCATGGCCGAGACGCCTGCCGTCATGCCGCAGCTGCACCTGGCCGTTCAGTCGGGTTCGACGCGCATTCTTAAAGAGATGAACCGTCGCTATACGCGTGAGGACTATCTGGACCTGGTCGATCGCATCCGCAACCGCATGCCCGATATTGCACTCTCGACCGATATTATCGTTGGCTTCCCCGGTGAGACCGAGGAAGACTTTGAGCAGACGCTTTCGCTTGCCGAGACCGTTCGCTATGCTCAGGCCTACACGTTTATCTACTCCAAGCGCGCTGGTACCCCGGCCGCCGAGATTGATGATCCCACACCGCACGAGGTCATCCTTGAGCGCTTTAACCGTCTGGTCAAGGTTATCGAGACGACAGCGCACGAGTACAACCAGGGCGAGCTCCATACCGTGGTGCCGGCGCTCATTGAGGGTACGAGCAAAAAGAACGATGCGGTGCTGCTGGGCAAGAGCCCCAAGAATCAGACCGTTCATGCGCCCATTCCCGTGGGATATAGCATCGACCAGCTTGTCGGTAAGATCGTTGATGTTGACGTCGACGTTGCTAAGACGTGGTATTTGTCAGGCTCCGTTGTGGGTGAGCCGCGCTAATGATTTCTCCCGGGGCAGGTCTTTCCGCCGTTGCGATTGTTGGTCCGACTGCGGTTGGTAAAAGTGATGTCGCTGACCGTTTGGCCGCTCGCCTTTCGTCTGAAGTGCTTTCGTGTGATGCGATGCAAATCTATCGCGGTATGGATATCGGCACCGCAAAGATGACGCCCGATGAGTGTACGGCGCCCCTGCGTCTCGTTGACATCGTAGAGCCGGGCGTAGCGTACTCTGCAGCGCTTTACCAGGCCGACGCTCGCGCGTATGTTGAGCGCCTGCTCGGGTCTGGACGTCTTCCGGTGTTTTGCGGGGGTACGGGCCTGTATCTCAAGGCCGCCCTCGATGAGATGGATTTTCCCTCGGGAGAACTTGAGGACGATCGCCGTGCTGGTTATCAGGAACTTGCCGAGCGCATTGGTGAAGAAGCGCTGCATAAGCTGCTTGCCGAGCGCGATCCTGAGTCTGCCGCGGTCATTCATCCTCATAATGTGCGCCGCGTGATTCGTGCACTCGAAATGCATGATGACGGCGTTTCCTACGCACAGCAAAAGTCACAGTTTAGCGTTCCACGTGAGCATTATCATGCCTTGTGGTTTGGCTTGACACGCAATCGAGAGCTGCTTTACGAGCGCATTAACCAGCGCGTTGACCTCATGTTTGAGCAGGGTCTTGTTGATGAGGTCCGCGGCCTTATGGACCAGGGGCTTGAAGATGCGCTCACTTCGATGCAGGCAATTGGCTACAAAGAGATCATTGATGCTTTTAACGGTGTGATGACTATGGATGAGGCTCGCGAGCTCATTAAGATGCGTTCGCGTCGCTATGCCAAGCGCCAACTTTCATGGTTTAAGCGCGACGACCGTATCCTATGGTTCGATATGGACGAATGTACGATTGATGAGGTTGTCGAGGATATCTTGCATCGCATCGAGGCTGCCTAATGGCCCGGTTTCCCCTTGTTCCCACGGCACCAGAGCCCGAGCGCGCCATTCTTGTTGGCGTCGAGTGGCGCGACAATGCGTGGCCGCTCGATCGTTCGCTCGATGAGCTTGAACGCCTGGCACACACCGCTGGTGCCCAGTGTGTAGCGCGCCTGTCACAGCGGTTGGTAAAGCCGTATCCCAAATCGTTTATCGGTTCCGGCAAGGTTGAAGAACTGTGCGGCTTAGTGCATCGCATGGATGCCGATGTCGTTATTTTTGACGACGATTTGACGCCTTCACAGCAGTCCTATCTGGAGAAGGCCGTGGGCGAGCCGGTTAAGATCATCGATCGTACGGCGCTTATTCTTGATATTTTCGGCCTGCATGCTCAGACGCGTGAGGGACGTCTACAGGTACAGCTGGCGCAGTTGCAGTATCTGCTGCCTCGCTTGCGTGGCATGTGGAGCCATCTTGCCAAGGAACAGACGCGTGGCGGAATCGGCTCGCGTTTTGGACAGGGTGAGAGCCAGCTCGAGGTCGACCGACGTCTGATCCGCAACAAGATTGCCGCGCTTCGTCGCGAACTTAAACAGGTCGAACAGAGGCGTGATGTACAGTCCAAGAGTCGTATTGAGTCACCGGCGTTTCGAGTTGCGTTGGCCGGTTATACCAATGCCGGTAAGTCGACGTTGCTCAATCGTCTGACCGGGTCTACGGTGCTTTCGCAGGACAAGCTGTTCGCCACGCTCGATCCAACGACGCGCTCGTATCGTCTTCCTGGCGGTCGCGGCATGACCATTACCGATACGGTCGGCTTTATTCAAAAGCTACCGCACGGTTTGGTCGATGCTTTTAAATCGACTCTGTCCGAGGTACTTGGCGCTGATTTAATCCTCAAAGTCGTGGATGCGTCCGACGAGGATTATGAGCGTCAGCTCGCGGCGGTCGATCGCGTTCTTGATGAGATCGGCGCCGGAGAACGTCTGACACTGACCGTATTCAATAAAATCGATCTGCTCGATAGCGTGGACCGTCTGAGTTTTAGACGCCGTTATTCCAAGGCGGTCTTGTTCTCTGCCGAGACCGGTGAGGGGCTCGATGCCTTAGTCGATCGCATCGCTCGTGAGGCTGCGGCAACGGATGTCTTGCTTTCGGCCGACATTCCGTATCGCGAAGGGGCTCTTATCACGCTTGTACACGAGCAGGGAACCCTTTTGCACGAAGAATATCTCGAGGACGGCGTTCGCATCGTTGCGAAACTGCCCGCCCGCATTGCGCCTCGACTCGAGCGTTATCGCACAGAGTAAACGAGCTCTAAAACGCCCAGAATGACGGGCTGGTGTAGCAAATAAAAGGGGAGTGCATGACGCCCCAGAACGGCCAGCGCCGGTAAGGGGTTGGCGTAGGCCCAGCTTGGGACGGGTCTATTGATTCCTTGCGCTCTGCGTGCGGCGAAGTATCCTGCGAGATACATAAAGATAAACGGGATGATGGGGTAATAATCACCCGAGACAAACCCAGGGCTCGGAAATCCCAGCCACGCCAGGTAGGGGATAGGGTAGACCGTTTTGGGGATGCTCCAGGTGAAGGCGAACAACACAAGGCATAGGGGCATGCCCCATCTCGCCGATATCCTTTTAAGTACGGGATCGGTCAACGCCACGATGCCGGTACATGCGGCCATACAGTAGATGATGCCAAAATTAACCGAATCGTCGACTGAGACAAGTGTTGTTGCCAACCAGACGACAAGTGCCGCTAAGGCGTATTTGGCGGCACGTTTGATATTGTTGTGCGAAAGGGTGCACATCCATCCCGCGATGAACAAAAAGACCCAGCTAATACTGGCGCGCCAGATATCCTGGAACATGCCCTGCGTAAACCAGGGCATGTTCCAGCCATAGAGGTACGCCAAGTCATAGCAGGCGTGAAAACCTGCCATCGAAAGCATCGTAAACCCGCGGACGGTATCAAAGATGGTGATGCGTTGTTGCATTACGAGAACCGGCGCATTAATCCGACAACCTTACCCAAAATGACGGGGTTCGTCGCATAGATGGGCTCCATGGTGTCGTTCTCGGGCTGCAGGCGTACACGTCCCTGTTCCTTATAGAATGTCTTGACGGTTGCCGAACCGTCAATCATGGCCACGACAATCTCACCGTTCATGGCGCTCTTCTGCTCTCGCACAATGATGTAGTCGCCATTGTAGATGCCAACGTTAATCATCGAGTTCCCATGCACCTCAAGGATAAAAGATCCCTGATCTGTGGCGATTTCAGTCGGAATGGTAAAGGTATCCTCGATATTCTGCTCTGCCAGAATGGGAATCCCGGCTGCGACGCGACCAACGAGCGGCAGCGAGACTGTTCCGCGGGGTGCGGTGGGTTCGTCGGATTTGGAAATCGAGACGGAGGAGCCGTCCTCATCGAAGAGCTCCAGGGCGCGCGGCTTGGTTGCATCGCGTTTGAGCAGCCCGCGCGCTTCTAGGGCAGAGAGATGCGCGTGTACCGTACTAGGGGAGGACAGGCCCACAGCCGAAGCCATTTCGCGTACGCTGGGCGGATAACCCTTTTCCTGCTGGTATTCCTTGATGAAGTCGTAAATCTGCTGCTGACGCTTGGTAATTTTGCGAGCCATCAGGGGATCCTCTCTTCCGACGTCAAACAAATGTTCGATTTTTGCTTGACAGGAACAACTGTTCGAAGATAATAATAACCGAACACTCGTTCCCGCGCCAGACTTTTTTGTCCGTGCGGCTTGTTAAAACTGTTCTCAGCAAAACACGCGAGAGGAGAACATGATGAACGCCATGAATATGGTCCAGGGTAACCTTGCCCTTAAGCTCGAGACGTCTGCTGAGCCCACGTTTACCGTCGTTAAAGGCGGTCGCTCCCGTTTTCAGCCTGTTGCGGTAATGTCTGATCGCACTCAGCATGCGGTTGTGGCCGCGGCCCCCGTTGCCCTGAAGGCTTCGACGATCGTTGCTTTCGCAGTCGCGTTCACGCTTTTCTTCGTGCTCGCAACGACGGTGTTTACCGCTCGTCATGCTGCCTATGCGGATTCCGTGTCCAACGTCACGTACGAGACGGTTCGCGTTCATACGGGCGATTCCCTATGGTCCCTTGCCGAAGAGCATCCGGTTGAGGGTCTTACCACGCAGGAGACTTCCGATATGATCCGCAGCGTCAATCATCTGGAGCGCGGTTCGCTCGATGCAGGTGCCGTTCTTAAGGTTCCTGCTCGCCCGTAATCATTATCGTGCCGTGCATGGTACCCTTGTAATCGTTTAAAAGGAGGTACCATGCGCTGTCCCAAATGCGGAAAGGCACACACCCGCGTTGTCGATTCCCGTATGCAGGAATCAAACAATACAATTAAGCGGCGTCGTGAATGCTGCTCGTGCAACTACCGATTTACGACATTCGAACGTTGTGAAGATCCGATTGAGGTCATCAAGTCCGATGGCTCCAAGCAGCGCTTCGATCGCAATAAGTTGCTGGTCGGCCTGATGCGTGCCACCATCAAACGCGACATCGATACCAAAAAGCTCAATGAGATTATTGATGATATCGAGGTCGAGCTTCGCTCGCGTACGCTGACGGCTGTGACCTCGCATGAGCTGGGCGATATGGTTCTGAAGCGCCTCGCAAAGATCGATAAGGTTGCCTATATCCGTTTCGCCTCGGTCTATCGTGACTTCAAGGACGTCGATGAGTTTCTGCAAGAGCTCGACAAGCTAAGGTGATTTCATGTCCAACATTACTGTCAACATCAAGCGTCTCGATTCCACGGTCGAGCTTCCCAAGTATGCTCATCCCACGGATGCCGGCCTAGACCTCCGTGCCAACGAAGATTGCATCCTTAAGCCCTTCGAACGCCGTTTGGTCTCCACAGGCATAGCCATCGCACTGCCCGATGGCTATGCCGGCTTTGTCCAGCCCCGTAGCGGTCTGGCCATTAAGCAGGGGCTGTCTATAGTCAACACGCCGGGCCTCATCGATGCCCACTACCGAGGAGAACTCAAAGTTATCCTCATCAACCTGGATCCCGACAACGACATCCAGATCAACAAGGGTGACCGTATCGCTCAGCTCGTTATCCAGGAAGTCCCCACGGTCAACCTTGTAGAAGTAGAGGAACTTGACCAAACCGATCGTGGGGCCGGCGGTTTCGGTTCAAGCGGCGTTGCCTAGCTAGATTCAACAGTCAGGATTGGGTGCCGTTTATCAAAGGCGTTTATAGAAATTAATCGCTCCGTAATAGGGTGGTGCGCGGGTGTCATGGTTGCTCAAATTTGGGTACGAGCGCAATGAGCGTATTCGTTTCGACGAGAGGACTATTCATGACTACCGATCATCCGATCGATGTTGCAATTATCGGCGGCGGTCCCGCGGGATATTCGGCAGCCATTTACGCTGCCCGCGCCAACCTTACAACCACGGTCTTTGAACAGGGCATGTCCGGCGGACAGATTGCCACGACCAACGAGATCGAGAATTATCCCGGTATTCCTTTGCTGAGCGGCGGCGAGCTCGGTGAACGTTTTCAGCAGCATGCGGAAGGACTTGGCGCCCAGGTGGAATGGAGCATGGTGACGGGCATCGACTACGATGCGGACGCCGCGAAGTTTACCATCCATCACGATAGGGGCGACATAGAAGCCAAGAGCGTCATTGCGTGCATGGGCGCCACGCCGCGTCCCGCCGGCTTTGTCGGGGAGGATACCTATCGCGGTCGTGGTGTTTCGTATTGCGCAACGTGTGACGGTATGTTCTTCCGTGGTAAACAGGTGTTTGTTATCGGTGGCGGCAATGCGGCTTGCGAGGAAGCTCTATTTCTATCCGATATTGCCAGTTCCGTCACCATCGTTCTACGTCGCGATCAGTTCCGTGCGCCCGACGGCGTGGTGAAAAAGGTGCTCGCGAAGGACAATATTTCAGTTAGGTACCAAACTAGTATTGTCGAGCTTTCGGGTGACACGATGCCCACGATGATTACCTTTAAGGACAACGCTACGGGTGAAACGTACGCCGAGACCTTTGACCCCGGCTCGTTTGGCATCTTTGTCTTTACCGGCACGCAGCCCCATACCGAGCTTATCGATCATCTGGTCGATCTGGCGTCTGATGGCGGCATCCTCACCGACGAGTCGATGGCCACCCGTACACCTGGTCTGTTTACTGCCGGTGATATCCGGTCCAAGCGTTTACGTCAAGTTGTGACCGCTGTTTCGGATGGAGCCATAGCGGCAACCAGCGCTTACGCTTTTCTTCGCGGATAAGTACGATAATATATCTTATGTAAGGTTGTTCTATTTGGTTGATATGCGCCCCTGGATCGATGAGCAAGTGCTTTTAGATCCAGGGGCATTTTCATATTGATTTTGAGTTTCTCTTTGCAAGAGCTTTATGAATGGCCGTTCTTACGTGGTATGCAAAACCACATAATCTAGAATAGAAAATAGCTACGAACGGAAGCCTCTTATGAACCACGCTAAACACGTTATCCCGATGTCCGATACGTCGGTCAGCATTAAGCCCGAGGATATTCAACCAACGGTGCTGCCCGATGCATTTATCCAATCAGATATCGTGCGTAAGCTCAACTCGTTGAGCCTATCGCGTTATGACCAACTGCCCAATGTGACGCTCTACCGCGATCAGGTCATTGAGTATGTTGCACTGTGGATGGAGCCGCTTTCCATTTGCGTGGAGCAGCCCGTTATTACGCCTTCGATGATCAATAACTATGTGAAGGTCGGCCTCGTTCCCGCTCCCGTTAAAAAGCAGTATGGTCGTGAGCAGATCGCACGCTTGATTGCTATCTGCATCTTTAAGCAGGTGCTTCCCATTGCGGCAGTCCAGGCGCTCTTTAACATTCAGCGTTTGAGCTACGATGCGCCGACCGCTTTCGATTATGTGGTCGATCAGCTCGAGGCATCGATTCGAGCGGCATTTTCCGTCGAACAGACGCCGGTTCCCGATACGGCGCATCAGGTTACGCGTGAGTCGCTGCTCGTGCGCAGCGCGGTCTCGTCCTTTGTTTCGAAGGCGTATCTGATGAGCTACCTCAAGTTCAATGGGTTTAATAGCTAACCGAGGTATATGACGGGCGGGATAAAGAGCCAGTGGCCCCTTATCCCGCCCGTGCGTTATTCTAGTTGGACTTTATCGGCCCGAAGCTACGCCCATGCCGTAACCGATGATGAGGCCGTGCATCTCGGCATAGTATGAATCCAGTCCGTTGCAGGGCATAATGATGGTCTTGGAGCCGGGCCAATATTCCGCAATACGGCTCGCAAGTGCCTGGGCGCCCGCCTCATTCTCAACATGGTCGATAACGACCTCGCCGCCAGTAAAGCCCTCTGCTTCCATGGTGTCGACAATCTTGGCGAGCATCTTTTTCTCGCCACGCGTGTGGCCGACGAGTTTAATCTCGCCTTCCTCGCTCGCCGTTCCCAAAATGCGGATATTGAGCTTGTTGGCAATGACGCCGGCTGCCTTGGGGATACGTCCGGCCTTTGCTAGGTTCTCGTAATTGCACAGGCTAAAGAGAATCTTGCTGTTTTGCTCGAGGCTATCGAAGTAAGCGCAGGCGTCCTCAAAGGAAACGTCCGGGTTGCTTGCAAGGTAACGATCAAACAGTAAGAAGATCAGGTCCATCTTGCCGCCCGCTCCCCGCGAATTGACCAGGTGAATCTGACGATTGGGCTCCTCGGCAAGTACCATATCGCGTGCCGTAGCGGCAGCGTTATAGCTTCCAGAGACACCCTCCGAGATTGGCATGCAGATCGTCTTGTCGGCGAGCTTAAAGAGCTCAGCCCACTCCCCTACGCTTGGGCAGGCGCTCGATGATGCGCTGGCTTCCGATTGAACGGCAACATTAAGCTCGTGAACATCGAGCGAGAGGTCGTCGACAAATTCACGCTCCCCTACTCGAATTTTGAGAGGAGCGAATGCAAAGGTGGTATGGGGTGCAGTCGGATGCCAATCGCGAAGATTGCAGCTCGAATCTGAGATGAGTGCCCAGCTCATTGAGGGTCCTTTCTAGTTGTTTGTCAACAATTATAGCTATCTTTTGGACAGATGCTGCGCTTATCTAGTATTCAAAACTAGATTGTTGCTTACACGCAAAACAGGCTGTCGAGATAAAACAATGGACCTCGCTCCCAAAGGATACGAGGTCCACCTTCGTTTGCTGAGTTACAACACTTAGTAGCGAACGAAAATGTAATTGTTGTTCATGCCAGCGGCAACGGAGCTGATGATAACGCCCGTGCTGTAGTCGGAAGCATGGATCATCTGGCCGTTACCAATGTAGATGCCGGTGTGGTAAGAGTTAACCACGACGTCGCCAGGCTGGGGATCGGACACGCGGGTCCAGCCCATGAAGGTGCCCGTGGTGCCAAGGCGGCAATAGCGGCCGGTGAGGCAGTAGCTTACAAAGCCGGAGCAGTCAAAGCTGTTCGGACCAATGCCGCCCCAAGAGTAAGCGCATCCGAGCTTGCTATAGGCGCGCGAAACAACGGAGCCACCATCAACAGACTGACTCGGTGCTGAAGGCGTGGGAGCCGGGGCGGGCGTAGAGGGCTGCGGCGCGGGAGCCGGCGTGTTGCCGCCCTGGTTGTTGTTATTGTTGGTCTGGCCGCCATTGTTGGTCGTGCCGCCACCATTGTTGGTGTTCTCGGTCGTGCCGGCGGTGTCGTTGCTCACCGTGGCCTTTTCGGCAGTACTGGCATTTATGCCAGCCTGCAGCGCGGCGTTGGCCTCAGCCTCGGCAGCAAGCTCGGCCTGTAGCTGCGAATCCAGGGAGTTCACAACACTCTGAGCCTCAGCCTGCTGGGCATTGAGCTCGTCGACCTTCTTCTGCGTCGCGGCGACGTTCTTCTCCTGCTCGGCCTGCTTATCAGTGAGCTGCTGCTTAAGGTCCTTGACCTCCTGAATGGTCTGGGCCTGCTTGTCGGAAACCTTGCCGTAGTAGAACAGACGGTTGAGCATGTCGCCCAGATCGTCGACGCCCGTCAGAACCTGAAGGAGACTCAGGCCGCCGGTCTTGTACTCACCGGCAACGTAGCTCGAAAGCTTTGCCTGGCCCTCGGCAATATCTTGCTGCTTTTGGGTAATTTCGCCTGCAGTCTGATCGAGCTCCTGCGTCTGTGCGGAGAGTTCTTCATGAATTTGCTGGGTTTGGGTGCCGATCTGCTCGAGCTTGGTACGGGCAGCGGCAAGGTCGGATGCGGTATCGGCGTAGGCCGGAGCCGTGAGACCCAGACCCAAAACACAAGCGAGGGTTGCCGTAGCAGCGCAGCGTGCCATATTTCGGTGCGTGTTTGCTGTGCGCATGAAGCTTCCTTTCCAATACTAAGGGTAACGGCTAGTCTACCGTCACCAAGCTAAAGAGTTCAACATCGTCGTCAGACGACGTGAGCCTATCGCGCGGGTTGAGAAACGCAAGCTCAAGGATACAACCGTAGCCCACGAGCTTTGCGCCCATACCTCGCACCAGTTTACCTGTTGCCTCGACGGTTCCGCCCGTCGCGACCAAGTCGTCCAGAATCAACACGGTATCTTTAGAGCTTATAGCGTCAGCGTGGATCTCGATGGAATCCGTTCCGTACTCGAGCTCGTAGCTTTGGCTTACCGTTTTACGCGGCAGTTTACCCGGCTTACGTGCAGGAACAAAGCCGGCGCCTAGGGCGACGGCCACGGGCACGCCCACCATAAAGCCACGAGCCTCGGGGCCGACGACCTTGGTGATTCCCATGCCGGCAAAATGCTCGGCGAGCGCATCGACCATGGCCTTCAGAGCCTCGGGATTGCCAAAGAGCGGCGTGATGTCCTTAAATACGACTCCGGGTTCGGGATAGTCGGGGATGTCGACGATTTGAGATTCGAAGTCGTACATTGTGTGACCTTTCATGGGCTGCCGGATTGGTAGCGTTTATTTACTTGCGGTTCCAGAATGCGAAGACACAACAACCTTAAGCGGCTTAACAAGCGATTCTTCGCGCACAGCAACCGTGGAGGTACCGGCTTCTTCGCTTTTGGCTTTCGTTGATTCGGAGCGCGCTATCTCCTCGTCGAGCGCATCGATATCGGCATCCTCGACCACGGCGTTGAGCGACTCGAAGACACGGTTCTTGAGCAGTGCGGTATGGACGCCCTCCGTGAGGTCGTGCAGCTTCTTAAACGCACGCTCGAGCTTGGCGTCGCGCTCGTCATCGGAGGTATCCATGCCGAGCATGCTCACGAGCACCTGCTCAAACATCGAGGACTCACGGTTGGCCGACGACACGTACTGACGCAGGTTGCGCGGCTCGATGTGGAAACGCGACAGCTCCGAGCAGTAACGGATAATCGGGAAATCTCGACCATCGACAAGTTCGCGGTTCTGCGGGCTCTTGATGATGCGAATGAGGTCGTTTTCGGCTAAAGAACGGATAAACGAGATATCGACGCCCAACATGTCGGGGATCGTCTCGATGGGATGCAGCTTTTGCTTGGTCTCTTTGGGTTCCGTCTTGAGCGGAACATCGGACAGCAAGCCAACCTCGTAGGCGAGCGTGGACAAGTCGGTGGCATTTTCCAGGCGCTGTTTGATGACGTTGAGCGGCATGTAGCGGGTCTTCTGCAGATGCAGGATGACCTCCAGACGATCAACGTCCTCCTTAGAGTACTGACGGTAACCCTTAGGCGTACGATGAGGGGTAATGAGCCCCTCATCTTCTAAAAATCTAATTTTTGAGTTCGAAAGATCGGGGTATGCGCCTCGAAGTAGGTTGACGACTTGGCCGATACTCAGATAGTTGCGTTCGGCCATTACCTACTCACCGGTTTCGATGCGCTCCGGCGTGCTCTCGTGGTAGATGAGCGTGAACGTACCGATCTGAACGGAAGAACCGTCGTGCAGCGGGGCGGCATTGACGATGGCGCCGTCGACCCAGGTGCCGTTGAGCGAGCCAAGATCCTCGATGCGAGCGCCCAGTCCCTCGCGAATAATGCGCGCATGGCTGCGCGATACCGTCATGTCGTTGAGGAAGACTCCATTTGCGGGATCACGGCCGATCGTGGTGCAGTCATCCTCAAGCTCAAAGGCGGCACCGGTCTGCGGGCCCTTGACGATGGATAGAACGGGGGCGGTGATACGCACGTTGGCCATAAGGTCGGGAACAGTGACATCGCTCGAAGGAACGCGGAAAACGCAGGTAGCGTCCGCGGTCTTATCGTTCTGAGGCATATTGTTAACCATGTTGTCCATGACAACCCCTAACTTAACGCGGACATGCCGCAAAGAATGAACTGTACGTAATCATACCCCAATGAATCAGTCTTCGATTTCGGGGTTGAGAAAGTCGACGTCCTCGTCCTCTGGATGTGCGATGGCCTGTTTAATGGCCACTCCGCCCTTAACGGAATAAATGACGGCGGTGAGCATGGAGAAGATTACGCCTCCGTAGACAAAGAAGATGCCGAGCGGCACCGAGCTCCCGTTAAGACCCGGAAACGCCGTAAACGTGGAGGGCAGCAGGTTCCAGCCATCGACGACGGGGATGCCCAACAACATGAATGAAAAGCCGGTCATGAGCAACGCTGTGGCGATTTTGCCGGGAAAGACGACGTCGATGGGGCGAGGGTGGTAATGGCGCACGATGAGCGAGCCGATACCCAGATAGATATCGCGACCGATGATGAGTACGCAGACCCAGATGGGCAACTCGCCGCGCACCACCAGACCCAGAACGCCCGTAAACAACAGCGCGCGGTCGCAGATGGGGTCCATGACTTTGCCGAGCCACGAAACCGTCTTGGTCATGCGGGCTATCTGTCCGTCCATCCAGTCGGTGGAGGCGGCGATGGCATAGATCACGATGGCGACGACGCGGTTGTTGTCCGTCACAAACAGGTATAAAAAGACGAGCGTGAGGACCAGGCGCGTAAAGGTAATGAAATTGGAGATCGTAAAGATCTTATTCGACGGGTAATCGGAAGTGCCGATAAGCTCCTTTTTGATCTTCTTTTTGATGCCCACAGGACTCCCCCGCTGGTAAACGACAAAACTTTCGATACTATACCCGTTCCGGCGATGTCTATCCAGCTAAGCCATAGAGAGTCCAGACATGTGGAGGGTGTTGTTGGCGGGGCGGGATCTCACATTTGTGTACATCAGCCTCCAAAAACGACATTTTTCGGCATCTTTGGTGGCTGATGTACACGTTTTGATTCGGTGACTACATCGATCGGGAAAGTTGTTGCCTTAAGCAAATTAATCATGATGTGCGGGTCGAGAAGGGCTGGCGCCAAAAGAGCCCAACGGCCGTTACGGCTTCGTTAGAAACGCGCCCCACCATGGATGGTGAACCCGAAAGGTAAGGCGCGCGGGCACGGCGACTCGGCCCGCGCGCCCGGAAGAGAAAGGACGAACCCATGGGTTACATGCTCGAGACGCGCGGGCTCACCAAGCGCTTCGGCCGCGGCGACCAGGCGCAGGACGCCGTGGCCGACGTGAGCCTTCATATCCGCGAGGGCGAGGTGTACGGGCTGCTCGGCCCCAACGGCGCCGGCAAGTCGACAACGCTCAAGATGATCTGCGGGATGCTGCGGCCGACGGCCGGGGAGATTCTCTTTGCCGGGCACGCCTGGCGCCGCGAGGACCTCTACGCAATCGGCAGCCTCATCGAGGAGGCGCCGCTCTACCCCAACCTCACCGCGCGCGAGAACCTGCGCGTGCGTACCACGCTACTGGGCCTTCCCGAGAGCCGCGTAGATGAGGTGCTCGCCGCCGTGGACCTCGCGGACACCGGGAAGAAGCGCGCTGGGCGCTTCTCGATGGGCATGCGGCAGCGTCTGGGGCTCGCGCTGGCGCTGATCGCCCGGCCACGCCTGCTCGTGCTCGACGAGCCCACCAACGGCCTCGACCCCATCGGCATCGAGGAGCTGCGCGACCAGATCCGCGGCTTCGCGGCGGCGGGCACGACGGTGATCGTCTCGAGCCACATCCTCTCCGAGGTGCAGCAGATGGCGGACACCATCGGCATCATCTACGGGGGGCGCCTCGCCTACGAGGATGCGCTTCGGCCCGGGCAGGACCTCGAGGAACTCTTCATGAGCGTCTGCCGGGAGGGGCGTCGAGCGCGCGGGGAGGTGGCGGCATGACGGGCGAGAAAGGCGGCCTGCTCGCGGGCCTGCGCGCCGAGGCCCTGAAGTCGCGCCACGCGGCACCGGTTCGCCTGGCCGTGCTCATGGCGCTGCCGATGCCGCTGCTCGGCGCGATGCCCTACCGGGGCGTGCAGATCTTCAGCGCGTGGAACTACTGGTACGCGCTCTTCCTGCCCGTGGCTCTCTCGCTCGTGGTGGCGTGCGTCGCGCGGGCGGACGCGCGCACGCGGATGCGGGGGCTTCTGGGCCTGGGCTTCCCGCTCGGGCGCGCCTGGTGGGCCAAGGCGCTCTGGTGCCTCGCGCTCTGCACGCTCTCGAACCTCGTGGTCTTCGGCATCTACCTCGCGGGATCGGCGTTCTCCTCGCAGGGCCTCACGGCCGCGGGCACGCTCACGATGCTCCTCTGCGCGCTCGCCAACACGGTGACCGCGGCGTGGATGATCCCCGCAGGGCTCTTCCTCACGGCGCGGCTCGGCATGCTCGCGGGCATCTTCTGCCCGCTCGCCGCGCAGCTCGTGGGTGGGTTCGCCTGGTCGCTGATGCCGCTGCCGCAGCTCTTTCCGCCGTCGGCGAGCATGGTCATCCCCACGAGCTTCATCCCCGTGCTGCCGAGCGGCGAGCCACTCGCGGCGGACATGGCGCTCGGCGGGGCGCTCACGGCGGACGGCATGCTCACACTGGCGGGCCTTGCGGTCTGCGCGCTCGCGTTCGCCGCGCTCACGGCGGCGGGCGCGGCCTGGTTCGCGCGTTCCGAGGAGAGGTGATGGCCATGGCACGACTCTCCGACCCGACGCCGCGCATGACTCTCCCGCGGGCCCTGCTCTCCGAGGCCCTGCGCCTGGCGCGCTCCCCGCTCACGGCGGTGCACCTCGTCTGCGGCCTGGCAGCCGGTCTTGCCTGCGGCGAGTACTTCTCCGTAGCCCGATGGGACCCGGCGCTGGGCGCGGACGCCTACGCCCAGTTCCTCGGCGCCCTCATGCCGCTCATGTCCGCCATCGTCTGCGGGCTCGCCGTGGACGAGGAGCGCGCTGCCGGGCGCCTCGCCAACCTCACGGCGGTCCCCTCGCGCGGGCGCGCCGTCGCGGCGAAGCTGCTCGCCCTTGCGGCGCTCGGCGCGGGCGCGCTGGCCGTGGCGCTCGGCGTGTTCGGGGCCGTGCTCGCCGTCGCCGGGCGCCTGCCGCTCGGGCCCGCTCCGCTTGCGGCCGCCTGGGCGGGCATCGTGCTGGGCAGCCTGCCCCTCTACGCGCTGGGGCTCGGCGTGGCCCTGCGCCTCGGCCGCAACGCCGCCATCGGCGCCGGCGCGGCGGGGATGCTCCTCGCGTTCTTCTCAGTGGGCGGACTTGCGCACGGCCTCATGACCGGCGAGCTCACCGGTGCCCTGGCGACGCCCCTGAGCTGGGTGCCGCTCGCCTGGCCCGCGCGCCTGGGGTCGCTCGGGGTGGAGGCCTTCATCGACGCCGCACGCGCGGCGGGCCCTCTCCTCACGACTGCGCTCGCTAGCCTCGTGCTCACCCTGGCAGCCGCCACCGTCCTTCTGGCCTGGTTCTGCCGCTTCGAGGACGGGAGGGCAGATGCGTAGGAAGCCGCTCGCCGCCATGCTCGTCCTCCTCTCCGCAGCGTTCGTCCTGGGCGGGAATGCCCTGCTCGACGCCGGCTGGGGGTCGGTGCTGCGCTCGATCGCCGACCGCGTGCTGCCCAACCCTGAGATCGCCATGTGGGCGCCCGCGCCCGAGCCCGGCAGCCACGCGAGCTCCTACGCCGACGCCACCGGGGCGGGGGCAAACTACGTCTACCTGGTGGACGCGGCGGACGACAGAGGCAATGTCCGAGAGCTCCAGCTCATCTTCTTCGGGCGGGAGTCGGACGGCGAGGGCTGGCTCGAGATCGAGGCGCGCGGCGGCTCGGGCGTGCGCTACCGCGCGTGCGACGCGGCCCAGGCACCCGCGGCTGCGCGCAGGGCTCTGGACCGCTGAGCGCGGCACTAGTACAATTCCGACGGAAGTTTCAGGAGGTCGAACATGGCGAGGATACTGGCAGTGGATGATGAACGGGCGATCCTCGACGCGCTCGCGCGCGTCCTCGGCCGCGACGGCCATGAGGTCGTCAGGGCGGCGGACCCGACGGTGGTCCCGGGGATGGACCTCTCGCGCTTCGACCTCGTGCTCTGCGACGTCATGATGCCGGGGCTCGACGGCTTCGAGCTCGTGCGGCAGATCCGCCCGGACTTCGACGGCCCCATCGTCTTCCTGACCGCGCGCGTGGCCGAGGAGGACGCCGTGGCCGCCTACGGCCTGGGCGCCGACGACTACGTCCGCAAGCCCTTCGGGGCCGCGGAGCTGCGCGCCAAGGTCGCGGCCCATCTACGCCGTGAGCGCCGGCCGCGCTCGCACGCCCTCTCCTTCGGGGAGGTGCGGATCGACCTCGGGGCGCACGGCCTCGCCGTGGGCGGCGAGGCCGTGCCGCTCACGCCCACCGAGTACGCCATCTGCGAGTACCTCGCCCGCCACCCCGGGCAAGTCATGAGCCGCGCACAGATACGCGAGGCGGTGCTCGGCTGGGAGAGCGACGTCGACGACGCGGCCATATCCATGCAGGTCAGCCGCGCCCGGAGGAAACTCTCCGAGGCCGGCGCCGATCCGATCGCGACCGTCTGGGGGATGGGGTACAAGTGGCAGCTCTGAGGACCGGGGCGCGAGGTCGCGGGGGCATGCCGCTCTCCTTCGTCATCGCGCGCTACTTCGCCTACGCGTTCGCGGCGGTCGCCACGGCGTGGCTCGCCTCGTTCATGGCGCTCTCCGCGGCGATCAACGCGGGCTTCGTCTACGAGGCAAGCTGGGGGCCGGCCAATGCGCGCGAGGTCGCGGAGGGCCTGGCACGCGACGGCGTCTGCGGGCAGCAGGACGTGCCGACGGCGTACCGCTACCTCATCCTGAACGAGGACGGATACGTGCTGATGACAGACCTCGAAGGCACGCGGCTCGAGGGCGCGGCGGGAATGGCCCGTGCGGCACTCGCCGCGGATCCGGGCACAGTGGAGATCGAGGGCGGGGGCTCGGGCCTCACCTACGCCGCGTTCCCGCTCAAGGGCGGCGGGGCCTGCGCACTCGTCAGCGAGTACCTGCCGCAGTGGGTCTCGCGCGACCTCGCCGGCCTGCTTCCCAACCCGCAGAACCTCATGCTCGTCGGCGCCGCGGCGGGAAGCGCGCTCGCGCTCGCGCTCGTGGCGCGCCGCGCGAGCCGCGTGATCTCGCGCAAGATGGCGCCGCTCGCGGAGGCGGCGGGGCGCGTCGGCGCGGGGGAGCTCGACTTCGCGGTCGGCAACACCAACGTGCGCGAGGTGAACGACGTCCTCGCCGCGATGGACGCCATGCGGACCTCCCTCGCCGAGTCGCTCGAGGCCCGCTGGGCCGCGGAGCGGGGGCAGCGCGAGCAGGTGGCGTCGCTCGCCCACGACCTCAAGACGCCGCTCACCGTGCTGCGCGCCAACGCCGACTTCGTGGCGGAGGAGCTGGAAGACGAGAAAGACGCCGACCTCGCGGCCGCCGCGCGCGACATAGCCGGCAGTGTCGAAAGGCTCGACGGCTACGTGTGCCTGCTCATCGAGGCCTCGCGCGGGTCCGGCGGGGCGGAGAGGGCCCCCATGCGGCCGGCCGAGCTCTGCGAGCAGGTCCTCGCCGAGGCCGCCCAGATCGCCCGGGCGCGAGGCGTGACGCTCGACGCGGCCACGGGCCCCGCTGTCGCGGGCGCGCCCGAGGCCCCGCTCGACCGAACCACCCTGGCGCGAGCCGCCGCGAACCTCGTGGCCAACGCCGCCGAGCACGCGCGCTCGCGCGTGGTGGTCTCCTGCGACGTCGCTGGTGGATACCTCGTCATCGAGGTCGCCGATGACGGACCGGGCTTTTCTCCCGCCGCCCTCGAACGCGGCTGCGAGCGCCTCTTCACAGACGACTCCTCTCGCTCCTCGCGCGACGGAGGCCGGCATTACGGGCTCGGCCTCCACGTCGCCTCCGAGGCCGCGAGCGCCCACGGGGGCTCCGTCTCGCTCGCCAACAGTCCCTCGGGCGGCGCGGTGGCCACCATCGCGGTCCCCCTGTGCGGGGCCTGACGAATCAGGCCCTCACACTGGCATACCTCGCAACCAAACGCTTCCCGGATAATTCATGAGGCCGTACTCGTATTCGAGCCTGCCTATCTCTGCGGCAAGCGCCTCCGTCATGTAGAAGGTTTTCGTGCGGCCCGTCGACTTCGCCAGGCGGTCGTACCTGTTCGCGAGGTCCTCGGGGGTTCTCAGGGCTGCGGTGGCGGTTGCCATGATGCACCTCCCGGTTAGATGTAATACGTGTATTACTTTCTATCACATCACCCGAACCCCGCACCGGCGTACGGTCGTATCTGCTTTTTTACCTTACATTTTGTCAACCGGCCCATGCTCGGCTTGTTCAGCCGGATTAAATCAACTGTTAAATCAATCCAGGCCTGTAGGGGGCGATGGAAATCTTTCGAGGACTGGGGGCGCCGTCCCTGGGTCGGCTCCTCGATGGCCGCGGCTGAATTCCCCTGCCATCGGCTGCGTGGGTTCCGGCACGGGGTTCTGGCGCTGCTCGAACTGGGCGCAAGACTCGGCTGTTGGTCGTACCGGACGGCATACGTTTTGAGACCGGCAAGCTGATGCCGGCTCGAGGACAGCAGCCCGGTGCACCGGGCCGATCGATAGCGGTCTCAGGTTCACAGCGCAGCTTCTCAGGGCTCGCATATATAGGAAGACTTGATTGCCAATCGATTTTAATGAAGTCGGCAGCGCATGTCAGAGTTTTCAACAAATTTAACATGCCACCCTTTATATCCGCACGCGCGTAATTCAACTCATAAGGACCGGCTATCCCTTACCTGTGACACAATCTCAAACGCACAGAACAGAATCATCAGTCCAATCATCGCATAAGAGGCAGCCGAACCTTCAAGCACTATTCCACAAAGAACAATCTCCGCGCCGCCAATAAGAACTGTTATCAGGCGCTCTGCCTTTTTGCTCTCGCCGCTCGCATAAAAAGGCGGCAAAGCGCACAAGATCACATATAGCCCGGGAAGGGAATACAGGATCGATAGTCCAAGCCCCCCATCAACCGCAGTGTTTTGCGTAAGAATCAACTGAACCCAAACGGCAATTATCACTGAGCAGGTTGTCGATAAAAGAAGACTAGAAATATAGCACGCAACAAAGTCCCGTCGCATTCGAACAGAGAAATCCGCGAACTCTCTTCGCCGCGTGGAAACAATAAGGTACACAGAAATTGCAATAGAACCAATCAGAGAAAACAGCGGAACAACCAGCAATTCAAGCTTATTACCCCATCGATCAACCACACCCCCACTCCAATGAGCGGGAATTGTATCAGGGAGGACTGACCAAGCCGCCCATAGAATCAGAAATGGAAGAATAGAGAGGATGAAAGATGATAACACTGCAGTAATTTTTTTTGAGGCTCTCATCGATTCCGCATCTCCTTGCGCGCCCACATTCCACTCCGCCTTAAATCAAGTATACGTTTTGAGACCGGCAAGCTGTTGCCGGCTCGAGGACAGCGGCCCGGTGCACCGGGCCGATCGATAGAGGACTCAGCTTCACAGCGCAGTTTCTTGGGGCTCGCATATATAGGAAGACTTGATCGGCAATCGATTTTAATGAAGTCGACAGCGCATGTCAGAGCTTTCAACAAACCGCAGGTAAATCCGTGTATCAAAAATTGATACACGGATTTACCTGCGATGTTCATGCTTGGTCAAAAGCCCATCAAGCGATATATTCATTATTTTAATGCGCGCGCCTGAGCTTTTGGCTGAAGTGGCAGTCCGACCGCCGGCAGGCGGCCACGCTATGTCCAAAGGCCACGCCTACTCCCAGTGCCCGGCTACGTCGACGACCCAGTGCTGCCCGTCGAGTTCCTGCCGCAGAGCTACATCAGGGACGTCTTATTGGGGGACGACCACATGGAACCCCGGAGATCAAGCTGTACGGCTGATCCATCCGTCAATAACATGTCAAAGCCCAAAACCCAACAGGATCGCGAACGAGGGGATGAATTGACCGCCCGGGTATTTGCGCCCGGGCGGTCAATTTTATCAACCATGGGTGCGATTCTGTGAGGCCAATTTTCTGGCATCCGCCGTTTGCTCCGGTCTCAATGCACCCATCGACCGTTCAGTTATCTTTGCGAACGCGACCACGTGCGCATTTGTCGAACAATCAAATGTCCGACAATGTCTGACGGAGCTGTCAGACATTGTCGGACGAACAGGTGAGCTTCGCGAGCGATTGTAGGCAACTAGTAGCCCCAGCTGCGTCTTTGGCGCAGGTTCGACGTCTGACATCTTGAATGTCTGACGTTGAACGAAGCTGGTTGATAGCAAGCAGGTGGAATAAACATGGAGCCCGACACCTCTCGCCCATTCGGCGCGCGGCAAGGGTCTGGCCCATCTCATATGTTGCCAACGCTAACGGTGAACCTGAGCACCAGGGCACATTCTTTGTTGGCTGAAACCGGCATAGCAACTAGCGGAAGGCATCATCGAAGGAGTGTGCTGGAAAGCACCCGTCTCCTTAACTGTTAGAAATGCAAGTTAAAAATCTATGTGGCCAATGTGATACCGTTGAACCCGCATA
>CAUBOH010000010.1 GCA_958437495.1 uncultured Collinsella sp. | reverse complement strand
GCAGCGATGCCCAGCGGGATGATCATCCAGGTGTTGGCAGCAGCCGGGAGGCTAGCGGAGAACAGGAGGTCGGTAGCACCAGCGGAGAAGCAGAAGCCGGCACGGAAACCAACAAAGTAGGTGATGACGGTGAAGACGCCGTACAGGGCAGCGTACACGACGTAGAGCGGGAAGCACAGGAACATGAAACCGAACTCGAAGGGCTCGGTGACGCCGCAGACAAAGGCGCAGATAGCAGCGGAGACAACCAGGCCGATAGCAGCCTTCTTGTTCTTAGCGGTCTGAACCATAGCCAGGGCAGCACCCGGGATACCGAACATCATGCAGGGGAAGAAGCCGGACATGTACATACCGAGGCTCCACTTGACGTCAGCGGAGGTCTCGCCAGCCCAGAAGTGGGTCAGGTCGCCCAGGCCGATGGTGTCGAACCAGAACACGTTGTTGAGTGCGTGGTGCAGACCAGTCGGGATGAGCAGGCGATTGAGGAAGGCGTAGATGCCAGCGCCGATGCCACCCATGGCAGCGATACCCTCACCAAGAGCAACGAGGGCACCGAAGATGAGGGGCCACACGAAGAGCAGAACGACGGAGACGACGATGCAGATGACGGCGGTCATGATGGCGACGCAACGCTTGCCGGAGAAGAAGGCCAGCCAGTCGGGAAGACGGGTGTCCTTGAACTTGTTGTAGCAAGTGCCACCGATGACGGCGGACAGGATGCCGATGAAGGAGTTGCCAGCGATCTTGGAGAACGCGATACCCTCGGTGGTGGCGAGCCATTTATCGGGATCAGCAATGCCCTGGACAGTCTGAACGACAGCGGGGCTCAGGAGCTGCTGAATCATCAGGAAGGCGACGAGGCCAGCGAGGCCAGCAGTGCCATCGTGATCGTCGGCAAGGCCGACAGCGGCGCCGACTGCGAACAGCCAGGCCATGTTATCGATAAGAGCGCCGCCCGCCTTGATGAGCAGGAAACCGGCGGTATAGGCAAAACCGGTAGTGTCACCGGCAGCACCCATGACTGCGGGAGCGAGCAGGTAGCCCACACCCATAAGAATGCCTGCGACGGGAAGCGCCGCGACGGGAAGCATCAGCGCTTTGCCGAGCTTCTGGAGGTACTTCATCATATTGGTATCTCCTCCAACCTTTCTTTCGTTGTTCACCAACGAGTTCCATGTCCGCGCCCTCTGCATACCGGCTTCTCCGCTTGCCGGCATTAAGCGCAAACTTAGCCAACCCAGTCCCTTTTCGCGGGTTGCAGGTATGTACGGTAGCACACACTCTATTCAAACGTCCATCACATTTCGTTCAAATTACTATATCGTTGCCAAACGGTTATTTTTGGCCCGTAAACGGTAATTTACGCAGGTAGACATGTTGCATATCTTTTATTACCAAACTAATTCTTAGTAATTTCCACTCGATTTCGCCTCAAAATTGGTTACTACCAGATGAACAGTGGTACCACATTGTTACTACCAGTTTGGCCGAAATCGTTTTCACTTTATATGGATAAAGTCTCCAAGAAATTGCATATTGCCCCTCTCCTCTCCCCTCTTTTCCCCGCCTTTCCTCCAACGCAAAAGCCCCCTAGAACGATGTCCGTTCCAGGGGGCTTCATCAGATATTTCGGCTTCGCGTTCGAAAGCTCAGGCAAACCTTACGCAAACAGGCCGTAGATGCTGATGTTGGCCTTGGCGTAGAGGCCGTTAGCATACTCGGTCCACTTGGAGCTGGCGCTCGAAGCCTGCGAGGAATACTGCTGGTAGGCGGTGTAATAGGCGGTCATGGCCTGCTTATAGGTAGCACTATCAGCCGTAAAGGCATCGTCGGCAAAGGCCTTGGCATAGGTGCTATCGGCATCCTTCCAGGTGCCCTTTGAGCTATCCCACTCATCGCCGGCAAGGTTGATGATGTAGTCGGCGTAGTCCTTGCTCGCGGTCTCCTCGTTGCCGTCAGCAGGCTCGGTCGGGGCGGTCGGCATGTTTGCGGAGCTGTCGCCCACCTTCTTCTTGTAGAGCTTCTGCAGCGTCGCAGACTGACGGACGATCTGCTTGGCCTGGTCTTTGGACACGCCGTACTGCGTGGCCATGGTCTTGTAGTCGGAGGTGCCGATGGACTCCTCGGCGTACTGCTTCATTTCCTTGGAAGAGACGGTAATGCCCTCGTCCTCGGCAGCGTCCAGCAGAATCTGGTTGCGTACGTAGGACAAGATAACGTCGGCAGACGGAGCGGTGTAGTTGCCGTCGTCATCCTTGACGGTGTCGAGGCTGTACTGGCTCTCGATGGCCTCGCGCGCGGTGATGTCGCTCTTCTTGCCGTTGTAGCTGTAGCTTGCCACGGTCGAATCGAGCTGGTCCTCGGTCAGGGTCGCCGAGCCGACGCCCTTGCCGCCAAAGCCGCCATTGCCGATAAAGAAGCCGACCACGGCGGCAATCACGACGGCGACCACAAAGGCGGCAATCATCGTCTTCTTGTGCTTGCAAGCGTGGTCGTCCACGTCGGAGTCGTCGTCCTCGTCCTGCTCTTCGGGCATCAGGTTCTCGTCGGCGGCGTCCGCAGCGATCTTTGCCTCCAGGCGAGCGTCCTCCTCCTCGGCGGTCGTGCCGGCGGCAATATGTTCGGCAGACGTGCCAGCGACCAGGTCGATCTTCTCGTCCTTATCACCGTCGGGGCCTTCGCCGCGCTCGATGATCTGGATGCCGTCGATCTCGTCCTTCTCGTCCTTCTTTTGAATCAGACCCATAGTCAGCTACTCCTTGTTAGGAAACATAGTCCTCAATAGAATACGCCCGACGGAGCGCCGGGCGTATTGATTCTTAGGTTATACGCAAACACTTAAGTACTATTTAGGCGTTTGCAGCCTGTATGTCTTAGGCCAGGTGCTCAATAACGGCATCAGCGAAGGCCTGCGTACCCACCGCACCTTCGACGGAACCGGTCTGGGCACGACGTACGTCGCCGGTAACCTGCTTACCCTCGTCGAGCGTGGCGGACACGGCGGCGCGGATACGATTGGCCGCATCGTTCTCGCCCAGATGATCGAGCATCATAGCCGCAGACAGAATCTCGGCCGTGGGGTTGGCGATATCCTGGCCCGCGATATCGGGCGCGGAGCCGTGCGTTGCCTCAAAGATGGCACAATCGGCACCGATGTTGGAACCCGGAGCCATGCCCAGGCCACCCACCAGGCCAGCGCACAGGTCGCTGACGATATCGCCGTACAGGTTGGGCAGCACCAGAACATCGAAGTCATTGGGGTTCTGGACCAGACCCATGCAGGTGGCGTCGACGATCTTGTCGTTGAACTCGATATCGGGATAGTTGGCGGCCACCTCGCGCGCCACGCGCAGGAACAGGCCGTCGGTCGCCTTCATGATATTGGCCTTGTGCACGGCCGTCACCTTTTTGCGGCCGCAGCGGCGGGCATACTCAAAGGCATACTCCACAATGCGGCGGCTCTTGGCGATAGAGATCGGCTTAATCGAGATCGCGGAATCGGCGGCGAAGGTCTTTTGGCCCGAACGCTTGACGAGTTGCGAGAGCTCCTCAACCTCGGCAGCGCCCTCATCGAACTCGATGCCAGCGTAGAGGTCCTCGGTGTTCTCACGCACGATAACCAGATCGACATCGCGGAAACGAGAGCCGTCGCCCGGCTGCGACAGGCAAGGGCGCACGCAGGCGTACAGGTCGAAGTGCTTGCGCAGGGCCACGTTGACGCTGCGGAAGCCCGTGCCGACCGGTGTGGTGATGGGGCCCTTGATGGCAACTTTGGTCTCGGCGACCGCATCGAGCACATGTTGGGGCAGCGGCGTGCCAAACTCGTCCATGACGCCAGCGCCGGCCTCCTGGACGTTCCAGTTGATCTGAACACCGGTGGCCTCGACCACGCGGCGCATGGCCTGCGTAATCTCGGGACCGATACCGTCACCGGGAATCAGGACTACATCGTGCGCCATAATCTATTACTCCTCGTCTTCGGCGGCCTCAGATTTTTTAACGCTAGCACGCTTCTTCTTTTTGGAGAGATCCAGGCCAAAACGTTTAACAAGCATTTCGCAAATCTCGCTCGAACGGGCCTTAAGATAGCTGCCCTTGCCGTTCTCGGCGTCGAACTTAAGGCGAAGCGCGAGCTTCTCGGCGACCTCGGCGTCGATCTCGCCCTGGCCAAACTCGTACAGGCAACCGAGCATATCGCGATACTCAAGGTCACCGTGGTAGCACTGGATGGCCTCGTCCAGAATGGGCCAAGCCTCGCGCGAACGCTCGACGCCCGTGGCTCCCCACACGCACAGCAGGCGGAAGGCGGCGTAGCGCAGCGTGGAGGAAATCTCGTCGAACAGCGCGGTCTCGGCACCCTCAAAGGCATCGCCCAGTTGCTCGGGGCAGGTGGTGGCGAGCGCCGCCAGGGCATCGAGAGCCTCCCAGCGGGTCTGAGCCTCGGGGCGGTCGAGCGCCTCGATCAACGCGGGCACGCACGGCATGACGCGCTGCGGATCGCGCTCGGCCAGCAGATGCAGCACGCGGGCGGCAAACTGGCGGATGCGGCGCGTGGGGCAGCCGAGCTCCTTGACCAGACGGTCGACGGCGTTCTCGTTCTCCTCTGCCAGCTGAAGCTGTGCCAGCTCCTCGTCGGTGAGCTGTTCGTCTTTGTTTTCTGCCATAGTTACCTCTTCTTACTATTTCTTAGCGTGCTTGCCAGCACCCTTGCTGTCATCGGTGACCGAGATGAGCTGTCGGTCGGCAGCGCCATTGCGACGCGCACGGCGGCGTTCCTCGGCATCGCCCGCGTCGGCGGCGGCGCGGTGAGCCTTGTTGACGTTAAAGACCTCGTCGTGCTTGCGCCACGGGCCGACGGACTCGCCAAAGCTCATCTTGAGGCCGGCGATAAAGCCGCCGAGCCAGCCGATCGGCGCAAACTGCACCAGCGGGAACAGCGAGAACACCCAGGTCAGCAGGACGACTGCTGCCGCTCCCGCAAAGTTGGCAATCCAGTAATCGCGCTTGGTGATCACGCGCTTTTCGCACGCCCACTGGCCGCACAAAAAGCCGATGTAGATCGCGAAGACAAAGAGTACCAGCGCAAGCACCACGAACGTCCAGCTCATGGGCGCTACTCCCCGTGATGGTGGCCGCAGCAGCACTCGTGGCCGTCATCATGGCCGTGGCCGCCGCAGCACTCGTGGTCCTCGCCGTGATGGTGGCCGCAACCGCACTCATGGTCGTCGCCGTGCTCGCCGCAACCGCAGCCGTCCTCGTGAGCACCGTGCTCTTCGGGACGATACTGCGACCAGTCCAGACCGGCGGCGATGGCATCGGCCTCCTCCTTGTAGAGGACCGTGATGGCCTGGGTGCCCAGCTTGGCGCCACCGATGGCGTCGAGCATGTCGTAGAGCGTAAAGGCCACATCGGCGCCGGGCAGCGCGAGCTCGCGGTCATCGGCGTAGGCGAGCGCCAGACGCAGGTCCTTAATGAAGTGCTCGACCATAAAGCCGGGCTTGTAGTCGCCGTCGAGCGCCTTGGGAGCCAGGCTCTCCATGGCGCCGGACTTGCCGGTACCGCCCAGGATCATCTGGCGGGTCTTCTCCAGGTCAAGGCCGCTCAGCTCGGCAAATGCCATGGCGTCTGCCATGCCGACCATGCAGGCGCCCAGCGACACCTGGTTGGCGAGCTTGGCAGCCTGGCCCTTGCCGGCGCCGTCGAAGCAGCAGATGTTGGCCGCAAAGGTGGCAAGGATGTCGCGGACCGGCGCGATGTCGTTCTCGGTAGCGCCCACGATAGCCGTGAGCGTACCGGCGATAGCGCCCGACTCGCCGCCGGTGACGGGGCAGTCAAACGCCATGCGACCAGAAACCTGGGCGGCCTCGGCAATGTCACGGGCGAGCTCGGGCGAGCTCGTGGTGAGGTCGATCAAGACCGCGCCCGGCTTGGTGCACGCGAGCAGGCCGTCGCCCGCCAGGTAGAGCTCCTCGACCTCGGAGGGATAACCCACCATGGTAAAGACGACGTCGGCGTTCGCCGCGGCATCTGCCGGCGTATCGGCCCAGACGGCACCGCGCTCAACGAGCGCTGCAGCCTTGGACTTGGTGCGGTTGTTGACCGTGACGGGATAGCCAGCGTCCAGAATGTGGCCGGCGATGGGGGCACCCATAATTCCGGTGCCGATAAATGCGACAGAGAGCTTGTTTGCCATGAAACCTTTCCTTTTGGGTTGGGTGTTATTACGAGGTTGAATACTCGGTGCCAGCGCTTGAGCTGCGGGGCGCCCGTGGTCGTAGCGCCTGTCTACTCGCCGCGCACACGGCGCGCGATGCGGTCGGAAAGCGACGCCTTGTCGGCGCGGTTCTTACCCCAAAACGCGCAGGCCACCATGCCGGGGCCCACGTGCGAGCCGATGGTGGGCCCCACGGAGCTGCGAATGATCGTGACGTCGGCGCAGCCCTCCTCCTTGCGGATGGCGGCCTCGAGCCAGTCGCCGTCCTTCTCGGCATCGGCCGTCATGATGGCGATGGGCATGGTGCGATCGGGCACGTAGTTCTCGCGGAACGACTTGAGGATGGACTTGAGCGCCTTCTTGCGGCCGCGGTTGACGCCGATCAGCGACAGCGAGCCGGCCAAGTCGTAGGACAGCTCGGGCTTGACATCGAGCTTTGCCGTAAGCTGCGCCGCCGCGGGCGGAATGCGGCCGCCGGCAGCCAGTGCGTCGAAGCTCTCGAGCGTAAAGTAGCCGTGGACATAAGTCTTGGCCTCGTTTGCCCAATCGACCAGCTGCTTGGCGGTCAGTCCCGCCGAACGCTGGCGCACGGCCTCGAGCGCCAAGAGCGCGCCGGTCGCGCAGGGCAGAGCGTTGTCGACCACGTACAGCTCAAAGTTGGGATACTCGGCGCGCACGGCATCTGCCGCCTGGCACGCAGAGTTGTAGCTCGATGACAGCGCCGAGGTAAAGCACAGATAGACCGTGGGCGTGCCCTCTTTGGCGCACTCGGTGAAGAACTCGATATAGCGACCGAGCGACACGGCGGAGGTAGACACGCGAGCGCCGGCGCGCATGCGGTCGTAAAACTCCTTAGGGCTCATGCTCGACCAAATATCGTCCGTGCGCTCCTCGCCATCGATGATAAAGGGGAAGCCCAAGATATCGACATCGAGGTTCGCGGCGACCTCGGGGCTAAAGTCGCAGCAGGTATCGACGACGATGCGGCAGCGGTCAGAATGGCCGGTAGATGCAGCCTTGTCCATCAAAGCGACTCCTTACGTAAAAAAGGCGGCCATCCGCATGGGATGGCCGCCAGCCGTTAACTCATGCAAGTTAACGTATTTTACTCGTCAAGTGTTTCGATACGGGGCTTGATGATGCCATATCCACCATTCTTACGGTGATACACCACATTGATGAGGCCAGTCGTCGCGTTCTCGAACACGTAGAAGTCGTGACCGAGCAGATCGGTCTGCACCAGCGCCTGCTCCTCAGTCATCGGGGTGACATCGATGACCTTCTCGCGGACGAGCAGGTCGTCCTCCTCCTCGGGCAGCAGCAGGTCGGCCAGATCCTCGACGCGCTCGACCGGTGCGACATCCGCTGCGCTGGCACCGCCCTGGCGGTTGTCCACGACCTTGGTCTTGAACTTGCGCAGCTGGCGGGTAACCTTATCGGCGGAGAGGTCGATGGCGGCGTACATATCTGCACCGTGCTCGGCAACGCGAATCACCGAACCGCGGACACGAACCGTAACCTCGACGATTGCCGGGTTGGGGTTCGAGGGGTTCTTCTCATAGCGAAGTACAACGTCGACTGTCATGGGCTCGATATCGAAAACCTTGAGCGCCTCGCCGATCTTCTCATCCACATGCGCACGCAGAGCATCGGTTACCGTCGTCTTGCGTCCAGAAACCTTGATATCCATACGTGGCTCCAATCTGCCTCGGGGACTTACTGTACTGGCTATGTACCCATTGCCGTGCATTTAATCACGCGGATTCCTAAAGACCCGAATAACGATTGCTTGATACCGCATACCGAAGTCTCGCACTTTTCTGTGGCAAAGTGCGCTATAGGAGGGCAACGGCGACTCTGGTTTTGCACCTAAAAAATGTCTTTGACCTGCCGGTTTTATGAAAACGAAAAAGCCGGGCTCCCCTGTTGGGAAAGCCCAGCAATGCGTGTTGAAACCGTGAAGAGGCATCTCTCCTAGCGCATAGGCGACGCCACCCCTAGCAATAACTAGCTATTGAGCTTGTTAATGTCGTCGTCGGTGATAGTACCCTCCTGGCTGGACGATTTGCTCTCGGAGGTTGCACCCTCGCTGCTCGAATCGGAGGATGCGGACTCGCTGGATCCGGCGTCGGTCGACTGCACGTCGGCGCCCGAGACCGTCTTGGTGGTGAGGTCATAGGGCATTGTGCCGTACCAGACGGAGTGGACCGCCTCGAGCGTGCCGTCGGCCGTGATGCCGTCGAGGGCATCGCTCACGGCACGGCATAGCTCATCGTTGGCCGCGAGGCCCGCGACGCCGAGCGTCGAGGGCGTCTCGAGCGCGCCGACGTAAGAGATCTGGCTCATCAGGCGCGCAAGGTAGCCGCCGGCAGTGGAGTCGCAAATCACGTAGTCGATCTCGCCGGACTCGAGTGCCTCAAAGCACTCGTTGATGTTGGAGAAGGTCTTTTGGTTGGCCGTGATACTCTGCTTGGCGAGCGCTTCCTGCGAGGCCGAGGAGGTCTGAACGCCCAGGGTAGCGGTGTTAAGCGTTTCGGTGGAAACGCTCAGTGACTCGCCGTCGCTCGTCTTTCCGAACACTGCCGCAGCGTCGTACAGGCAAGTACCAAGCGTGCTGATGTCACCATCCGTGGAATTGATGTCGCCAATGAAGATGTCGGCCTTTTTGTCGCCAAGCGTGGAATCTGCAGAAGACGCATCGACGAAGGCAACCTTAAGGCCCATACGGCTTGCAAGGGCGCGGGCAGCGTCAACCGCGTAGCCCGTGAGGTTACCATCGGCGCCCTGCATGGCCTGCGGAGCATCGGAGGTATCGAGGGCAACCGTCAGGGTACCGGGGGTGACCAGGGCATCGTCCGACACCGCCGGCGTGACGGTCTCGCGCTCGATCTGGTCAATCGTGGGTGTCGTGAACGTGGACAGTGGATTGAACGCGCATCCGCTCAAGCCCAATACGGCAATGACCGCCGCGGTCCCAGCACCTAACCGAGCCGCGTGCATCAAGCTGCCCCTCACCATGTCCACTACCCTGCCTTCTGTGTCGTATACAATCCGTGCGTTGCGCGGAATAACGGGTTGTTCCCACCAGCTGACCTGGTATTTGACCCCACACTTGCGCACCGGGGTGTTTGCTCGGGAAGCCGTAGCCACCTTCACGACTGGCCCGCTCGCCCGCGAGGCGGTATTGCCCCAAAGAAAGTAGAACGGACGGTGCGGCTTACATCTAGGACGCGCCATGATCGCGCCGCGCGCACGCGGTCGCTTACGTGGATCCCTTTGACCGCGTCTGTCTTGGACTAGGATGGACATTTCGTCCGTCCGCAACCACAGCCTGGCAGGAACGTAGCGCATTATAGCTAAGTTCAAGCTAAAGTTTAAGGTTAGGGGCGTCATTCGCACCGCGAGTACAGATTTCGCAGGTCGGAGTGGGCTATTCGTGCCCCTGTGAAGCCCGGAGCTCCCCTATGGGGAGCTCCGGGGCACCCTTCCTAGGGTGCTGTGGCCAAAAAATGGCAAATATGAGTACTGTCACCAATTTAGTAACAGGCAATTATGGCCTCTCGGACAGATTTTGCGCTCAGTGTCGCCAACCTGATGCTTATTTATTCTACATTTGTTTATTATCTTCTTACTTTATACCGTCTCCGAGTCCTAAATTCCTTGATTTTGCTGTTACTGATTTAGTGACAGTACTCATATTTGCCATATTTTGGCCAGGGCATATGATTAACCCCCTAATTTCGACGTGAATTAGACCGGCTTAAGCCCAAAACACGCCCGCAGCGTGTTAAGCAACGCCTCTTGCTTCTTCCTGCGGGCATCGACACGATTCCGGTACCGCTTTCGCATGCGCTGGTGGATGCGCCATGCAAGCGCTTCCATCGCTTCCATGTCGCAGAGCATTTCGTTGTTGACCGTCGCGACCTCGATTCCCATAGCAATCAAGCCCGTGTTGCGTTTTTCATCATGGATACGTCCCCTCCGAGAGGAATGGCCCAGCTCACCGTTGTATTCCAGGTCAAACCGGGCCGCCTCTTGATACGCATCGCAAACTGCATGGGGCATACCCGAGATTGCCTGCGCGCGGTCATCGAACTCGATCTTGTAGTCAGTCTTAAAGGGACCGCAGACAAACCCGCCATCGGAAAACGGAAGCGAAAACAGGGCGAGCATGATGCACTCCATGGGTGAGCGCAAGTTTTCCGAAAGATAGGGACACAGACGCTGCAGTTGTTTGGCCGTGTTCCCCTTGCATACCGCGAGATAATCTGCCAGACGATCGGGCATCAGCACCGGCTCAACCTCAAAGTAGCCCACGTCTGCTGGCTGGTCCTTGTCCTTTGCAAGTTTATTCGTAACAGGCGAGGTGTAGGGAGGCAGATGCTTCCCGCGGTCACTCAGCGAAATCTTAGAGCACAGCTCCTGGGCCAGGGCAAATGCCTGGATACAGCCGACCTCGCGGGCGATGGCAACACAAAGGGCCTCGGGAGATAGGCTGTATACCCCCGGTTCCACCTCTAGAATCGAGCCGGCAGGCAACCCGGAACACACGGACCAGCCCACGCCAGGCATGCGGCGGCGCTGCGCCGCAGATCCCACCAGCAAGCACAGATCTTCTTGCACCTCGCCGCTTTTGGCTCCAATTCGCACCAAGTCAGGAAGATAGATATCCTCGGTCGAGGGCGACGACGTGCGCAGCACACGGCGCTCTTCATCGGGATCGAGGTCCCTCCAGCTGATGTAACCCATCTGTCGGCGCTCGGCTCGCATCATGCGCAGCGCCGAGGCGCCCGTTAGGATCACGGAAGCCTTGAGTTGCTCTTGCGTCGGAGCCTTTGCTTCGTTGACAAAACGCGCCATGCCAAATCACCCTTACCAGACACGCGCGATCGCAAGGCCGTCGACGGCTGCAGCGCCGGCGCGCTTGAGCTCGGCAGAGGCGGCCGCCATGGTTGCGCCCGTGGTTATAACGTCGTCGATAAGCAGCAGGCGTTTGCCCCGCACGTCCTCGACCGCTTCGTACATGCCCCGCGCACGCTCGCGGCGCTCCTCACGACCGAGCTGGCGCTGATCACCATGACCGTATTTAACGAGGGCATCGAGCAGCGGCAGCCCCGACAGCTCGCAAAACGGACGGGCGATGGCCTCCATGTGATCAAAACCGCGACGCCGAAACGCAGCCGCCGTCGCCGGCACAAACACCACCGCATCGGCACCGGACAACACGCCACCATAGCGATTAGGAGCTGCGACTTGGGCGTTTAAGGCGGTGTCATAGAGCAGCTCCGCCAGATACGAAGCCAGGCGTCGCTCGCCCGCATCCTTGTACGCCTTAATGATGCGCGGCAGCGGATGCACGTAGACGGCGCACGCCAAGCAGCGATCGAGTGCCTCGGCCATCGCCGAGGACTCCCCCTCGACCGAGCACTCGGTGCACAGCAGGTCCCCATACGGAGCACCGCACCGGATACAGCTGCAACATGGGTCAATGAGCACAAGCGAGGCAAGACAGTCTTGGCAAATAAGCGCACCGACGCGTTCGCAGCCGGCACATCGCGTGGGCGACAACGCCTCGAGCGCTTCGTGTACCGCCCGCTCGGCAAACGGTCGCAATTTGTCCGCAAACGGCAGGTCGGCACCGTCTTGCAAGCGGTTCAAAACATCCAAATGGTTCTTCATGACACAACCCTCCCTACGCACTGGGCGCGGGGAGGGCTGCCGATTCATGCATATGCTACCCCGGAGTACTCCGGGGCAAGGCAAACAAAACCGCGTGCGGACGCTACTCGCCGGCAGGCGGCTGCGGTGCCGACGAAGACGGGGCCGAGCCATCGCCACCATCATGGCGCGGCTTACGGGAACGACGACGGCGACGGCGCTTTTGGCCCTGGTCGGACGAGCCCTCGCCACCACGGTCCTCACGCGAATCGCGCTCGTCGCGAGCGGCGCCGCGCGAAGCCTTGGCAGCAGCTCCCCCGCCGTCTCCAGGACGACGGCGCGTAACCTTGACCTCGCCATCCGAGACCTGATCGGCCACGGAGGGCACCGAGGGCTTCTGCTGCGCACCCGACGAGTGGCGACGGCGCGGACGCGGGGTGCGCTCATCCTCGCCATGCGACCTGCCGCCCTTATCGACAGGCGCATCGGCGCCCGAGCCGCCCTTGGGGGCAGCGCCGGCCTCGCGAGCGGCTGCGGCACGGAAGGCATCCTCGCGCTCCTCGCTCGACAGATGACGGCGACGACGGCGCGTGGGATTCATGCCACCGCCGCGATTCTGCTGTTGAGGCTGCTGAGCCTCGCGCTCGCGAGCACCGTTCTTGCCGGCGGCTGCGGCCTCGCCGGCATCGACAGAGCCCGCGCGCTTGCGGCGGCGGCGACCACCGGCGGCCTCCTCGGCCTCGGGTGCCTCGGCCTTGCCGCGCCCCTTGCCACGGCCACGACCCTCGCCCTGGCTCTGACCGGCACGGGCATCGGAATCAGCATCACGGCGACGGCGCTTGGGCATCGACGTGCCGGTCAGACGGTCGGCACTCGACAGGCCATCGCCCACGTCGACGCCGTTCTCGCGGTCGAGCTCCATGAGCGCCAGGCGCATCTCGGGCGACTCGATGCGCTCGAGCACGTCGCGCGTCACGCAGTCGGGACGGCAGTTACAGCCCTGCTCGGCTGCCTTCTTTTTGCAGCCCTCCGAGCAGGTCATATCGGCCAGGTTGACCTTAAAGACCTTGCCGTTCTCCAGGCGCAGCACCAGCTGCTCGCGCGGCGTGTCATATTCTTGGATACGCGCCTTGCCAAGCGGCGTATCGATGAGCGTCTTCTTTTTGGGCGCACGGCTCTTAAAGTCCTTGTACGCCTCGAACTCATAGCGCAGGCAGCACATCAGGCGGCCGCAAACGCCGCTGATCTTGGACGAATTGAGCGGCAGATCCTGCTCTTTTGCCATGCGAATCGAGACGGGCTCAAACTGTCCGCCAAAGCGCGTGCAGCAGAGCTCCTGGCCGCACTGGGCATAGCCGCCCACCAGGCGGGTCTCGTCGCGCACGCCGATCTGGCGCATGTCGACGCGAATGTGCAGCGTCGAGGACAGGTCCTTGACGAGCTGACGAAAATCGACGCGCTCCTCGGCCGCAAAGTAGAACACGGCCTTCTCGCCGCCAAACAGGTACTCGACGCCGACCGGCTTCATCTCGAGGTCGAGCTCCTTGACCAGGCGACGGAAATCGACCATAGCCTCGTCACCCTGGATAGCCAGGTCGTCGGCAAGCTGCAGGTCGATGTCGCTCGCCACGCGCAGCACGGGCTTGAGCGGCTGGCCGATCTCGTCCTGCGGCACCTCGAAGGGATCGGCCGTGACCAGGCCGATCTCGGTTCCGCGCTCGGTGGAGCAGATAGCATAATCGGCCTCGAGGATATCCAGATCCTGCGGGTCGAACCACAGGTCGCGCGAGGCGTAGGTAAACTTAACGGGTACGACTAACGGCATTTCAGTGCCTTCCTGATATCGAACAGCATGACCTCGATGGCCAGCTGGGGAGTAACGTTTCTGGCGATGTTGCGCTCGGCGGTTGCGACCGCCTCGAGCGCCTGGGTGGCACCCGCAACATTGGTCGCGGCGGCAAGCCGACCGATCGTGTCGCGCACATCCTCGTTCACGACGTCGGCCGCCTCATCCTGAAGCGTCAGCAGCACGTCGCGCATGAGCGTCCGCGCGCTCGCCAGCGCTTCCATGATACCCGAACGCTCGCGCGCGTTGAGTTCGCGCTTGTTGCGGTCCTCAAGCTGCTTCAATGCTCCACGCGACAGGTAGTCGGCATTTTGCTCGAGCACCTTTTCCTGCGTGGACTTGACCTCGGCCAACGGCGCCTTGACGGCGACGATGAGTGACTTGGCGCGGCTGAGCACGTCGGCCTCGTCGGCGGCGATGAGCGAGTCGATGGCACGGACCATCTGACGGCGGGCGTCCTGGCGCTCGGCACTCTTAAGGAACTCGATACCGCGCGTGGGGCTCCCCGCCACGGCGACCGCCATGCGACAACGTACGAGATCCTGGCCCGTCGCGCGGCTTACGGCCTGCGCGGCCACGACGGGCGACACCAGCCGAAACGGCACACACTGGCAGCGGCTCACGATGGTGGGCAGCATCACGTCTGCCGAGGTGCCCAGCAGGATGAACATGACGCCCTCGGGCGGCTCCTCGAGCGTTTTGAGCAGCGCGTTGGCGGTGTTGGCGCGCAGCTGCTCGGCACGGTCGATGATGTAGACCTTGGCCTTAGCACGGATGGGCGCCAGGGGCACGTCGTCGAGCAGCTCGCGCGTCTGGGCGATGAGGTAGCCCGTGGCGCTCTCGGGCGTGTAATAGTGCACGTCGGGGTGCGTATGGCGCGCGACGCGCACACAGCTGTCGCACGATCCACAGCCGTCCTGCTCGCACAGGAAGGCCTGGGCGAGCGCCCATGCGGCATCGAGCTTGCCGGCGCCGGGCGCGCCCAAGAACAGATAGGCGTGCGATGCGCGACCGCTGGCGACGGCGTTGGTCAAAAAGTCACGCACGCGCTCTTGGGTATCGAGCTTGGCGAGCAAGCTTGTCTGCGCAGGGGCCATGCTACTCGGCCTCCTGGGCAAGCGCGGCGACGACGGCATCCTGCGGGATATCGAGGCCGTACGCGCGAACCTGCTCGACCGTCTGCGCGAAGACGCCCCCGATCGGTGCGGTGGCGTCGATGAGCTTAACGCGGGCGGGTTCCTCGGCAGCGATAGCGCAAAATCCTTGGTAGACGCGCTCTTGGAAGGCTATGCCCTTCGCCTCCATGCGGTCGGCCGCGCCACGAGCTGCCATGCGCAACGCCGCCTGCTCGGGCGTGATGTGGTAGACGAGCGTGAGCGCCGGGTGCGTACCCGCGACGGCCAGGTTGTTGGCGTCGCGCACCATCTGGCGATCAAGGCCGTCGGCAAACGCCTGGTAGCAGGTCGTGGAATCGTAGAAGCGATCACACAGGACCACCTTGCCGGCCGCGAGGGCAGGCGCGATAACCTCATGCACTAGCTGGGCGCGCGCCGCCTCGTAGAGCAGCAGCTCGCAAGTATCGCCCATTGCCGTGTTGGCGGGATCGAGCAGCAGGGCACGAATCTTCTCGCTGATGGCGGTGCCACCCGGCTCGCGCAGGGTCACGACCTGGTGGCCAGCGAGTTCGAGCGCACGGGCAAGCAGGCGCGCCTGCGTGGACTTGCCGGCACCGTCGACGCCCTCGAGCGTGATAAAGCTATGTTGAGCGGGCTCAAAAGCCATGGGCGCAGCCCCTTCCTACAAGGCGCGTAAATACGAGTTATAGCAACCACGTCATGATACCCCAGCGCTCGGCGCGCCCCAAATACGACCTGGTCGTTAGGCGGCAGTTGGGGACGTTCCTAAAGTGCCGGCAGAAAAGGAACGTCCCCAACTGCCGACCCTCTAAGTTGCGGTGAAATAGGGACTGAATACGCCTTCTAACAGCAAATACAATCCCTATTTCACCGCAAGTTAGGAGTGGGCGCGGGCATAGATAGCGGAGGAGATGTCGCGCTCCAAGGCCAGGGCCTGCTCGCGTCCGAGGTCTTGGGTGAGGACGACCAAGACATAGGGATGTTCGGCATAGACGATTGCCGCATCGTGCTGAGCATTCGCCAGGCTGCCCGTTTTGTGCGCGACCGAGACGTCACTGGGAACACCCTCGACAATACCGCGCATATCTTCCTGAGCCAGCAGATATCCACGCGCCCGCTCGCAGAGCTCGGGCGTTGCGATTGTCCCCGCCGCCAGGTGCTGCAGCACGGTCGCGACATCGCGGGCGCTCGTATAGTTCTCGCGACCCTGCGCCTGGGCATCGGTGTCCATCATCAGACGAGCGAGCACGGTTTGAGTCAAACCCAGCGCGGCACACGTCCCATTTACCGTATCCATGCCGAGCCGGTTAATGATGAGATTCGCCGCCACGTTCTCGCTCTGGGCGATCATGGCGTGCAGCAGTTCATCCACACTGTACGACACGCCCACGCCGCGCGCTTGAATATTGCCGCTGCCGCCCACGATATCCCGCCGCATCACCGTTATCTGTTCGTCGAGGGATAGCCTACCCGCCGCCACGGAATCGAGTGCGCAGGCAAGAACGGGAAGCTTGATGATGCTCGCCGCAACCCTGCGCACATCGGGCGCCACGACGGCTTCGCCATCGAGTGCGTCGAACGTTTGGGGGTCGAGCGCCACGGCGTAAACCGAGACGGAGTCGCCATACGGCTCGACTAGAGCCTCGATATCTTGCTGAATGGCGGTGATCCAAGAAGACTTAGGAGCGGCCGTCGCTTTTGTCGTGGACGACCGCTTTGACGTTTGTTTGGCAGGGCCAGCGGAGCCCTTCGCTTCGCTACGGCGTGCGGCGCAACCGCCGAGGCCGGCCGTCAAAGCAAACGCTCCGGTCACCGCGGCAGCACAAAACACTCGACGTGAGCATTCGGGCGCGGCAAGGGATGCGTCCCCATGCGGGGGTCGAGCCGACCCCACCTTGTCGCCGCTGCCGCTACTCCGCTCGCCACAGTACACAGGCCCACTCCCTACCATTGCATTCCGCTGAACCGTCGATAAGCGGACATGCCGGACGCTCAACACGTTGCACTCATTGTGACGCATGCAACGGTACATGGCGCGGGGCAACCATCCTCTCGTAACCAGTTGGATCGGTGCAGTCCATCTGCACCTCAACCACCTTATAATTTAGCCAACAGATTAAACGGAAGGAACCACCATGCCCCGATTTTGCACCCATTGCGGCAAGCTTCTAAAGGACGATGAACGCTTTTGCACCAACTGTGGTGCGCCCGCGACCGCCGATGACCAGGCTTCGCAAGCGCAGGAGGGCACGCCATTCGCCGAAAACGCCCCCGCACCCGATGCCGTCTCTGGCGCCGATGCGACCGCAACCCAGCCCCAGCCGGCAGACGTGACTGTACAGTCCGCCCATCAGCCCGTGCCCGCTCCCCAGCCCGAAGTCGGCACGACGCAGCAATGGGCGGCGGCCAACGCCACGACTCAGCAACCCATTCCGACCGCTGCTCCGCAGGCCGGCGCACCTACTGCCCCCAAAAACAACAACGCCCTGCTCATCGGCATTATCGCCGCGCTCGTCGTCGTTATTATCGCGCTCGTCGTGTTCTTTATGATCAAGCCCTTCGATAAGGGTGCCGACGATTCCAAAGGCACGACGATCGAAAAGGTCAAGATCGACGACGATGACGACGATGTGTCCGTCAAGGGCGACCCCAACAAGCTTGACGATGATGATGACGATGACGCCCACGATGCCTCCGCCATCAGCGAGCAGAACGTCTACGACCAGCTGAGCTCCTACTACAGCAGGCTCTCCGATCTTGATCAGCAGGTTCGCGACTGCGCTACCACGTTTAACACGTACTATCTCAAGGATGACCGCAGCTCGCGCCAATCTGCCAGCGATGCCGCCGAGGCGCTCGAGGATCAGATTAGCGACCTGAAGGACGAGGTCGAGGACCTGGACGTTCCCATCGACTCGCAGAATTACAGCTCGTGGAAAGACATCATCACGCTCTACGACGACCTGGAGAATCGCATCGACGTGATTTGCGATGCCTGGGAAATCAGTCTTGACTACTCCAGCCCGGCCAACCACAAGGACGAGATCGTGGCGCCGCTGGCACGCGACAACGTGGCGGGCACCAACGACAATAAGTACCGCCTGGACTTTGAGGACCGCTACCCCGGCGCCGCGCCCGTCGAGGTGAAGTAGCGCTTTGTCGTTCCCGAGCCGGCAGTTAGGGACGTTCCTAAACTGCCGGCAGAAAAGGAACGTCCCTAACTGCCGGATAAAAAACGAGCGAGGATCATGGGACCCTCGCTCGTTTTTGTTTTGGGCAATGTTTCGACTGCACCGTTACTTGTCGGCGGCCGCCTTCTTGGTGGTCGACTTCTTGGACGTCGTCTTCTTTGCCGTCGAAGCCTTCTTCGCAGCCGTGGCTTTCTTGGCCGTTGTCTTCTTCGCCGCGCTCGCCTTGGTCGTGGTCTTGCGCCCACGGGCGGGCTTCTTCTCCTTGGTCGGGCAGTCCATGTTGACGCAGATACGCCACGGACCGCGCGCCGTGTTGACCACCACGATGGGAGCGCCGCACTCGGGGCAGGTCTCGCCCGTCGCCTCGAGCTTACCGCGCGCCGGCAGCGGATAGCTCACGCCGCAGTCATCGTAGTTGGTGCAGCGGATAAAGCGCTTGCCGCTCTTTTCGCTCTTGTGCGCAATCAGGTCGCCGTGACGCCCGGCCTCGGCACACACCTTGCACTCGCCCACCTTAAGATCGGGCTCGTAGTTGGTGGGGCACGTGGGGTTCACACAAATCTCGAAGGCCTTCTGGCGGAACGGCTGGCACTTAATGCGCGGCGCGCCGCACTCGGGGCACACGGCCGCCTCACCCTCGAGCGGGCTCACCTTGACGCCGCTCGGCACCGGATAGGTCACATCGCAGTCGGGCCATCCCATGCAGCCGATAAAGCTGCCGCGGGTCTTGGCACTCGTCTTCATGACGAGGTCCTTGCCGCACTTGGGGCAGGTGCCCACGCGCGCATCAGCCGTGACGGCGTCGCTGATGGCGTCACCCAGCTCCTGCGTATGCTTGAGCAGCTCATCGAGCACGCCGGCCAGCAGCGCGCGCGAGTGCGTCACGACATGCTCTTCGGTGTCCTCGCCGCGCTCCACGCGGGTCATGTCGCCGTCGAGCTCGCTAGTCATATCGGGGCTCGTGATGCGCGGGGCAAACTGCGACAGTGCATCGATGATGGCGATACCCAGCTGGCTCGGCTCCACGGGATCGTTTTTGAGGTAGCGCACGGCATACAGGCGCTCGATGATGCTCGCGCGCGTGGACTTGGTGCCCAGGCCGCGCTTTTCCATCTCCTGCACGAGCTTGCCCTGGCTGTAGCGCGCGGGCGGCTCGGTCTGCTTGGCCTCGAGCTTCATATCGAACACGTCGACCGTGTCACCCTGCTCCAGCGGCGGCATCTGCTCGTCGCGCTTGAGTCCGTACGGGTATGCCTCGCGGAAACCCGGGGTCACCAACACGTCACCCGAGGCCACGAACGGCTCGCCGTTGACGTCGAGCTCGAGCTTGGTGTTCTCGATGGTCGCGGGACCCATGAGCGTTGCCAGGAAGCGGCGAGCGATGAGGTCGTAGAGCTTGCGCTGGCCGCCATCGAGCGTGGACGGATCGCCCTCGCCCGTGGGGTAGATGGGCGGGTGGTCGGTGGTCTCGACCTTGCCACGCGTGGGCTTCATAGGTCCGGCAAGCACCTTTTTGCACACAGGCGCCAGCGCCGGGTTGATCTTTGCCAGATCGCTCACCACAGCGCCCAAATCGAGCGTCGCGGGGTACACGGTGTTGTCGACACGCGGGTAGCTGATGAGGCCCGCCATGTAGAGGGACTCGGCGATGCGCATGGTGCGTGCAGGCGAGATGCCCTCGGCCGCAGCGGCAGCCTGTAGCGAGGTCGTAGCGAACGGCGTGGGCGGCTGCTGCTTGCGCGAGCGCTTGGTCACTGCGGTGACGGTCGCCGTCTTGGCGCCGTCGACGTGACCATACGCCGTCTCGGCAGCATCCTTGTCGGTGAAGCGCGCTGTCTTGTGAGCGATCTTAAAGCGGTCGTCCTCGGAAGCGCCCTGCGCGGCGCCCATGCCGCGGATCTGCCAATAGTCCTCGGGCACAAACGCCATACGCTCGCGCTCGCGCTCGACCACCAGGGCAAGCGTCGGTGTCTGCACGCGGCCGGCGGAACGCACGTTGCCAAAGCCGCCGAACTTGGCGAGCGTCAGATAGCGCGTAAGCACCGCACCCCAGATAAGGTCGATATGCTGACGGCTCTCGCCAGCGTCGGCCAGATTCTGGTCGAGCGTGACGAGATTATCGAAGGCGTGCGTAATCTCGGCCTTGGTAAACGAAGAGTACTGGGCGCGGGCGACCGGCAAGTCGGGCGCAACCTCTCGCACCTTGTTGAGGGCGTCCGAACCGATCAGCTCGCCCTCGCGATCGAAGTCCGTGGCGATGATGACACTGTCGGACTTCTTAGCCAGGTTCTTGAGCGAGCGAATGAGTTCCTTCTCGGCCGGCAGTTTAATGACCGGTGCCCACGTGAGGTAGGGCAGGCTCTCGAGCTTCCAGCCCTTAATGGAGATACCGTCGGCAAGGAACGGCTTGCGCTTGGTGTCGTAGGGCGGACGGGCCAGGCCGTCGGGCATGTCGGCCGGCAGCATCTCGCCGTCCTCGGTCACCGAATACCAACCCAGCTTTTTATCGAACAGCACGCTGTCGCAAAAATCGGGCGCCAGGATGTGACCGGCAAGGCCGATGGTCACGCACTCCTCGCCCTTCCACTCAAAACGGTAGATGGCGGTGTTGTACACCTTGTCCTTTTTGGGTTTGCCTGTGGACAGACGCTCGGCGATCTGACGTGCGGCGTCGTTTTTCTCGGCGATGATGAGCTTCAAAAGAGGCTCCTATCTCGTGTCTCTGCGGCTACGCCCACCTGTATGGCGGCCGATTTACGCCCTTGCTTGCTCAATCTGCCCGATGAGCCAATCGCACCAGGCATCCATGCCCTCGCCCTCGCGCGCGCTCACGGCAAACCGCGGCGCCTGCGGATTGAGGTCATCGAGTGTCTTAGTATACCTATCCATGTCAAAATCGAAAGCCGGGGCCACGTCGACCTTGTTGAGCAACTGTGCGCCGGCGTGCTGGAAGATACCCGGGTACTTAATGGGCTTGTCGTCACCCTCGGGCACCGAGAGGATCATGATGGACAGGTTTTCGCCCAGGTCAAAGTCGACCGGGCACACCAGGTTACCCACGTTTTCGATAAAGATGACGTCGATGTTTTCCAGACCGACGGCCTGATCGAACGCGTCGACAGCCTCCATGATCATGTTGCCCTCGAGATGGCACAGGCCGCCCGTGTTGATCTGGATGGCGGGCATGCCGGCTTCCTTCATGGTGATAGCGTCGACATCCGAGGCGATATCGCCCTCGATAACGGCGCAGCGCAGGCCGGCCTTATCTCGCAGACGCTCGTTGGTGCCCAGGATCGTGGTGGTCTTGCCCGAGCCGGGGCTCGACAGCACGTTAATCACGTAGGTGTTCGTCTGTTCAAAACGCTTGCGCAGCTGATCTGCCAGGCGCTCGTTGCGCGACAGGATCGGCGACGCAATATCAATCGTTTTCTCGGCCATACTCAGCACTCCTTACTTCTGCCCCTTTATACCCCGTCCCCAGATGGCTAATGGGCTAATCATCGGGGGTTTCGATTTCGATACTTGCGATGTCGAGCTCGCGGCCGTGCAGTAGGCGCACATTGGCGCCACCGCACTGGGGGCAGCGGCAGTGGAAGCGGTCATGATCGAAAACCCCACCGCAGTCCAGACACTCGCTTTGCGGATGGACCTCCTCTACCGCAAGCTCGCAACCTTGCGTGAGCGGGTCCTCGTCACGAAACGTCTCCCACGCAAAGTCAAGCGCCTCGCGCACGACCTCGGTCATATCCCCGATACGAAGCGTTACCAAAACGGCGCGCGAGGCCCCCGCCCCACGCGCCGCGCGAATCACTGTATCGAGTATGCCGTTGACAATGCCAACCTCGTGCATACCGATTTACTCCTCATCGTCCTCGTCGTCATCGCTAAAAAAGCCAACGCGACTCGTCGTGAGGGCCTTTTTGCCGCCGCGAGCCACCACGACGATACGTGTGACTGCGAGCGAGATCTCGTAGAGGGATAGCATTGCCGCATACATGAGCACCAGCGTGACCGGCGAGGCATCCGGAGTAATGGACGCCGCGACCACAAGCATGCCGACATAGATGTAGCGCCAGGCGGCACGGAATTTGGCATAGGGAACGATCTGGAACACAGCAAGGTAGAACACCGCGATCGGCAGCTCAAAAGAAATGCCAAAGCCGATCATAAGAAGAATTTCGATATTGATATAATCCTCGAGATCGGGCAGTGCCGTGGCAATACCGGAGGTCTCGCCAATGAGCCACTCAAAGCCGGCGGGGATAATGATGAAATAGCAGAAAATGGCGCCGATAAAGAACAGGATGGTCGCGACAAGCACCGTGGGTACGACCCACTTGCGCTCGTTGGGACGCAGCGCTGGCAGGAAAAACGCCAAAATCTGCCAGATAATCATGGGCGTGCACATGACCACGGCAACTTTTATGGCAATGCCGAACTTAATGGCGAAGCCACCAAGCGAACTCGTGATAAAGAACTCGCCGTCGGGCACGAACGGTACAATCGGGGCCTCGAGGATATCGACGATCACGGGAGTGGCGAAATACATAACAATCGTCGCGGCTAACACGGATACGACGATGATCGTCAAGCGACGACGGAGCTCTCCCAGGTGATCGAGAAGCGGCATTCGAGCAGGTCCGATAGGCATTACTCGTCGCCTCCCTTCGGAGCATCGGTGGTAGCAGCGGCGTCGTCCTCGGCCTCGAGCTCGCGGGCGAGCTGGTCGACGACGGCCTTGCGCTTGCGGGGACGACGGGCGTAGAGGTCAGCCGTCGTGGGCTCCGCCGGCTCGGGGTCGGACTCTGCGGCGGGAGCGGGCTCGACGGCAGTAGGCTCGCCCTCGGGGGTCTCGGCACCCTCGGCCTCAGTCTCCTCGACAGCGCCCTCGCCCTCGACGGAACCCTCGCTTGCGGCCTTCTCGGCGGCAAGGCGGGCGCGACGCTCGGCAAAGGTCTCCTTCTTGGCGGGCGTAGCCGTCTCGACGGCATCCTCGTCCGCATCGGAATCGTCGTCGGCAGCGGCAGCCTTCTTGGGCTTGACCGGAGCCGAAGCGGCCTCGCTTACCGGATCGATGATCTCGGACTGAACGACAGCCGTCATCTTTTCCTGCGTCTCGCGGAACTGACGGATGGCACGGCCGATCGTACGGCCCATCTGTGGGAGCTTATCCGGGCCAAACAGCAAAAAGCCGAAGACCACGATGATCGCGAGCTCACCCTCTCCAATACCAAACACACATACCTCCAAGGCTCGATGTGAGTCGAGCCCGCACCGCGCCATTCGGCCGGAACTCGTCTATTCATTCGGTCAAGTATAGCGCCCGGACGCCAAAACATCCGAGCGCATCACAAACATATGCCAAACGGCACGGCCCTTTTTGGGGCAGGGCTTATGCCGCCGTGATCGAAATCTCCTGGTCGACGCCCAGCAGCTGTACCACGCGCATTACCTGAGGCTGCACGTTGACGCAGCTAAAACGCTTGCCGTGGTCGTCCGCATGATGCGCGGCACCCACGAGCACGCCAATACCCGTGGAGTCGATGTAGCTCACCTGGGCAAAGTCGAGCTCGACGGCCTCGGTGGGCTGCTCAAGCGCCAGATCGATGGCATTGCGCAGGCTATCGGCATTAGAAATATCAATCTCGCCGGTCACCTTAATGGTGTAGAGCTCCGGCGTGGGGTTGGTGGAAATACCCAAATCCATGTATACGCTCCTTTACGTATCGAAAGTGCGGATAGTACTGGGCGCGGACTTGCGGGGCCCTACGCGTTAGGCGCGCTCGGCGCGCGCGAGCTCGGCAGCGACCAGCTTCACAGCCAGCACCAGAACATCGAGCGCGGCCTCCAGGTCCTCGACCGTGGGATAGCTCGGCGCGATGCGGATGTTGGTGTCGCGCGGATCCTTGCCATAAGGCCAGGTGGCACCAGCCGGCGTGAGCTTGACGCCCAGGTCGGCACAAAGCGCGGCGACCTTCTGGGCCGAACCCTCGGGGCCATCGAAACTCACAAAGTAGCCGCCGCGAGGATGCGTCCAGGTAGCGCAGCCCGTCTCGCCCAGGCCCTCGGTGAGCTTGCGCTCGACGGCCTCAAAGCGCGGGCGCAGGAACTCGGCATGCTTTTTCATGTGCTCCTTGACCGCCTCGATGGTGGGAAGGAAGCGCACGTGACGCAGCTGGTTGAGCTTGTCGGCACTGATCAGACCGGCCTTCAGACGCTTGGAGAACTCGGCAATTACCGCGGGGCTCGCGCCGATAAAGCCGATACCGGCGCCCGGGAAGGTGATCTTGGACGTCGAGGCAAAGGCCACCACGCGGTCCTCGGTGCCCGCCGCGCGGGCGAGGTCAAAGATGTTGGCGAGCTCGTCGGTCTCGTCGTACAGGTCGTGTACGCAGTAGGCGTTGTCCCAGAAGATGCGGAAATCGGGCGCGGCCGTGGGCATCTCGACCAGGCGACGCACGGTGTCCTCGCTAAAGGTAATGCCCGTGGGGTTGGAATACTTGGGCACGCACCAGATACCCTTGATGGAATCGTCGGCGGCAACGAGGCGCTCGATCTCGTCCATGTCGGGGCCGTTGTCGGTCATCGCGACGGGGACGTTCTCGATGCCCAGATCGGCGGTGATGCCAAAGTGGCGATCGTAGCCGGGAACGGGGCACAGGAACTTGACCTTCTTGCCGTCGTGCGCGGCCTCGTAGGCATCCCAGGGCTCGCTGCCGCACGAGCCGCAGCGCCAGAACATGCCGGCGATATCGTGCTCGATCAGCAGGCTCGACGAGCCCAGTACGAGCGTCTGCTCGGCAGGGCAACCCAGGAACTCCCCCGCCAACTTGCGTGCCGAGGGAATACCCTCGAAGCAGCCGTAGTTGGAACAATCGACGTTGCCATCGTGCAGATCGGCGTCGGCATTGAGGATATCGAGCATGGGGCGAGAAATGTCCACCTGGGAGGGCGACGGCTTGCCGCGGGCCATATCGAGCGCCAGGCCCTTGGCCTTGACCTCGGCGACCTCGGCTTTGAGCGCCTCGATGGCGGCATCGAGTTCGGTGGTTTCCATCTTCTGGTAGATCGTCTGCATGGGGTGCGACCTTTCGCGAAGCGGTACGTTGCAGTTCGTCTAAGTATAGACCGCCATCGTCGCAACGTTATGAAGCCGTGATAGATTAAGTTCATCGCAATGAATTACGAGTCGCCGCGCATGCCGGCGTGGGGCGCCCAAGGAGGCACTATGGAGTACGGATCGTTTCAGGCCGAGGAATTCGGCGACCTGCAGCGCCTGGTCGACGGACTGTTTTACGACCGCCACGCCATCGACCGCCTGGATCTGATCGTACAGGCCGAAATCTTGGACCTGGCGCCCGATCTCATGGAAATCGTCAACCTGCTACCGCCCGGCTATTACGATCGTCAGTCCCTGTGCGACCAGCTCAACTCGGCCCTAGCCGCCCACGGCTGGGGCGCCGTCTACGGCACCGTGGAATAAACCTAGTCGTTTAAGAACGTCCCCAATGACTAAAACGCTGCCTGTGATGGTGTTCACAGGCGGCGTTTTCAAACTTGTATGTGCTTTTACTCGTCTTTGGGCGCGGGGTGTTTGCAGATCACGCTCATGTAGATCATGCCGAGCACGGCAGCGGTGACCGAACCGGCAAGAATAGCGGCCTTGGCAGCCAGAACCTCAAACTGGGCCGTCGGAAAGGCGAGGCCGCTGATGAGGATCGACATGGTAAAGCCGATGCCGCCCAGAATGCCCACGCCGGCGATCATGTGCCAGTTGACGTTGCGCGGCAACTGGCAAGCCTTGAGCTTAACCAGGGCGAACGTCATGCCAAAGATGCCGATCGGCTTGCCCAACAGCATGCCAAAGTACACGCCGAGCGTCACCGGATCGGTGAGCAGCGCGCTCATGTCCACGCCCACCAGGCGAACCTGTGCGTTGACAAACGCAAAGATCGGCAGGATCACAAAGTTGACCGGCGTGGAGATCAAGCGCTCCATACGGATGAGCGGCGGGGTGACGCGGTGCATGACGCGCTCGACCTTGGTGGTCGAGACGGTAAAGTCGTGCTGGCCCAGGATGTGTGCCTCGTCGTCGTAGCGGTCGTCGAGCAACGGCAGGCATTCGCCCAACCAATCGGTGAGGCTATCGAGCTTGACGCCGCACTTGGCCGGGATGGTAAAGGCCAGGATGACGCCGGCGAGCGTGGCATGCACGCCGCTCTTGAACATGCAGAACCACAGCAGTAGGCCCAGCACCGAGTACGGGGCAAGGCGGTAGTGCTGCGTCTTGTTGAGCCACACGAGCGCGCACGTCACGACCGCGGCGGCACCCAGCCAAAACGGGTTGGGGCTCTGACCGTAGAAGATGGCGATGGCGGCGATAGAGATCAGGTCGTCGGCGATGGCGAGCGTCGAGAAGAACACGCGCACGCCGTTAGGCACGCGGTTGCCCAAAAGCGACAGCACACCCAGCGCAAAGGCAATATCGGTGGCCATGGGGATAGCCCAACCGTTGCGGGCGCCGGCATGGTTAAAGATGAGGTAGATGCACGCGGGAACGACGACGCCACCCACGGCCGCCAACATGGGAAGCATGGCCTGACGCGGGTTCTTGAGCTCGCCGACTGTCATCTCGTACTTAAGCTCAATGCCCACGAGCAAAAAGAAGATCGCCATGAGGAAGTCGTTGACGAAAAGCTCGACAGTGAGGCCAGCTGTCAAATGCCCCAAGCCCACATACAGCGGGGTCTCCAAAAAGTGATGGATGGCCTCGTAGGCATCGGTGTTGGCGCAGATAACGGCGGCGATAGCGGCGATCACCATGACGGCGGCGGAAATCGTGCCGTTCTCGGCAATGCGCTCCCAAATGTCGTGACGCTCAAAACGCTTACGTTCACGAACGTTAAACAGCTGCTCGGGTGCTGCCATGGGCGGCTCCTTTCACGGGAAAGCTCCCGTCTTAAAAAAGCACGGCCCGCCCAAGTGGCGGCGCCGCGCTCTAACGTATTACGCTTGCATCTAGCCTACCCTGCGCGACAAGCACGCAGGCGTGGCCGAAAAGCGGAACCACAGGTTGAACATTATTTGCTCAACGGCACGGGAGCCCCTGTCCAAGAGACAACGCGGCGCCATGCACAAAAAACGACCGGAGCGCGGAGCTTCCGCGATCCGGTCGTCGGTGTTAGGTCAACTAAACCTAGCAGGCGGCCATGATGGGGGCAGCGACCTGCTTCTTACGGGAGAGGACGCCCGGCATCCAGACGCCGTCGTGCTCGTCGGCAATGCCCAGGCCCTTCTGAGCGGCCTCGGTCTCGCCCTCGAGCAGGACCTGCGAGCCCTCCTCCATGATGTCGGTGATGCACAGGACAATGCCGTCGGCATCCTTCTCGGTGGCATAGGCACGCATGGCCTCGCGGATCTCGTCGATCATGCCGAGTGCGCGGGTCTTGTCGACAGTCTCGTACTGGCCGATGAGCAGCTTCTTGCCGGCGGGCTCGAACATCTTGATGTCGTTGCCGACCATCTCGGCTGCGGTGAAGGAGCCGGACGGACGGGTAAGGAAGACATCCATGCCAAACTTGACCGGGTCGACGCCCACCTGCTCGCCGAGCTTGGCGGCGGCGGCGCGGTCGACATCGGTGGTGGTGGGGCTCTTGAGCATGAGCGTGTCGGTCATCATGGCCGAGAGCAGCAGCTTAGCCTGGACGTCGGAAAGCTCAACGCCGAGCACGCCGGCGAGCTTGGTGACGATGGTGCAGCTGGAGCCCCAGGGCAGGCAGATGTAGTGCAGCGGGCCGGCGGTCTCGAAGTCGCCGATGCGGTGATGATCGACGACGCCAAAGACCGTAGCGTCCTTCAGGCCGGCGACGGACTGGGCGGACTCGTTGTGGTCGGTGAGGACGACGAGCTGACCGGCCTCGACGGACTCGATCACGCGGGGCTCGGCAATGCCGGCGTCGGCGAGCAGCTTGGCGGACTCTGCCGGAAGCTGACCAAGGGCGCAGGCCTCGTAGGTGTTGCCGGCATACTCAACCTGGTTGAGCAGCTGGGACAGGACGACGGCGCTCATGATGGCGTCGTTATCGGGGTTCTGGTGACCAAAGACAAGAACGTTTGCCATGGATATCCTCCACTTGATATGTGTACTTGGACGTAGCTATGGTATCACGCTGGCGCCGAGCCTTCTGAGACGGAAGGGCCGCGGCACAATTTGGGGCAAGTGTTGGGGCGAAGTCTGCCCCCTTTGCACCATGTTGGTGCAAACTAACCTGTCCCCCTTGCACCAGCTATTTGCCGGCAGCGCGCAGGGCTACGTAGGCGGCACCGATGATGCCGGCGTCGTTGCCGAGCGAGGCGACCTTAATGGGCGTCTCGCGCGAGGCAGAAAGCGCGTAGCGCTGGAAGTACTCGCGAGCCTTGTCGAGGTAGACATCGGCCGAAGCGGAGGCGCCGCCGCCGATGAGGAACATCTCGGGATCGACCACGTTGGCAATAAGCGCCAGTGCGCGACCGAGATAGTCGGCCATGGTATCGGCCGCGGCCAGCGCAAGCTTGTCGCCCTCGCGGCAGGCCTGGAACACGTCCTTGGAATCTGAGGGGCCGGTGAGCTCGATGGGCTCGACGCCCGCTTTCTTGCACTCGGCAAGGTAATTGCTCACCACGCCGGTGGCGCTGGAATACTGCTCCAGGTGGCCATGGCCGCCGCAGCCGCAGGTGCGCTCCTCTTCGGGGTTCAGGCACATGTGGCCAATCTCGCCGCCGGCGCCCACAACGCCCGACACCACGTCGCCGTTAACGATAACGCCGCCGCCCACGCCGGTACCGATGGTGACCATCACCACGTTCTGCACGCCCTTGGCAGAGCCGAGCCAGGCCTCGCCCATGGCAGCGGCGTTGGCATCGTTCTCGTACTTAACGACCGCGTCGGGGCAGTGCTCCTGAATGGCGACTTTCAGCTCGGGCAGGTTAATGGCAATGTTGGCCTTGACCTTGGCATCACCCGATGCTGGGATGGGGCACGGAACGGCCAGGCCAATGCCTGCCACAAAGGCACGCGGAATCTGTGCCTTGGCGACCACCTGGTCGATAGCCTCGGTCACCGCGGCAAAGCCCGCGGCGTCAACGATGGGAGGCGTAGGCACGCTGGCCTTGGCAAGCAGGTTGCCGTCCTCGTCGAACAGACCCTCCTTAACCGAAGTGCCGCCGACGTCGATGCCGATGTAGTACTGCTTAGGTTCCATGGGAGCCCACCTTTCTCGTTTAAACATTGCCTGTATGGTACCGCTCCCAAGGCAAAAACCTACCAAAAAGGGACAGGTTTGTTTTGGCAGGTTTTATCTGGGGAAATGCAGGGCATGAGATTCGGTTCGCTGGGCGGCAAAACAGCTCGACCCCATCCTCGAGCCGATCGATTCGCTCAATATCACATTATTTGAATGCATATTCATTTAGAGCGCTCTAGTTTCTAAAGAGAAGCGTTTTTTAAAAATATCTTTCTCGAACTTTTTAAAACGCAATAGGGATGCTTAGGTGTTGACTATACTTTCTTTTATACTCAATCAAGCCGGAAAGGAGGTTCCATGATTCCCAAATACGAGGCGATAGCTGCAGATATTCGTCGAAGTATCGAGGATGGCGCTCTTAAACCGGGCGACAAGCTCCCCACCGTCGTTGAGTTCTGCGAGCTCTATAGCGTTTCCAAAATCACTGTCAAACGAGCGATTGAGCAAATCACCGAGGAAGGCCTTATTACCAGCCGGCGCGGATCGGGTACCTACGTTAAGGACACAGCGGGGCTTCCCGGCCAGGCGTTTTTCCAGGGCAAAAACGACCGTGCCCAGGGTTTTTCGTATGAGCATCGCGGGGAGAAGGTAACCTCGGTGGTCTACGATTTCTCGATCGTTAATCCACCAGCGGACATCGCGGCCCAGCTGGGAATTGCCGAAGATGACTTTGCCTATCACATCGTGCGCGTGCGTCAGGCCGACGAGAAGCCCATCGTTATCGAGTACACCTACATGCCGCTCGAGCTGATTCCAGGCCTTAAAAAGAAGGACCTGTACGGATCGCTCTACCGCTTCATCCGCGAGCAATGCGGGCTGAAGATTTCGAGCTTCCACCGTACCATTCGCGCCGTGGCGGCAACCGAGGAAGAAGCCGAGCGTCTGGACACCAAACCTGGCTCTCCCCTGCTCGAGCTCAAGCAGATTGGCTTTTTGGACAGCGGCGCCGCCTTTGAGTATTCGACCTCGCGCAACGTTGGCGACCGCTTTGAGTTGCACAATGTAACGTTGGCGTAGTTTTTGTAGTCATGTGGGCGCTCGTTTTGCGCTGCTTTGCGCGGCGCCCGCGCAACACAATGGAGGTATGAATATGTCCGATTTGATTAAACTGACGCCGATCTTCCGCAAGAAGATCTGGGGTGGCCGCCAGCTCGAAACCGTATTTGGTTACGACATTCCTGAAGGTCCCATCGGTGAGTTCTGGGCTATCTCGGCCCATCCCAACGGCGACTGTCAGATTGCTGAGGGACCGTACGCCGGCCACACGCTGTCGTGGCTGTGGGCCGAGCACCGTGAGCTTTTTGGCAATTGCGAGGGCAAGGAGTTCCCGCTGCTCATTAAGATTCTGGACGCCAAGGACGACCTTTCGATCCAGATTCATCCCAACGACGAGTACGCCGCCAAGCACGAGAACGGCAGCCTGGGCAAAACCGAGTGCTGGTACGTGCTGGATTGCGAGCCCGGTGCCACGATCATCGTCGGCCAGCGCGCACACGACCGCGCCGAGGCCGCACAGATGATCGAGGACGGCCGCTGGGACGACATGCTCAACGTACTACCGATCCACAAGGGCGACTTTTTCCAGATTGATTCCGGTACCGTTCACGCCATCAAGGCCGGCACGCTCATTTTGGAAACGCAGCAGTCGTGCGACGTGACGTATCGCCTGTACGATTACGACCGCCCCGGCACCGACGGCAAACTGCGTCCCCTGCACATTGAGCAGAGCCTCGACTGCATAAACTTTGATGCTCAGGCCCCGACCGACGGCACGGTGACCGCACCCGAGGTGGACGGCGTGACCGAGCTCGTGTCTTGCCCCTGCTACACCGTCGACCGCGTACGCGTCGACGGCAGCAAGACCCTCGACCAGCGTTGGCCTTTCATGTGCTTGTCGGTCATCGACGGCGAAGGCACCGTCTGCGGCGACCCCGTCCACAAGGGAAGTCACCTGCTGGCGCCCAGCACCGTCAGCTCCATTGACCTCGAAGGCAAGATGGAACTGATCGTCTCGCACCTGTAGGTCGCACCAACAACCCAAACGAAACAAGGGGCTCCCCCGTTCATCAACGGAGGAGCCCCTACTCGTATCTATATATCAGCCCACCCGGCTCTCCAGATCAAAAAGCGAACGAGCAGAGCGACGTTCGCAAGCAACGTTATCTAAGGACCTGGGCGGGCGTATGGGGCAACATCGATCGCGAGTTCCGCACGCAAAGGAGGCCACTTAATGTGGCCTCCGTCTTGCGCAGGACTGCCCGAGCAGGCGATGTTGCCCCATACGCCCGCCCAGGTCCGCCGGGATTACGACAGCTTGACGATCGGTGCGAAGCCCTTCATCAGCTTTTTAGTCTGGCCGGTCTTTTCGAACTGGACCTCGATCATGTCTCCGGCGACCGAGATCACGGTGCCCGTGCCAAAGGTCTTATGGCTCACGGTATCGCCCGCGGCAAAGTCCTGCGACGCGCTGGCGCGATCGACCTTGCGCTCCACCGTCGGCGACACCTTGGACGACGGCTTTTTGGCTCGCGGCGCGCCCGAACCAAAGGTCGAGGCAACACGGCCGGCGTCGGGCGAAACCCCACGATGGCGCTCGGTGCCATAAGTGCTGCCGCCAAAGAAATCGTCGAAGCTCGATCCGCCGCGCGAAGCGGAACCGCCGGTCGAGCGCGTATGCGAACCGAACACCTTGCCGCCATACATATCCGAGCCCATGCCCGAGCCAAAGGTGCCGTGACGGTCGCCGCGCTTCTCCCAGCCCGTGCCCTCAAAACCGGCAGAACCGATACCGCTAAACTCGATATCCTCAAACGGAATCTCGTTGAGGAAGCGCGAGCGCGGGTTGGCAGAAGTCGAGCCGTAGGTGCGACGCGTGGCCGCATAGGTCAAGAACAGGCGCTTGCGAGCACGCGTAATGGCGACGTAGGCCAAGCGACGCTCCTCCTCGAGCTTACCCGGATCGTCACTACCGCCAAAGTCGTGCACGTGCGGGAAGATGCCTTCCTCCATGCCGGCCACGAACACCGCGGGGAACTCCAGGCCCTTGGCGGAGTGAATGGTCATCATGGTGATGGCATGCGTCTCGCCGGCCAGGGAATCCAAGTCGGAGCGCAGGGCCAGCCACTCCATGAGAGCGGGCAGCGCCTTGCAGGTGAGCGGGCCGTAGGTGCGCTCGATCTCGTCGGCATGCACGGCGCCCGCGGGCAGCTCTGTCGGTGCGGCATAGGCGTTGCCCGCGATAGCGGCAGCCAGGGCATCCTGCGGAGACAACGCCGGAGCGGCCAAGCTATCGAGCGGATTGGAGCCCGCGGCATCGCGCGCGCCAACGAGCGCCTCAAACGAAGACACGGGCGCAGACGGGCCGGGCTCGGGCGCAGGTGCGCCCACCACAACGGGCTCGGGCTCAGCGTCGGCAGGCACATCGGCAACACCGGCCGCGCGCAGCTCTTCCAAGCTCTCGAGCGTACCTTCGATATCCTCGTGCGTCTCCTCAAATTCGGCAGCGACGCCCAGGAATTCCTGGATGTTCTCGGCGCGACTCTCGGACTCCATGGTGCCCTCGGCGCGGAAGGCCTGCAGCAGGCCCGTCTTGTCGACAATCATCTCGACGACGTCCTTGAGCTCGCCGTCCATGCGCCGGCCCTCGCGCACCAGCGCCACAAAGCTCGACAGGCCGTTGCGCACCTTGGCGCTAAACATGCCCGTCTCGGCCGTCGCAATCTCACAGGCTTGAAAGAACGAGCAGCGGTTGTCGCGTGCCAGCTGCTCAATCTTTTGAATCGAAGTGGAGCCGATGCCGCGGCGCGGCGTGTTGATGACACGCTTGACGCTCATCTCGTCAGCCGGGTTCACGATCATCTTGAGGTAGGCCATGACGTCGCGGATCTCGGCGCGGTCGAAGAATCGCGTGCCGCCGACAATCTTGTAGGGCACGCCCGCGCGCAGGAACATATCTTCGAGGATACGCGACTGGGCGTTGGTGCGATAGAACACAGCGATGTCGTCGTAGCTCGTGCCCTTAGAGTGCAACTTTTCGATCTCACCGGCAATCCAGCGGCCCTCGTCGCGCTCGTCGCTCGCTTGGAAGGCCTGGATCTTCTCGCCATCGCCCTCGGCCGTAAACAGGCGCTTGTCCTTGCGCTGCGAGTTGTGGCGAACCACGGCGTTGGCGGCGCTCAGGATGTGACCCGTGGAGCGATAGTTCTGCTCCAGCTTGACAGTCTTGCAGTTTTTAAAGTCCTTCTCAAAGTCCAAGATGTTGGTGATGTCGGCGCCGCGCCAGCTGTAAATGGACTGGTCGTCGTCGCCCACGACCATGAGGTTTTGGTACTTGGCGGCCAGCAGGTTGGCGATCTCGTACTGGACGTGGTTGGTGTCCTGATACTCGTCGACGCTAATGTAGCGGAAGCGCTCCTGGTACTTGTCGAGCACCTCGGGGCGGGTGCGCAGCAGCTCGAGCGCGCGCACGAGCAGGTCGTCGAAGTCCATCGCGTTGGCGGCGCGCAGGCGGCGTTCCAGCTCCATATAGACCTGTGCGGCCTTTTTGTCGTTGGGGCTATCGGCACTCTTGAGCATGTCCTCGGGGCCGATCATGGCGTTTTTGGCCGAGCTGATCTTGCTACGGATCATGTTGATGGGGAATTGCTTTTGCTCGATACCGAGCGCCTGCATAATGTCACGCACCATGCGCTTGGAATCGTCGTCATCGTAGATGGTGAACTGATCGGTGTAGCCCAGCAAGTCGGCGTCCTCGCGCAGTATGCGCACGCACATGGCATGGAAGGTGCACACCCACATGCCGCGGGTACCGCTGGGGATAAGCGCCGCCAGACGCTCGCGCATCTCGGCCGCGGCCTTGTTGGTAAACGTGATGGCAAGGATCTGCCAGGGCTTAACGCCCAGGTCGCCGAGCATATGGGCAATGCGGAAGGTCAGGACGCGGGTCTTGCCCGAGCCAGCACCGGCAAGGACCAGCAACGGACCCTCGGTGGTCAGGACGGCCTCGCGCTGAGCGGGGTTAAGACTGTCAATGTCGACGAGCGGCTTGGCGGGCTTGGGTGCCGGTGCGGGAGCGTCGTAGATGTCGAGCGGGACGAGTTCGGGCTCCGGCGCGGCGGGGGCGGTGTACGCATCGAGCGGCACGGGTTCCGGCGCGGGCGGCACGGGTACCGCGGCATTCTTTTCCCAGGGCAGGGGCTGGGTCATGGGCGACTCCTCATCTGACGGACGGCGTGCCTGCGGGCAGCGCCATAGTTTGAGCCGTACCAGTATACCGAGCCACGCGGACACCGACGCAAATCACACCGCGACTCCGTCCGCCGCCCTTGAGCCCGCCCCAGGAGATTTGGTGCATTGGGGTTAGATTAGTCTGCACCATGTTGCTGCAAGACAACCTGTCCCCATTGCACCAAAAAAGGCGGCATAGACCTTTTGGTCATGCCACCCTCTTTGAATAACAAGTTGTCGCTCTGGCCGCCGCGCGGCGTCAACCAAGTTACAGGCCGAGCATAGGCTCCAGAACGAAGAAGTACGCAAGTACCACGATACCCAGGACAATACGGTAGACGCCGAAGCACTTGAAGTCGTGACGGCGGACGAAGCCCATGAGCCACTTGATGGAGATGAGCGAAACCACAAAGGCGACGATGCAGCCCACGCCCAGGATGGCGACCTCGTTGGCACCAAACGTACCGCCCTTAACGAAGTACTTGACCAGCTTAAGCGCACTCGCACCAAACATGACGGGGATAGCCAGGAAGAACGTGAACTTAGACGCCACCGAGCGCGTGCAGCCCAGCAACAGGCCGCCGATGATGGTGGAGCCGGAACGCGATGTGCCCGGCACCAGCGACAGGACCTGGAAGCAGCCAATGCCCAGCGCGGTCTTCCAGCTTAGGTCCTCGAGCGTCGCAATGGAGCCAAAGTCCAGGTTATCGTCATCGTCCTCATCCTCGGCAGTAGCCGCGGCGGGCGCCGCAAAGTGCGCACCGGCGGGACGCCCACCCGCCACAACGGCGCGCGAACCAAACGACCCCGCGAATGTCATCTCTTCGCGCTTGCGGGCGCGCCAATTCTCAATCACGATGAACAGCACACCGTAGACGATGAGTGCCAGCGCCACGACGGGAGCGTTGTAGAAATGCTCCTCCATCCAGTCGTTGAGCGGCAGGCCAATCGCCGCAGCGGGAATACAGCCGAGCGCAATCTTGCCCCACAGTACCCATGTGTCGCGACGACCCTCCTTGCCCTTGCTGGGCGAGAACGGGTTGAGGTCGTAGAAGAACAGCACGCAGACGGCCAATATGGCGCCAAGCTGAATCACGACCAGGAACATGTTCCAGAACGTCTCGCTCACGTTCATCTTGACGAACTCGTCCACCAGGATCATGTGGCCCGTCGACGAAACGGGCAGCCATTCGGTAATGCCCTCGACCAGGCCCATGAAGGCAGATTTTAGAAGCTCGATAATATCCAAAGGGACCCCCTCGTTTAACACCCGCCGATAGATGTTTCTGCGGACGGTGCGGGCGATGTCCCATTATCAACCGTTGGCGACGCACACATGCCAACCCTTACCAAAAATCTTGTCCGTTCACAGAATTGCAGGCGGTCAAACCGAAATCCTTGGGTATAACTGCAACAAGATAAAGTGTCCGGCGGTCGCGCATCCGCGGCCGCCCGACGCACGAGCCCTGCGCCCGTGCGATAGACCAAGGAGGAAACCATGACCGAGGGCTACACCAAGGTATTTGTTTCACTCGACGGTACTGAGCAGCAGGATTTTGTGCTCGCACGCGCCATCAAGGTGGCCGCAAACAACGGCGCAAAGCTGATTATCGGTCACGTGATCGACTCCACAGCGCTCGAGAGCGCAGGGGCTTACCCGGTCGACTTAGTCAACGGCTTGGAGGAGGCCTTTAACAACTCCATCGCGAAGCAGCTCGAGGAGGCCAAGGCTAATCCCGATATCCCCGAGGTCGAAGTCATGATTCGCGCCGGTCGTATTCGTGAGACGTTGAAGGACGAGATGCTCGACGTGGTCAAACCCGATCTGGTACTCTGCGGCGCCCGTGGTCTGTCCTCGATTAAGTACGCGCTCCTGGGTTCGATTTCGACGTTCCTGCTGCGCAATACGGACTGTGACATTCTGGTCGTGAAGTAGCGTTGCTCCCACCGGCCGCGGGGCCTGCGGGGTTTCCACGGGCACGTCCTCGCCGCGTTGCGGCTGCGGGATGTGCCCTTAGGAAACCCCTCCCAGCCCCGCGGCCTTCGCAGCCTTACTTCAGCGAGTTGGCTGATAAAAGATGGCGTGCCGCCCCGGTTGGGGCGGCACGTTTTTCATGGGAGGCACGTTTTGTTTGGGCGGACGTCTGCCGTGTGCGCTACTCGAAATATTGGAACTTGTTGGTTGAGAAGGCGAACGTGACGACGAAGCCTTCGCCGGGCTCGGATGCCGCGGTGACGTCGATGCCCATCTTGGAGCACAGGCGAGCCACCAGGTAGAGACCAATACCCGTTGCGCGCTTGGTGGCGCGGCCGTTGTCACCGGTAAAGCCCTTCTCGAACACGCGCGGCAGATCGGCCGCGCTCACGCCGCAGCCGTTGTCCGCGACGGCAAGCTCGATGCGCTCGCTCGCCAGACCCTCATCCAGCAACGCACCCGAAAACACAATCTTCGCGCCATCCTCGCGCGCATATTTAATGCTGTTCTGAATGAGCTGGCCCAGAATAAACTCGAGCCATTTCTCGTCGGTGAACACCTCGAAGTCGAGGTTCTCACACACCGGCGCCACGTGCGCCGCGATGAGCTCACGTGCGTTGGCCTTAATGGCACCCGCCACCAAGGTCTTAAGATCCCAGCGACGAATCAGGTAGTCGCGCTCCACGACTTCCGAGCGCGCGTAGTACAGCGCCTGGTCGATATAGCGCTCCACGCGAGCCAGCTCACGGCCCAGGTCATCCACACGCGACAGGTCGTCTTCGCTGCCGTCCAGGTTTTCCAATATCAGATGGGCCGCCGCCAGGGGCAGCTTGGCCTCATGGACCCAGCTCTCGATATAGTCGCGATAGTCAACGGTCTGACGGCGGCCTTCCGCCACCTCATCGCAAGCGGCTTTGCCCACGCGACGCAAGACCTCGTATTCGAGCTCGCCCTCGGCATAGGTCGGGCATTGCACCATCTCTTGCACCCACGCGGGGCTCTCCAGCTCCTCGGCCGCGCGCTCCAGCTGGCGCAGAAAACGGCGACGACGCGCGTACTCGATCGCGATGCCGAGCATACCAAAGATAAAGGACACACCGACCGCCACGACCACGATAGATGCCGGGGCTCCGGCGACCGTCAGCACAAAGCAGCTCAGCAGCACGCCGCACGTCCACACGGCGACGGGAAGCAGCGCATCTTTGAAGAATTTGGCAAACGACATAGCCGGCCCCTAGACCGAATAGCCCTGGCCGCGGTGCGTCGTCAGATACCCCTTGATGCCGATTTTTTCGAGCGTGGCGCGCAGGCGGTTGATGTTGACGGTAAGCGTGTTGTCGTCCACGAAGGCATCAGAGTCCCACAGGTCCTGCATGATGGCCGAGCGCGAGACGATCTTGCCCGCGCGACCCAAGAGCAGCGAGAGGATACGCAGCTCGTTTTTGGTGAGCTCGGTTCCGATACCAGTTGCCGTGTTGGTGACCGTGGAGCGAGCGAGGTCGAGTTCCAGTCCCTTGTGGACGAGCGTGCTGCGCTCACTGGCAGCCATGGTGCGGCGCAGCAGGGCATTGATGCGCGCCACGAGCACGCGCGCGCTATAGGGCTTGGGAACAAAGTCGTCCGCTCCGAGCGTCATGGCCATGACCTCGTCGATCTCGGTCGAGCGCGAGGTAAGCACGATGATGGGGACCTCGGATTCGCGACGGACCTCGTGGCAGATATGCTGGCCGTCCTTGACGGGAAGCGTGAGATCGAGCAGCACCAAGTCGGGCGCGGCGGCGAGAATATCGCGCGAGACGTGCTCGAACGATTCGCAGGCCTCGACCTCAAAACCGGCGCGGGCAAGGATGTCGGCAAGCTCGCGACGAATGGGCTCGTCGTCCTCAACGATATAGATCAGCGCCATGTGTCCTCCTATTTCGCGCAACTTGCACCTTCCACACCATTATGCCCACGGCATCGCAGCGATGCGACCCCGTGGGCATCTAATGTGACAATAGTGTTCGGTAACCTTGAGAGAAAATAGGGACCTTCGGGCCTGAGCCGATCGGCTTGGGCAGAAGTCTGTCCGAATCCTCCGGGCCATGTCATCGACCATCTGAGAAATGGTGCATCGCCATGCCCGGTGACATGATCCGGTAGGTTCGGACGGACCGGGTTCCGCAAAACCGACGCTAGAGAACCGTCATTGCCACGGTGAGCAGCACCATCATGACGACGCCCAGTCCCAACAGATACTTGGTGATGAACTTGAGGAACGTAGAGTAGTCGACCTTAGAAATCTGCAGACCGGCAATCAGGACACCGAACGTCGGCGTGAACAGCAAGATCAGACCGTGTGCCGCCACATAGATCATGACCATGACCTCAGGCGAAAGTCCGAGCTGGATGGCAAGCGGACCCATGATGGGCATGGAAACCGTCGCCATGCCCGAGCTAGAGGGGATGGCAAACGAAAGCAGCAGGTAAACCACCATGGAACCGATAGCGAAGATCGGTGCGGGAACATTAGCCAGCAGACTTGCGGCACTGTTGAGCAGCCAAACATCGAGGCCGGTTGCCGCCATGAGCACGGAGATGGCACGGGCGAGCGCGATGACCAAGGCAATGTCGAGGATGCCGGCGGCACCCTTGAGGAACGTTTTGACGATCTTATCACCCGAGAAGCCAGCGACGATGCCGATGATGACGCCCATCAGCAAGAACCAGGTGGTGCACTCGTTGAAGTACCACTGACCCAGCGGCACGCCAGTGAGCAGGGAGCTCCATGCGGTCGACATGTCCTTATCGGTTCCACCGATGGTGAACAAATCGATACCGAAGCTATCCCAAGGAACGAACGAGACAATCATGACGATGAACGAGATGGCGAACAGGACGAGCACGCCGCGCTGGCGTCCGGTCAGAACCTTCTCCTCGTCATCTTTAGCGCCGGAGAACTCCTCGGCAGCCGCCTTGCGCTCGGAAGGGCTCAAAAGCGACGCCTCGGGATTGTTACGAATCCTTTTGGCGTAATGCATGACGAAGGCGATGGCCGACCCCTCGGCAATCACGAGCAGGGCAAAGCCGAGACCGAGCAGCAAGCCCTCGTTGACGGTGTACCCCAGATCGGCAAGGGCGGCCTTGGCGACGCCGACGGAAAACGGGTTGACCGTCGATCCGATGCAGCCAGCACCGGCACCCAAGAGCACCATCATCGCCGAGGTCAGGGTATCGAATCCGGCGGCATACATGGCGCTGCCGATAATGAAGTAGAACGGAACCGTCTCCTCGCACATGCCATACGTCGAGCCGCAGATACCGAGCAGCGTCATGAGAATGGGGATAAGCATGAGCTCCCTACCCTTCATGGCGCGGGTAAGCGCGGCGATACCGGTATCGAGAGCACCGGTAGTGGACACGATCTCGAGGAATCCGCCGAGCACGATGACGAAGAAGCAGACGGGCATGGCACTGGTGAATCCCTGGACGGGCGAGCTGAGGAACTGTGCCACCGTCGCGCCCGTGACATCGGCAGAAAACGCCGCAACGATCCAAGTGATGATGGCAACGCCTATGAGGCACGCCACGAGGATGAGATAAGAGTTGAGCCCCTTTTTCTTCTTTTTCGGTTTATCGATCGCTTCGCTCATAACAGATCCTAACTATTCGGACTGGGCATGACGGGTAAGCCATCCGGTCGCGGCAGCCGCGAAAAGCACAGTGCCTTCGACCAAGGCGTTCTCGTCCAAAACAAGAGCGGGGTTGTGTAGCGGGATCTCCTCCGCCCCCTCGGGCGTACAGCCCAAAAGGAAGAAGGTCGAGGGAACGGTATGCGACATCACGCCAAAGTCATCCGAACCCGAGAACGGCTCGGCGAGATGCAGGATTCGCCCGCCCGTCCCCTGCTCATATGACGCCTCGAGCTCATCGGTCAGGTCGGGGTCGTTCCATACGGTGGGAAGACCGCGCAGGAACTCGACCGTCGCCGCGCCGCCGAAGGCGCGGGCAGTGTTCTCGACGATCTCGATGATGCGCATGTGCAGACGATGACGCGTCTCCTCGTTGGTGGTACGCAGCGTGCCGAGCATGAACGCTTGGTCGGGAATGATGTTGGCCGCAGTTCCGCCCTCCATCTTACCGAACGTCAGCACGCTCGCCTCATACGGGTTCACCTCACGCGCGATGACCTCCTGAAGCGCCAAGTGGATATGGGACATGATATTGAGCGGGTCGACGCCCTTCTGCGGCTGCGCCCCATGGGCACCGCTTCCCTGGATATGCACCTCGACATCGTCGACGGAGAAGAACGAGGTGCCCTTGATGCTGCCGACGGTGCCGTCAGGAACGCCGACCGGGCAGACATGCATGCCGAACGCAGCGTCGACATGCGGGTTCTCGAGAACGCCGGCCTCGATCATCGCTTGGTTACCAAGCAACTCGCGGGGATCCGTCGCCTCCTCGTCGGGCTGGAACATAAGCTTCACGCATCCGGCGAGCTCACCCTCGTGGTTCTTGAGATATTGGGCCGCTCCGAGCAGCATGGCAACATGGAAGTCGTGCCCGCAGGCGTGCATGTTGCCGTTGGTCGACGCGAACGGAAGACCCGTTTGCTCCCCCATGGGAAGCGCATCCATATCGGCGCGCAGCAAGATGCACGGGCCGGCCGTCGGGTCGCCGACGGTGCAGACGAGTCCGCTCTCGACGATTTCACGGGGCTCATACCCCATCTCGACAAGCCTGTTCTTCACATACCCGCATGTCTCCGGCAGGTCATACCCGGTCTCGGGATGCTGATGGAGCCATCTCCTATCTGAGACCATCCGCTCTTTTAGGGCGACGATCTCCCCACGTAACGTTTGCATGGTCGATTTCCCTTCTCGTCTCGCCCGCCAACAACGAGGAGCAGGCGTCAGCGTATCTTGTTGTGGCCCTGAGCCCCTAAAGCTGCAATCTGGTTCCGACCCCCTGTCGACTCGCGCGCTCCATCAGCAGGCTCGCGAACGTGATGTCGAGTGTCGCCAGTCCGCATGAATCGAACAGCGTCACGTCATCCGGCCGGACGCGGCCACGCCGCTCGCCGCGAATGACCTCACCGACCTCGCCCACGATTCGGTAGGCAAGGATCGCATCCTCCTCGACAGCGCCACGCATCTCGCCGAATTCGAGAACACGGACTCGATCGTCGGCAAAGACGCGTGCCCGTTTTACCAAGCCGGACGGAACCTCCCGCTTGCTGGGCATATCGGCACCGATGCACGAATAATGCTGACCGGAGCGCACCCACGCCGCCGGAAAGAGTGGTGCCTTCGAACCCGTTGCGGTCACCACGATGTCGGCAGACCCGATTGCGCATTCACCTTCCGCCTCGGCGACTATATCCAAGCGGGCGCAATCCGGATTGAGCGAACACGCCTCATCGACGATCGAGCCCAGTCGGCCGAGCGCCCGCTCATGGGAACGGGGATTCCACAACACGACGCGCTCGAGTTCCGAAAAGACGCGCTTCATCGATGCGATGACCGGGGCGCATTGCGAACCCGTACCGACCACGGCAAGCGTCCTCGCGTCATTCCGCGCCAACCACTTCGCACCGATAGCAGCAGCGGCACCTGTCCTTAAACGCGTCACGCCCAGACCGTCCATGACCGCTCGGAGACACCCCGTCTTGGCATCGAAAACCTGTAGCACGCTGTGAAAGACAGGCAGGCCGCACCGGTCCGATGAATCCGGGGGGAACTCCGTGATGAGCTTCGCACCAAACAGGCCGCGGCACGGAGAGACCCCCGACCTTATGTCCATGTTCGAACGGAATCCATCCAGACCCGCCGCGCCCAGCTCTTCGTACACGAGTGGATAGACGCCGCGACCTACCGCTTTCTCGCGGTACGCTACCTCGACGCACGCAAGCACGTCGTCAAGCGTCGCGAGAGATATGATCTCCTCGCGCGACAGATATAGGACGTCCATCGAACACCCCCCCCTGGAACCGGGGCCGACCGGTCCTAAACCGATCGGCCCCATTACTTCGACCTCGAGCCTCTACTCGAGCGTACGCATGTACGCAGAGATGGCATCCAGGCCCTTCTGCAGGTCGTCGGTGTTATCGGAGTATGCATAGCCGATGCGCATGCTCTTGGGCTCCTCAAAGCAATCGCCCGGGGTGACGAGCGCGCCGGACTTCTTAATCATGTCGACGCAGAACGTCCTGGAGTCGATGTCGTAGTCGTAATACACGAGCGCGGTGGTACCCGCCTCGGGCTTGACGAATGACAGGTGCGGCTCGCTCTCGACCCACTTCTCCAGAACAGCAAGGTTCTGACGGACGATGCGACGGCTGCGCTCAAGGATCACGGAAGCGTTGCCCAGAATCAGCTCCGCCACCGACTCGCTGAATATGCCGGCGGAAATCAGGTTGTAGTCGCGATGCGAGAGCAGCGCGCGACGGAGCTCCGGGCTCTTGGTGACCACCCAGCCCAGACGCAGGCCGGCGAACGACCAGACCTTGGACATGGATGCGGTGGCGATGGCCTTGTCGCACAGGTCGACCACAGACTCGGAGTACTCATCCGTCTGGGTAAGCAGACGGTAGACCTCGTCGCAGAGCAGCCACGCGTCGTGTTTGCGTGCGACCTCGACAATCGCCTTGAGCGTATCGGTGTCGAGCAGGGCGCCCGTGGGGTTGTCCGGGTTATTGATGCAGATGAGCTTGGTATCGTCGGTCACCAGAGCATCGAGCGCGTCGACGTCGACGTGGTAGCCGTTCTTGCGATCGAGCTGAAGGATATCGACCTTCGCACCGCACATCTCGGGAATCGAGTAAAGCTGCTGGTAGGTGGGCTTGACGGAGACTACATGATCGCCCGGTTCGACGAGCGTGGAAATAACCAGGGAGTTGGCACCGGTCGCGCCGTGCGTGGGCACGATATGCCCGGGCTCGACCGTCTTATAGAGACGCGCGACCCCCTCGAGGAAGCCGGGCTGCCCCTCGATGTCTCCGTAGGTGAATCGGCGCGAGCACAGGCTATCGAGCCACGCCTTCTTGTCGGTGTTTGTAAGCTCGAACAGCTGGTCGAGCGTGAGGGAGTAGACGCACGTCTCCGCAACGTTGTGGGTGCACTTGGTCTCCCACTCGTTCATCCACTGCTCGACGGCGAAATCCTTGATCTGCATTGTCGTTTCCTTTCCTTGACTTTCTTACAGTTCCACCACGGTGCCCAGCCCCGCCTCGACGGCGCGGTCGTAGGCGACTTTCGATGCCGAAAGGTCCTGAACGGCGATGCCCGACGTATCGAACACCGTCACCTGCTCGTCATCCAAACGCCCCGTAGCCGTGCCGGCGATGACTTCGCCGAGCTCCGCTTTGATGTCCTCGGGCGTGATGGCACCCTCGGCAACCGGAATCTCCAGCTCACCGGACGCGACCGATTGCTCGCGGTCGTCGACGTAAACAGCGGCGCGGGCGACAAGTGCCGAGGCGAGCTCCTGCTTGCCGGGCATGTCGGCACCGACGCAGGAGATATGCGTACCGGGGCGCACCCATGCATCGGGGATGATGGGCTTGGTCGCCGGCGTGATTGTCACGATGATGTCGGCCTCGGCCGCGGCACCTTGGCCGTCGGCCGTCGCCTCGATGGAATAGGTGGATGCCTCGCGAGCATGCTCGCAGGCGCCCAAGATATGGGCGACCTCGTCTCGCATGCGCTCGACGCGGGCCTCGGGCGCGGCATCGGAAACCGGCTCCCACACCTTGACCTCGCCCACTTTTGGACAGGCGGCGAGCACGCCCGCCACCATATAGGTGCTCATATGACCGGCACCCGCAACAAGCAGCTTGGACGCATCCGCCCGAGTCAGCCACTTGGCGCCGAGCGCAGCGGCGGCACCGGTACGAAGTCCAGTGACAGCGGAGGCATTAAGCAGCGCCAACGGCTCGCCCGTCGCGTTGTCGCACAGCAGCGTGGTGCCAAAGATCTCGGGCAGCCCCTTTTTAGAATTCTGAGAGAACCAAGCAGTGAGCTTCAGGCCGAAGAGGCCGCTTCCCGCCAACTCGCCCGAGCGGATATCCATATCGGCCACGCCGGGTTCGAACTGCTCATATACCATCGGCCACGCAACACCCTTGCCCGTTGCCTTCTGGCGATATGCCTCCTCCACGGCAGCGATTGCATCCTCGATCGTCAGCACCTTGGAAACTTCCTCGGCCGAAAGCACCACCATCTGCCCCATCATCGCTCCTTTCAGCGAAAGCTTTACGTTGCTTCACTGTACGTTTTAGTAACGATGCCGCCAAGGATCATTTCTTGTTGGAATCTACAACGATTCTCAATCTGATTTTTTGTTCTATCAGCAGATATTTGAACTATTTCTCGCATTACCGGCATGCAGATGTACAATTATCCTATTTATACCGGTATTAATTGTAGTGAGTTACAGGGTGATGTTGATGCTATACACCGTCTCGGACTTCTCACGGGAATATGAGGGATCGGTCCGCCTAATCGCCGGCAGCGATGGCGTCTCGCGTGCCGTCTCTGGCGTCGGGATCCTCGATTATGAACTCATGCCCGGTCTCAAGAACAAGTACCAGCGCGTCAACTTCACCTCAGACGAGATCGTCCTCAGCACCTTCCTCTATGCGAAGGACGACCCGTACCTCATCACTGAAGCCGTGAAATACCTCGTCGCCAAGGGAACGAGCGGTCTCATCATCAAAAACGTCCTGCACATCCCGATTCCCGACCAAGCCATCCGCTACGCCAACGCGCGGCACTACCCGGTCTTTCTCACGACCGACGACTCATTGTTCTTTGACAGCGTCATCTATGAGGTCAAACGGCATATCGAGCAGCTCGCGTCCATCGACTTCGCACAGCGCGAGATCGATGCCCTGAGGACAGACGTATCGTCCGAGTCCATCTGCCGACGCATCCGAGGCCTCAACCCGTCATTTCTGGACGAAGCGGTCGCCCTGTTCGCATCGTTTGCAGAGCCCCTCGATCCGCGTACGTTTTTGCAAATCGAACGTCTCTGTGCAAAATCAGCCCTCGCCGGATGCCACAACATGCTGGCACCCTATGACGGAGGTTTGTTATTCGTGGCGACAAGCGACTCGGAGCAGACGCTCGATGCGGAGCGAATCGTGCAGGCGCTCACGGAGCTCATCGAGGCCAGCGGTATCGATGGCGGAGCGGAAGGGCTCGGCATCAGCGACATTCTGTTTGGAGACGAGGCAGTGGCGCAGGCGATCTCGCAGGCGATTTACGCGCAGCGCCTATCTTGTCAACGAGCCGAGGGCCCCGTCCGCTATGCGCAGCTCGGCATCCTGAGAACCGTGATGCCTTTTGCGGAAACCCCGGAGATGCGGTCGTTCTCGGAGGCGATTCTCTCGCCGATACGCGAGCACGACAGTGAGCATGGCAGCGAACTGGAATCCACGCTCGCCTCATTCATCGAGAACGACCGACGTATCGAGCGAACCGCCAAGCAGACTGGCCAGCACCCGAACACGATTCGATATCGCCTCGATAAGGTGACAGCCCTCACCGGACTGAGCTACAAATGCGCCCCGGAGATGGAGCAGTTGTCGCTCGCCTACGCCATCGAACGCGCTCGCTCGCTTCAGTAAGCCCACCCCGCCTTGAGGTTAGGAGCGGCGGGCGCGGAGCTTTTCATAGCCTTCGGCGAAGAAGGCGACCGTGGCGGCGTCGGCCTCGGCGGCATCCGTCTCGGTTGCGGGGACCACGCCGTGCTCGTCGCTCACCAGAAACAGCGCGCCCTTAAGCTGTGCGGGGATGTCTACGCGCGTGACCGTGATGCCCTTGGTCTGGGCCAACTGCTCGATGAGCGTCGCCGTGCCGCACAGGCACTCGTCCGCCGGCGCTACAAAGGCAAGCTCGCCGTTGTTGACGGCGGCGAGCAGCTCGGGCGCCACGCCGGTCTCGTCGGCTTCGGAGCGAGCCTCGGCAGAACGGGCACGCAGCGCCTTGGCCGACGTATCGGCCAGCGGCTCGTACTCCCCCACCGTCATGGCGGCATTGCCGTTGATGTCGATCACCAGCATGAGTACGCCGTCGCGCGCGGTGTAATCGCCCTCGGCAAGCGACCACTCAACGTGCTGTTTAGCCCAGCTGAGCATGTTATGGGTAAGCGGCTCACCCTGCACCAAGCGCTCGGATAGCGCACGGATGTGGCGGTTGAGCATGGGCACCTTTTTGTTGGACATGCGCCAACGGCAGACAAGCGCGGGCTTGTCGAGCGTAAACTTCTCGACCGCCTCCTGATTGGCGCAAAAGTCCTCGTACGCACGCTGATCCTCGGCATTGCCAAACAGCTCGGCATCATCAATCTGGGGCATGGTCATACCTTTCGTGTTAGTCATTCCGTCCTCTTATACCAAAAAGACGGCCCTCCAAACGGAGCGACCGTCTTTTGCAGAGATTATTTTAGAAGCGAGGCCAGTCCAGGGGACGAGATAACATCCCATCCTCCCCAGTCAACCTAACAGGTCGGCGAGGGTTGCCCAGGTGCCGCAGATTGCCGTGAAAGAGGAGCGACGCGTACTTGGGTACGCGAGCGACGAATGAACGGCAAGGTGCGGTGGCTGGGCAAGCCGCAGCGCCACCTCCCTGCTTAGTGACGGAAATGCCTAGCACCGGTGAAGACCATTGCGATGCCATGCTCGTTGCAGGCCTGGATACTCTCGTCGTCGCGCTTGGAGCCGCCGGGCTGGATAATGCAGGTCACACCATGCTCGGCAAGCACGTCGACGTTGTCGCGGAACGGGAAGAACGCGTCGCTTGCGCAGGCAAAGCCGCCCTTCTCCACGCCCTCGCGCTCGCAGAAGTCCTCGGCGCGCTCGCAGGCAAGCAGCGCAGAGTCCACGCGGTTGGGCTGACCGGGGCCCATGCCAATGCCGGCCTTACCCTTGGAAACCAGGATGGCGTTGGACTTAACGCCCTTGCAGACCTTCCAGGCAAACTCGAGCTCGGCCATCTCGGCGTCGGTGGGCTTGCGGTCGGTGGGGAACGTAAAGGTCGCGGGATCCTCGGTCACGTGGTCGACTTCCTGCACCAGCATGCCGCCGTCGACGGAGCGCAGCTCCACCTGGGCGCCGTGGTCCACGCCGCCGGTAGCCAGCACGCGCAGGTTGGGACGCTTGGCCATGCGCTCGAGCGCCTCATCGGTGTAGCTCGGGGCAATGATGACCTCGACGAACTGCTTGTTCTCGTCGGCAAAATGCTCAACGAGCTCGTAAGGAACCTCGCGGTTGCAGGCGATGATGCCGCCAAAGGCGCTCTTGGGATCGCAGGCGAAGGCGCGGTCGTAGGCTGCCGTGATGTCCTCGGCAACGGCGGAACCGCAGGGGTTCTGATGCTTGAGAATCACGCAGGCCGGTTCGTCGAACTCGCGGACCAGGTTCCAGGCGGCATCGGCATCCAGATAGTTGTTGTAGCTGAGTGGCTTGCCCTGGATCTGCTCGGAGCCCACGAGCGGGAACTGCGAGCTCGCGGTGTTCTCGCAGCCCTCGGCAAAGCGGTAGACCGTGGCCTTCTGCTGAGGATTCTCGCCATAGCGCAGGTCGTCGACCTTCTCCAGCGAGATCTCGAGCTTGGCAGAGGTGTCCGCCACGTCGCTTGCCTGGGCGGCAAGCCAACGGGAGATAGCCGTGTCGTAGGCGGCGGTGGTCTGGTAGACCTTCACCTGCAGGCGACGACGGGTGGAAAGCGTGGTGCAGCCACCGGTCTCGCGCATCTCGGCCAGGACGGCATCATAGTCGGCCGGGTCGGAGATAACGGTAACGCTCGCGGCGTTCTTGGCGGCAGAGCGCAGCATGGAGGGACCGCCGATGTCGATGTGCTCGATGGCATCCGCGAAGGTAACCTCGGGATTGGCGACGGTCTTCTCGAACTCGTACAGGTTGACGACGACCAGGTCGATCAGCTTAATGCCGTGCTGAGCGGCCTCCTGCATGTGCTGCTCGGAATCGCGACGGGCCAGCAGCGCGCCGTGAACCTTGGGATGCAGCGTCTTGACGCGGCCGTCCATCATCTCGGGATAGCCCGTGAACTCCTCGATGGGGGTTACGGGAACGCCCGCGTCCTCGATGGCACGAGCCGTGCCGCCCGTAGAGATGATCTCGACGCCAAAGTCGTCAACCAGCGTCCGTGCGAAATCGACGACGCCCGTCTTATCGGTAACCGAGATCAACGCGCGTGCGATCTTCACATCAGATCCCATGCAGTCCTCCTGTCTGGTACGCCGCCGTGCTCTGTGAGTCGGTGATACGTCGATCTGCAGCGCTCGCGCAGCGGCATTGAAAATACTGATTCAATGTAGCGCATCGAGCGCGACGTTGCACCCCGCAACGCACGGCTGTGCAGAAAAAGTTTGCGAGCGGGGGTTGCAGGAGCGCCACTGGGCACGGTGAGTTGATGAAACACAGGGGCACCATAATTAGATGCCAATGGCGTGGTAGAACTGTGCTCGATATGCATCCGCAATAGAAAGAGGCACCATGGTCTCGCGGGTTCTCTACCGACCGTTTGATACCGAAGATTTCGACGCCATCGCGCTGATCTTGCAGCAGCTTTGGCACAACAACTCGGATAACGATGAGTACAACCGCCTCGAAGCCGCGTGCGATCTTGCCTACTGCCTTTCTTCCTCGACGTTTTCGCAGGTTGCAGTTATAGATGGCGAGGCGCGCGGCATTTCGCTTGCGCGTGCGGGACAGAGCTCCGGCACCGCCGTCAGGGAACATTGGATGGATACTGAGCGTGCACTGCTGTCGCAGATGCGTGAGCTAGAACCCGAGTCATGCGCCGAGTACCTCTCGTTTGTGCGCGCCACCATTCGAACCAACAACCGCCTGCTCGAGAAAAGCCCACTGCCGCATGACAACGAGGTCACGCTGCTCGCCGTCGACCCTGACGTCCACGGCCTGGGCGTGGGATCGGTGCTGCTCGACGCCGCAATCTCACATCTGTCCTCGTGCGGAGCGACCAGCGCACACCTGTACACCGATTCCAACTGCTCGTGGAAGTTCTACGAGCTGCACGGCTTTAAGCGCACCGCCACGCACCGCGCCAACCGCGAGGAACGCCGCCACGCCATGCCGCGCGAAAGTTTCCTCTACGAACTCGACCTAACTGTCTAGGCCCAGCAGCCACACCTAGTCATTTAAGAACGTCCCCAATGACTGATCCCCAACGACTGGTCATTTAAGTCTGTCCCCAATGAGTAGCCTAGAGGGTCTGCAAATGGCTGTGGTCAAAAAACATCAAATATGAGTACTGTTACCTTTTTAGTAGCAGCGATTTGGGGTATTTTTGAGGCTTGTAGGCGTGACAACCAGCTGCACGTGCTGACGTAGCTCCCCAAATGTTCAATAAAATGGACTCCTAACGAGAAATACTCTCATTAGAGGCCCATTATTATGTGCGAACATATGCGACCATCGCAGCAACAGTACTCATATTTAGCATTTTTTGTCCACTGCCCCTTGCGCGAAGGTCCTCAGCGGAAAGTTTGGCCCGTTTCGATGCACAAAAATGGGATGAATCTTCCCTGGCAACCGCCCAGAAAGATCCACCCCAAAGCAAGCGCTCGCTAGAACGTTCCGCCGCCGCCTCCGCCGACGCCGCCACCGCCGCCACCGGAAAAGCCGCCGCCGCTGCCGCCGCTCGAGCTATCGGAACTCGAAGCCAGCTCGCGGATGGTCTCGTGATACACATCGTTGAACGAATCGAGCGGAGACTCGTTGCCGTAGTGATGGTAATACCACCAGTAGCAGGGGTAGTTGTCGTAGAAATCGTCGCTGTTGCGCAGATCCGCAGGCACGGCCTCGGCCAGCTGTCGCAGCACTTCTTTCGAAACGCCCAGGGCAACACCCATCACCAGCAGTTTGTTCCACAAGATCAGGTCGCTGGGGATAGCCTCCTTCAGGCGCGTAAAGTCCTCGAGCCAATGCTTGAGCGCCTTGCAGCGAGCCGCCACCTCGGCGCCCTCCGGCGTGTAACGGCGGAAGGTGCAGCTCAGGACAAAGCCCACGATCGTGACGGGAATCGAGATCATAGCGGCGCCGACGTTGGCGTCCGCAAAGTCGGTATAGATCAGAGAGCCCAGAATGCCAAAGACAATGATGATGCCGAGAACCAGGCCGGCCACCATCGCGATAGTGCCATCCGATGCGATAAACTCGCGCGCCTCCAGCTTGCCCTTAACCGTGCTCTGATAGTCCTCGAGCTTGTCGCCAACAGATGTGGTGCGCTCGCTAGCGTACTCCTCCAGCTCGCTAAACGTGCGCGAACGGACTCCGTCCTTATCGGGCTTAACGCCGGCGAAGAAGACCTTGAGCACATCGCGATCGATGCCGTCCTTCTTGACAGCCTTCCAGGCCTCGTCAGTCACCGTGATGCGATACGTATGCTCCTCTTTTTCGCGACGGAGCAGGCCCTTCTTCTTGGCCTCGGTCGCTTCTTCCAGCTTGATCACGCGGTCGTCGGTCAGCTTCATCAGCGTGGCGATATATGCCTGATCGGGCACGTTGTTCCAGCTCATAAGAGCTGCAAGCACCGCGGGATGGTCGACGGAGGGCACATCGCGGAAGTACTCGTCTTGGAAGAGCGGCTTGGGCTTGGGCCTGCGTAGCTTGAGCACAACGATTGTGCCGGTAAAGGCGACCGCCGCGACAACACTTAGCGCGGCAAGCACATTGGCAATCATGCGAGCGTGAGCGCGACGGGCGTTAGCTTCGTCGGCCCATTCCTTCTCTTCGCTCAGGATCGTTGACATGCGCTCCTCGCCCGAAGCGGCAAGCTGCGGCACCCAGTCGCCGGGGAAGGCGATGCGTGCCTCGGCGAATTCGCCCTGATGCACGCAGGGAATGGTATAGGTGACCATGGGCTCGTCCGCATCGAGCGACACGTCGCCCGTCAGCGGACCGTGGCCCCATGCGCGGAAGTTATCGCCCTTGACGGCCGCCGTCCCGGCGGCGGCATTTGCGAAGTACACTTCCATCTCGACATCATCGGAATCCGCAGACCAGCCGTCGCCCACAAACTTCCAGTAGAGCTCGGCGGTATCGGACCAGTTCATAACCGCACCGGTCATGGTGTAGCTCACGTAAAAGATCGCGCTGTCGCCGCTCTCGTGAGGGCTGAATACCTTGATTCTCACGCCATCGTCGGACTGTTCCACCGTGTAAACGCCGTCGTCGCCTTTGTTTGCGCTGTCGACCTTGTTAAACGCGGTGTCCTCTTCCTCGACACTCAGCACGTCAACGCCCGCCGTGCCGCCCTGCTGGTTGGTGCCCGTATTGATCTCCCAAAACACGCCGTTGATGTCGTCGTCGAAATCAAACTGGCGTCCCTCGACAACGGTCAGCGATCCATCGGCCTCGACCGTGGCACCGATATAGGTTTGGGTCATGGAGTAGCCGTCGGCGTGTGCGGCGGCAGGCAGCAGCAACAATGCAAGTACGACGAGCGCACAGGTGGAAGCGAATCGCGCAAACAAGCGGCGCTGCCGGCAGGCATTGGCAACGGGGGCGTTCATAGGCACATCCTTTATCTGTAAAACCAACATCGCCATTGTCCCACGTTTGCGGGCACACATGACGAATATCTGGGCCAACGGAACGTCAAATGGGACAAAAGTCCCACCCGAGTCTGGCACTTAGGGACGTTCCTTATCTGCCGACAATTTGGGACACTCTTTGGCACGGCCTGCATCAACGATAGACACCACTTCACAGCTCCATCACAGGTGTAGCGGCTTTGTGTGGGCGCGGCATACGCTGTTTGAGCCTGTGGTCGAAGGGCATAAAGCAGTTGAGCGAAAACGGTTTGCCCCTTTGCCGTTCGCTCGAGGATCATGTCCCCCTTTTCCGCGGAAACCCCGGCAGTTGCGAAGAGCTGCCGGGGTTTCTGTCGTGTATAAGGCCGAGTCGGCGTGCGGCGATCGAGACGTTGAGCTGCAGGCCCACCGTGCGCAATGCGCAGCGCCGCCAACTTGCGAGCCACGGCAACGCCTTCCCTACCGTGCCCCGCGCTATACTCGTCCGCATGGATATCAACGCACGCAACATAGCAACGCCCGCCGCGGACGCGCCAACGACGCAGCCCGCCTCCGTCCCCGCGGCCGTCGTGGGGCGCTTTGCCCCGTCGCCATCGGGCCGCATGCACCTGGGCAACGTGTTCAGCTGTCTGTGCTCGTGGCTTTCGGCCCGCAGTCAGGGCGGCAGCATCGTGCTGCGCATCGAGGATCTGGACGATCGCTGCAAGCGCCCGGAACTTGCCGCCCAGCTCATCGACGACCTAGCCTGGCTGGGGCTGGAGTGGGACGAAGGCCCCTACTACCAGCACGATCGCCTGGATCTGTACGAGGACGCCCTACACCAGCTGCAGGACGCCGGCCTCACCTACCCCTGTTTTTGTACGCGCGCCGAGCTCCACACCGCAAGCGCGCCGCATGCCAGCGACGGCACGCCCATCTACCGCGGCGCCTGCAGAGGCCTTTCTGCCGAAGAGGTCGCCCGCCGCAGTGCCCTGCGCGCCCCGGCCACGCGCCTGCGCGTGCCCGCCGTCGACAACCTCGCAGACGATGTGGTCGAATTCGTAGACCGCACGTACGGGGCCCAATGCGAGGCACTAGCCACCGAGTGCGGCGACTTTTTGGTGCGCCGCAGCGACGGCGTGTTTGCCTATCAGCTGGCCGTGGTGGTCGATGACGCCGCCATGGGAGTCACCGAGATCGTACGCGGATGCGACCTGCTGGGCTCCACGCCCCGCCAAATCTACCTACAGCATCTGCTGGGGCTGCCCACACCGCGCTACGCGCACATTCCGCTGCTCATGTCGCCGGACGGCCGCCGCCTTTCCAAGCGCGACCGCGATTTGGACCTGGGCGAGCTCCGCGCCCGCTTTGGCACACCCGAGGCACTGCTGGGCTGGCTCGCCGGGCAAACTGGCATCGCGCCGGACGCCACGCCGCGCTCTGCCGAGCAATTGGTCGAGCACTTTAGCTGGGATGTTATCTGCGCGCACCGGGAAAACATCACCATAACGGCCGAGTAGTCAAACGCCTTGCCGCTACGTAACATCCCAGGGCTGGAGTTCGTCGCCCAGGCGAACGATGCAGTCGTAGAGCACGGTGTGACGCTCGGCCGGGTTGGCGTCGCGATGAAAATGGCCGTAGTACCAGCGCTTGTAGTCCAGGCGATCTTCCAGCTCATCGAAAAACGCTGTAAGCCGATCAACCGCGGGGCAATTCCAGCCGGACGCCGGATAGAGCGTGGACGAAAGCATGCGCGTGGAGCAGGTGTGAGTGATTACGTAGTCGACCTTCCAGCCCACGCTGTCGAGCTTTGTCCGTGCCTCCTCAAAGTTGCGCTCGTCCGGCAGCTCCTGCGGCCACCAGCTGGAATACGGAATGCGGTATTCCTTGTCAACACTCGTGGCACCGCCCATGGTAAAGATCGTTGAGCCATCGAGTTCAAAAACCTCGCCACGCGTCAGGCGCCGTATGGGAGAGGCATCCGACAGGCGCTGCGTCAGCCCACCGTGCCACAACTCCATGGGTCGCTCCGCCCAGTGATCGAAACGCTCGTGGTTGCCGTCGACGAATAGCACGGTATAGGGGCGCGACTCCAGCCAAGCGATGTCGGCACATTCCTCGGCAGAGAAATCCCACGGAAAGCCAAAGTCGCCCGCGATGATGAGATAGTCGTCGCTCGTCAAACTATCCCCAAGATCCCAGTCGCGCAGCTTTTGCATGTCGACGCCGCCGTGAATATCGCCCGTCACATAGACCGTCATCGGATCACCACTTCCCTGTAAGTCGCTAGCCCGCATTCTGCACGATCACTAAGCCAACCGTTCCAGCCCTTCCATCCCTTAGGGCTTACCCCTCGTTCTTCCATCCAAACGGGTCAAGCACCCAAAAAACCAGATCGAGCGCGCCGCCGGTCATCATGGCGCCGGCAAGGGCCATGCAAATGTGTAGAGAGACGGCACTTCGGAACACGTCGAACGGCCCCAGAACAGCCAGCAGCGCGACCGCTGCACCGGCAAGGCACAGCACGAGGCACGGCCCCGCGTCCTTGACGCACTTCTTTGCGAGATGCTTGGTGTTATCACTCATTACTATCGAGCTCCTTAGAGGGTCGTTATTTGGGTACATGCTGCCGCGGCAGAGCAGGGCGGCAAATTAAGTCTCCCACGCCACGCGGACACAGCTGAAAGCCCTCGCGCAAAAACAGCGCGCCGCAGGATTCGTATCACCTGCGGCACGCCGAAAATGATCCGCTTTCCTCCGTCCCCAACGGATCAGCTGAGTTGGTGCCGCTTGACGGAGAGGAAGAAGCCGGCGGCGTCACGAGCTGCGGCAATGTCGTTAGGCATAGGAAACAGACGCGCTCCAAACGCTCTAAGCCCCGAGCCTACCCATTAAGAAATCGACTGCAGAAACGATTTTGATGCCGTCAATGTCAGTTGGATGGCTTCCTCGGCGAACGACGATGATCTTCTCGTAACCGCCGGTAATCTTCTCGAGCGACCTGAGCTCAAATGGACGCAGCTCGCGCTTACGCGTCGCCTCCTCGTCAATCGACTCTGTGACCTGAATAAATTTACGATCCGAGCCGTCGCCGATTGCAACGAAGTCGATTTCAGCATCTCGAAGATGACCCGTGAAGACTTGGTATCCGTCATAGACAAGGCGATTGTAAACGGCATTTTCGAGAACACGCCCACTGTCGCTGCCGCGATACCCATCCAAGAAAGCTCGAAGCCCCAGATCCTCAATGTAGAACTTGCCACCGGTCTTCAAAATGTCCCGACCCTTAATATCAAATCGGCGCGCATGCGAAAAGATATAGGTCTCCTCAAGGGCGGATACACAAGTGTCTACAACACCATGAGAGGACTTTGTTCCGCTCTCCGCCAGTGTGCCAACAATCTTGTTAATTGATGTTGGGTTTGAAATGTTATCAGCTAAGTAGGATGTGACACGGTCGAGCACGCCCCTACTCGTCACCGACCGTCTACCCCGACGCGCCTCGCGAGCCAAAATGTCGCGCCCGACGATTGTTTGGTACGTGCTCCAGATATAGTCCTTCATTTCCTGCTCCGGCAGCTTTGAAGCGGCGAGAAACGGCAGGCCTCCAAACGTCAGATAGCGGTCAAGAAGATCGTCGAGTGCAACAATATCCTCCCGGCCAAAAACAGCAAGCCTATTCGTGACGTCAGTCGGACCAAGAAAGTTGACATATTCCGAAAAAGCGAGCGGATGCATCCGAATCTCGACATACCTGCCCGAGATTATGGTCGCAATCTCTGACGAGAGGAGAAAAGCGTTCGAACCCGTAACGTATATATCGCAGTCCCGGTCGACACGAAGTGCGTTAATCGCCTTCTCCCATCCGGTAACCTCCTGAAGCTCGTCGAAGAAGAGATAGCACCTCTTGCCCGCAGGCATTAGGCCGTCGACATGGCGGTAAAGCTCTCGCCAATCACGCACGCCCTCCAGCTCAAACGACTCCATCTTAAAGGTCAAAAGATACTCGGATGGAACGCCGTTATCCTCCAGATGTTTCCGCATCATGTCCAGAAGCGTCGATTTGCCACAACGGCGCATACCCGTTACAACCTTGATGACATCCGAGTCACGAAAGGCGATCAACTTCTCGAGATATCGATTTCTGGGAACCATCCTGTTGTCCATCGCTCGCCCCAATCTGCAAGTTTTTCTCACAGCATGACAAGAACTTGCGGATTTTGCAAGTTTTTCTCACATAGCGACAAGAGCCTGCAGAATTACATCAGAGCTATTATAAGTCGGGCTCAGCCAAAGCAGCGTCAAGGCGCAGAACAATGGTATGGGGCGAATCGTTCAAGAGTGCGTTGAACAATTTCATTCCCGCATTTTTGGAATGCCCATAAGATGCCCGTTTGACGGGAAGCGATCTGGGCCATCTTTGAGCAGAAACTCAAATGCTGGCGCGCCGCCTGCACTTATCGAGTTTCCCGCAAATGCTATAAATAGAAAGTTTATTTACATAGCGAGACACTCCTGGACGTTTGACTTTCATCCTGGTAGCCTGGATATCTAGAAGTTTCTGTTTGGAGAGGGTTAGCAGTGATTCCCGTTATTGACTTATTCGCGGGCCCGGGAGGCCTTGGGGAAGGCTTTTCATCACTTCGAGACGCTGAGAACAAGCCCGTGTTCCAAACAATCATGTCCATTGAACGTGACAAGCAGGCTCATCAGACCCTGAGGCTTCGTTCATATCTGCGCAAAATTGCAGAACCGGACGGAACATTGCCGAGAGTTTATCTCAGATACATGAAAAAGCATGACAATGAGACCTTCGACCAACTTATCCGCTACCGCCCAAAAGAATGGCAGGCCGCTTGCGAAGAAGCTTTATGCGACGAGCTCGTCGATGGAGACGACCGCTTGGTCAAACTCGGCGCCAAACGCGTAACAAGATGGTTTGAAGACCGTGATAGGGGTCCGCTGGTCCTTATTGGCGGACCTCCGTGCCAAGCATATTCGTTGGTGGGCAGATCGCGGCGCAAGCATGACATTACATTCGAAGAGGACCCGAAGCACACCCTCTACCGTTGCTACCTCTCGTTTATCAACGAGCTAAAGCCGGATGTCTTCGTTATGGAAAACGTCAAAGGACTTCTTTCTGCAAAGCACGAGGGCCATGGCGTTTTTAACCGCATATGCAAAGATATGGAAGAGGCGGGATACACCATCCATTCCCTCGTCACTGATGACCCCCATAATCCAAAAGATTACGTGGTCAAAGCCGAACAGTATGGAATCCCCCAGATGCGACACAGGGTCATTCTCCTTGGTATTAAAAATGACACCGGAATCGAACCGAGCACGCTAACCAAAAAGCATGTTTGCACTCTTGGGTCAGCCCTTCGTGGACTGCCTAAACTGCGAAGTGGATTCTCTGAACGCAACGAGAACTGGCGCGATATGAACTGGGCAGAGTACATAAACTCAGCGGCAAAAGAGCTGAAAGACAATGACGAATGCAACGATCTTACAGACATCCTTGATAGGGTAATTTCACGCTACGCGCCAAAGTTAACCGCAAAGCACAAAGTTGATCCCGTCCACAATCGATATGAAGAATGGTATAGAGGAAGGCTCGGAAATAGCAAGGTCCTCACAAATCATGAGTCTCGCTCTCACTTGGCGAGCGATCTTGACCGTTATCTCTTTTGTGCGGCATATGCAGAAAAATACGGTACGCCCGCACGCCTTGAAGAATTCCCCGAGTCATTGCTTCCCAATCATAAGAACGTTCAAGCAGCAAAAACGACTGGTAACTATAAATTCAACGACCGTTTTCGTGTGCAAGTATGGGGAAGACCCTCTACGACCATCACCTCGCATATCGCCAAGGACGGACACTATTACATCCATCCGGATCCGTCGCAATGCAGGAGCCTTACCGTGAGAGAGGCCGCAAGACTTCAAACCTTCCCAGATGACTATCTGTTCGAAGGCAACAGAACATCTCAGTACACTCAGGTGGGCAACGCGGTGCCGCCGCTACTTGCCCAGCAGATAGCGGCGGTAGTCGCAAAGGCACTTGGAAAAGAAGCCCACGGGTTTTACGAGAATCTTACAGACGATACTGACTGCTCTTAAGACGGTAAGGACAGCCGACTCTGCGCAGCCGCTTCATCATGTTAATAAGTACAACGGACTGGCTCTCGGAGGGTACTTTGTTTGGCAAGGCACATGCATACTGCAAAATACCCCGTTCCTTCTCAGTTCCCTCGCCCTCTGCAAGGCACCAGTTAAGAACATTTTGCCAAAATCCGCTTCCCATCTCGCAAACCGCCGTCTGAGCTTCAATCCCGTTCAGCGTTTTCTGGTTACGTGAGCCCTCTCGCTGAATGTCTTTCTCCTCATCGAGGTCAATAAGCTCACCAAGCCACTCTTTGTCCCAATCAACCTTTTTTAACTTGATAGCCTCCCAGCATTTCTGTTGTTTTGCCCATTCAGAAATGTTTCGATAGCCCGTCGCGGGATGCATCAATACATCATGCGCAGCGTCAGATGCTTGTCCAAGCGCCCTCTCAAATGCTGGCGACAACGATTGTTGATTCCAAATGCCAAGAAAGTTAACGGCTTTTCCTAAAGCGAAAACTGCATTTGAAAGCACTCCCACCGCAAGGACTACATGCTGCGAGCGATAGCTGCCGGTTTCCCACCAATCACGCGACTGCACAATCTTGCCCGTGCGATCGAATATGATTTTCTTGGCAATCAAATATTTGAAATAAGTCTCATTGAACTGACTCTCATCCTTATCCCAGGAGTCTTTAATTAGCCGAGCAAATTCAGAGAAGTTCTTCTGGGCACCGCGATTGACCAAGTAGGCCTTATTCGTCCAGACCATGAGATATTTTGCCAAATCCGTTTTCGTAAAAGTCTGCGTTTAGGAAACTCAGCAACAAATTTACGCTTCTGCGCAGGCGTAAGATAAGCTTGCTTATCTCGATATGAGCCTCTTGCCCGCTCGTAGAACCATTTGGTTTGCGTGAAGCTATCTGCCCGCATGGGAGCAAGTATCCTTTGCGAGAACTCTTCGATTCTCACGTGATAGGGGTGGTTTGCAAAGAAGTCGGCTGAAGAAACCTTATTCTGGCTGTTTGCATATTCAGAGATCCTAGGCACCAGTTCGAGAGCCTCTTCTGGGCTGACAACACTAAGCTTCATTTGGACAAACACGCGGTCCAAACTTTTACCAGCCTTATATGCGGCATAAACCGATGCGGTTGTCTGGCCACCGTTAACTATCTGCAGGTTTTCTAGACGGTCAATTAAAAGCCCGTCTTCCCCGCTCTCCGTTGTAACGCTCTCCGCGGTCGCCGTGATACCGTTATTGAACGAGAAGAAAAGCTCAGGCTCATTCTCGAGAGTACGCTTTATACCCTTGTTGACATTGCTTCTCGCCTGAAGAAATACACGGACGTTTTGCTCAAGAAGTCGCGCTCCCCAACGATCGTAGATGCGCGCCAAATCGACACCCGGTATCGCAGCAAGGTAAACCTTGTTCTTGTCTTTCGGAGAGCTTGCGAGAAGGGCCCGAATCGGACCCGTCGGCAATTCGTTAAAGTCGATGAGCAGCCTCTCCCGCTCGCGACCCGATTCAATAAGATTACCTATCCGTTCAAGGTCCCAGACGTTGTAAACAACCTCTTTGCCCAGAACACTCCCCGTCTCTTTACCCGAAACCCTTTGGCTAAGTTTTTTGTTTGAAAGAAGATACAGATTGACTCGCTCGATTTCATTCCAGCGAGCGTGAATTAAATCGGCGAGCCCAAACCCCGGATCCGTCGGCTCAAGAGATTCCCTAAATTGAGAATCCAATGCTTTGGTTACGAATTTCTCAAGCCGCCGAAAATCTGCCTCCATTTCAGAATTCGTTAATGTCAGCAAGCCAGTATCTTGGTTGAAGTCGAGGACAATGAGGCCGAGGACTTTTCTGCTTGACTCAAAAGGATCGCCACAGTAGCCATCAACCCTTATTCCAGTTCTTTGACAGAAGGCGGGGATAGCCTCATCGAATTCTCCCGCGTCGCAAAGATAATCAGTGATGAGGTCAAAGAACGCATCGTTCTTATAGACTCCCTCCGAGTCCGCCTTATTCTTGACCTCTTGAAACAGTTCCTCCTGAAACGAAGTGGAATCTGTCATCTAATTCACCTCAATGCCCGAGCAATTGCACCCTGATCAACTTCGTAATCAGAGCAGTAACCAAGGTCGATTTTATATGTAACAGCCTTAACTCCGGGCGGACACGAACTGGAAACGATTCGCGGAAATCCATCCTTAACTTCATATACTTCAGTTACGCCCTCGCTCCACAAGGTGTGGGAATAATCGTCTTCCGGAAAATACCCGGCATCCGACAGCTTCTCCTGAAAGCGTGCCAAATCCAATGGGCTGTCGAAGAGCATTTGAACATCGTTGACGACATCGGTAAGGCTGAATGCCGCTTTATCTTCATCCGTAGCGCTGTTCAACTCGACGACATATAAGAAGAGCCTTTCGCTTTCGTTGGTGTTCAATTGCTCTTCTGACGATATTCCAATTTCCGAATTCGATGACCCTCGTTTGCTTTTCACCTCGACGAAAATCTGCCCGTAACCGAAATCGCGCTTAGAGCGTTCTGGCCCTGTCCAGCCACTCAAGGCATTCGACGGCTCGTAAATGGCAGCGGAAACCCGTTTAAGAAAAAGCAGCTCGCCGATAAGCCCTTTTTGTTGCTCGGCTGTGAGGGGGCCACGCCCGGGCCTGAGAAACGAAGCCCATTTCTCGAGCCTCATGAAGGTCATCTTCCTCATCGCAACGGTGGGGGCTTTCTGCACCGAGCCGGCAATATCAAGACATAAGCGGAGAAATTGGGCTTTCATTTCTTGGTCTTGGAGCTCAAGTAGTATGGAGCGCTCCGATTCAATGTCTCGAATAGAAATGTTCTTAAACTTGGGAGGCTCCGGTGCCCCCGTCTCGCTGCTGTCATATTCGACAAGAAAAGCTGGGTGATTAGAGCGCCCCTTTGCCCAATAAATCCTTTTTGCATCTGGATTGACATCGGGTGCGACCATTCTCGTGTTGTAGTCGCCCCTTCCACGTGATCTAGGCAGCTCTTCCCACGGATTATCGCTAGTCGTCTTCATAATCATCATCGCTATCTTCGGGTTCCGGCATCATGTTCTCCAGTGCCACAGAATTAAAAACGTAAGTGACTGGTCGCGTTTGCTTATCGGTGTGCGGAAAACTGATGCTCCAGCCGAAAACGCATTCCTGGGCATCCCAGCTCTTCCACCAAGAAGGAGCTTCTTTTCCTGCCTCCTTCTTTTCTTTAATTTTGGTTTCTCCAAATCGCATGCAAATCGGATGCAAAACCAGCAATGGCCGCCTCCTCATTTGACGATAATAGAGATCAGAACAGTTTTTCGCCTTGTCGCCACTATGGTCTGCAGCATATTGTTCTTCCGCCATTTTCCTTTCTTCCGTACTTAAGCCAGCAGCCTCAACTCCACGACTGGATAAACGATGCTTCTCTCCAACAACAACGACATCATTGTTCGAAGCGCTACCGGGATATCTTTGCTCCATGCTGACCGTTCCATCAACAGGCAAATCGATTGGACCATTTGATCGAGAACCATGTGCCAAGAGAACGTCCCATTCCTTCAGCTCGCCATCAAGTAACCGTTCGTTGATGTAGCTTAGGATTGGAGCTTTTTGAGACTTTGGCGAAAGGCCATCTTCATTTTCATAGGCTTCTAGAAAAGCGGTAACAAACTTGACCGGAACCCCCTTATAAAGATATCTATAAGAGCCCCCGTCTTTGAAGTCCGCATACCCCTTTATTGTGCTAAGAAGATCCCTGCATGCAGCCTCGTTATCGGCAACTATCTCCGCGTCCCTGTCAAATGCAATCGTTTCAACGAACCCCTCGTTTAAATCGATTGGGGCCTTTTCCTTTTGCCCGGCACCCATCTTATTTCTCGCGGTAACGGTCAGGGCATCAGGGCTCTGGCGTATTTTCAAAACGTAATTCTTTGGAGTGCGCTTAACTTGGCGCATGCTCCTTAGTTGATCGAACAGATTCTCCGTCGAATCGGCAACGTATTTGTACCAGCCCGCTGCCTCGTCGGTCATCCATACACGACAAAGATCCTCATACTGAGGCCTATATCCAAACCAACGAGCCATCTGCATCAGTGCATCATATGCTCTGGCGTTTCGCGAATAGTAGGAGACCGTTAACCCTTCAAGGGTTAAACCACGAGAAAGCCTATATCCGCCAACCGCGATAACTCGCTCGTTCCTATTCTCATAGTCCAGAGCATCTCCCGAGTCTGTATTGATGCTCAGAACATGATAATCCGGGTCATAGAGACGTGGCTGTATTTTGCTCCAGCCAAAACCGCAGTCTGCATATTCCAGCTCCCAAGTAGCTTTCAAATCCCTTAGGTGCGGAGAAGCCTCAAGCGCGTCCTCCGGGCTTAAGGCCCCATAGGATTTCGCCGCCGTATTCAGGTCGATAAGGTAATCCTCGACTAGATTCCGCATGCAATTCTGCGGTTTCTTATAGGGAGATACATTGACCATCATCGTTGAATGAAAATTTGTGCCAAAACGAAGCGTCTTTATCGTCGTCGCCAATACAAAAGTACGAATTGCCGCCTTTAGGCTAAGGGGCAGCATAAAGGGCTCAAAGCTACTTTTATGTTTTGCAGGAAGGACATCGTCCGCATCGTCAATGAAACGCAAGTGCCTGTGAGTAGGCTCGTCATAATCTCCGAATACCTTCTTGGCACCGAAGTAGTCAGAGGACTCCTCAAGCGTGTAAATAAAGTTGCTCGGGAAAAGGTCCTTACCATACTCATCGCTGTCAACGCTAGGATCGATCAAAACATTAGCAAATGGCGTAGCAGTGTAGCCAACATAGCAGGCCTTATTGAATAGGTTAAGCAGGTTTCTTATCTGCCCATTGATTTTGGTCGGTTCATTCTCTCGCTTTTCGAGCTTGTATTTTCCGTTAATCGATGCATTGTCTGCCTCATCGTCAATGAGCAGCAGGGGTTCATTTTGATTGCCGTTGCTTTTCAGCCATTCATAGACCTGCTGGAGAGATTTGCTATTCTTTTTGACCACAAAGAGAAAAGGCTCGTTTGCCTGTACGGTTTGAATACCCTTCAGAGCATCAGCCCTGCTCTTGCTGAAATCAGCCTCCCTCGATGTACAAGCAATTGGGCGCCTCGCTTGATTTCTATTGCCAACGCCAACAGGCTCAACCTTACGGTTCTCAATATTGAATCCGGTAAACCCATCTTCGAGGCGGGCTTGCGTCTGATTTCGTAAGACATTATGCACGCCAGCCATGACAATAATGATTCGATATCCGGCATCGGCGGCACGGCACACCAATCCGATATAGTTTGCCGTTTTTCCAGATTGAACAGACGCAACTACGAGGCCGCGCCTCGTGAATGATCCGTCTTTTAAGGGATTAGCCATTAGGTCGAGAATGTTACGGCCGTCTCTATCAATTGATTTAACCGCAGCCTGCGCCCATTTTTTATCGCGCACTAAATACTGCTTATAGCGATTCCAGTAAAACCAGTCAATTGAGTTTTCTATCTCACTCAACCAAGGATGGCTGTCCTCATCCTTAAATTCAAACCCAAGTTTCTTTTTAATCGTTAGCTCACTGCAATACCTCTCAACAAGCTTAGACACAATTTCGTTCTTATTGCATTGCTTTGCAATGGGATAGGCAAACGAAAGGGCATCATAGAGCTGAGAAAAGGCATTTGAAACATCAGCCTCCTCAGGGATTTTATCTTCGTTTCCCAAAGCCTCTCTAACGGTGTTATCAAGATAGCTGATGAACTGCTCTAGCGTAGCATCCATTTAACGCTCCTCAATTCCAAGAATGCTGAGTACTTCGTTCCAGCGTCTTACGAACAAGTCAACAGACCTCATGATGGAAAGGATGTCATCCTCATCCTTCCCCATTTGCTTTAATGAGCCAAAGAAAGTGAGAACGGCATTAGAAAAGTCATCGTCTTCCATCTCTTCAAAGCAAACTGACCCCTCGTTGTTCGACAGTTCGTAGAAAAGAGATTCCGTTGGGAACGACGATTCGACTAGCGAAAGAACAGTCTTGAAAGCAGCCCTCTGATCATCATCAAGAGATGAATTGAAGCTATCGAGAATTGGGTTTTTGCGATTAATGCAATAAAGGGTCTTGTCTCCAGTTTTTATCGCATTCCAAGCCGGATATACCTCAGGCCTCGTTAACCTAGCGCCGCGACGACGATAAACTCTTTTTGAAGGCGCACCAATATGAGCAATCAATTGTTTGATACTCGCCCTTACTTCTTCTGGAAGCTGAGCGGACACTTTCTTAACGTCAATTTTCCATGCTTCATCTTGGTTAACATCAATATCAATCTTCACGCGGCACAACTGGGTGAGAGCGGTTTTCTTGGCAATCCCAAACCAAGTTCCATGCAGTATCAAGCGCTTCGCGCGATAGAGAAAGACTCCCTGATTCTTTAAGTAACCGCCAGGAAGAGCAAACTTTTCATACTCTGCATCTGAAGCATAATTTGACCTATGCGGAAGAGTAAACGCCTGCATCGTAACGCCGGGACAAACATTTTCGACAGGCGATGGTTGCGTCGCCTGATTGCTAACATTAAATGGATCGATGGGGTCAAGCGTGCGATTATTCACATTGATCTTGATGCGCTTGAGCCCACGTTCTCCCGCTAAGTAACGATGAAATACAAGAGAGAGGTAATCTTGAGCCTCACTAATAAGTCTGTCGTAATTGGCTTTTCCTGATCCATTTACTCCGGTTAGACGATCAAGTTTTTCCCAGAGAACAAGCGTACCCGCCTCGCGCATCTCTTCAATAAACGGAATGGCGTCCGTTCTTTTCTGTTCCAAAACTGTCCATTTGTTTTCATTGGCAACAAAATCGAGATCCCACGTGAAGGCATTCACTTCACCGTTTTTCTTTGACACAACTGTCAGCCTTCTGCATTGTGAAAATGAAGCGGTTTTTAACCCGAGACCAAAACGCCCGAGATCGTTCAAATTCCGCTTGCACCTCGGATCAGTGCTACCGAGTCTCATGGCATGCATTAGCTCATCTCTGCCAAGCCCCTCACCATCATCAATGATTGCAATTCTGAAGTCATCAGAAGGAATAGCAAGGATTGAGATATTCCTTGCCTTCGCAGTAATAGAATTGTCAACAATATCAGCTAGTGCACTATTAAACGAATACCCAATATCTCTTAGGCTTTCAATTAAAATCCTCGGTTCGGGCTCAAGCTGCATCGATTCCATCCAAAGCCAATCTTACTAGCATCATAATCGCTAAGTATAGCAGCGGCCATTAATCAATTATCACTTACCGACACCCAAATCATGCGAACGGTAGCGCTACCGACATTAACATGACAGTCGCAGCACGATTATTCACGTTTCGACGCTCATTTAAAACTGCCTTGTGGCATTCCTAACAGCCATCTCCAATGCGGCAGGCGTTTTGTACTTCACCATGTCCTCCGTTTCGCATTACCCGTTCAGCACCATCAACAAAGGCCTCATTAGCTCGCGTCGTTTGGCGGTTTTAGAGTTCTCCTTTACAAGTTCTTTCAGCCGTTGCGTGTTGAGCCCTCGCCCAAGCGCGTCGTTATAGGCATCGATAATTAATGAGGGGTCCTCGCAATCGAGGCAAAGATCGACAAGCGTGCGCTCGGATTTAGTTACCGGCAGGCCGTCGAGCCAAACGATATCCTGCTCGACAATCTCGCGTTTTGCAAAAGAAAGGGATTCGTTTCTTGTATTGATGCGCATGGGCGCGGTCATCCTGTAGGGGGACAGATGGAAATCGCCCATTTGCTGCAAGTTCGCCGCAGTCGTGCCGCTCACGGCGATGCCATCCCACTGGCGTTTTCTCTCCCACGCGCAAAGGGAGGGATTGGTAAGCTTCCAAAAAGCGTTGAGCTCGTCGGTGTCTTGGCGCCGTGTTCCAGACATTCGGTAGGCGCCGTGACATATCCGTTCAAGACGCCCCGCACGGCATGAGTGTGCCAGTGCATCTCGAGAGATATCCATGCGAGCCGCCTGAGCTGTAGTGAACACGCCCTCGCTCTCGGAAAGCTCGCTTATCGCCGTTATGTTGCTAAAGTACTTCATGTTGCAATTGTAGGATATTTTCATACTTTTGCAACGTGATTCTGATTCCAGATGATTGGCGCGTCTTGCCTATCCCATTTTTGCCGCCGCTTTGTTACCAGCTCAACATCCCCCGCTGTCGAGGTCTAATACTTTTCCCGAGAAGTGAACGGCTGTTTTTGAACCCCTGAAACATCCGCATTTTTTGGCAGCAAAATCGCAGGATTTCAGTACCGAAACCGCAGGAAACGGCACCCTCAAAGTGTCGATGCTTCGGGGGTCCAATTAAGCTCGTTCACTTCTCCGGAAAAGTATTAGACCTTGATTCTTTGCTGCCCCGAGGGTGCACGCCGCTTCCTTCTCTGGAACCCTCACTAGCACTGGCGCCCCTAGCCGCCACGACCGCAGGCATGCCTATGATGAGACATGTTTCCTGATGAGAAAGGAATCCAGATATGAACGAAGTCAACCGCGCCGATTTGAACGATGTTCAGGACTTTTTCAACCGTTCCCACAGCACTTCTGTCTCCGGAACCTTTTGCACCGAGCCGATAAACATCAAGGACTTTATTGGATGGTGCAACAATCCCTACGAAAGCATTTCTAAAAGCCCCGATAGTCGCGACGAAGCGGAAAATTAGGCAACGCCATAGTTGCCCTAAATCAATTAGACAACAGTGAACTCGAAGCAATGGAATCCGCGCTCAGAAAGGGAGCGTGGGACGATTGGTGTGGCACTGAATGGAACAAAATCAGACAGGCAAAAAAGCTCAAACCGAAAAGTACAATGAAAGCACATCCGGAAAATGCAGCCTATTATCTTGTGCTCAAGCATCTCACTGACAATCAAAAGCAGTACCACTTTTGCTTCGACAAAAACGTAGTTGCAAAAATCGATGCCTTTGATCCCTTTACTAAGGACAAGAACGGCAAACAAGTTTTGAACCAGCAGTGGCACGTACTCATCTCCGTGCTTGCGCTCCTTGATGTCGCCCATGCCTTAAGCTGCGATCACCACGAATACCATTACCTCTATCCATACCTCAGCCCATACGATAAAGGGGACTTGAACAAGATGCAGCTGAAGCTGAAGAGCAGCCTGTCATTAAAGATTGACAAAGTTCCCAATTATTCCTCAGATTCCATGATGACCTGGATAAAGAATGCGTTGGTTAAGCAGGAGAGCGAGTAGGGTCAGCAATTCATCGCCATATCGCTCTGGCCGGAAAGAGAACCAGGCATCCTTTGCCGCAGGAGCGACCCCAGCCTCTCAGAGCCCGCCAATCTACTCCAGCCCTTGCCCGCCGTACTTCCCTGTCTCCGAGTCGTAGCCCAGCACGGCGACCTCGCCGTTCTTCATGACGTTCCCGTCGATGAAGAAATGGCTGGCGCCGTCATGCCAGATACCGCGGTAGCCCGCAATGCCCGAGACCGCCTCGGTGTTGATATGCCCGGCGATAACATCCAGATAGAACTTATGCCCCACGTAATCGGGCGGCATCATAGTAAACGACTCGTCAGACGTGCCGAGTTTCCAATCCTCCCCGGCTTCCTCGTCAACGCCGGCATGCACAAAGACCTGGCCGAAGGGACTCTCGTAAAAGTAAGGGAGTTTGCGGACCCACGCGATAATGTCCGCGTGCTCGGCCTTTATGCGCTCAACCGTAAAGGCGTAGGCCTCCTCGAACTTCCTGAGCCTCAAAAGGTGCTTAACGTACTTGAATGCCTCGGTATCCAGGAAGCTTTTGGCCGTTGCCAGATTGCTGTCGGCAAGTACCCATGCCTGCGTAAAATTAAGGTCGTTTACCTCGTCAGTGTACTCGAGGAACATCTCCTCGTGGTTGCCGCGCAGCGCCACGACGCGATCGCCGTACCGCTTTTGCAGGTCCATGATGAGCTCGAAGACCCCGAGCGAATCGGGGCCTCGGTCGCAGTAGTCACCAAGCAAAACCAGCTTGGAGTCCTGGGCATCGAGGTCGATGGTGGAGAGCGATGCCTTAAAGGCGTCCAAGCACCCGTGAATGTCGCTCATAGCGTAGATATGCACGTATGACCCCCTGTTTGTGTCAGGGTCCCGCTCGTTTGCGCCATGCGGCACGGCGGCCCCTCTGATTTCGCGGGCGCCGGGCAACCTTGTCCTGTCACGCCCCTCAACATTGTTAAAAGTATATCTCGCCGTACGGACACAAATTTATCCCTGGGCTCTAGCCGCTCGGCCTGCGCTCGCCCCAAAGGCTGCCTGTGCCCACCGCCACCCAAAAACTCATCCAACATTAATCTTGGCTCAAGAATCGCTTAATCTATAACCTGCACTATAGAGTTCGACCAAGGGCGGGGCGGCGCCGCGCAACGCAGGCCGCCGAACGCAATGCTCGCGCCCGGGCAGATCGCCCGACGTCGCGCCCATCGAACGAAAGGACAGGTCATGGACGACCTCGAAAAAGTTGAAACCATCCGCACCAAGTGCAACGTGAGCTACACCGATGCCAAAGCCGCGCTCGACGCCGCCGACGGCAACGTTTTGGACGCCATCATTTGGCTTGAGTCGCAGGGCAAGACCCAGACCACGTCGGCGCACGCCGCCACCGAGTCCGAGCCGGTCAATGAGCCCTCGGCCGAGATGGTCGCCGCGCAGGCCGCCTACGAAAAGTCGAGCGAAAAAACCGACTTCTCCAAGAAGATGGACAGCATGTGGGAGTACCTCAAAAAGCTCTTCCGCCTGAGCCTGGAGACGAAGTTTGTCGCCACGCGCCGCGGCGCCATCATCCTCAACATTCCCATCCTGATCCCCATCGTCGCCCTGTTTGCCTGGGGCGCCACGATATGGCTGATGCTGCTTGGGCTGTTCTTTGGCATGCGCTACCGCATCGATAGCGACGGCGACGTGCCCGGCAGCATCAACAACCTGATGGACCACGCCGCCGACGCCGCGGACGACATCAAGCAAAATCTGAACGACGACAAGTAATCGCAGATGGGGGCACGCATGGCACGGATCCTGATCGTAGAGGACGAGGAGAAAATCGCCCGCTTTGTGACGCTCGAGCTGGAGCACGAGGGCTACCAGGTGGAACACGCCGCCGATGGCCGCACTGCCGTGGACCTGGCGCTGGAGCGCGACTACGATCTGATTCTGCTCGACGTGCTGTTGCCGCAGCTCAACGGCATGGAGGTCTTGCGGCGTGTCCGCAAGCACAAGGATGTGCCGGTGATTATGGTCACCGCGCGCGATGCCGTGATGGACAAAGTGGCCGGGCTCGATGCCGGCGCCGACGATTACCTGACCAAGCCGTTTGCGATTGAGGAACTGTTCGCACGGATCCGCGTGGCGTTGAAGCGCGCGGAGGCCGTGCGGGCAGCTTCGGGCGTTAGTGGTTCCGGCGCCGGGGCGGGTATGGCGGGCGGCACGGCCGAGAACGCCGCCGCGATACCCCCGGCCAGCGACACGGCCCAGACCGCTGCCGCGCCCTCCCCCGCCGCGCTCACCGTTGACTCGGTCGCACTCGATCCCGACCGCCGCGAGGTTATGGTCGGCGGCTCACCCATCGTGCTGACCGCCCGCGAGTTCGACGTCCTCGCCCTGCTTATGGCGCATGCCGGCACCGTGCTCACGCGTGAGCGCATCGCGCACGAAGCGCTGGGCTACGAATACGTGGGCGACACCAACAACGTCGACGTACACATCGCGCACCTGCGCGCCAAAATCGAAGACGCTGGCGGCGCCCGCATCATCCAAACCGTGCGCGGGGTGGGCTATGTCTGTCGCGCGTAACACCGAGACCAAGCGCGTCACTTCCATCGCCCGCGCCATCAACTGGAGCTATATGTGGCGCCGCTTGATGAGCCACATCTGGCTCGATCTGTTACTGTTGGTTATTGCGGCGGCGATCCTCGTCTATGGATACAACCAGACGCTGCCCGATGGCGCGTTTACCGCGGGATGGATCCCCGGCGCCGCCGTTCGCAGCATGTCGCTGACGCCCGCGCGGCTGGGACCTGACAACGCTCACCTATACCGTCGAGCTTGCGCGTACCACCAAGACTTTCCCCCTCGCGCAGGACCTCGTCGCGCTATGGCCTCTCTACCTTGTCGTTGTGAGTTGGCAGGTCATCAGCGTGCTCAACATGCTCGGCGGCGCCCGCCGCGTGCGCCGCACCATGGCGCCGCTCAACGATCTGGCCCTGCGCGTGGACGAACTCGGCCGCATGCAGCTCTCCGGCGGCAAGATGGAAACATTGGAGCAGGCTATCGAGCGCGCAAGCGTCGACTCGCCGAGCGTCACTACCGGCGACGCCGACCTGGCAAGCATCGAGGTTGCACTCAACCGCCTACTGCGCCAGATGCAAGAGGCCAAGCTGCAGCAGATGCGCTTTGTCAACGATGCGAGCCACGAGCTGCGCACGCCCATCGCGGTGATTCAGGGCTACGTGAACATGCTCGACCGCTGGGGCAAAGACGACCCGGACGTGCTGGCAGAGTCCATTGCCTCGCTCAAGGCCGAAAGCGAGCATATGCAGGAGCTCGTGGAGCAGCTGCTGTTTTTGGCGCGCGGCGATGCCGGGCGCACGGTCCTGCGGCGTGCGAATACTAACCTGGCCGCACTGGTCGGCGAGGTATGCGAGGAATCGCAGATGATCGATGCCGCGCACACATATCGACTGGCGTACGATGCCGCACTTACCAGCGACCCGCGCTGCGACGCGCCCGTTGACGTGGCGCTCGTGAAGCAGGCTCTGCGCGTGATCGTGCAGAACGCCGCCAAGTATTCGGACGCGGGCACATCCATCTCGTTTGGCGTGACGCCGGATGCGGGCGCGGGCACGATCGACATAAGTGTTGAGGACGAGGGCATCGGCATGAATCAGGAATCCGCAGCTCACGCGTTTGAACGGTTCTACCGAGCCGATAACGCACGCGATGCCGGCGCGCAGGGCTCGGGTCTGGGGCTCGCCATTGCCAAGTGGATCGTCGATAGCCATGGCGGTGTCATTGGCGTGACCTCAGTCGAGGGCGTCGGCAGCCGCTTTACGATTCGCCTGCCGCGGTAGGGATGCCCCTCGGCATAAAAAAGGGATAGGGCCAGGCGGCTCTATCCCTTTTTGCTAGTTAAACAGCTTGTGCGCTACTCGCGGCACAGATGCACGGCGAAGCCGGCGAACTCGCGCTTAAAGTACACGAGCTTGGTGCTACCGTCGGGCAGCAGCGCGCGCGACTCCTCGTTGACCTCGAGCCCGCGCTCGGCAAACCACTTCTCAGCCGCATCGATGTCGTTGACGGCAAAGCCGATGTGGCCCTTGGCGCCGCGACCGTTCTGCTTCATGATCTCGACCAGCGAATCATTGAAGTACGAAACCGGAGTCTCGATGACGGGCAGGCCCATCATCGTCGAGAACAGTTCCGCGATCTCCAGGGCGTCTGCCGGGTCGGTGGCGTTAATGCCCACATGGGCAACGCGCATGCCAAAGAGCTCGACCGGATTGGCGT
>CAUBOH010000009.1 GCA_958437495.1 uncultured Collinsella sp. | reverse complement strand
GCGCCTGCTTGACGCGCGAGTTCATAAAGACCGTGCAGCGGCTGCCCAGGTCGACGGGGGCCTTGGCATGGATGGCGGCATCGGCGAACGCGCGCACGTCCATGTTCATAGACACGGCGAAACTCTCGATAAAGCTGCCGCAACCCGACGAGCAGGCCTCGTTGAGCATGATGTGCTCGATAACGCCGTCCTTGACACGCAAGCACTTCATGTCCTGGCCACCGATGTCCAGGATAAACTCGACGCCGGGCAGGAACGCCTTGGCGCCGCGCAGGTGCGCGACGGTCTCGATCTCGCCGGAGTCGGCCTTGAGGGCCTCGATGAGCAGCGCCTCGCCGTAGCCCGTGGTGGTCACGTGGCTGATGGTGCAGCCGGCGGGGATGTGGTTGTAGAAATCGGCCATGATGACCTTGGCCGTGCCCAGAATGTCGCCGTTGTTGTTGCCGTACCAGGTGTGCAGCAGCTGACCGTCCTCGCCCACGAGCGCGGCCTTCATGGTGGTGGAACCGGCGTCGATGCCGATGAACACGCGGCCGGTGTAGCCTTCGAGTTTGCCCTTGGGGACGACCTCGGCGTCGTGGCGGTTCTTGAACTCGGCGAAGTCCTCGTCGGTGGCAAAGAGCGGATCCAGGCGCTCGACCTCGGCACCCTGTGTGTCGCCCAAGCTGTCGATGGCCTCGATGAGCTGCGGGAACGTGCTGAGCTTGTTGGACTCGTGCGCCATGGCGGCGCCGCTCGCCACAAACAGGTGAGCGTTTTGGGGCACAATGCGGTGCTCCTCGTCCAGGTTGAGCGTGAGGTAGAAGCGGTGGCGCAGCTCGGAGAGGTACTGCAGCGGGCCGCCCAGGAAGGCAACGTTGCCGCGGATGGGACGGCCGCACGCCAGGCCCGAGATAGTCTGGGTCACGACGGCCTGGAAGATGGAAGCGGCCACGTCCTCGGGACGGGCGCCCTCGTTGAGGAGCGGCTGCACGTCGGTCTTGGCAAATACGCCGCAGCGGCTGGCGATGGGATAGATGGTGGTGGCGTTGGCCGCGAGCTCGTTGAGGCCGCTCGCGTCGGTGTGCAGCAGGGTTGCCATCTGGTCGATGAACGCGCCCGTACCGCCGGCGCAGGTGCCGTTCATGCGCTGCTCGATACCGTTGTCGAAGTAGATGATCTTGGCGTCCTCGCCGCCCAGCTCGATGGCGACGTCGGTGGCCGGGATGAGGGTCTCGACGGCGCGTTTGCTGGCGATGACCTCCTGGACAAACTCCAGCTCGAGCCACTGGGACAGTAGCAGGCCGCCCGAGCCGGTAATGGCGCAGGTCATTTGGGCCGTCGGCAGCACGGTTGCAGCACCCTCGAACAGGTCGCGGGCGCAGGCACGGACGTCGGTGTGGTGGCGCTGGTACTTGGCGTAGACGATCTGGTTGTCGTCGTTGAGCACGGCGAGCTTGACGGTGGTGGAGCCCACGTCGATGCCCAGGTGCAGGTTGCCACGAGCGTTCTCGGGGTTGAAGATCGCGCCTTCGGGGGCGTGGGCGGCGGCTACGGGCTCAGCGGCGGTGGCGGGCTCGCTAGCGACGGACGTCTCCCCCGCCGCGTTCTTTGCCTCGGCGACCGCCTCGGCAACTTTCTCGGCAGCAGCGGTCGCGGCCTTCTGTGCGGCATCCACCACGGTGGGCGCGGCCTCGCGTGCGGCAGCGACCATGCGGTCCTTGATGCCCTCGACGAGTTTGCTCATTGTCTCTCCTCTTAGTTGTTGGACCCGACGGTTGCGGCGGTGTCGGCCGCGTCCTCGAGTTGCAAGTTCAATAGCTTCATGCCGTATTCCGGCACGTTGATATCGATGGGTTGACCATACAGGTCACCGGGGCGCACAAAAGCGAGCACCGTCATAATGCGCGCCATGGCCTCGGGCGATTCGGTGAGCCCACGCTCAAACCAGCGCTGAATCATGCCGACCTCGGCACTTACGACGTAGGTGACGTAGTAGTCAAAGAACGTGCCCAGCGCTAGGCCCAAAATGCCCGTCTGCGCACGCGGCACCACAGCCTCACGAGCGGTGTCGATGATCCTTTTAATGAAGGCCTGGTCACCGCCCGGACCCAGCAGCGCACCGATTAAGTCGCGGTTGGCCGCAAGATAACGCAGCAGCTCAACCGAACCGGGCGCCGGCTCGAGCTCATCGATGTTGTGATAGAGATCAGGCAGCTGAGCTGCGGTGATGAGCTCAATGCGCTCACGGATCTCGGCCAGCAAGCCGTCCTCGATTTGATTGATAAAGTCGGGAATATCGCGGTAATGCGAATAGAACGTGCGGCGCGTAAGGCCAGCGCGCTCGGTGAGCGACGCGACATTAATTCGCGAAAGGTCGCCGCTTTCGGCAAGCTCGCTGGCAAGTGCCTGGCGAAGGGCACGCTGCGAGCGAAGGGATCGACGATCGCATTTCTCGAGCTGGGACAAGCGTCCTCCTTGTTACTCAGCCTGTGCGCTATTGCACAGTGCGAGTATTATTGCACACCGTGTGCATCAACACGTAAAGGCAATATTTTGGACGTGACAAAGGGGCTATCCCTTTGTCACATTATTCGATGACGGTACGGGAGTTTTGCTCGCGCATGGTGGCGAGCATGTGTTTGGGGACAGCGTGGACCATGCAGCTGCCGATAGTTGCGCTCGCGGCGGCTTTAGCTGCATCGCTAGCGTTTTTGGTCGCGTAGCTGTGGCGGAAACGCTTGAGCATGGCAATGTCGTTGCCGCCGTCGCCGTAGACCGCGACCTCGTCCTCGGCAATGCCGTAGTAGCCCGCCAGCCAGACCACGCTCTCGCCCTTGTTGCATGCCACATCCGTGATCTCGAACATCACCGGGTCAAACGGCGCGTTGACCACGCGGTCCGAGCGCTCGGCCAAATACGCCTTAAGGTCGCGCTCCAGCTCGGACGAGATCACACGGCAGTTGATCTTGCACACATCGTGGCGCAGGATGTCACCGATCGACTGGTCGAAATACTGTTCCTCGTGATAGCCGCCACGTGCACGCATGCCGCGCATCACGATGCGCTTGATAGGACTGTCCTTCTTAAAACCCGCCTGGTGCATCTCGAACGAACCGCTCGAGAACATGCCATCGGGTGTGGAGCAGTCAAAACAGATATCCGGAAACTCCTTGAGCAGCTCCTCGGTGATCTGCGGGTCGATGGTCCAGGTCTTGAGCACCTCGCCATGGCTGTCGCGCACGATGGACCCATTGGAGCAGCAGGCGTCAAGCGCCAGGCCCGTAAAGCCATGCTCGCCGACCGGCAGCGTCGAGCGTCCGGTCGCGGGAACCACATGCAGGCCAGTCTCAGTCAGCTCGCGAATGGCACGACGGATGGTCCCATCTGCCTCGTGCAGGGCGTTAAGCAGAGTTCCGTCTAAGTCACTCGCGAACATCTTGATCATGGGCATGCCTCTCCTTCGTCTGCACGATATTGTAGACGAGAACGGACGCGCCCATGCAAGGGCGCTCCAACGCGCCGGGACATTCGCTCCCGCAAAGCCACAGTGCCCCAGTGCGTTAAATCAATCGTTACAAGCGACTTTTCAGCCGATAAAACAGCGCCGTCGTCAACGTCAGCACCACCAGCATGCCTGCGAATACAATTGCCGGTGTCCATCGATCATATGCAACCCCGTACGTCAATTGGCCGATAGGTATTGCGCAGGAAAGGACCATGTAAACGACCGAAAGCACTTTTCCGCAGAGCTCAGTCGGCGCCGCCCGCTGAACAAACGCGATGATTTCAACCGACGCAATGGCTGCCCACACCATGACCCATGCCGAACCAACCGCAAACACGGTGAACACACATACATCTGCGCCGAACAGTAGCGTGACAATGATCGGTGCGACTCCAAAACAGATCATCGCAACATATCGACATAAGCCATTGAAAGAAAAACGATGCGGCCAAATGCCGACCAAGCCACTGCCGGCAAGACCACCCAAGCCCATAGCCACCTCAACTATCCCAACGCAGGACGATTGCATGCCGAGATGCTTTGTAACAATAATGGGAGCGCCAATCGTTAGCCCAACCAACGCAAGGTTCAAAACGGCCGCAAGCAAAATCACAGCGACCAATGATGCATTTTGCAACAGATACCGAATCGACTCCCGAAAATCGTTTCGGCATGTCGTGCGAGTCGCGCCGTCTCCCATCGTTTCAGATGAGGCATTTTGTTTGAGTGCGCCCCCAAACAACAGAGTTGACATCGCAAACGCCACCGACGCGGTTGTGCAAAGAGCATCGATGCCAAAGCACCCATAGACTGCCGTCCCGACCACAGGACCCAAGATATTGCTCACCATGGTCACCTGCGAAACCAATGCAGTGGCCCGCTCAACCTTCTCTTCACCCGCCATGCGCACCGTCTCAATTTGGAGCATTGGCTTTAGCAGCGATTGAACGCCATATTGAACACAAAGTATCGCTACTACGACGACCGCAAGAGGCAATGAGTGCTTCATGGGAATAGACAGCAGTGATGCAGTCATCAGAGCAATGCCGAGGGACACGAGGACCTCGCGATGTCTTCCCCTATCCGCCAAGATTCCGCCAATCGGAGTTGCGAGTACGCCGGGTATGAACGCTATCGCCACGACGACGCCATATAACGTTGACGATCCACTGCAATCGAACAAGTAAAGTGGATACGCAAAGCACAGCGCCGACAGCATCGAATACGTGCACAGCTGCGCAACCAGAAGTTCCACGAGCCTGATTGACCGCACTGTTTTTGATTTCAACGAGACGCCGACGTCTCTCAGCCCAGCCATAAGTCCGCCCCCTATACATACCGTTAGTATGTATTTTTCGACTTGAAAAGGGCAGCCGGAGCTGCCCTCACAAATCAATTACATACCGTTGGTATCTATATTACCACCCGGCGCGGTCCCATACGTCCCAAATCCGTGCCGTTGTCTGGAGCACTTCTTTGCCCAAATCGAGTCCCACCGCGGCAGCCATCTGCGCCAAACATTGAGCGCGAGCGAGCATTCGATCCTTGGGCTCAAGCGGACGAAACAGTGGCAACAGCCAGAGATTCGCCAGCAACGATACGGCCTCTGCCGCTTCGCGCGGGCATTCGCACGCAATGGAGCCGTCGGCGATGCCCTCCTCGATCACCGGCAAGAGATAGCCATCGGCCGACTCGTCAAACGAGCCCTGGTACTGCATCGCCAGAAGACGCGAGCTTTTTACCGGATCTGCTGCAGGACGCATACGTGCCCATAGCTCAATTTGCGGAACGACGGACTCGGGAGCGTACAGTCGCTTGAGCTTTTGGGCGCCGGTCATATTACCAATATCAAGCGTTGAGCGACGGTTCTCAACAATCGGAGCCATTGCCCGATCAAATGCGGCGTTGAAAATCTCCTCTTTGCTCTTAAAGTGATGATAGACAGCGCCCTTGGTCATGCCATCGAGACGGTCAACGATATCTTGAATGCTCGTCCCCTCATAACCCTGTGTGCAGAATAGCTCCAGTGCCGCGTCGAGAATCTTCGCGACCGTCTCCTCGGGATATTTATTGCGACCCATAATCCGCCCATCCGCAACGCAAGTCTTGTGCCTCATTGCAGCATTTTAACGTTGCGGATGGCAGGCGGTCGATTCTACACCGCGGCGGGGCCGTGTTCGCCGGTACGGATGCGGATTACCTCCTCGACCGGTTCGACCCAAATCTTGCCGTCTCCAACGGCACCGGTGCGGGCGGCGTTGCAGATGATGTCGACAATGCCGTCGACATGTTCATCGGCGCAGATGAGGGTGAACTGCACCTTAGGGATCGTGTTGACAAGCAACTCGTTGCCGCGCACGTATTCCTTCCAGCCATGCTGCGCGCCGCAGCCCTGCACCTGGTTGATAGTCATACCGCGAACATCAGCAGCAAACAGCGCGTCTTTAAGAACCTCGAGCTTCTCAGCACGAACGATCGCCGTAATCTTCTTCATAGTGAATTCCTCTCTTTAAGAGTTGGTCTGACAGAGCGTTAGAAACCACTAGTCCAAACCACTAAACGAAGGATAGGCGCTCTCGCCGTGCTGACTCGCGTCCAAACCCAGTGCCTCGTCGGCCTCGTCCACACGCAGGCTGCCGTGGAACAGCGCCTTGACCACCGCGGCAATCACCAAATCGAGTACCAGCACAATAGCGACCGTCACCACAATGCCCAGGACCTGCGAGACGAGCAGCGACACGTCGCCTGTGTAGAACAGGCCACCCTTGCCGGTCCACGAGAGCTCCGGCACGCAGAACAGGCCCGTGAGCACGCCGCCCAAGATGCCGCCGATGCCGTGGCAGCCAAACGCGTCAAGCGCGTCGTCGTAGCCAAACTTGGTCTTAAGATGGCTGATGGCCAGGTAGCAGACGGGAGAAACGATCAAGCCCATGACCAGCGCTGCCCACGGCTCGACAAAGCCCGCGCCCGGCGTGACCACCACAAGGCCCGCGACCAGACCGGTGCTGGCGCCCACCAGCGTGGGGCGACCGGTGTGCACGCGCTCGACGACAAGCCACGAGACCATGCCCGCCGCGCTGGCCGTCACGGTGTTGAGGATGGCGAGTGCCGCAACGGCGTCGGCCTTAAACTCGCTGCCGCCGTTAAAGCCAAACCAACCAAACCAAAGCAGACCGGCGCCCAGCGCCACAAACGGCACGTTATGCGGACGGTAGCTCACCATGCCAAAGCCGCGACGACGGCCGAGCATTAAGCAGAGGATCAGGCCGGTAAGACCGGACGAAATGTGTACCACGTCGCCGCCGGCAAAGTCGAGTGCGCCGATGATGTCGCCGATAAAGGAGCCATCGCCGCCCCAAACCATGTGGGCGAGCGGCGCATAGACCACAAGCAGCCAAATGCCCAGGAAGGCCGCCATGGCACCAAACTTAACGCGGCCTGCCAGGCTGCCCGTGACGATAGCGGCCGTGATCATGGCAAACGCCATCTGGAAGGCGATGTTGATAATCTGAGGATAGACGGCACCATCCGCAGCATTGCCCTCGGCCGCCTGCAGCACCTGGTTGAGCACCGGCAGGCACAGCAGCTGGTCAAAGCCGCCAATAAACGGGCTGGAACCATCGCCACCGTAGGCCAGCGACCAGCCGGCGACAATCCACAGCACACCGACCAGGCCAATGGCACCAAAGCACATAAGCATGGTGTTGATGACATTTTTGCGCCTGGACAGGCCGCCATAGAAAAACGCCAGACCCGGTGTCATTAAAAACACGAGCATGGTGCAGATGAGCATAAACGTTGTCGATCCCGTATCGTACATTCGCTCCCCCTTGGTCGCATGAACGTTGTCGGCGCTCATGATGCGGCCGAGGGACAACTGGTGTAGACCAGATACGGCGTTGTTAAACGCTGCGTTGTCGAATGGAAACGGTGCCGCAATCTTGGAAACGGCGCGGCAACGGGCGCGAAACGAACGGGAAATACGCGAGCAAGGGAGCCGTGAGCACGCCCGTCCCGGCTAGCGCCGAAACAGCTCGTGAGCGCGGTCGCGGAGATTAGTTGCTCGAATGACACCTTCGTAGCGATTGATGCGCAGGCGCGGGAAGGCATTGAAGAAGCGCAGGTCACGGCGGCTGAGTGACACGCTCGGCACCGGACGGCTCATGCGCTTGCCGGCAAGGCGACGACCAAGCGACGGACGCGGCATGCTCGGCGCGGCATCGGCCACGCGGCGGGCGACAAGCGCCAGGCCGCGAGCGCCGTCCGAGATAAACGTCGGCATCGAAGCCTTCTCGCGCAGGGCATCGAGCGCGGCGTCGCCCAGCTCGGCCAGCCACGCGTTAACGGCACGGCTACGAATGTGCGTCTGTGCCACCGAGTCAATCGTAGATTCGGGAATGCGCTCGAGCATTGAGTCCGACGCGTCGGCAAGCGACTCATTGATGCGGTCGGCAAGGTCGGCCCGGACGCGCTCCAGCTGATCGGACAGGCGACGCCAGCTGGCCAAAGAGCACACCGTGTCGACCATCATCGCGACTACGACGATAAAGGCGGACAGCCGCACAATCAGCACCGGCAGATGGCCAAGCAGCCCCAGCAATGCCGGCTCCACTAAACGGCAAATACACAACGCACCCAAGCCAAACGCGCATGCCCAGTACAGACAGATGCGTCCGTGCAGGTTAAACGGCAGGTGCGAATAGTCCCAAAAGCGAGCGCCCGTTGTTTTTTCCAACAGCACGCCTACGCTGTACTCAATCACGCTGCATACGAGTGCTGCAGCGACAAACTGGCTCGACGCGTCAGGAATTCCGCGCAACAGCAGCCAGCAGGCAATGCCGCCCACACCATAGATAGGACAACACGGCCCTAGCAAAAAGCCACTGTTGGCAAATCGTCCGTGATTGAGCATGGCGCAGACCGTCGACTCCCACGCCCAACCGCAAAAACCGTAGAAAGCAAACGAGAGCACCAGTGCCGAAAGCGGGCAGGTGGCAAGCGTCGCGCCGTCAAATGCCATGTCGATCGCGGTTTCCACCGTCTACCCTCTCCTCTTTTCACTCGATTCACTGCTCACGCCATCGTCCGCCTCGTCCTTGCGCCGCAGACGACCGGCGACCGTCTCGCGCAAAGCACACCATTTATCGGCCAGGCACACAATCCATGCCTCACGGCACGTCGGCGGCACCGGCACCAGCGGAAACATATGGCGCACGATGATATTCCGCTCGCGCGACGTCAGCTCAAAATCTTCCTCCGCACGTGCTAGGGCAAAAAACGGGTGGCGAAAGCCATGCAGCCGATGGCTTGGGTCGGGATCGTGCCAGTCATAGAGAAAGTAATCATGCAGCAGGGCCCCGCGCAGCAGCGAGGTGCGGTCGACCGAGACACCGACGCGGCCCAGACGCTCGGCAAAGGACAGGCTCGCCCGCGCCACCGAGGTCACATGCGTATACACCGTCACATCGCCATGCTGGATAAACTCGCGCGTCAGGTCCAAGCGGCCCGCTTGGGCCAGCTGGCGGGCGGCATAGTCGACCTCGTGCGCGATCTTCTCGGCACGAACGGCATCGGACATGCTGCCTCCTTCCAGCGACTCACGGCGACAAGCCACAGCCTGTGCACAATCGATAAAAACATCATGGAACATATCAGTATGGCATCGGACAAAACGTTTTGCCCCACCAGTTGGCGAATTACCGCGCCGCCGTCACATATCAAACGCCAAAATGTGCGAGACTGTCTTGTGCAATTGTGCCGACCAAGGGAGTGCCGGCACACGATTCGCATGGAGTAACCCACAACGATGCTGCTTACGCAAACGACAACGCCCGAGGACGTCAAGGCTCTCGACCGCGCCGAGCTTCCGCTGCTCTGCGGCGAGATCCGCCAGGCAATCCTCGAAAGCTCCGCCGCCGTCGGCGGGCACGTTGCCCCCAACCTGGGCGTCGTTGAGCTTACGGTTGCGCTTCATCGCGTGTTTAACTCCCCCATCGACAAGATTGTCTTTGACGTTTCGCACCAGACCTACGCCCACAAGGCGCTGACTGGGCGCGCGTACACTTATATCGATCCGGAGCGTTATGGTGAGGCTTCTGGCTTTGCCAATCCCGACGAGTCCGAGCACGACTTGTTCGCCATGGGCCATACCTCCACGTCGGTGAGCTTGGGCTGTGGCCTTGCCCACGCGCGCGACCTGGCGGGCGACACGCATAACGTCATTACTGTTATTGGCGACGGCTCGCTTTCGGGCGGCCTGGCGTTTGAGGGCTTTAACAATGCCGTCGAACTCGACAGCAACCTGATCATCATCGTCAACGATAACGACCAGTCCATTGCCGAGAACCATGGCGGCCTGTATCGCAATCTGGCCGAGCTACGCGCCAGCAACGGCACCTGCGAGCGCAACGTTTTCCGCGCGATGGGACTCGACTACCGCTATCTGGACGCCGGTAACGATGTGCTGGCCCTCGTCGATGCGTTGCAGGAACTGCGCGATATCGATCATCCCATCGTGCTGCACGTCTCCACCGCCAAGGGCAAGGGCTTTGAGCCGGCCCAGAGCGACCCCGAGCGCTGGCACCACGTGGGCCCGTTTGACATGGCGACTGGGCGCAAGCTCTGCCCGGGCCATCCGAGCGAGCCTGCGCCGCGCACCTATGCCGACATTACGGGCGAGGCGCTCAGCGCCGCCATCGAGCGCGATCCGCAGGTCGTGGGTATCACGGCCGCCACGCCCTACATCATGGGCTTTACACCCGAGCTTCGCGCTGCCGCCGGCAAACAGTTCGTCGATGTGGGCATTGCCGAGGAGCACGCCGTAACCTTTGCCACCGCGCTTGCGCGCTCGGGTGCCAAGCCAGTTTTTGGTGTGTACGGCACGTTTTTGCAGCGCGCCTACGACGAGCTGTGGCACGACCTGTGTCTCAACGACGCCCCAGCGACCATCCTGGTATTTGGCGCGTCGATCTTTGGCACCACATCCGAGACGCATCTTTCGTTCTTTGATATTTCCATGCTGGGCGGTCTTCCCAACATGCGCTACCTGGCACCGGCCTGCATGGAGGAATATCTGTCCATGCTAAGCTGGTCGCTCGACCACCGCGAGCATCCCGTGGCGATTCGTGTGCCTGGTATTGGCCTGGTAAACCGTCCCGATCTGGCGCCCGCCGAGGACGCCGATTACGGCGCCGTTCGTTACAATGTGGTGCGCCAGGGTCGCGACGTGGCCGTGCTCGCGCTTGGCGATTTCTTTGAGCTGGGCGAGCGCGTGGCAAACCGCTTGGCTGCCGAGTACGGCATCGAGGCCACGCTCGTCAACCCGCGCTATGCAACTGAGCTCGACCGTGAGTTCCTCGACAGCCTTGCCGCCGAGCATCGCGTTGTCGTCACTCTCGAGGACGGCATCTTGGACGGTGGCTGGGGCGAGCGTGTCGCGTGCTACTTGGCCTGCACGCCCGTGCGCACGCGCACCTTCGGCATCGTCAAGGGCTTCCCCGACCGCTACGACCCCAACGAGCTGCTCGCTCAGAACGGCATGACGGTCGAGAACATGGCCGCCGAAGCCGTAAGGCTACTCAACGAGTAAAAAACCTCCGCAAGGAAAGCACCCCTGCGGAGGTTTTTGTTTTCGCGGCGCGATTATCTCGATCTGTAACATCTAGAGGACAAATCCTCGCCCAATTGTTACAGATTGAGACAAACCGTCTTTGCCCCTAACCTTTGTCTCAATCTGTAACAGATAGAGACCTTTTGCCCGTCTAACTGTTACAGATCGAGACAAAACAGCAAGGCATGCCACTGCATCGGCCAGAACCACCACAAAGGTGCCTGTCCCCTTTGTGGTGGTTAGCGGTAGCTTTGCTTGAGAATTTCGACGACGTCGGGGTCGGTCAGCGTTACGGGGTCGTGGCTGAACAGGACACCGTTGGTTGTCAGAGCGGTGTGTGCGATGGCCGGCAGTTCTTTGTCCGTAATCCCCCATTCGCTCATGGCAAGGTCGGCCACATGGCAGGCCTCCATCAGGCGCGTGAGCTCAACTACAAAATCGTGCGGATCGCTGGCGGTAGCATTGCCCATCAGGCGCGCCATGTCGATATAGCGCTCGGGTGCGGCGCCGTGATCGATCATCCACGCGTGGTAGGCGCGCGCGATCATGATGAGTCCGGCACCGTGCGGAAGGTCGTGATGATGCGCGCTCATGCCGTGCTCAAGGCCATGCGAGCCCGTGGTGCCCGAGGCATCCATGGCATAGCCGCCAAGCGTGTTGGCAAACGCAAGGCTCGAGCGCGCTTCCAGGTCATCGCCATTATTGACGCACGTAGGCAATGCCGCGGCGGCACGACGGATGCCTTCGCGACAAACCATGTCACCCATGGGCGTATTGGTGTTCGACACATAGCACTCAACGCAATGGAACAGGGCGTCGAATCCCTGATAGGCGGTCAGACGCGCCGGAACGCTCACCATGAGCCCGGGATCAACGATCGAAAGCACCGGAAACAGGCGCGGATCGCCCAGACGAAGCTTCTCGTCATTGTCCTCGCAGGACAGGACACCGCCCGCATCGACCTCTGAGCCGGTACCCGCCGTGGTAGTCACGCAAACAAGCGGCAGCGGATCGTTGGGGATCGGCAGGCCGAGCGCGGTGCCACCATTCACAAAGTCCCAGATGTCACCGGGGCACTCGTTGCCCTCGGCGTCCGTATGCGGGTTGGCCGCCACCGCGCAGATGCCCTTGCTGCCGTCCATGACCGAACCGCCACCGAGCGCCAGCACAAAATCACAGCCGTGGGTACGCGCCATCCAGCCACCCGCGTTAACGGTCTCGCGCAGAGGATTGGGCTCAATGCGATCGAACAGCTCATACGCCACGCCGGCGCGATCGAGCTCGGCTTCCAAACGTCCCAGATATCCAAAACGCTTGACCGAGTTGCCACCGGTCGTAACGATGAGCGCTTTGGTGCCGGGCAGCTTCTGCGCGCCCAGCTCGCCCAACTTGCCCGCGCCAAACAGCACCTTGGTCGGCGCGAAAAACGAATAACCGTTCATACGCGATCTCCTTACTTATATATGTGTCGCGCTGCCGCCATTATAGCGACCGCCGCGAGCGATCATGCCATCCGCAAAACGCTATCTCAGCCGCAATAATCGGCGTTTGCCCAGATAAAACCTGCCAAAATAAACCTGTCCCTTTTTGGTAGCTAGAATAACCCATAAGGTAAGTATGTTTCTGAGTTATTTCGTGTTGACCCATTTGAGCGGGATAGGGTATAACTCTACTCAACCGCTAGGGATTTTATTGAGAAAGGTGTTCTACCATGAGCAAAAACCTCTCCCAGCAGGTCGTTCTCGACCGCCGCGGCTTCGTTGCCGCCACCTTCGCAACCGTCGCCGGCCTTGGTCTTGCCGGCTGCTCCGACACCAGCGCCGAGGCCGACAAGGGTTCCGCCACCGGCTCCTCCAAGAGCTCCAATGATACCGAGGCTTCCACCACGCTCGACGCCAAGGCATTCGACAAGCTCGTCGACAACGGCCCCAAGGCCGATGACGATGCCATCGCCGCCAGCACCTGGGCCACGGCCGTCAAGGACGCCGGCGTCTTTAAGATCGGTGGCGTTCAGACCTCCACGCTCTTCTCCCTCCTCAACGAGAAAGACGGCCAGACCCGCGGCTTCGACGCCGGTATCGCACAGCTCCTGTCCAACTACATTCTGGGTGAAAACAAGGTCAAGATCACCCAGGTGACCTCGGACACGCGCGAGTCCGTCCTGCAGAACGGCCAGGTCGACGCCGTCTTTGCCACCTACACCATCACCGACGAGCGCAAGAAGCTCGTCTCCTTCGCCGGCCCCTATTACTACACCCAGCAGGCTATCCTGGTGCTCGCCGACAACGACGACATCAAGGGCGTCGACGACCTGGCGGACAAGAACGTCGCCGTCCAGTCCGGCTCCAACGGCCCCGCCATCCTGGAGGAGTTCGCCCCCAAGGCCAGCCAGCAGGAGTTCAAGACCGACGAGGAAGCCCGTCAGGCACTCCAGCAAGGTCGCGTCGATGCCTACGTCATCGATAACAACATGCAGCAGAGCGCCCTGGTCCGCGAGCCCGGTAAGTACAAGATCGCCGGCAAGCCCTTCGGCAGCAAGGAGCCCTATGGCATCGGCCTGCCGCTCGATTCCGACGGCGTAGCCTTCGTCAACGACTTCCTTAAGAAGATCGAGGACGACGGCACCTGGACCGAGCTGTGGCAGATCTGCATCGGTGACCGTACGGGCGACACCAATGTTCCCGAGCTGCCCGAGATCGGCGCCTAGGCAGCGAGCCTGGTAACGACCGCAACGAAACCATACGGAAACGCATGATGCGCTTTATTGCGGTAAACTGTTTCCTCACTGAGTTGTCGGGGCTTCCGTACACACGGGAGCCCCTTTCCTTATCGGCGGGAGGTCCGCATGATTCTCTCCGAGCTCTGGTCGCTCTATGGCCAGAACTATATCGACGCGCTGCTTGCAACCTGGGGCATGACGCTTGAGTCGTTTGTCATCGCCATGGTGCTGGCCGTCGCCGTCACCGTGATGCGCGTGTCGCCGCTCAAGCCGCTGCGCGTCTTTGGCGACCTGTATGTCCAGGTCTTCCGTAACATCCCCGGCATCGCGCTGCTCATCATCGTCGTCTACGCACTGCCACCGCTCAAGGTCGTCCTGCCCTACCGCACCTGCGTTATCGTCGCCACAGTACTCTTGGGTTCCGCCTTTGGCTCCGAGAACTTTATGAGCGGCATCAACACCGTTGGCGTCGGCCAGGTCGAAGCCGCCCGCTCGCTCGGCATGAGCTTCAGCCGCATCCTCGCCAAGATCGTGATTCCGCAGGCACTGCGCTCAAGCGTATTGCCCATGACCAACCTCTTTATCGCCGTCATGCTCACTACCGCCTTGGGCAGCCAGGTGCCGCTTAAGCCGCAAGAGCTTACCGGCGTGGTGAGCTACATCAACACGCGCTCGCTCGGCGGCGTCGCCGCGTTCTTTATCTCGGCACTCGGCTACCTGGGCACGGCCTTTGTGGTGAGCCACATTGGCAACTATATCGATAAGAAGGTGAGGATTCTCCGATGAGCAAGCATTCCTCCCCTGCACTCACCATGCGCGATGCGCTCTACGAGGCTCCCGGCCCCAAGATGCGAGCCAAGATTCGCATCGGCACCGCCATCTCACTTGTTGCTGTCGCCGTGCTCGTCGCCCTGGTGCTGCAGCGCTTTTATGTGACCGGCCAGCTTTCGGTCCACTATTGGTATTTCTTTACGCACCTCACCACCTGGAAGTTCTTGCTTGCCGGCTTTGAGGGCACCGTTAAAGTCGCACTCACCGCTGGCGCCATCGCGCTGGTGCTGGGCTTAGCTCTTATGCTCGGCCGCACGAGCGACATTAAGCCGCTGCAGCTGGTCTGCCGCGTGCTCACCGATTTCTTCCGTGGCGTGCCGAGCCTGCTGTTCATCTACTTCTTCTTTTTGGTGCTGCCCCAGTACAAGATCGCGCTGCCGTCGTTTTGGATGCTCACGCTCCCCGTCGCGCTCGCTGCCGCCGGCGTACTCGCCGAGATCTTCCGCGCCGGCGTCAACGCCGTGCCGCGCGGCCAGGTCGAAGCTGCTCAGGCGCTCGGTCTCTCCAAAGCTAAAATCACCTTTAAAATCGTGTTGCCGCAGGCGATTCGGTTTATCATTCCGTCGTTGATTTCGCAGCTTGTGGTCGTAGTCAAAGACACCACCGTCGCCTATGTGGTGAGCTACCCCGACCTCATGCAAAATGCCCGCGTGCTCATTACCAACTACGACGCCCTCGTGTCGGTCTACCTGGTAATCGCGGTCATCTACATCCTCATCAACGTTGCGATTAACAAGGCCGCCGTCTACGTTTCGCACAAGACCGGCGCGACCATCATCCGCTAAGTACCCACGTTCTCAAAGCATAAGGAGCCGAGCACCATGGCACAGAGCACTTCTACTTCTGGCAACCAGCCGCTTATCGAGCTCAAGCACGTCGATAAGCACTATGGCGACCTGCACGTTCTCAACGACATCAATCTCTCGGTCGACCGCGGCGAGGTCGTCGTGGTGATTGGCCCCTCGGGTTCGGGTAAGTCGACCATGTGCCGCACCATCAACCGCTTGGAGACCATCGACTCGGGCGAGATCCTCATCGAAGGTCAGCCGCTTCCGCAGGAAGGCAAAGACCTTGCCCGCATGCGCGCCGAGTTGGGCATGGTGTTCCAACAGTTCAACCTGTTCGCACATATGACGGTGCTGCAGAACGTCATGCTGGGACCGGTCGACGTGCTGGGCGTGTCCAAGGAGGAGGCTCGTGAGCGCGCCATGGACCTACTGAGCCGCGTGGGCGTGGCCGAGCAGGCCGACAAGGTGCCCGCACAGCTTTCGGGCGGCCAGCAGCAGCGCGTGGCCATCGCCCGTTCACTCGCCATGCAGCCCAAGGCCATGCTCTTTGACGAGCCCACAAGTGCCCTCGACCCCGAGATGATCAACGAGGTGCTCGAGGTCATGGTTCGTCTGGCCCAGCAGGGCATGACGATGATCGTCATCACGCACGAGATGAACTTCGCCCGCCGCGTAGCCGACCGCGTCGTGTTTATGGCCGACGGCCAGATCGTGGAAACCGGCACGCCCGATGAGTTCTTCGACCACCCCCAGACCAAGCGCGCCCAGGACTTCCTCAACTCCATCAAGGGCCACTAACCCAATTGCCACGTGGGCGAATTCATCAGTAACGTTTGTCCCGCGCCGCCCCTGTGCCATGTCCATCCGGATTCGAAAGCCGCACCCATGATCGGAACCCGCACCTCATCGTCCTACACTCCGCACGTCGACGTCGATCCCGCCGACCGCCCGCTTATCCTGGTAGCACCACGCTGGGAAGAAGCGAAGCCCTGTTTGAGCGAGACGCTCTCCCCCAACGAGGAGATTGCGAGCGTCTTTGTCGACGCCATTCTTGCCGCCGGCGGTCTGCCGCTGCAGATGTCCATTACCGAAGACGTCGACGTTATCCGTCATTATGTGGAAATCGCTGACGGTATCGCCATTCCCGGCGGCCCCGATGTCAATCCCAAACGTTGGGGCGATGATCGACCCTACGACCCCACCCTCTGCTGCGAGATCCGCGATAGTTTTGAGTTTAAGCTGGTCGACGAGGTACTCCGCGTCAAAAAGCCGCTCTTTACCACCTGCCGCGGCACGCAGCTGCTCAACGTCGCCACCGGCGGCACCCTGTGCATGGACGTGCCGAGCCTGGGCGCGCGCGAGGGCCGCACGCAGTGGCGCCACACCCACGTGCTCAACGACCCCGTGCACCCTGTCGAGGTCATGCCGGGCTCGCTGCTGGAGCGCGCGGTTGGCGGGCACAGGCTGATCCAGACCAACTCGGCACATCACTGCTGCGTCGACCGTCTGGGTAAAAGCACGCGCTTGGTCGCCAAGGCAACCGACGGCGTTCCCGAGTGCATCGAAGTCGAAGGCCAGCCGTTCTGCCTGGGCGTGCAATGGCACCCTGAGTATACGTGGAAGACGCTCGAGACCGACTTTAACCTGTGGAAGTCGTTTGTCGAGGCGGCGGCCAAGGTAAAGCAGGCCCGCTAGCTCGCGAACCGCACAGGCTTAAACCTTCCATGTCAGGGGGGGCGGACACCAGCCACGGTGCCCGCCCCCCTGTATTTGGTATGCTCGGTATGATCATCCCTCACAAACAATCAAAGAAATCTCGACCGCAATCGGTCTACGGTAAAGCAGATGGTAAAGACGCTTACTACGTTTATTAGGCAGTCAATTAAAATCGAAACGCATTGACCGTCCCTCAACGGGGTCACGCCGCAAATCCACATGAGCATCGAGGACGGAAGCGGAAGCATGGAATTGGCCCCGAGCTGTATGTAGATCGCTACGACGTTGACAAGCAGCAGCATGCCAATCGGACCGAAGCCGGACTCAAAATAGGAAACAACGATTACGCAAGAGACCACGTATGCAAGGCAGACAGCGGCGGCAAGAACAAGTCGATAGCAAAAAATATTCAGGTTGAAATACTGCTGAGCATCCAAAACGATCGCGCAGTTAAGACAGTACAAAACGACACTCGTCAGGATAAACGCGCCCAAAAGGACAAAAGAAGACAGCACCACTCGCGCAACGATAGCGCACACACGCTTCCCTCCCCGAGCCTCCGACAACCCCCACGGTTCCTCGACAAAGCCTGAGCTGACAAAGCGCGGCACGATACAAGCCGCGATGAACGGAAAGAACAATGCATGAGCCAACGGGGCTACGTTGAACAGCAGACCGCGAAAAACCTCTGCATTACGAAATAGAAGGACATCCTCCGCCGATAACCGAAGCGTCGGGTCTGGGAAAAAGCCCAAGAAACTGTTCTCACGGAGGCTACAGAACCACATCGGGAAAGAATTAAGCTGCAATACCACCATGCACGTATAAATTATCAGGATTAAGGCATACGTCCATTTACTCACATGCTTCCATTCTGAATGGAGGAATCTTTTAGTCTGACGAGCCATTGAGCACACCCCCAGCGCGAAAGCTCAAGAGAGTGTAAATCAATACCGATAGACAGCTGGCTGCCACGCCATATCCCAGAAGCGTCAGCTGCCCCATATCGCTATACCCAAGGGCACATCCGACTCCAAGGTACGGCCCCGGAAGAAAGAAGATCCATCGCAAGGACGGTATGGGCGTCTGAAGGTAAGTTCCGTAGAGCGTCAAGCTCATGACAAATCCGATTATTACCACAGCCCCGCTAAATACGGCGCTGCTTGTAATCCGATAGATGGTCACCGTCTCCAGCGCAATCGATATCACCAATACGGCGTTAATCATCATTGCGGGCAAAAATGCAGCCAGCATGCTATGCGCATAGTTTTGCCCTCCACGTGTTATCGCTATTTCAAACAGAAGAAGGCAAAGCGCACTATACGCTGCGCCGATTATTAAAGCAGACGAAAGTACATGTGCCAGAGCCCCGTTAAAGCGGGCAAGACCTCTTGCTGAAGAAATTCGGCATCCCTCTTCATAGCCGCGCTCCTGTAAAATCGCCAGGCAAACGATGAGCGGAACGAGCAGAGAGGTGCCGGCAAAAGCACTGCGCACAAGGGACTCATCAGGCGCAGTAGGATCGATTACATTCCAGATGAAACCAATATCCTCCCCGCAAACGCTATTGCCAAAGGCTAGCAACGTTGTTCCGCTTTTTAGAAAGACACCGAAGAGAAGGCCGAACGCCAGCATAAGCGCAAGACCAAACTTCGCCGGAAACATCCTGTGCAAACGCATCATATCTGCCTTTATGGGATGAATCGCCCGCTTCATAGCGAGACCGCCTTCATCAAGCGCCTGTAATACTCTTTTAGGGATGGCGCCTCATCCCTTATGACGTCCATCGATTCCTTTTTCAGCAGTTCGCCGTCATGAAGAAACAGGCAGCTTGTTGCAACCGATGCCAGCTCATCCAAATCATGACTAGAGATGAGCATGGTCTTACCCTGCTCTCGATTCAATCGGCCGATAAGGGTCCATATGCTCTCAATGCCCAACGGATCCAATCCATTTGCCGGCTCATCGAAAATCAGCAAGTCGGTGTCGCCCAACAAAGCCGTAGCTATATCCAATCGCCGTTTCATTCCCAGAGAAAAACTGCTCACGCTCTTTTTCTCATCGGCATCCAGCCCGACTAGGCTCAAAACGCGAGGAATCTCACGCTTCTCATCGAGCCCCCATTCCGCACATCGGATTTGAAGATTCTCAACCGCACTGAGAGATTGATATGCTCCACTGGAATCTGGTACATAGCCGACACGCGTCCGCATCAGGCTCAGCTCTCTTTTTGACTTGCCTCCGAAGAGTTCCACGCTTCCCGACGATGGCTCACAGATGCCCAAGACGATTTTAATTAGTGTGCTTTTGCCCGCACCGTTTGCACCGACAAGGGCACAGAGCTCAGGCTGATGCACCTCGAAGGAAACGTCATGCAAAACGCGCCGTTTCCCGTAGCGCTTTGATACTTTTGATAGCTTTATCGCTGATGTGTTCATTGGCCTCCCGTTCTGCTTGATAGCAAAACCGCTCATATCGCTCCTTCTTTCCTTTATCGTTTTCCATAGTTGTTATTGTTTTTCGATAACTCGTATTTGTCAAGATAATCTAAAAGAAAGAACCCGTGTTAGACACGAGTCCCTTCACGCTGATATTTCGTTTTAGTTGTTCGCCTTAAGCTACTCGTCACTCAAATCGACAGCGAAGACCGATGTCGGAAGCGACGCCTCGTTGCCTCCGCCATCCCGCATCTGTCTCACGACATTTTTCGCGCGCTCGACAATAAGCTCCTCAAGCTCTTTCTCGCTCACGCGCTGAATAATATCTCCCGGTTGACAATCAAGCTCATCACAGATATCGAGAAGCGTCTTTAGGCGAATAGCTTTTATCTTTCCGTTTCTAAGCTTTGAAATATTAGCCGGAGTATGCCCCGTCGCCCGAATCAGATCAGCGCTGGTCTTTCCGGTCTTAAGCAGCTGCGTCTCAAGCTCGATGATGAGATAGCTCATGTTTCCTCCTACACAAGCTCGTCAGACTGCTCTTGGAGCAGCGAGGCATAACTCCAGATCGCCGAGATAAACAAACAGACAACTGCGCTGATAAACGACCCCGCATCAAAGGTAGCGCCTTGGCAAATCTCAATAACGAAGGAATGAGGCACGATGTAAAGCTCCAGTTCGCCAATGGTGAGATTGACCGATCCATAGGCACCAACAAGCGAAACCGCGGCGTTAACAGCAAAGGCAAGCGCGAGAACACGGATAAGCCGCACATGCGTCTTGGTAAAGGGCGAGACGCCCCGAGAGATATTACGGCTGATCCCGCACAAAACGACAAGCGAAATACCCACGACGAGTGCCAGGCACAGTCCGCTTGGGATAACGACGCACCCGCCATTGAGAAACGTCACGACACCGAAAGAATCGACAGAAGCAACGTTTGTAACCGCATACCAGATCACGTAAACAACCAACGCGGCAAAAGCGACGAGCATCCCTGCAAAAACGGCTGCCATGCAAAAACCAAGCTTCCTGATATTTTCGCCCGCCTTGGCCATACGCTGAACGCTGTTGGACATACACTCACCCTCATCGACTCTATCGTTATTCGAACAGTTTATCGAACAACGATATGGATTGCATGCGGAAAGCCCCGCCAGTGCGCATAGGCCATTCACTAATCGGAAGGGGTGAGAGTGGATTTTTGGACACGTATCGAACGAGAGTGGATAATCTCCCACTTTGAGGCCGCCACCGGGCCTAAAACGGGAGATTATCCACTCTCATAGTCATCAAAGCTCGCGAGCTCTTACTCGGCCGCCTCGCGCAGGGGCGACATCGTAGCCGCATATTGCTGCTGTAGCGCATGCATTCCCTCGCGAGCGCCGTCAACGGCATCGGCGCCGCGCAGCGCCTCGGTCACCACGACCGCCGGCTCGTACAGATTATCGAATCCCAGGTTCTGGCTCACGCCCTTGAGCGTGTGCGCTGCCATAAACGCACCTTCGGCGTCTCCCGCCGCCATGGCAGCCTCCAGCTTGTCCATGCTCTCGTCATCCAAAAACTTGAGGGCAAAGCGGGCAAGCATTTCCTCGCCCATCAGCCGAGCGTACGCGTCATCATAATTGGCGCCGATCTTCTCATACGCCTCACGCATGGAAATCATGGATTAAAAACTCCTTTGGTCAAACTAAATCGTGGGAAACGCGACGACGTCAGCGGGGCGTGCCAACGTCTTGGCAATTTGATCTTGCACCTCGAGCAGGCAATCGAGCAGCAGCGGGTTAAAGGTGCCGCACTTACCGTCCAGGATCATCTGGATCGCCTCCTCGTGCGGGATAGCGTCCTTGTACACGCGCACGCTCGTCAAGGCATCGTACACGTCGGCCACCGAAACCACCTGTGCGGCAATGGGAATCTCGTCGCCCTTAAGGCCATCGGGATAACCCTTGCCGTCCCAGCGCTCGTGGTGCCAACGCGCAATCTGGTACGCATATTCCATAAGCGCATTGCCGGCGTGATGGCTACCCAGCTCAAGCAGCATGTCGGCGCCGATCGTGGTATGCGTCTTCATAATCTCGAACTCCTCGGGCGTAAGGCGTCCGGGCTTGTTGAGAATCGCATCGTCAATCGACATCTTGCCGATATCGTGCAACGCCGAAGCCAGGGCGATCGTGGAGCATTCCTCATTGTCGAGGGAGATGGTGTCGCCACGCTGGACCAGACAACCAAGCAGCAGCTCGGTCAGCTTCTCGATGTTCGTAACGTGTCTGCCGCTCTCGCCGTTGCGAAGCTCCATGACGCCGGCCATGATGTCGATGAGCATGCGACTGTTCTTGACGCGCTCGTTGTACTGCTGGGACAGTAGGTTCGTCAGGCGGCGCTGTTTGGCGTATAGGCGGATGGTGTTGCTTACACGGCGGCGCACGACACGGGAGTCAAACGGGCGGTTGATATAGTCCGAGGCACCCAGCTCATACGCGCGCAGAACCATATCATCGGAATCTTCGCTCGAAATCATGATTACAGGCAGATTGTCGATACCCGATCGGCGCGACAGATCGGCCAGCACCTCAAAGCCGCTTATGCCCGGCATGACAATATCCAGCAGCACGAGCGACAACTCATCGCCATAGCGGTCGACCATGTCGAGCGCCGTACGACCGTTATCGGCCTCGAGGATGCAATACTCGTCCTTGAGCATCTCGTTGAGAATGGCTCGGTTCATCTCGGAGTCATCGGCAATAAGCACCAAAGGCTTTTCGCTTTGGAGGGCTTCGATGGAATCGGCATCGGTCACGACCGTACCGGCTTTTGCCTTAGCGCGGCTCAGTAACTGGACAGCGCGGCCAACGCCCTCATCGACCGTCTCGCCATGAATGCGAACACCACCAACACATGCCGTCAAGCTCACGTACTCATGGCCCGGAATAACCGTGGCATGAACGGCATCGGATACCTGACGCAGGCGACGGGCGAAGTCATCGGAGGGAATATTGGGCATGACGGTCACAAACTTGTCGCAGCCATAGCGCACAAGCTCGTCAGTCGAACGAATTCCGCTGCGTATGGCTGTCGCCACAGCACCGAGTGCAAGGTCGCCGGCATGATGGCCACACGTATCGTTGAAGACCCTAAAATCATCAAGGTCGATTACCGCCACGCCGGCCTTCATGCGCGCGCTACGGAGCTTTTCCTCGTAATATCGGCGATTGCGCACACTCGTCAGCACGTCGGTGTAGACAAGGTCCTCTTCTGCGGCCTCTTGCTCATCAATCGGACGCACCATCAGCAGGACGTGAGGCTCGCCCTCGACCTTTAGAGGGCGCAGGCGGGCGCGGTACTCAATACCATCATTGAGCAGCTGCTCCGACACCTCACCCGAATCTGCCAAGGCCTCAAGACTCGACTGACGCAGACAAGGGCAACGATCGCCGGCGAGCAAGCAGTTAGGCTCGCTCTTAATCTGATCGGCCGACAGCAAACGCACCACGGGGTAGGTCTTCGCGACGCGGGCGACCTCGGCGGCAGCCTCCTCGTCGGTTAGATTGACCTCGTGATTATTGAGCATATGGGGCCCTTTCTATCGTTACACACGGCAACGGTGCATATCAAATGGTACAAGGGTAACATCTAACAACTGCAGGCAAACGCGCGATTATCGTTACATTTTTATGCCCTGGCAAACGGCGGTAATGGAGCCGCGGGCGCGCGGTTATGGGCGCATTCGTTAGCAATGACGAAACGCTAGCAGTCCCCCTCCCCGCAGGTCATCGAGCATGCTAACGCTCCAAGACATCGCGAACGGCGTTTGCCGCCGTAACGGGGCGATCGCGCAGACCGTTATGCGCGCCCGGAATCGTCACGAGGGGGCAATCGAGATATTCGGCAGCCGCTCGCGTACCAGCCTCGCGGGGCGTACCGACCGAAAGCTCACCCAAAAACACGGCCGACACCGCCTTTGACGCGCGAGCGCGCTCCCAGTCGGGAGCATATGTCATATTTGTTCCGTATTCATTGGCCATGAAGCAACGACCATTGCGCAGAGCATGTTTGGCTTCCGCCTCGGTCGTCCCAGGAGCCTCGGGGTCCAAGTCGCCGAGGGCTCCCAAGAAAAGACGGAGCGCCCTTGAAACCTTTCCAGCTGCAATCATATCGAGCAAAACCGGGGCTGTGCCCATGCCGACGCCTTCGGCCGACACAGCCGGCTCATGCAGAATCGCACGGGCGACGAGATGGGGTTCGCTGCGAAGAAGCTCCAGCGCCACCAACGTACCGGCGCTGTGCGCAAGCACATTTGTCGGAGCGCCAACGTGTTCGATCACGGCCTGCAGGTCGGCGGCCTGAGCGGCAAGATCATAGCTGCCGTCTGCCGCTTCGCTGCTGCCACCACAGCCGCGGCGGTCGTAGGCAATTACGCGGTAGTTGCGGCTGAGTTCACAAGCGATGCCGTCGAAAAATGTGCCGTCGACACAAGCGCCGTGCACGCACACCAAGGCAGGAGTATCAGGCGACACATCCGGGCCGGCATATTCGCGACAGGCAATCGTGGTGCCCGCATTCTCGACCGTAAAATCCATGTTGTGCCCCCATTATCAATGCCCATCCAGTTGCACGTCAGTACGGCTGGATGGTCCTGCATTGCCTTACGACTTGTTAACAGATTAACTGTACCCGACCCGAGGCTTTTCATGGCATGGCATCATGAGCGACGTGAAAAAACGAAACTTGTAAAGCAAGAGCCCGCACCTTGCTTTGGAGCCGATGCTATGCTTAGGCGCAATAGTCTTGAGGAGCATATGCCTATGTCTACGTTTTTGAATGCCAGCCCCATCTTTGGGCCCGTTCGCAGCCGTCGCCTTGGTCTCTCGCTCGGCGTCAACATGATGCCGGCCAGCGGCAAAATCTGCACGTTCGACTGCATCTACTGCGAGAACGGCCTCAACGCCGAGCGCCCCTGCCATGAGCCGTACAACACAGCTGCCGTGGTACTCGACGCGCTCGAGGCAAAGCTGCGCGAGATGGCAGCCGAGGGCGAGCTCCCCGATGTAATCACCTTCGCAGGCAACGGCGAGCCCACCGCCGCACCGGAGTTTCCGCAGGCCATTGCCGGTGCCGTCGCGCTGCGCGACGAGTTTGCCCCAAACTCCAAGATCGCCGTGCTCTCCAACGGCACGCGCGCCGACCGCCCCGAGGTGCACGACGCGCTCATGATGGTCGACGACAACATTCTTAAGCTCGATACCGTCGACCCGGCGTTTATCCAGCTGCTCGACCAGCCTGTTGGCCCCTACGACGTCGAGCACCAGATCGAGACGTTCGCAAGCTTTGACGGTCACGTTATTATCCAGACAATCTTTTTGACCGGCGAGTATCAGGGCAAGCCCATCGACAACACCGGCGAGGAGTATGTTGCCCCCTGGCTCGCGGCGCTTGAGCGCATTCGCCCACAAGAAGCGACCATCTACACGGTGGCGCGCGAGACACCGGTCGCCGGCCTTGCCAAAGCGGCGCCTGAGGTGCTCGACGCCATTGCCGCGCGCGTCCAAGCCCTCGGCATTCCCTGCCAGGTGAGCTACTAGCAAAACCACGCAGCAGCTAGTGCCCGCCATCCCGCCCCATCAGTTGCGGTGATATAGTTCCTATTTGTGCTGTTAAACCGCTTAAATCGGAACTATATCACCGCAACTTTTATGGACGCGTGGGTGGGCTATACTAGCTGCGAACGAAAGGAAGTTAACCATGTATGACAAAGGACCCGTGCCCGGCCGCAACGACGCTTGCTGGTGCGGCAGCGGCAAGAAATACAAGAAATGCCATAGCGCCTTTGATGAGCGCCTCGAGCGCTTGTGGGAAGAGGGCTGGGGGGTTCTGCCCCGCACGCTCTACAAGACGCCCGCTGATATCGAGGGCATTAAGCGCTCGGCCGCCATCAACGTGGGCGTACTCGATTATGTGGGCGAGCATATCGCCGCAGGCATGACCACCAACCAGATCGACCAGATGATCTACGACTACACCGTCGAGCACGGTGGCACGCCGGCCGACCTCAACTACGAGGGCTACCCCAAAAGCGTGTGCACCTCGATCAACGACGTGGTCTGTCACGGTATCCCCTGCGATGCGGACGTGCTGCACGAGGGCGACATCATCAACGTGGACTGCTCCACGATCTTGGACGGCTACTTTAGCGACTCGAGCCGTATGTTCTGCATCGGCGAGGTCTCGGCCGAGCGCCAGCGCCTGGTCGACGTCACCCGCGCCAGCGTGGAGGCGGGTCTGGCGGCCGTCAAGCCATGGCTGCCGTTGTCCGTTATGGCCGAGGCAGTGCAAAAGACCGTCGAGGACGCCGGCTTTAGCGTGGTGCGCGAGTACGGCGGACACGGCATCGGTAAGGAGTTCCACGAGGACCCGTTTGTGGGCTTTACCACCGAGGCGCCCGATGTGGACACCATCATGGCCCCGGGCATGGTCTTTACCATCGAGCCCATGGTCAATGCCGGAGCGCCCGACATCAAGATTAGCAAGGGTGACGGTTGGTGCGTGCGCACTAAGGACGGCAGCGATTCGGCCCAGTGCGAGGTTCAGCTCGTGGTGACCGAGGACGGCTACGAGCTGCTGAGCTGGTAGCCGTAGATGCGCCGGATGCTGACGGGTACGCTCGTCTTGCATCCGGCGTTTTTATTTGAACGTTTTGCCTGATAAAACCTGCCAAAATAAACCTATCCCTTTTTGGTAGGTCAAGCGGAGAGGACTGCTTGTGAACATCCTGGTTTTACTGCCCGTCAACGACCGTCATCGCGCAATTCTTGAGTCGAGCGCTCCGGGCGAGGACTTTATCTACACGAGCGCCGACGCCGCCACGCGCGAGCAGGTCGCCGATGCCGACGTAATCCTGGGCAACATCGACCCTGACATGCTCACGGCATGCGAGCATCTCCAGCTGTTGCAATTGCAGACCGCCGGCTATGACGACTACCTTGCTGCTGGCACCGTGCCTGCTGACGCCAAGCTGTCTTGCTCGATCGGCGCCTACGGTCAGGCCGTAAGCGAGCACATGTTTGCCATGGTCCTTTCCATGATGAAGCGCCTGCCCGGTTATCACGACTTGCAGCGCGAGCATCGCTGGGAGGACTTGGGCCCGGTCACCTCGCTCAAAAATGCCAACGTGCTGGTGCTGGGCGCGGGCGATATCGGTGGCCACTTTGCCACGCTCTGCCGCAGCATAGGCGCACACGTCCGCGGCATCAAGCGCCATCCGCTCGTCTACCCCATTGTGTTTGAGGACATGGACGGCATGGACGCCCTGCCCGAGCGCCTGGCCGAGGCTGACATCGTCGCATCCTTTATGCCCAGCACACCCGAGACCCGCGGCCTGGCGAACGCCGAGTTCTTCGCCGCGATGAAACCGGGCGCCTTCTTTGCCAACGGCGGCCGCGGCGATCTTGTGGTCGCCGACGATTTGGTTGCCGCTCTGGAGTCGGGACATCTCGCCGGCGCCGCGGTCGACGTCACCGACCCCGAGCCGCTACCCGCCACAAGCCCGCTGTGGGATGCACCCAACATGCTCATCACGCCGCACGTCTCCGGCTGGTTCCATCTGGCCGCCACCCTCAACAACGTCGTCGACATCGCCGCGGAGAATCTGCGTCACCTGCAGGCAGGCGAGACGCTTCGCTGCTGGATCGAGCACTGATTGTTCCGGCGTTTTACCAAACGCCGGAACCCCTCGACGCTGCGAGCCCGCCGTTTGGCCAATCTGCCGTTCAATTTCAAAGGCGCGACCAGAAGGTCAGCGCCTTTTCATTTCACGGCACCTTGGCGCAAACGGCGGGCTCTCGCTGACTTTTGCTCTGCCTGCGGCGTTTCGCTGGCGCCGGCTTTGTCTGCAGGCCTTAGCAGTTCCGTCTTGCCGTTGGTGTTGCGGCATTTGCCCAGATAAAACCTGCCGAAATTAACATCCCTTTTTGGCAGGGTTTAGAGCTCCACGCTTTCGGCTCCGTTGATGGTTAGGTTGCGCTCGTAGAAGGCCGTGAGGGCGCGGATGGCGTACATCACGTCGCGCACGCCGCCGGTCTCGTAGCTCGAGTGCATGGCAAGCTGCGGCAGGCCCACGTCTACGGCATGCATGCTCGCCTGCATGTTCGACAGGTTGCCCAGGGTAGAACCGCCGGCCATATCGCTCTTGTTGGCGAAGGCCTGCGTGGGCACGTCGGCGTCATCGCAAATGGCCTGGAACACCGCGCGGCTAAAGGCATCGGTGCAGTAGTGCTGGTTGGCTGCCTCCTTGATGACGATACCGCCGTTGAGCACCACCTGGTTGCGGGCATCGCACTTCTCGGCGTGGTTGGGGTGCACGGCATGCGCGTTGTCGCAGCTCACGAGCATCGATGCGGCAAGGGCGCGATGGTACGACTCGTCGTCAAAGCCCAGCGAACCGTTAATGCGTCGCAGCGCATCGGCCAAGAACGTCGACATGGCGCCCTGCTTGGTCTCGGAGCCAACCTCCTCGTTATCAAAGCAGCAGAAGACCGAAACGTCGTGCGCGTTCTCGGCACCCAAAAATGCCTGCAGCGAGGTGTAGGCGCAGGCCAGGTCGTCGAGCTTGGGCGTCGAGATAAACTCGTCGGCCCAGCCCCAAATGCGCGCATCCTGTCGATTGACCAGGAACAGGTCGCGGCCCAGGATCTGTTCGGGCTCAACGTCCAGTTCATCAGCGATCAGGGCGTCAAAATCTCCCTGCTTAAGGTCACCGGCGCTGATGAGCGGGCACAGGTCGACGGCGCGGTTGGGCGCAAAGCCCTCGTTAACGCCGCGATTCATGTGGATGGCAAGGCTCGGGATAATAGCGACCTCGCGCTCGGTGGCAAGCAGGCGGCTCTCAATACGGTCGCCCTCGCGCACCAACACGCGGCCCGCGAGCGCCAGCGGGCGATCGAACCAGGTGTAGTCGATCATGCCGCCGTAGGCCTCGGTGTTCAGGCGCAGCGTCTCGCCCGCGCCGTCGAGCTCGGGCACGGCCTTGACCTTAAACGTCGGCGAATCGCTGTGCGACGCCGTGAGCTGAAAATGATAGTCACCGGCAACACCGTCCTCGCCCCACGTAGCAGCCAGGTCCTCGCCCACCTTAAAGGCGATAACGCTCGAGGTGTTGCGCTGCGTGTAATAACGCCCGCCCGGCTCGATATCCCACGCTGCGTTCTCGGGCAGGTAGGTAAAGCCTGCCTCATCGAGCTCGGCCATAATGGTCGCCGCCGTATGGAACATGCTGGGGCATGCCTCGATAAAGTCGATAAGGTCGTTGGCGGCCTCGATATCGTCGGCAGTCACGTGCGCGCGCTCGGGCGTTTCCTGATCCGTCATGCTCTCCCCTTTCGCTGGGTTGATGGTCCCCTCCAGCATACCCCGCCACGCCAGCGCCGCGCTCTTCATTCCATGTTTAATCCCGCGCCGCTCACCAAGTTGAGCCATCATGCCCGTGCACCTTTTGCGACAATTACACTAACAGGACGAGAGGAGCCGTCATGAAGCCACGTAACATTGCCATCGCCTGCGGTGTCGCGGGAGTCGCCGTCGGCCTTGCCGCTGCCACCGGTATCGTTTATCACAAGCAAATCAAGTCCGCCGCGTCGCTCAAACGCTTGACCGGCTACGCGGATGGCTATGACCTGTACGCAATCGACATTGCCTACGACTACGATCTTGATCGCATCATCGCCGCTGGCGTGCGCGACGACCAGGCCTACATCGATGCCGTGGTGGCACAGGTGCTGCCCGGTGTGCCGGCACGTGTCCAAGCGCCCCAGTTTGCCTGCAGCGCTTTTGTCGCCGTAGATGCCGAAGGCCGCGTGCGCACCGGTCGCAATTACGACTTTAAGGACGACACCTCGGCGCTGCTGGTGCGCAATCACCCACACGGCGGCTATGCCTCCATCGGGTTTGCTGCTCTTAACAACCTGGACGATAACACTCCGCTTGACTCCGTCGGCGGACGCGCCGCCGCACTCATGGGCCCGTTTGCCCAGCTCGACGGTGTTAACGAGCGCGGCGTGTCCATTGCCGTACTCACCCTGGATTCCAAGCCCTGTGACCAGGACACGCAGCGCCCCGTCATCAATACCTCGCTCGCCATCCGTCTGGTGCTCGACCGTGCCGCCACCACGCAAGAAGCTGTCGACCTGCTTTCCGCCTACGACATGCACGCCATGGCAGGACGCGATTACCACTTCTTTATCAACGACGCCGCCGGTGACGCGCGCGTAGTAGAGTGGGATCTGCGCGATCCGGACCGCGCTTTCAAAGCGACTCCTGTACGCCAGGTTACGAACTTCTACGCCTGCTATGGCGACGAAGTGCTGCCCAACCAAAAGAATGGCGAGCTGGGCCATGGCAAAGAGCGCGCCGTCGCAATCGCCGATGTTCTTGACGCCCATGTCGGTGCCCAGGACGAGGCAGTTGCCTGGAAGGCCCTGCGCGCCGCGGCGCAAGAGCCCAATCCGGAAGACATCACCAGCAATACGCAATGGTCGGCCGTCTTTGACAATACCGAGCCCGCCGCCGCCATTACGCTGCGCCGTCACTGGGGCGACGTCGACGCCTTTGCACTGTAAGGAGCCAGGCCTGTCGACCTTACGCTCGCCTAACGTTGTTTACATTTCTATACGCTTGAGCTAACACGTTTTACCCCCGTATCAACAGTGTGCGGGGGTAAACTTATGCGCATGTTATAACTTGCCCGGAAGGATTCATCATGCTCAGGATCGGTCTTCTTACCAGTGGCGGCGACTGCCAGGCGCTCAACGCCACCATGCGCGGCATTGTCAAAACGCTTATGACCAATAGCGAAGAGCCAATTGAGATCTATGGTTTTGAGGACGGCTACCAGGGCCTTATCTACAGCAGGTTCCGCGTCATGACGCCCGCCGATTTTAGCGGCATCCTCACCCGTGGCGGCACCATCCTGGGCACGAGCCGCACGCCGTTCAAGCGCCTGGACATTCCCGAGGCCGACGGTGTCGAGAAGGTGCCCGCGATGGTCCACACCTATCACAAGCTACAGCTCGACTGTCTGTTTATGCTGGGCGGCAACGGCTCCACCAAGACCGCCAACCGTCTGCGCGAAGAGGGCCTCAACGTTATCGCCCTGCCCAAGACCATCGATAACGACACCTGGGGCACCGAAATGACGTTTGGTTTTACAAGCGCCATCGACGTCGCCACCAAGTGCATCGACGACATTCACACCACCGCTTCGAGCCACGGTCGCGTGTTTGTTATCGAGATCATGGGTCACAAGGTTGGCTGGATTCCGCTGTATGCCGGCGTCGCGGGCGGTGCGGACGTCATCCTGATCCCCGAGATCCCCTACGACATGGACAACGTCATCAAGACCATCGAGCATCGCATGGAGACCGGCAGCCGTTTTACCATCGTGGCCGTCGCCGAGGGCGCTATCTCCAAGGAGGACGCGGCGCTGTCCAAGAAGGAATACAAGAAGAAGCTTGCCGAGCGCACGAGCCCGTCGATCGTCTACGACATCGCCAAGGAGATTGAGGCCAAGACCGGTCGCGAGACCCGCGTCGCCATCCCCGGCCACACGCAGCGCGGCGGTCAGCCCGACGCCCAGGACCGCATCTTTGCGACCCAGTGCGGCGTCGAGGCAGCACTCGGCTGCCTACGCGGCGAGTTTGGCTACATGATTGCCCTGCGTGACGGCAAGATGTGCCACATTCCGCTCAAGGATGTCGCCGGCAAGCTCAAGTATGTCGATCCCCAAAGCGATCTGGTGCGCGAGGCCAAGGCGTTGGGCATCAGCTTCGGCGACGAATAGCCTCGGCCGAAATCCATCCCATCGGGCCCTCCGGCCCCGCCCGACGTATTTCGATTTGGCTCCTCCCTTGACTCCGTCAAAGGTCGCCAATCGAAATCGTCGGGCGGGGTCGGAGGGCCCTGCGTTTACATACTCGCCGGGGCTATTCGTCTTCTTGCTGCGGGTGCCTGGGCTGGAATTGAGTTGCGGTGAAATAGTTCCTGCTTAGTCCGCAAATGGCTGAATTTAGAAACTATTCCACCGCAACTTACTGAGTGGGGGCTCTTGGCTGCTACTTGCACTGACATTTGTCCTGAAATGGCTGGTCGTTAGGGATTGCTACCGGTAGTTGCGGTAGGGTTGGGGCAGATTCTAACTAGAAATGGTGGTCGCTACCGGTTGTTCTCGGCATACTCGGCTCATTCGATTCGACCATCAAACGAAAGGAACCACCATGGATCTTGCGATGGCACAGCGCCTCGTCGATCGCCGTAAAGCTGCCGGCCTTTCTCAGGAGGCGCTTGCTGCCCAGCTGGGCGTAAGCCGCCAGGCTGTTAGTAAATGGGAGCGCAGCGAGTCCTCACCCGATACCGATAACCTCATTGCGCTCGCCGCGCTGTATGACGTGTCGTTGGACGAGCTGCTGTATGGGGAGGCGGCCAACGATGCCGACGACCTGAAGGACGGTAGCGCCGACACCGAGACGGCGGATGTGGCTGACGAGGCTGAGGATTCTGCCGAGCACGCCGATTGCGGCGACAAACCACTTGTCGATATTTCCCTCGCGCGCGGTATCCACGTCATTGATCCCAATAAAGGCGAGGAAGTCCATGTTGGCTGGAGCGGCATCCATGTGATCAACGAGCGCAAGGGCGAAGAGGTACATGTGGGGCCGGGTGGCGTGCATATCGATACGCTTGAGGACGATGGACATAGCGTGCGCACCAATGACGACGGCACCGTCACCATCGACGGCGAGACGTTTTCCAGCTGGAAGGAAGCACACGACAAGCTCGACCATCATGGCAAGCACTTCCGCACCAAGATTGGACGCGCTTGGAACAAGTTCCCCTTTCCCGCACTCGTCGCTTTCGCCTATCTGGTGCTCGGCATTATCTACGGCACATGGGGCATGGGGCTTTTCCTCGTCTTTTTGGTTCCCGTCTACTACGCGATTGGTGACTTTATCGATCGGCGCCACCTGTCTAAGCTGATCGAGGTCATCTACCCGGCAGCCGCCATCGCTTGGTTCCTCTACATGTGGCTCTGTTTGGGACAGCCCCATCCTGCATGGATCATCCTCATCACGATTCCCATCGTAAAGGCGCTCATGCGCTGGTGTCGCAAACAATGGAAGTGCCGCAAACAGGCTTAACACGCTCCGACCCACCAGCACCCAACCACCCCCGCCCTTCTCCTAAGTTGCGGTGAAATAGGGACTGTTTTGAGGCTCCAAAGCGCCAAACAGTCCGTATATCACCGCAACTTACAAACAACTGGGTCAGTTCCGGCGCGGAGATTAGCATTGAGCTGACCGCGCGCCAAGAAAAGGGCCCATTTACTACGTTTAACTCGAGAGGGCCGACCATACCCGCCTTTTCCGAAAACTGACAAGCCCTCTACCTGCGGTTTTAATTTCACAATCTTTGTCATGGTCGAGGGTGTGGTAGCAAACGTAGTAGATAGGCCCGTTTTGTGGCATACGACCCATTCAAGCCCAATCTCGAAGGCTAAAGAGAGCCTCTCATCCACGCCTGCGAGCGAAAACCAAATAAAATGAAAGGCAAATGGAAAAGCTCATCGGCCAGTACGTTGAGATGCTGAACGACAGACATCCCCAGCAAAACGGGTCAAACGCCGGGCCACCTAATGGTTGTCCGGCGTTTGACCAGATAAAACCTGCCAAAATAAACCTGTCCCTTTTTGGCAGGCTACTCGGCGCTCTTGAGGGCGCCGACCATGTCGATCTTGTTGAGCGTTCGGTTGGTGACGAGGTTGACGATAAACGTAAAGACAAAGGAAAGCACTACGGCGAGCACATAACTCAGCGGCTCGACTTCGACGTCAAAATACAGCGACGGCATCTGCAGGATGTACGTAAAGCTCTCGGCAAGCAGGCCACCCAGCGGCACGCCCAGTGCGGTGCCAATCGCCGTCAAAATCAACGTCTCCTTGTTGACGTAGTGATGCACCTCGCCACGGCGGAAGCCCAGCACCTTGATGGTCGCCAGCTCGCGTTCGCGCTCCGAAATATTCGTATTAGACAGCGTAAACACCACCACAAACGACAGGCACGCCGCCATAAAGGTCACAAGCACCACGACTGAATTGATAATCGCAAAGTTCGCCTCATAGTTTTCCCAATGCTCGGCCGTACTCGAAATCGTGAGCCAACCGTCACTCTTAAGCTTCTTGCTAAACGCAATCTGGTCAGAAGACGAGCCCTTAAGCAGCACAAAGATACCGTTAAGGCGTGTACTTCGACCGAACGCACGCTCATAGGTGCTCTGCGTCATATAAAGCGTGTTGCCCAGATAGTTGAGCGAGATGTCGCTGACCTTGACCTTGGCGACGCTGAGCGACGAATCCTGGACCTGCGCCGTGTCACCCGGTTTGATCCCCAGCACCAGCTGAGAGCTCTTGCTCAGATACACGTCCCCGTCGCGCAAGGAGAGAGGCTCTTTGGACTCGTCCTCCAGGCACACGTAGTCATCCAAGTCGCCGGTGCGGTCATCGGGCACCACGATCAGCTGCACAGTCTCGCTCTTGCCGCCAAATGTAAAGGTGACGTTGTCGGTCATAATCGGTAGCGTCGAGGTCACCGTCACGTTGGAATCTTTGGCCGTGCTGCGTTCCTCTAGCGCCGCACATGTCTGCGTAAAATCGTCGGGATTGGCGACTGCTAGCAGATCGTAGCGCGTGATATGCCCGTACTGCTTGGGCGACAGCGCGACCGACGTATCACGAATGCCCATGCCGCAGATCACGAGCGCCGTGCAGCCGGCGATACCGAAGACGGTCATAAAGGCACGCTTTTTGTAGCGGAACAGGTTACGCGCTGCCACCTTGTTCAAAAAGCCCATGCGGTGCCAGATAAAGCCGATGCGCTCGAGCAGAATGCGCGAGCCGGCGCGCGGGGCCTTGGGGCGCATGAGCGAGGCTGGGGTCTCGGCCATCTCGTGGCGGCAGGCGATAATCGTGGCGCCCACTACGCCCACGGCAAACAACGCTACCGACACGAGTGATGACACGATGTCGTACGAAAGTAGCATCTGGGGCAGCGAGTACATGTCGTCGAACACCGTAAACAGGAACAGCGGCAGACCCACAAAACCGATAATATTGCCGAGCACGCCACCGATCAGACACGCCCACAGCGAGTAGTCCACATATTTGGACAGGATACGCCCGCGTGAATAGCCGAGCGCCTTGTACAGGCCAATGAGCGTGCGCTCCTCCTCGACCATGCGCGTGGCGGTGGTAAGGCTGATGAGCACGGCGACGATAAAGAAGATGAACGGGAACACCGTGGCAATGGCCTCAATTGACGAGCTATCGCTCTCCACGCTCGAGTAGCTTGCAATATTGCCGCGGTCCTGGATGTACCACGTGCATTCGCCTAGATCGAAAAGCTCGGCGCGGGCATCGGCGAATTGCTGATCGGCGGCGGCGCGGCGCTGGTCCAACTCGGCCTGAGCCTGGACGCGCTCCTCACTGCCCTCGGCCATACGGTCGATGTTGTCCTGCTCGATCCCAAAGACCATATTCGCCTGGCGCTCGGCCGCATCCAAGCTTGCCGGCGTGTCGACCGTCAACTCCTGAGCGCGCGCCTTCTCACGCTCCTCGCGGATCTTCTCGATACTGCCCTTGACCTCGTTAATCCTTGCCGTGTAGGCATCGGAATATGAGTTGAGATCCTTGGCTCCCTCGACGACCACGTGGATCGCGGAATAGGACGACGACGTCGCGGCATCCTCGCTCACGTAGAACTTGTAGTCCGCGGCCGAGGCGGCACGGAAGGCGTTGACCGTCGAGTCGGAGCTCACGTCGGTAGGATCGAGGACCTCGGCCGTAATGGTGTAATCGCCCGCGGCAAACTGATCCTTGGCACTTTGGTTCGACGAGCTTGCGTCATTGGCGGCAAAACTCACCGTATCGCCGAGCTTTTTGCCCGAAGCCTTCAGGAACTTCGAAGTCACCGCGACCTCATCGGCGCTCTCGGGCAAATCGCCGTTCACCAGCACCGGTTGATCGATATTCTCCTTGGAAAGACTCTGCACGACCACACGCTCGCGCGTTGTGCCCACGGCGGTGTAGGCGGTCTCGGTGTAGATGCCCTCGGCCGTCTCGACGCCGTCGACCTCCTGAATGGCCGCAAGATCGTCGCGCGTAAGGCCATAGGTCGACTGCACGTTAATGTCATAGACATTCTGCTGATCAAAATAGGCGTCGACCGAATCGCACAGGTCCTCGCAGCCCGCCTTAAGGCCGCACATCACGCTCACGCCGAGCGCGGTGATGACCACGATGGACAAGAAGCGCTTAAGACTGCCTCGGATTGTGCGGTAGATGCCACGGCGAAAAACCATCGGCACCATATCGTTTGAGCTTTGGGCAGTACGGTAGGTCGCGAACTCCCGGTCGCAACCCGCGTGCTCCATATCGTGGTTTTGGCTGTTTTGGCGGTCCTGGTCCATGGGCGCTACCACTCGATCGTCTCGATAGGCACGGGATTTTGCTGGACCGTCTCGCTCTCCACGCGACCATTCTTAAAGCGAATCAGGCGATCGGCCATGGGCGCGAGCGCGGAGTTGTGCGTGATGATGATGACCGTAATGCCCTGCTTGCGACAGGTGTCCTGTAGCAACTGCAAGATCTGCTTGCCGGTTTTGTAGTCGAGTGCGCCCGTGGGCTCGTCGCATAGAAGCAGCTTGGGATTCTTGGCCAGTGCGCGAGCGATGGACACGCGTTGCTGCTCGCCGCCCGAAAGCTGCGCCGGAAAGTTGGCGAGGCGCTCACCCAGGCCAACCTGGCGAAGCGTCTGTTCGGCATCGAGCGAATCGGGGCAGATTTGCGCCGCGAGCTCGACGTTTTCGAGCGCCGTCAGGTTGGGGACCAGATTGTAGAACTGGAAGACAAAGCCAACATCGGCGCGGCGGTATTCCACGAGCTGTGCCTCGTTGGCGGAACTCACGTCGCGCCCGTCCACCGTTACGGTGCCGGAGGTTACCGTGTCCATGCCGCCCAGAATATTGAGCGCCGTGGTCTTGCCGGCACCCGAAGCGCCCAGGATAATGGCAAGCTCGCCACGCTCAACGGTAAAGCTCGCGCCGTCGAGCGCGTGAATGCGGGCATCGCCCTCGCCGTACGCCTTGATGACGTCTTTGAATTCGATATAAGCCATCGATCGGTTCCCATCTGGTCGGATAACTCCTTAGTATTACCCATTTCCCACCGACCAAAAAGGGACAGGTTTATTTTGGTAGGTTTTAGAAGCGGACGGTGAAGGTGATCTGGTTGCCGCTGCCGCAAACAGAAGCGCACCCGCCATGGGCCTCGGCGATGGCGCGCACGACGGATAGGCCCACACCCGAGCCGCCTGTCTTGGAGCTGCGCGACACGTCCGCACGATAGAAGCGGTCGAACAATCGGTCCAGGTCGCCTTCGGGCAACTCGTCTACAGCGTTCGATACGACAAGCTCTGCCGAGCCTTTGCCCGCACCGCGCGAAACGACGCGCAGGCTCAGCTCGATCACGCTGCCCTCGCTCGCATAACGCGTGGCGTTGTCCAGCAGCAACTCAACCACCTGCGCCACCGCCGCAGCATCGGCATGGGCCCTCACGCCGTTTGCAATCGACATCGACAGACGCTTGCCGCGCGAAACCGCCACCGACTCAAACGGCGCCGCCGCCTTGTCCACGGCCTCCGAAAGATCGATCGACGCCATGGTAAAGCCGGCAGAGCCCTCGTCCATGCGCGCCAAAAATACCAGACGCTCCGTGAGCGCCGTCAGCCGCGCGACCTGCTCGTGAATGCTCTGCGTCCACTCGCTCTCGCCGCCCTCAATTTCCTGCACCTCGTTCGCGGCATCGATCACAGCGAGCGGCGTCTTGATCTCGTGGCTTGCATCGGTAATGAACCGCTTTTGTTTGCTGTAGCTCTCGACCATCGGTCGAATCACGGCGGCCGAGGCGACCGTTACAATTGCCAGCACCGCCAGCCAGCCAATGCAGCTGATTGCCACGCTCGCGCTCAAAAACGAATGGAAACTTGCAAGCTCGCGCGAACAGTCCACGAACACATAGGTGGTCTTTTCGCCTTGAGCTGTGGTCGTATAGCGGTAGTTACCAGAAAACCCAGAGGTCAGGCCCTTGGAATCCAGCCCCATGGCAATACGGGCGGCACGCTTGGCGCCCACCGCGGCAATGCGGGCGGTATTGACATCGACCACCTGCCCTTCGACAAGCGCCACCGTAAAGTAGCGCGTGTCGAAGGGGGACTCCGCCGTCATGCCTTCAAAATGTCCCACGCGAGCGCCCGCCCGATAGCCGTCCGCAACCATGCCGGTGCTCGCGTCCCCACCATTGCCGGGATCGGTCCTGGACTCGTCTTCCCAATCGATGCCGCCCTTGCCTGCCAGGATATAGTCTAGGCGCGCATCGGCCATTTTACAGACATGCGAATAATTAACGATGTTGATGCCGGCAATGATGAGCGTGAGTACCACGGTCACAGCACCCATGGCAACCAGGATGAACTTGCGACGCAGGCGGCGGCCCAATGCGTCAGCAGCATTTACCCGCCCCGTACTGCTCGAGGCGGCACGAAACTGTTCCGCCATGCGATTACACCACGCGTGTACGCTCACGCCTGCTCGTCCCCCTCGACAACCTCGAGCGAATATCCCTGATTGCGCGATGCGCGGATGGCCACGTTGGCACCCAGCGCCGTCAGCTTTTTGCGCAGGTACGAGATATAGACCCACACCACGTTGGCACCTTCGGGCGCATCCTCGCCCCAAACATCGAGCATCAGACGCTCGGTGGGCATGCGCGTGCCGGCGTTGCGCATAAAGAGCTCCATAAGCTGAAACTCACGATTGGCTAGGTGTTCCTCGCCCAAGGGACCTATAAGCGTGCAAGCCGCCGTGTCGAGGCGCACGTTGCCCACACTGAGCGTCGTGGCGTCAATTGCCGTCGCGGCACGCGTCATGGCACGAATGCGAGCGAGCAGCTCCTTGGCGGCGAACGGCTTAGTCAGGTAATCGTTGGCGCCAGCGTCCAAGCCCTCGACCTTATCGGATACCTCGCTTTTGGCCGTAAGCATGATGATGGGCAGGCGTTTACCGGCCTCACGTGTGCGCTTGAGCACCTCGATACCATCCATGCCGGGCATCATGATGTCCAGGATTGCGGCGTCATAGTCGTTGGCGAGCAGATATTCGAGCGCCGTCAGACCGTCGAGGGCGGTGTCGACCTCGTAGTCGCTATGTTGCAGAATCGCGGTAAGGGCACGGGAGAGGCCGGGTTCGTCCTCGGCAAGCATCAGCTTCATAGTTGTTCCTTTGGCGCGCGGCTATACAGATTTCGATATCGCCGATGATAGCGCACCGCCAGCCGCCTTAGCGCAGCCTTAGCTGCTCAACCTGCACGTTATTAAATACGCAGGATATGGCTTAGCCAAACTTAAGGCGCAGATGCTGAGCGCTTGGACGCATGCCGGCCGCGAAAGGACGGCGACTCGTTCTTTCAGGGCGTCTTGGCTATGCAAAGCGTTCGAGCGTTACTCCTCGTACGCGCCCTCAAGCCGAAGCAGCCATTCCTTGCGGTCAAGGCCGCCGGCATATCCGTTGAGCGACCCGTCGGCCGCCACCACGCGATGGCACGGCACGATAATCGAAATAGGGTTGCGAGCAACCGCAGCCCCCACCGCACGAGGAGACACAACGGGCGCTTCATTTCCCGGCACACGATGTCGAGCCGCAACACGCTGGGCGATCTCGCCATACGTAGCGACCTCGCCACGCGGAATTGAAAGCAGCTCAAACCAAACCTCACGCTGGAACGCCGTGCCAATCAAATGCAAAGGCGGCGTAAACCGAGGCTCCTGCCCCGCAAAATAAGCATTCAGCCAAGCCCAAGAACGCTCAAGCACCGAAGAAGCCGCACCATTTGCCGGATTCACCGAAGACATACCGCCAGCGCCAGAAACCGCATCGGTGCCTTCAACGTGCTCCGTATCTTCTTTGAGCAGCGTAGAGCCAAAGTGCTCCTGTCCCTCAAACCAAAGCCCCGTCAGACCGCGGCCATCAGCGGCAAGCAAGATTTCGCCCAATGGCGAAGCAAACGTCGTCGTGACCACCAGCGGCTCCTTTCAAAACTCCGCAACATAATACCGCGAATTGTGCAGACAACCCCAATCGACCCCAAAGTCGCCCCAGGCAGCAGGCGCGAAGCGCCGCAGCTGCCGGCCGCGCTCCGCAGTCCCCAAGGCGGCAGGCGCGAAGCGCCGAGGCCGCCGCCGGGACCAGGGCCCGCAACAGCCGCGCCCCCCATCAGCCCAGCGGCCCCAACCAACAACGGCCCCATCGCAGACCGCTCGCAGCAGCGTCACCGCAGGCGGGGACCGGGCTTAGTTATCAGAACACTCCGCAGACCAGTGTGGCGCCTTGTCCGCGGCTCCGAAGGAGCAGGACAAGGCGCCACACATGGTCGAGGACGTTCTGAAAACTAAGCCCGGCCCCCGCCGGACAGGCCACACTACTCGCAGAGCAGCTTAGCGATCTGGACGGCGTTAGTTGCCGCGCCCTTACGGATTTGGTCGCCGCAGCACCAGAAGGTGATGCCGCGCGCAGCCTCGGGGTTCGAGATGTCGCGGCGCACGCGACCGACCCAGATCAGGTCCTGGTCGGACGTATCCATCGGCATGGGGAAGCGATCGTGCGCATCCTCGGCGCTCATGTCGTCAACCAGCTTCACGCCCGGAGCGGCAGACAGCGCAGCACGAGCCTCCTCGACCGTAATGTCGCGCTCGAACTCGAGCGTAATGCTCTCGGAGTGCGAGCGCAGCACAGGCACGCGCACGCAGGTGCAGTTCACGCGCAGCTCGGGAAGGTGCATGATCTTGCGGCCCTCGTTTTGCAGCTTCATCTCCTCGGAGGTAAAGCCTTCCTCCTTGACGCCGCCGATCTGCGGAATCAGGTTGCTCGCCAGCTGAGCGGCAAATGCATGCGGCTCGGGAATCTCCTCGCCGCGGCCCAGGGCGGCCAGTTGAGCCTCGAGCTCGGCCATACCAGGAGCGCCGGCACCCGAAGCCGCCTGATACGTCGAAACGATCATGCGCTTTACGCCGGCGAGCTGATGCAGCGGCCACGTGGGAACCAAGCCGATGATGGTCGCGCAGTTGGGATTGGCGATCAGGCCGTGATGCCACTTGATGTCATCGGCATTGATCTCGGGCACGACCAGCGGCACCTCGGGATCCATGCGGAAGGCGTGGCTGTTGTCAACCACGACGGCGCCGCGCTTGACGGCCTCGGGCAGCAGCTCCTTTGCGATATCGTCGCCGGCGGCGCCAAGTACAATGTCGCAGCCCTCAAAGGCCTCGGGGCAAGCCTCTTCGATCACGATCTGCTCGCCGCGGAACTCAACGGTCTTGCCCGCAGAGCGCGCGCTCGCTAGCAGCTTGAGCTTGCCAACCGGAAACTCCTGCTCGTTGAGGCACTCGAGCATCTGGGTGCCCACGGCTCCCGTCGCGCCCAAAATAGCAACCGTGTACTGTTTCATGCTTCCCCCTTTAAAGGTTGTGGCTATCGCCCGCACGCCAGGCAGGCCGATTATTGTTGCCAGTGTATACAAGAACGGGGCGGGCACGAAACCCGCCCCGTCGAAACGAAACCGAAACGAAACGCCCGACAGTAGATTTTTGGGACATCCTAAAAATCCACCGGGATGGTAACTACTTATGGAGGGCTGCCAGGGCGGGATCGGCCGGCGCGGGAGCCTCCAGGTCGGAGACCTTCACAATGCCGTTTTCGTCGGAAAAGGCACGGTAAATGGTCTGAATCGCCAGGTCAAAGTCCTTCTCCTCGACGCCGATAATGATGTTGATCTCGTCACAGCTCTGCGAAATCATGCGCACGCTCACGCCGGCCTGGCCAAGCATGCCAAACAGGTGGCCCGAGATACCTGCGCGGCCGCGCAGGTTACGGCCGACGGTTGCGATGAGCGCCAAGCCCTCGACAACCTCGATCTCGAGCGGCTCGACCTCCTGCTGAATGTCGCCCACGAGCGAGTACAGCGAGTCGTGCACATCCTGCTCCTGCACCACGGCGCCAAAGCGGTCGACACCGGTGGGCATGTGCTCGACGGAAACGTCATAGCGCTCGAAGACCGAAAGCGCACGGCGCATAAAGCCGACGCGCGGCTTGGTGCGGTCGCGGGCAACGTTGATGGCGACAAAGCCGCGCTTGCCGGTCACGCCGGTAATGATGGGCTCCGCCTCGCCCTCATCAGCCGTCTCGCTAATGATGGTGCCGGGGTCCTGCGGCGCATTGGTGTTCTTGATGACCAGCGGAATGCCTGCCTCGCGCACGGGGAACACGGCTTCCTCGTGCAGAACGCTTGCGCCCATGTACGAAAGCTCGCGCAGCTCCTCGTAGGTAACGCGCGCAATGGGCTGAGCCTCGGGTACGATGCGCGGGTCGGCAGAGTAGAAGCCCGAGACGTCGGTCCAGTTCTCGTACAGATCGGCACCCAGGCACTTGGCCAGGATCGAGCCGGAAATATCTCCGCCGCCACGGTCGAGCAGCTTGATCTGGCCCTCGCGCGTCGCGCCGTAGAAACCAGGCATAACAAAACCGCCCTGCTGACCATACTCCTGCACCAGCTCGGAGGTGCGATTCATGCTGAGCGTGCCGTCGTGATGGAACGCCACAACCGTCGCGGCGTCCAGGAACGGTAGGCCCAGGTACTCTGCCATCAGGCGAGCGGTAAAGTACTCGCCGCGGCTTACGAGCTCCTCAGTAGAGTAGCCACCGGAGCGAGCACGCTCGGCAAAGGCCGCGAACTCTTCACGGATGGGATAGGTGAGTTCCAGCTCGTCAGCGATATCAAAATAGCGCTGACCGATGTCCTCGAGCAGCTCCTCGCACGACACGTGATACTTAACGTGCGCGTTAACCAGGTAGAGCAGGTCGGTCACCTTGGTGTCGCCCTTAAAGCGGCGACCGCAGGCAGAAACCACCACAAAACGGCGAGCCGGGTCGGCATCGACGATGGCCTTGATCTTCTTAAAGTGTTCGGCGTCGGCGACCGACGAGCCGCCAAACTTGGCAATCTTAATCATGGGCTGGAGGTTACCTTTCTAAAAAGCCTCTGCGAACCTATTTTACGCGCTCTGATACCATGGTTTCACCGATTGGGACCAAGGCATCCGAGGAGCAGTGTTATATGGGAACTTATCATAGTACACGAGGACGCACTTTATCGTGCTCAAGTAAGGTGGCAATCCGTACCGGCATCGCTCCCGACGGGGGTCTGTTTGTCTCGGACGAGCTCGGCACCCAGCAGGTCGATATCAGCTCGCTTGCAGATAAATCGTACTTTGAAATCGCTCAAGATGTGTTGGGAATGTTACTGAATGATTACACGACCGAAGAAATTTCGGCCTGTGTGAATGAGGCATACCGCGGCACGTTCGCGAGTGAAGAGGTTACGCCGCTCGTCAAACTCGACGCTGCGCCGGGTGCTGACGCCCCACAGACCTATGTTATGGAGCTCTTTGGCGGCCCCACGAGCGCCTTCAAGGACGTCGCCCTGCAGATGCTCCCCCGCCTCATGGCCCGCACTTCCGCCAAGGACGGCGGCGCCGAGCGCATCATGATCGTCACCGCCACGTCAGGCGACACCGGCAAGGCAGCACTCGCTGGCTTTGCCGACGCCCCGGGCACGGGCATCACCGTCTTTTATCCCGAAGGCAAGGTCAGCCGCGTCCAGAACCTGCAGATGTCCACACAGGAGGGCGATAACGTCGCCGTCTGCGGCATCCGCGGTAACTTCGACGACGCCCAGAGTGCCGTCAAGCGCATCTTTGCCGATAAGGAGCTTGCCGAGCGCCTGGAGGCCGCTGGCACGGTGCTTTCAAGCGCCAACTCCATCAATGTCGGCCGTCTGGTACCGCAGGTCGTCTACTACTTTGCCGCCTATGCGCAGCTGCTGCGCGCCGGCGCTATCGAGGACGGCGACGCCGTGGAGTTCTGCGTGCCGACCGGCAACTTTGGCGATATCTTGGCCGGCTACTACGCCAAGCGCATGGGTCTGCCCGTCGCCAAGCTCGTCGTGGCGAGCGACAAGAACAACGTGCTCGCTGACTTCCTGACCACCGGCGTCTACGACCGCAACCGTCCGTTCTTCACCACCATCTCGCCGTCGATGGACATCCTCATCAGCTCCAACCTGGAGCGCATGCTGTACTTCCTGTCCGATGGCGACTGCGAGCTCGTTGCCGGCCTTATGGAGCAGCTTGCCCAGACCGGCCGCTACGAGGTGCCCGCCGAGCTGCTGGCTAAGATTCAGAGCGTCTTTGGCTGCGGCTGGGCCAGCGAGGACGAAGTCCGTGCTGCCATCAAGAGCTGCTGGGATGCAAACGGCTACGTAATCGACCCGCACACCGCTTGCGGCTATCACGTCTTTGAACAGGTCGCCCCCGCCGAGGGCGCCAAGGCCCGCGTACTGCTTTCGACCGCCAGCCCCTACAAGTTCCCGCGCGCCTGCTGCGACGCCCTGGGGCTCGACGTTCCCGAGGACGACTTTGAGGCTATGCGCGTGCTCGAGCAGGCAACCAACACGGTTGCCCCGGTCCAACTCGCCGAGCTCGAGTCCAAGCCCGTCCGCTTCGAAGACGTCTGCGACGTAGCCGACATGGCCAGCTACGTAGAGCAGGCTGCAAAAAAGATGGCTACCAACTAAACCCCTCAATTGGCGCCGGCGAAAGCCGGCGCACCTTATTTTTATTTAGCTTTCGGGATGATGACGAACATGCGAGCGGGTCTGGCCGTTTAGTTCGTCGCGAGTTCCGCACGAGCCGGAAAGCACTTAATGTGCTTTCCGAGCGAGCCAGGACTGCCCGAGCAGCGAACTAAACGGCCAGACCCGCCCAGGAGGACCCACATGATCAAAATCACCGTCCCAGCAACCAGCGCCAACCTAGGCATCGGCTACGACACCCTCGGCATGGCCGTCAGCCTCTACTCGCACTTCACCTTCGAGCGCGCTGACAAACTCACCATCACCGGATGCCCCGAAGAGTTCCAAAACGAGAACAACCTGGTCTACGTGAGCTTTGTGGATGCGCTGGCCGCATGGGGCGAGCCGGCCTTCCCCGTCGCCATCGACATTCAGACCGACGTTCCCGTCGCTCGTGGCCTGGGTTCCAGCTCCACCTGCGTTGTCGCTGGTATCATGGCAGCCGCCGCGTTGACGGGCCACACCGTCGACCGCGCCGAGCTCGTCCGCATTGCCACCGAGGTCGAAGGCCATCCCGATAACGTCGCCCCCGCTATCCTGGGCGGCGCCGTCTGCTCCTTTACGCCGACCGATTCGCTCCCCCAGTGCCTGCGCTACGAGGTAAGCGATCGCCTGCGTTTTATTACCGTGGTCCCACCCTACGAGGTACACACGAGCGAGGCGCGCAAGGTCGTGCCGCAGGAGATTCCGCTCTCCACCGCCGTATGGCAGATGGGCCGCATCGCCGGCATGACGCGCGGTTTGGAGACTGGTGACCTGGACCTGATTGCCGCCGCCAATGACGACCGCATCCAGGAGCCCTATCGTCGCCGCCTGATTCCCGATTACAATGCCGTGCGCGACACCTGCCTTAACGGCGGGGCTAAGACCATCTGGATCAGCGGCTCGGGCTCGACCCTCATGGCCGTGACCGACGACACCATCGTGGCAAAGTTCCTGCAGGTCAAGCTGCGTGAGCAGTTCCCTAAGTGTGATACGCATATTCTAACGTGCGACACCGAGGGCGCTCAAATCGAGTACCTGTAGACATCCTCCCTCTATACCTGTCCGGGACGGTCGGGATGTTCCCTCAAAATCGTCCTCGCGCATGAAGGCCCCTTTTCCTGCTCCTACGGAGCGACGGACAAGGGGCCTTCGCGCTGCGAAATGATTTTGAGGGAACATCCCGACCGTCCCTGCGCCTACCTTGCTGAGGATGTCTACAGGGACCCACGCTTTGAAGGGGCGCCGGGCTGATGTTCTGCATTTTATTTTATTGATAGGGGCACTTGCTAGAGGCAGGCTTCGGCGATGCGCTTTTTGAGTTCGTCGATGCCCACACCGGTTTGGGAGCTTGTGATGATTACGTTTTCGGCCGGGACGTTGAGTTGCTTTTTGATGACTGCCGCCTGGCGGGCCTGCTGGGTGCGGCTGAGCTTGTCGGCTTTGGTGAGGCAGACGATAAAGTTGAACTCGTTGCCCTGCAGGTAGTCGATCATGTCATGATCGAGCTTGCTGGGGTCGTGACGAATGTCAACCAGCGATACGACCAGGTTAAAGCTGCGCTCGGAGTCAAAGAAGTCGCCGATAAGCTCGGCCCAGCGATCGCGCTCGGCTTTGGAGCGACGGGCAAAACCGTAACCCGGCAGGTCGACAAAGTGCACGTCATCGGCCTCAAAGAAGTTGATGTTGCTCGTCTTGCCCGGCGTACTCGAAACCTTGACTAGGTTCTTGCGGCCGAAGAGCTTGTTCATGATGGAGGACTTGCCCACGTTGGAGCGGCCCACAAAGCTCACCTCGGGACAGGTGGACTCGGGGATCTGCGAAACCTTGCCGTAGCTGGCGACGAACTTGGCAAGCTGGTAGTTAATTGAATCGGCCATGGACACTCCTTGGTCGTAGGTTTTTACAAAACAGGCGCGCTATTGCGCGGCGGCAATACGACGAACGATGTCAAGCGTGATGCCGCTCGCGGTGCGGGCGTACTCATCCAGATCAAACTCGCGCTCGCAAAACGCGTCATATGCCTCGTCACAATTATCGCTGATAGCGCGCAGCACCAGGCAATCGACACCATTCTTGGCCGCGATGTGCGCAATCGCAGCACCTTCCATCTCGACACAATCAGCATGCGTGGCCTCAATCGCAGCGTTACGCATGGCGTCACCCGTAACAAAGCGGTCACCCGTGGCGATAGTGCCACACAGGAACTGCTTGGGGTCCTTCTCCGCAGAAGTCTCATCCGTCGAGGCATCCACAAATCCGTGTTCGGCAAGCACGGCGGCGGCAACATTTGCCAACGCCGGCGTCGAGGCAAATTCTTCAAGTCCCGGCGCCGACTCGGCAATGAGTGCCGTATCGGTATCCAGATAGCGCAGGCACCTGCCTATAACCACGTCGTTAATATGGAGCTTGGGGTTTAGGCCGCCCGCAATGCCCGAAAACACAACGGCCTGCGGGGCGTATTTGCTGATGAGATGCTGCGTTGCGCCAGCGGCGTTCACGGTACCCATGCCAGCGGTCGTGGCGACCACCGTCAGACCGTCAAGCTCGCCGCTCACAACGGTCAAGCCCGCCTCCTGCGCCTCATGCGCGCCACTCAGCTCTTCCTTAATCTGCGCAACCTCTTTTTCGAGTGCGCCTATAATCGCGATGGTTGCCATGCCATCCCCCAAATCCGTGCAAATTGCTATCCACGGTATGGTACCAGCATTTTGGATCTTTCACTTTTTACGAAGTCGCTAGGCCAACGAGGACCGCACATCATAGAGCGCCTTGGCGATGGCGGCCACAGCCTCACTCGACTGGTCGCTCCACGGCATCGACGTCATGATGCTCATAACATAGCCATGGCCGTCGACGTCGATCAGTCCGGCATCGCATGTCGAATAGCAACCGTCCTCGCTGATCCAACCCGCCTTGTTGCGCACCAAGGCCTGATCGTCCGCAATGCCATCGCGAATAAACGATTGGGTCGTAGAGGTCAGAAGGCCCGACAGCCATTGCGACGTCTCGGTGTCACAGCTCAAATACTCACTCATCTCGCGCCACAACTTGGCAGAAGTGCGCGGGCAGTAGGTCGGAAAATCACTCATCGGATCAAGTGCCGTTTCGTTATCAACACCCAGGTTGGCAATCCAATCCTCATAGCCATCATGGTCAAACGCTGCGCGTAACGCGATAAACGAATCGTTGTCCGAGTTGACGACCGCATTCTCGATCAGGTCGCGCACCGTCTGCCAGCCCATGCTGTAACCACCATACGTGGCTAAAGGCCCATCGAGCGACACCCGCCCCGATTCGACCAACGTCTCGCAAATATAAAGCGCATACAGCGCTTTGTAGCTGCTCGCTCCATACACCTCGACATCGGCGTTATACGTCACGCCCCTACCGCTCGATAGATCGTAGAACACTACGCCTACGTCGCCCAGCTCCTGCGCCCGACTCAGGGCATCCTGGAGCGAGGTAAGGCTCCGATCCTCCAGGGTAGGAGTCTTGTTATCCACCAACGAGAAGGTCTGAACGGTATCACCTGAAGGGATATCGTTGAAGTCCGCCTTCGAAAGTCTCGTCTTGAGATCTGCCGTCGACAGAGCTTGATCTGCCGACGCTTTGGACTTTGAAACCTTCTCGTTTTGCAGCTGTACCGTTGACGCATCTGAGCGCACCGTTCGCTCCAAGGCGTGGGTTTTAACGGCAATTCCAAGGATAATAACCGCTAACGTTAGCATTCCTATGGCGGCAATCTTCGCCCCGCGAACGCGAGCGTCGGCAAGGCCACGCGAAGACGTGCCCTTCGTCTCGTATCTGCTGCTATGCTGCGGCACATACTCGTCCCGCGATGCGTTGTTTCGCACGTGGTCTCCTGACCGCTACCGTTCATATACGAGCAGCATAATACTGAGCAGCCATTTCTTTCCCAAATTGTTTGACACCGTTTAAGGCGTCTTTAAAGAAACCACAAGCGTTTCTATGCAAATAAACCGGTTATGTTGCGCATCTCTGCCCAAAACGCAGTTGCGGTGAAATAGTTCCTGTTTGGGCGGCATAAGCCGATAGACGAGAACTATTCCACCGCAACTTGACGGGGCTCTTTAGCAATCAACCAGGTGCCCGGGGGCACTCATTTAAGTCTGTCCCCAATGAGTGCCGCTAGCCGATGGCGTTTTTGAGCTCCGCACGGCGCTTTTTCATGCCGGCCATAACGGCATTGCGCAGCTCGGGCATGCGCGCGGTATCCATCTGTGGAACGCCCTCGAGCTTATAGGGAATGCCCAGTTGCTCGTACTTGACGACACCCATCGTGTGATACGGCAGCATCTCCAGGCCGACCACGTTATGCCACGGGGCGATTAGACGACCGAGTGCCTCGCACTCCTCTACCGTGTCGGTAATGCCCGGCACCACCACGTGGCGAATAACGACCTTGATCTTGCGACGCGCGAGCTCATCGCCAAACGCCAGGATGCGTGCAGGATCGCATCCGGTCAACTTTTTATGCTCGACGGGATCGGCGTGTTTAATGTCGAGCAGCACCATGTCGGTCTCGTTGAGTACGGCATCGAACTTCTCCGGATGCTTGGGATCAAACGCATAGCCACAGCTGTCTAGGCAGGTGTGCACGCGTCCGTCGGGGTTGTTGTGCATCATGCGGAACAGGTCGGCCAAAAACTCGGGCTGCAGGAGCGGTTCACCGCCCGAAACGGTAATGCCGCCGCTACGGTAGAACTCATGGTTGCTCTGGAACTCGTCCATCAGATGCTCGACGGTCACCATCGTGCCGCCGTTAACAGACCAGGTATCGGGATTGTGACAATACGCGCAGCGCATGGGGCAGCCCTGGACAAACACTACGAAGCGGATGCCGGGACCGTCGACCGTACCCATCGTCTCGATTGAATGCACGCGACCCAGGGCATATGCAGAATCCTCGGGATGAGCGTCCACACCCTCAAGCGTCATCTCAGCCATTCCCGCTACCTTGCCTCTCTTTGGTTTTCGCCAATTAAAATGCCAGAGCCATTCTAGCCCATACGCTTGCGTTTAAACGTCTCGGGCCAGAATGGCACGCTTCAATCTGCCCCCTACCGCCATGGCAGGGACTTATATCGATCGTATGGCTGCTGAGCACTCGCGAAAGCAAGAAAATGCTCGTCTGCAGCCTTTACGCCTTAAGCGTAAGCACCGCGCCGAAGGCGGTCGGGCCGCAATGGCTCGAGATGACGCCGCCGACCTGAGTCCAGGTAACGTCCTTAAAGCCCAGGTCGTGCGCGTAGACTTCCATGTCATCGCGCAGCTCCTCGGAAAGGCCCACCGAATACGCCAAACCAATGTGCGAGTAATCAATATCGCCCTTGGCAACCATGTGGTCAATAAAGGCGCGGGCGCATTTGAGCATGGAGCCGCGGAACTTCTTAGTCGCCACGAACTTGCCGTCCGTCACCTCAATGCAGGGCTTGATTTTGAGCAGGTGGGCACCAAGAAACGCCATGTTGGACAGACGCCCACCGGCCTTGAGGAAGGCGAGATCGGTGGGAACAAAGCCCAGCAGCACGCGGTCCATGACGGAGTTCGTAAATGCAAAGATCTCGTCGACGGTAGCATCGGGGTGAGCCTCGATGTATTTGGCGGTCTCGACGACAACGAGCGACTGGCCCACCGAGACAAAGCGTGTGTCCATGGAGAACACGTAGTCGCGGCCCTTAGCTGCAATCTTGGAGGACTGATGCGAACAGGTCGTGACTTCGGAGTACGCAAGATGCAGGATGGTCGCGTCGGGCTGCTCAGCATGAATGCGGTCGTACACGTGAGCAAAATCCGCAGGCGCGCAACCACTGGTCTTGGGCATAACGCCAAACTCGTTACAGCGCGAGTAAATCTCGAGCGGATCGATCGAGCCGTCCTCGACGGTCTCGTCACCAATCGTGACATGCATAGGCACGCGCACGATGCCGTAGCGCTCGCAAAGCTCCGGCGTCACATCCGAACCAGACTCAACCACGATTACGTACTTGCCCATTATCATCACGACCTATCTCAATGTCGACTTTCCAATACCAAGCACAGGCCACCACGCTGTTGCGCAACAGCATCTAAGCGCCAAAGAGACGCTGTCCCTTGCACACAACAAAGGACAGCGTCTCCCTGGAAAACTCCGTGCTTACCTGAGATTTTACACGGTTTATTACTAAGTGTTACTTATCCCGCAAACGGTAGCTATACGCGATAAACGGTAGTTGCCAAGAAAGTATCCCGTGCGTCCAGTCCATCAGGAGAGTTCCGCCTAAAGGGTGACTACACAGGACCCCTGCCGGGCCGCTTTGGGTTACTTTCCAAAACATTCCGCAGGACGCAAGAAACCCTCGCCGCACGAAGTGCGCAGCGAGGGCTTCTTGCATGTCCGAGGACGTTTTGGGAGGTAGCCCAAACAGCCCCGGCGATCCTGCGGGAGTTAAACCCCTTTAGAACTTGTCGTGGAAGGTACGCGAAATGACCTCGTCCTGCTGCTCCTTGGTGAGCGTGTGGAAGTTCACGGCATAGCCGGAAACGCGGATGGTCAGCTGCGGGTACTTCTCGGGGTGAGCCTGAGCGTCGAGCAGCGTCTCACGGTTGAAGACGTTGATGTTCAGGTGGTGGCCACCCTTCTCGGCGTAAGCGTCGAGCATGTGGACCAGGTTATCGGCCTGAGTCTCGGAAACTTCAGAAACCTTCATAATGTGTCTCCTTCGATTGATAGGCGCCGGCCGAAACCGGCGCGCTAATCAGTAATCGTTATTGTTAGTATAGCACTAACAATAGTTACTCGCCCAGCTGATCAAGGTCGATATCGCCAAAGAACACCTGGTCCTCCTTGCCGAGCGCACTCGGGATGATGGAGAAGGTGTTGGAGATGCCGTCCTGAGCATCGCGGAACGGGAGCTTGGAAACCGAAGACAGCGAAGCGATGGCGCCGTGGCTATCGCGCTTGTGCATGGGGTTAGCACCCGGGGCGAACGGCTGGCCAGCCTTGCGGCCGTCGGGCGTGGAGCCGGTCTTCTTGCCGTACACGACGTTGGAGGTAATGGTCAGAACAGAGGTCGTGGGCACGGAGTTGCGGTAGGTGTCGTTCATGCGGATGTACTCCATGAACTGGTGCACAACGTCGTGAGCGATCTGGTCGACGCGGTCGTCGTCGTTACCGTACTTGGGGAACTCGCCCTCGGTCTCGAAGTCGACGATGATGCCGTTCTCATCACGGACGGGGTGGACCTTGGCGTACTTGATGGCGGACAGGGAGTCAGCCACGACGGAAAGGCCAGCGATGCCCGTAGCGAACCAGCGGTGCACGTGCTTGTCGTGCAGAGCCATCTGGATACGCTCGTAGCAATACTTGTCGTGCATGTAGTGAATGATGTTCAGCGAGTTGACGTACACGCCAGCGAGCCACTTCATCATGTCGTTGTACTTGGCCACAACGTCGTCGTAATCGAGCGTATCGCCCTCGACGGCGCGATACTTGGGACCGACCTGCTTCTTGGAGACCTCGTCAACACCGCCGTTGAGCGCGTAGAGCAGGCACTTGGCCAGGTTGGCACGGGCGCCGAAGAACTGCATCTCCTTGCCAATGCGCATGGAGGACACGCAGCAGGCGATGCCGTAGTCGTCGCCGTGGTAAACGCGCATGAGGTCATCGTTCTCGTACTGGATCGAGGAGCTGGCGACAGAAGTCTTTGCGCAGAACTTCTTGAAGTTCTCGGGCAGACGGGTCGACCACAGAACGGTCATGTTGGGCTCGGGGCTGGTGCCCATGTTCTCGAGCGTATGCAGGTAGCGGTAGCTCATCTTGGTAACGAGCGTACGGCCGTCAACACCCATGCCGCCGATGGACTCGGTGACCCACTGCGGATCGCCGGTGAACAGGGCCTGGTACTCGGGGGTACGGGCAAACTTGACCATGCGGAGCTTCATGATGAAGTGATCCACGAACTCCTGGATCTGCTCCTCGGTGAAGGTACCGTTGGCAAGGTCGCGCTCAGCGTAGATGTCGATGAACGTGGAGGTACGGCCGATGGACATAGCGGCGCCGTTCTGCTCCTTGACGGCAGCGAGGTAGGCGAAGTACATCCACTGGATGGCCTCCTGCGTGTTGGTAGCAGGGTTGGAAATATCGAAACCATAGGTCTCAGCCATCATCTTGAGCTCGCCGAGGGCGCGGATCTGCTCCTGCAGCTCCTCACGATCGCGGATGTTGTCGGCGGTCATGACCGTCGGGGTGGAAGCCTTCTGGGCCTCCTTGTCCTTGATAAGGTAGTCGACGCCGTACAGGGCAACACGACGGTAGTCGCCGATGATGCGGCCGCGGCCATAGCCATCGGGCAGACCGGTGATGATGTGAGCCGAGCGGCAAGCACGCATCTCGGGGGTGTAGACATCGAAGACGCCAGCGTTGTGGGTCTTGCGCTCGAAGGTGTAGCGCTCGACAACGTTCTCGTCGACCTTATAGCCGTGCTGGCTGGCAGCCTGGCAAGCGATGCGGATACCGCCGTTGACGTGCAGCGCGCGCTTGAGCGGCTTGTCAGTCTGGAGACCGACGATGGTCTCCATCTCGCGATGGGCGTTATCGATGTAGCCAGCGGGATGGCTCACGATGCCCGTGACGGTCTTGGTGTCCATATCGAGGACGCCACCCTGCTCGCGCTCCTTGAGCAGCAGGTCGAGAACCTCGCCCCACAGCTCCTTGGTACGCTCGGTCGGGCCGGCGAGGAACGACTCGTCGCCCTCGTAGGGGGTGTAGTTCTTCTGGATGAAGTCTCGGACGTCAACCTCTCCCGTCCAGATGCCTTCCTTGAAGCCTTCCCATGCCTCCTGCATTGTGTAACCACGCTCCTAGTTACGTGTAATGCGGCGCTCTCTCACACCGCTGCTTATTGAATTCTTGAATTATCGGCTTGCACTACCGGCTTCTTCCGTTCTTCACCACACGTTGGTACAGGGAAAAACGTTTGTCCACCTTGGAACTGCAACCCAAAACCCAAGATTTCACCCGTTTGAGAAGGATAACATAGCCACCCCCTTCATCAGGGCTGTTATATGTTTCTTTTTTTATACCATTAGGGCGTTTTTAACAAATCCGCAGGAAATGCGAACGCGAACAACTACCGTTCACCGATTTGTTTGGTATTTTTCCTTGCCTTTGTACGACGTTCACTCTAGCTGTTATGCCAGTTTTAGCAGGGTAAAGTGCCCCAGAGACCCCACAGAAACTGCAGGGCGGCCACGGGATTTCCCCCGGGGCCGCCCTGTGGCATGGCTAGTTATTTAGCTTTGATTGCCGCTTGGCATTAGGCGGCTGAGGCGGCCTTGTCGGTCGTTGCCTTGCTGTGACCCTGGCCCTCAAAATGCTTGTAGCACCAGCTGGTGACCAGCGGGGTCAAAATAGCCGTTACGATTGCGCAGGCAGCAACCTGTGCCGTGGCCGTCGCGAGCACCGCACCGCCGTACATGGCCTCGTTGACGCTTGCCATGGCAGCAGGCGTGGCCACATTGGCTCCGGCGCAGCTCGAAATGGCCGCACCTGCGACGCCCGTACCACCCGTGAGCTTATCGACCGCGATGACGGGAATTGCAAAGACTACCGAGCAGATCACGCCGAGCAGAATACCGGGAAGACCGCCATTAATGAGCTGGCCAAAGGTCATGGTCGAGCCCATGGCAAAGAAGACGAGCACGATGATGGCGGAAAGTGCCGGTGCCATCATCTTCTTAAAGCTCGGGAAGAGGTTACCCAGGATAATGCCGACGACGATCGGCAGGATGGCGCCCACGAGCGACCAGCCAATCGGAGCCTGGCCGGCGGCACCAAGGACAATCATCGTGACCGGAGGGCCGACAACCAGCGTGGTGATGGCGACGGCGCCACGCTCGGCCTCGTTGCCCATGGTGCCCATCAGTCCGGCGTACATAGCGTTGTTGGCACCCGTGCAAGCGGCCAGCATCACCATGGCCGAAATGCCAAACAGGTTGTCGTTGAACACATAAAGGATGAGCAGCGACACGGCAACGACTACGATTTGCTTGACGGCGATGATAATGGCGCCACGGGCAGCAGCGGCAGGAGCGCTCTTAAACGAAATCGTCGTACCGACGATGAGCAAAAAAGCGCCAACAAGCGGGCCTGCGCCCTGCTGGGTCATGCCAAGCGTAAAGCTGCCGAGCGTTTTAAACAGGTCGGGGAACAGCGTGTTGAGCAGGCAGCCCAACAGAAGCGGCACCAAAATATTGGCACCCGGGATGGAGGACATCTTAAAGAACGGCTCCTTTGCCGCCGGCGCCTCCACCGCAGTCGATTCACTCATTAATATCTCCTTTTGATGCGTGTGACGCGCGGCCACACGCTCCTGAGCCAGAAAGAAGGCGACGGTCCCGAGTCGCAGGAGCCGTCGCCGAACGATCACCGCGGGGTATTACCCGTCCAGGACGATGCCACCATCGCAGTCACCGATCTCGCCGTTCACGAAGCTGGCGAGGTCGGAGGCAAAGAAGAGCACCATCTGCGCGGGCTCGCTTGCCTGTGCGGCGCGGCCCAGGGGGATACCGTTGATGATGCGCTGAGAGTTCTCGTCAGAGAGAATCGAGGTCATATCGGTAAGGGTGAGCGACGGGCATACAGCGTTGCAGCGGACGCCAAACTTGCCGCCCTCCTTGGCGACTGCCTTGGTTAGACCGTTAACACCGGCCTTGGAGCTTGCGTAGGCAGCGGTGCCAAGCAGGCCACCACCGATCTTGCCAGCAACAGAGCTCACGTTGACGATAGTGCCGGCATGGGCCGCCTTAAAGTGCGGGTACACGGCGTTCATCATAGTGAAGGTACCGTTGAGGTTGATGTCGATGGTGCGACGCCACTCGGTGTCATCGATCTCGTCAAACTTCTTGGTGCTGATGACGCCAGCGCAGTTAATCAGGATGTTGGTTTGCGGCAGGTCCGTAAAAATCTGCTCGACGGTCTCACGCGCCTTGGGTGCATCGGCAACATCGAGCTGATAGAACTTGTTGCCCTCGCCAAGCTCGGCCACCGCGGCCTCGCCCTTGGCAGCGTTCCTTGCGATGAGCGCGACGTGTCCGCCGCCCGCGACGATGCCCTTGGCGATCTCGAGGCCAATGCCCTGAGTGCCACCCGTGACAATCGCGGTCTTGCCCGTGAAGTCAAATGCCATGACTCCATCCCCCTTTATATAAGGTGTCTCCTTGCGGGAGGTTGGAGCATCGCACGTGGCGATTATATGAGTCCCAGTCGTCATGGTGGTGACAACCCCTCGCCTAACCGCGTGCATGATAATTCTTTGAAACGCTACAATTATTGAATGATTTTAAGTCTTTATACGCTCTTTATATTGCCTAGCGACCAAGTAGATTTTTGGGACATGCCTAGAAATCTACCGAATGGGATGGTTGAGCGGGGGTATCATCTTTCACCGAAAATAGTTTCTAGTGTTAGGGGTTTTCGGTGGAAGATACCGATTTCCATGAGCTTGGACGTCAGCTCTTAACTGAGTTTGGCAGCATGCATCAGCGCATTTCGCGCTTTGCGGACAAAGCTCTCGGCGGCGAGATGGCTGTCATGCGCGCCCTCATGCTCGCTGGCGGCTCGCTCACGCCGAGCGAACTCGCTGATCGCGCCTGGGTCTCGAGCGCCCGTATCGCCAATATTCTGCGCGCCCTCGAAGCCAAGGGCTGGGTCGAGCGCAAGCACTCAAAGACCGACCGCCGTCGCGTGCACGTCACGGTGACCGACAAGGGATTCCATGATCTCGAAATCAAGCGTCGGGAATTCGAGGACCGCACCGCGGCCTTCCTCGAGCAGTTCGGCGAAACAGATACCCAAGAGATGGTGCGCCTTCTAAGACGTGCCAACGAAATTATCGACCGCAATCAAGAAAGGAGAGATGCCGAGTGAGGATTCTCAAACTCTTTAAAAAGCATGTCCTGGCACTGTTCGCAGCTATCGTACTTATCGTAATCAGCTGCAACGCCGATTTGGCGCTGCCTACCTATATGAGCGACATCGTCGACGTGGGCGTGCAGCAAGGTGGCATCGCCTCGCCCGTGCCCGACACCATCCGCGCCGAATCGCTCGACGACCTCGAACTCTTTATGAGCGCCAAGGACGCCAAGGCTGTGGAGGCCGTGTTTAGCAAGGCAGACAATAACGGCATTCGAACGTACAAGGGCACCGAGGAGGAGCGCAGCGACGGCGGCAAGATTGCCGACATCATGAGCCTGCCCGAGACCGTCGTGCTCGCCTTCAACCAGGGCATCGACGCCGACTCCATGGGCGACATGACCGGCACGTCCAGCGAGAAAGACAGCAACGCTGCCCAGGCCATGCCCACCCCCGAGCAGATGGCGGCGATGACGCCCGAGCAGCTCGCCGAGATGCAGCAGAAGGCCGCAGCGGCGCAGAACATGCAAAAGCAGATTGATGCTGACGGCGGCAAGATCACCATGAAGAGTCTGCGTCTAGGCGTTGAAGGCGGCCTAATCGACCAGGGCAAGCTCGTCGAGGGCGCCAACGATATGGCGGACAAAATGGGCTCCATGTCGGGTTCCATCGTGACCCAACGCGCTGTGAGCTATGTGCAAGACGAGTACAAGGCGCAGGGCATTGACCCCGCCGACGTGCAGAACGCCTACCTGGGCCGCATGGCGACCACGATGTTTGGCCTGTGCCTGATCTCGCTGGTCGCCACCATCCTTACCGGCGCCGTGGCGTCGCGCACCGCCTGCTCCATCGCCCGCGACCTGCGCCGCGAGACCTTCAACAAGGTTATGCACTTCTCGCCGGCCGAGGTGGGCAAGTTTAGCCAAGCCTCGCTCATCACCCGCTGCACCAACGACATTCAGCAGATTCAGATGGCCGCAACCCTGTTTATCCGCATGTGCCTACTGGCGCCTGTCATGGGCATCGTCGCCGTCATGCGCGTCCTGGCCAACCACACCGGCCTGGAGTGGACCATCGCCGTGGCCATCATCGCGGTCTCGGCCGTCGTCGGCGTGCTTATGGGCCTCACCATGCCCAAGTTCAAGAAAATGCAGAGCTTTGTGGACCGCGTGAACCTTACCGCCCGCGAGCTGCTCGACGGCCTTATGCCTATCCGTTCGTTCAACCGCGAAGAGCATGAGCTCGAGCGCTTTGACAAGGCTTCGCTCGACCTTATGACCACGCAGCTCTACACCAACCGAGCCATGAGCTTTATGATGCCGCTCATGATGCTCGTCATGAACTGCATCACCGTGCTTATCGTCTGGTTTGGCGCGCAGGGCGTGTCCGACGGCGTGATGCAGGTCGGCAACATGATGGCGTTTATCTCCTACACCATGCAGATCGTCATGGCGTTTATGATCCTCACCATGGTTTCGGTCATCCTGCCCCGCGCCGAGGTCGCAGCCGAACGCGTGGAAGAGGTCATCACCTGCCCCACGAGCATCAACGACCCCGCCTCGCCCAAACTGCCTGCTGCCAGCGCGCCGCGCGGTGAGCTCACCTTCCGCGACGTGAGCTTCCAGTATCCCGATGCCCGCGCCGACGTCATTAGCGGCGTGAACTTCACCACGCACGCCGGTCAGATGCTCGGCATCATTGGCTCCACGGGCTCGGGCAAGTCCACGCTCGTGCAGCTGATTCCACGCCTGTACGACGTCACGGGCGGCAGCATTTCGCTCGACGGCATCGACGTGCGCGATATGACCCTTTCCGAGCTTCGCCGCCGCATTGGTTACATCCCGCAGCAGGGGCGTCTGTTCTCGGGCACCGTGGAGAGCAACCTTAAGTTTGCCGGCGACATGGTAAGCGACGAGAACATGCACGAGGCCGCGCGCATCGCTCAAGCCGAGGACTTTATCGCCGAGCGCGAGGGCGGCTACGACTCCCCCATCAGCCAGGGCGGCTCCAATGTTTCGGGCGGTCAGCGCCAGCGCCTGGCCATCGCCCGCGCGTTGGCCAAAAAGCCCGAGGTCGTGGTGTTCGATGACTCGTTTAGCGCCCTCGACTACAAGACCGACGCGCGTCTGCGCGAAGAGCTGGCCAAAAACGTTACCGACGCCGCGCTCGTGGTCGTGGCCCAGCGCATCGCGACCATCATGCACGCCGACCAGATCATCGTGCTCGACGACGGCCACGTGGTGGGCACCGGTACGCACGAGGAGCTGCTGCACAGCTGCCCGGCGTACCTGGAGATCGCACAGTCGCAGCTTTCCGCCGAGGAGCTGGGGCTCACCCAAGAAGAAATTGCAGCCGTTATGGAAGGAGGCGAGCGCTAATGGCAGACGAGACCAAGACTCAGATTCCCAAGCCCACCCGCCGGCGCGGTCCCATGGGCCGCATGGGCGGCATGGCCCGCGGCGAAAAGGCCAAGGACTTTAAGGGCACCATACGGCAGCTGCTCGGCTATATCGGCCAGCACAAGATTGCCGTGTTTGCCGCCGTCGCCTTTGCCGTATGCTCGGTCATCTTTAACATTGTGGGGCCCAAAGTACTTGGCCAGGTTACGACCAAGCTGTTCGAAGGCCTGGTCGCCAAGGTCAACGGTACCGGCGATGTCGACTTTGCCTGGATCGCCAAGACGCTCGGCTTTTTGCTCTGCCTGTATCTGGCAAGCTCTGTCTGCAGCCTCATCCAGGGCTGGCTCATGACCGGCGTCACGCAAAAGATTTGCTACCGCATGCGCAAGGAGATCGCCGCCAAGATCGCTGTCGTGCCGATGAGCTACTTCAACGGCCACAGCAAGGGCGACGTGCTCAGCCGCATCACCAACGACGTCGATACGCTCGGCCAGTCGCTCAACCAGAGCGTGACGCAGCTCATCACGTCGGTGACGCAGATTATCGGCGTGCTCGTCATGATGCTGTCGATCAGCCTGCCGCTCACCGGCGTCACCGTGCTCACGCTGCCGGCAGCCGCGATTATCCTGACCGTGATGATTCACTTCTCGCAGCCGTACTTCCGCGAGCAACAGCAAGTCCTGGGCACCGTCAACGGCATTATCGAGGAGGACTTTGCCGGCCAGAATGTCATTCAGGTGTTCGACCGCGCCGAGGCCTCAATCGAGGAGTTCGACCGTCAAAACGACCGCCTCTTTATTAGTGGCTGGCGCTCGCAGTTCCTGTCGGGCCTGATGATGCCGCTTATGAGCCTGGTGGGCAACATGGGCTACGTGGGCGTCGTCGTGGTGGGCGCGCAGCTCGCGCTTACCGGCAATGCCACGCCCGGCGACATCCAGAGCTTTATCCAGTACGTTCGCAACTTTACGCAACCCGTGCAGCAGCTGGGCAACGTGAGCAACACGATGCAGTCGATGGCCGCTGCCACCGAACGCGTCTTTGAGTTCCTGGCCGCGCCCGAGGAGGAGCAGAAGGCCGACGCGCAGATTCCCGAAAAGCGCCCCGGCCACGTGGAGTTTGACCATGTCAAGTTTGGCTACACGCCCGACAAGACCATCATCCACGACTTTAGCTGCGAGGCGCAGCCCGGCCAGACCATCGCCATCGTCGGCCCCACCGGCGCCGGCAAGACCACGCTCATCAAGCTGCTGCAGCGCTTCTACGACGTGGACGGCGGCTCGCTGCGCGTCGAGGGCGTCGACGTGCGCGACTGGGACCGCGCGGCGCTGCGCGGCGAGTTTGCCATGGTGCTGCAGGATACGTGGCTGTTTAATGGCACCATCCGCGAGAACATCCGCTACGGACGCCCCGATGCAAGCGATGCCGAGGTCGAGGCCGCAGCACGCGCCGCACGCTGCGATCACTTTATCCATACGCTCGCCGGCGGCTACGACTTTATGATTAACGAGGAAGGCACTAACCTGTCGCAGGGTCAGCGCCAGCTCGTGACCATCGCCCGTGCCATTTTGGCCGACCGCCCGGCGCTGATTCTGGACGAGGCGACCTCCAACGTCGACACCCGCACCGAGGAGCTCATCCAGCGTGCCATGGATGCGCTGATGCAGGGCCGTACCAGCTTTGTCATCGCGCACCGCCTGTCCACGATCCGCAACGCCGACGTGATCTTGGTGATCCGCGACGGCGACATCGTCGAGAAGGGCACGCACGACGAACTGCTCGCCCAGGGCGGTTTCTACGCCGACCTGTATAACTCGCAGTTCGACGAAGCGGCGTAGATTCGGCCGCAGGGAACGAATGACGCCCGAGAACGGGGGCGCAGGACAACCTGCGCCCCCGCTTTTATTTTGCGGCCCTCGAACCGCCTCCCCTGGGACCTGATTGACAGCCCCTTCCAAGCCACGTGGCATCATTCCATTCCAGGTCCAGCTGACGTTTACCCAGATAAAACCTGCCAAAATAAACCTGTCCCTTTTTGGCAGGTTTCGGGGTGACAGGGGCTTGCACTTTAGCGTGCGACAGCGGATAATGCCGAGCACTCGACAATACGCTTATTACTCTTTCTATAGATTGAGGAGGCCCCTATGGCCATGGAATTCAAACGCAAGTTGCCGATCCCCATGGAGATCCGCGAGGAAATGCCGCTTTCCGCCGAGCTTACCGCCAAAAAGCAGGCATTTGACGCCGAGGTCGCCAAGGTCTTTACCGGCGAGGACGCACGCAAGGTGCTCATCATCGGCCCGTGCTCTGCCGACCGCGAGGATTCGGTGCTTGAGTACATGAACCGGCTGGCCAAGACCGCCGAGGATGTCAAGGACAAGCTCATCATCATTCCGCGCGTCTACACCAATAAGCCGCGCACCAAGGGCACCGGCTACAAGGGCCTGCTGCACAACCCCAACCCTGAGGCTCCCGACGACCTGCTCGAGGGCGTCAAGGCCATTCGCCATATGCACCTGCGCGTTATTGAGGAAACGGGCTTCTTCACCGCCGACGAGATGCTCTATCCGTCCAACTACCAATACCTCGTTGACCTGCTGAGCTATGTTGCCGTGGGCGCACGCTCGGTCGAGAACCAGGAGCATCGCCTGGTGTCGAGCGGCATTTCGGTACCCGTCGGCATGAAGAATCCCACTGCCGGCTCTACCACCGTTATGCTCAACTCCATTTACGCCGCGCAGGCGCACCAGAGCTTCATCTTCCGCAACTGGGAGGTCGAGTGCGACGGCAACCCGCTTGCGCACGCTGTCATGCGCGGCTACATCGGCCTCGATGGCCGCACCTACCCCAACTACCACTATGAGCACCTCGAGCGCCTGGCCGAGCGCTATACCGAGCATGCAGGCTATGCCAACCCGGCAGCGGTCATCGACTGCAACCACGACAACTCGGGCAAACGTCCGCTTGAGCAGTATCGCATTTGCAAGGAGGTGCTCGACAGCTGCCGCCGCAACGAGTCCATCTCCAAGCTGGTCAAGGGCTTTATGATTGAGTCCTACCTGGAGGACGGCAACCAGCCGGTCGACGGCGGCGTCTTTGGCAAGTCAATCACCGACCCGTGCCTGGGCTGGGAAAAGACCGACTACCTCATCCACGAGATCGCGGAACGTATTTAGTTACGCGGTTTTACCAAACCGCGTAACGACTCGACGCTGCAAACCCGCCAGAACGGCAATCTGCCTTTCAGCTTCGACGGCATGACCAAAAGGTCAATGCCGCCTCGCTTCAAGGCACCTTGCTCGCTCTGGCGGGTTTTCGCTGACGTTTTTCGACCTGCATCGTTGCCAGGGTTGGCACCAATGACTAATGCGGTAACAAGCTACGTCGGTCCGATTGATCGGCTGGGTTTTCGAGGTGCCCCAGGTCGCCGCGAAAGAGGAGCGAAGCGTACTTCGGTACGCGAGCGACGGTTTGAGCGGCGAGATGGGGTGCCTCGGAGAGCCAGACGATTAAGCGGACGGTTCCTGCTGCGTAATGCAGTGGATATTTCCGCCGCCGAAGACGACCTGCTCGGACTGAACGCCGACGCACTTGTAGACGCCCTCGCCCCAGACCTCGTCGTAGATCTTCTGGAGCGTGTCAACGGCAAGCTGGTCGTTCTCGTCGCCGTACTGCGGGACGATAACGCCGTGGTTGGTGACCAGGTAGTTCATGTAGGAGGCGATCAGCGGCTCATCGGCGACGCGCGGCTCGGCGTTCTCGTCGGCGTCGATGGTGTCGCAGGAAGTCTGGTCCATGAACAGCGGGTTCACGGGCATGCAGAGCTTGTAGACCTTCATCTTGCGGCCCTTGGCGTCAACGGCGTTGGAGAGGGTCTCGTAGATGGCGTGGCACTGCTCGTAGAACGGATACTCGGGATCGTCAGTCCAGATGCAGGCCATGACGCCCGGAGCGATGAATGTGGCGACATCATCGATGTGACCGTTGGTCTCCTCGGGGTCGATGCCCTCCTTGACCCAGATGACCTTCTCGACACCCAGGTAATCCTTGAGGTGCTCGTCCATATAGGCGCGAAGTTCCTCGCTCCAGGGCTCGAACTTCCTCTTGAACTTGGGCCAGATGGACTCGGAATCCTCTTCCTCCTCCAGAACCGCAGAGCAGGTGCGGCCCGGGGAAAGCAGGCACTGGTCGGTCACGACCACGGTGCCCTCGCCGTCGACGGTGATGGAACCGCCCTCGAGGATCATGTCATCGGGACGATAGCGACGGCAGCCGGAGAGCTCAGCTATCTTAAGGGCGATCTGCTCGTCCTTGTCCCACGGGAAATAGAGGCCGTCGACGAGGCCGCCGTAGGCGTTGAAGTGCCAGTGGTTGGCGCGCTTATCGCCCTTGCCATTGATAACAAAAGTGGCAGCGGTGTCGCGGAACCAAGCGTCGTCGGTGGTCATCTCGATAACGGTAACGTTCTCGTCTTCCTCAAAGACGGCCTTGCAGTTAGCGTAGTCGGCCTGGTTGGCGCATATGGTAACCGGGGTGAACTCGGCAATGGCGCGAGCGATGGCGGCATACTGCTTCTGAGCCGGCTTGGCACCATGGGCCCAGGTATCGGTGCGATGGGGCCAGCCCATCCACACGCGATCCTGCGGAGCGAACTCAGCAGGCATAAAGTAGCCGTCGGCCTTAGGGGTGGACTCGGACTCGGTGATCGTACGCATAAGATTTCCTCCAAATCGAACGATCGCTTGCTGCAGGCGGGTTACCCGCAGCCTAAAACCAAGAGGTGGCGGACGCCCGTTCCCCGGCAAAGGTCGGGGCGCCCGGCGCCGGTTTTCACGGAGTCGCACCGGCAAGCGACGACGTAACCTGGCGCGCGGAGACAAAACGCACGAAGAATACGGAAGAGAGATTGGGGCGGGCGGTGGTTACCAGAGCTATCGCTCACACCCACCCCGGGGAATGGTCAAGTGGCGAGGAGGGTTGGAGCCCCGAATCCGGATGCTCTAGTTCTCCTCGGCCTCGGCGGTCTCCTCAACGAGACGCTGAGCAGCTAGTTCAGGGGTGAGACCCTTATACTCGGTCTCGCGACCCTTAGCACTGACGACGCGGACAACCTCGCCAATAAGCAAGAGCACGATGAAGATAACGATCATCGGGACCTTATCGCCAATCTCATCGACAGAGAACGGAATCAGCGTTGCAACGATAGCCAGAATCAGCTCGATGCAGGGAATAGCCAGCATGACCTTCATCATGGCGCCCTTAAACGGGAACGTAAAGATGCGCGCACGGTTAGGGTCGTTCTTACGAAGGTTGAGGAATGCCGGGAACATCGGAATGTAGGTGAGCAGCAGGAATACAACGGAGGTGCCGAAGAGCATCCAGAAAACACCGTTGGAGATGGCGTCGATAGGAACGAGCTGCAGGCACAGCACCAGGGAGGCGACGATGGCGTTGACCAGGTTGGCGCCGTTGGGCATGTCGTCATCCGAGATCATCGAGGCGAAGACCTTGGGCATGTTGCCATGCTCGGCAGCATAACGAGCAACGGAGTTGACGCCGAAGGACCAGGCAGCCATGTTGGCGAACAGGGTGATCAGGAAGGCAATGCAGATGACCTTGAAGATCATGGAGTCGCCCACCATGGTCTGGACAGCATAGATCATGCCGTAGTCGGGATCGATGGAATCGGCCGGCACAGCAGCGCCGATGCCAAAGCCAGCGAACAGGTAGATCACGGCGATAGACAGGCCGCCAACGATGATAGCCTTGGGGATATCGCGAGCGGGATCGGCCATATCGTCGGTCATGGTGCAGATGACCTCGAAGCCCATGAAGTTAAAGATGATGATCGACAGGTAGCCGAACGCGTTGGTGTTGGTGAGCTCGGGCAGGAAGGTGGCAGCGGACATGTCGTTCGCAAAACCGTTCTCCATGGCATACCAAATACCCAAAGCGCCGACGATAACGGCAACGGCAACCTTGATGATGGCGCCGCCGTTCAGGACCCACTCGGAGTCGGCAGCCTTGGAGCGACCCATAAGATAGACGATCCACACAAAGGCAAGGTCGATACCAATCTTGGCAATCAGATTGAACTCGACGCCAAAGACCATGCCCAAAATGTCGGGGAACATGGTGGCCAGCGAGGCAATCCACAACGGATAGTTAACCCAGTAGTAGTACGAAATGCGAGCACCCCACTTGTCGCCCAGGCCATCGCGCACCCAGTCGTAAATACCACCCTCGCCGTCATAGGTAGTGCCGAGCTCGGCAACGACCATGCCATAAGGGAGCAGGAAGGTCAGAATCAGGAAGATCCACCAGAAGAACTGCTGGTTGCCAATGGCAGCAGCAGGTGCAGCGGCCTCGCAAACGAAGACGACGCAGATGATGGTCGAAATGACCGTCAAGAAGGAAAGCTTCTTCTTTCCGTCGCTCATGATGAGCTCCTTCGCTCAGTCTTGGACAAATCGAGACCCTTAAGATATTAAGACAATTGCCAAGCCTCAGTGAGCGAGCGGCAGGAGACGAGCATCCGCCGCCCGCAAACGCGCTTCTACGATGAAGTTACGCGGTTATACCAAACCGCGCAACGGCTCGACGCTGCAAGCGCCCCTAGGCGGCAATCTGACGTTCAATCGTCGGTCGCGTACAAAAGTACGCTTCCCTCCTCTTTCACGTCGCCTTGCTCGCTTAGGGGCGCTTTCGCTGACCTATGCTCAACCTACGATAATTCCGAGCTGAACGAGCTACTCGCTGTAGCGGGTGGCGATGGCAGCTTGTACCATGCCGGCGCTCATGAGGTACGTCACCAGGAAGTAGCCGCCGTAGGCCGCCAGGAAGATCGCACAGGTGAGGCCCACGGTGCCGCCGATGCTCATATCTCCGAATATGCTCACCAGCTCGATAATCACCTTGAGCGCCACAAAGGAGTGAGCCAGGCCCACTGCCAGCGGGAACAGGAAGAACACCGCTTGCTGCGCCATCACCGAATGGCGAATCTGGCGGTCGTCACAGCCGATCTGTGCCAGCACACGATAGCTGCGGCTGCCGTCGGCCACGTTGGAGAGTTGCTGGATCGACAGAATCGCCGCGCACGCAACGACCAGTACAAAGCCAATGTAGATGGCCAGATAGCTAATCATGCCGTTCATCTGCGCTGCTTGCGCGTACATCTCGGAACGCGTGATGAAGACTCCCCACGACCCCGGCTCCTTGCCGTCAACGAGCAGAATGTCGAGCAAGGTGTATTTAATGCTCTCGTCTGCCTTGGTCACATCCATCCCCTGCTTGTAGTTAACGAGCAGATTACTAGAATACGGCTGCAGATTAAGCTGGAACAGCAGCTCATCGGCTACGACCACGCTACCGGGATTGCTGCCCATCGCCGAGTTGGCGATGGCCGCCGTGTCCTCGTCCGACTTATCGGTTGCGGGCTTGAGCTCATGCCCGCCCAAGGTAAGGGTATGGCCGCCAGCCATATACTTGGTGTACAGGTCGCCCAGCTCACCGCCCATATCACACGTGAGCAAATACTGGTCGCGGCCAATGCTCACCGGCTCCTCGCCCATCATCTGGCGCAGTTTGTTGTACTGGCTCGCCGGCGTCACAAACAGACCCATCGCATCGGCGTTGCTTCCCTCGAGCGCCTTGGGGAGCTTTTCGCCCATGGCCTTGCACATCTCACCCGCCACCACCGAGGGGCCCGAGCCGCCAAGCGGGTAACTCAGATACGAATCGATCTGCACATGCTCACCGGCAACATCGGCGATATTGACCTTCTTGCCGGTCTCGTCGTTGTTGTCCGCCGACTTGCGCTCACCATGCCATGCAGCGTACAAATCGACCGTTGTATCGGCCAGCACCATGCGATCGGCCTCAGACGGATTGACATACTCCTTGTAGTAATCGAGCGTTTCGGGCGTGTAATAGATGTACGTCTGAGACACGTCAACAGGGTTATAGCGCTCCAGATTCTCGTTCATCACATTGGCAATCGACATACCGCACGTCACCGAGGTGATGGCCAAAAACAGAATCATCGCGATGACGCCCATCGAAAAGCACACCGTATTGACCTTGGCCGAAAGCTGACGCACAGTAAACATATTGAGGCCGCGCCAATACACGCTGCGCAGGCTCTGCAGCAGCTTGATAAGCATGCCCGAGAGTCCCCAGAACAGCGCAAAGGTACCCACTGTAACCATAGCGGTCGTAATGCCAAACTGGCTCATGGCCTCTTGCAGCTTGCTGTCCGTCGCAGTTAGCGGGAACCCATCACGTAGCAGACGGTAATAGGCCACGCCCACAAGCGCCACGCCCACGGCAAAGATGGCAATCGCGATCCAGGGGTTGCGTGTCTTGATGCTCTCGTTGCGACGCTCGGCACCCATGAGCTCAATGAGCCTGGTGCGACGCACGGCGCGAAGGTTCAGCAGTAGCGTGAGCACAAACATTACGAGCATGCAGGCAAGGGTCAGGTTGAACGCATGCACCGAGAAAAAGAAGTGGAAGTCGGCGATCTGTGTCTTAAAGAGCGAGGCCGTAAAGAACGTCATGAGCTGGGAGAGTCCCACACCCAGCACAATGCCGGCGACAAAGGCCACGACCGATACTATCACGGTCTCGAGCGCCATGATCGTGGCGACGCGCCCGCGCCCCATGCCGAGCACCTGGTACAGGCCGAACTCCTTTTTGCGGCGTTTCATGATGAAGTTATTGGCGTACACCATCAAAAAGGCCATGACGCCGGCCAAAAAGTACGTCAGGTAGCCGAGCATGCTGCCCATAACCTGTGCCAAGCCCTCTTCATCGATTCCGGCGATGTCGACCTGCATCGAGATGGTGTTAAAGGCATAGAAGACCGTGACGCCCAGGGTGAGCGTCAGAAGGTAGACGAGGTAGTCGCGGCCGGCACGGCGGACGTTGCCCCAAGCGAGTTTACAGAGCATCGGAGCCCTCACCGCCCATCATGGCAACGACCTCCATAATGCGGTCGAAGAACTCTCGGCGGTCGGTGTCGCCGCGGCGCAGCTCGGTGAAGATCTTGCCGTCGCGAATAAACAGCACACGGCTCGTGTAGCTGGCGGCAAAACTGTCGTGCGTAACCATGAGCACGGTCGCGCGCAAGCGGCGATTCAGGGCCTCCAGGCTCTCGAGCAGCAGGCGAGCGCTCTTGGAATCGAGGGCGCCGGTGGGCTCGTCGGCCATGATCATGGTGGGGTCGGTGACGAGTGCGCGAGCTGCGGCAACGCGCTGCTGCTGACCGCCGGACATCTGGTAGGGATACTTGTCGAGCACCTGACTGATAGACAGACGCGCGGCCACATCCTGCACGCGGTTCGAGATCTCTGCCGAGTTTGTGCGGGCAATGGTGAGCGGCAGGGCGATGTTCTCGCGTGCTGTGAGCGTATCGAGCAGGTTGGAGTCCTGGAAGATAAAGCCCAGCTCCTCACGGCGGAACTGCGAGAGCTTGGCCTGCTTCATGCGCGTAACGTCCTGCCCGTTGATGCGGATGGTGCCGCTCGTGGCGCTATCGATGGTCGAGACGCAGTTGAGCAACGTCGACTTGCCCGAGCCCGAGGCGCCCATGATGCCAACAAATTCGCCGCGGTTGACGGTAAAGCTGACGTCGTTAAGCGCGCGGGTCACGTTGCCCAGCGCTCCATATACCTTTTCGAGATGCGCGACCTCCAGTACCGGGGTCGCCATGTGCGTGGTTTGCATACCGAGTCCTTTCTTGCGATTAGTCTACGGCATCTATAGTCGCAAGAAGCCGAGTCGGCTACCATCGATATGGCTTACGCTTGCCTTACCGTTGTGTAAGGTACGAGTAGCTAGCCTGTCACGTGTTGATGTTGAGAGAGGACTCCTGTTGAAGACTGTTCATGTTGCCGCCGGGATCATTCGCAAGGAAGGATCCGGCGAGCTGCTGGCCGTGCAGCGCGGCTACGGTGACATGCAGGGACTTTGGGAGTTCCCCGGTGGCAAGCTCATGCGCGGCGAGACGTCCGAGGACGCTGTACGCCGCGAGCTCATGGAAGAGCTGCAGGTAAAAGTCACCAACCTGCGTGACTTCTACACCGTTGAGTATGACTACCCCGATTTCCATCTCTCCATGGAGTGCTACTACTGCTCGCTCGCCGATGAATCCGATGAGCCTCAGAAGCACGACCGCCAGCTCGATATCCGCTGGATTCCGCGCACCTCGCTTGCCACGGTGGAGTGGATGCCCGCCGACAAGGGGCTTATCGATGCACTGATTGAGCTAAAGGAAGATCGGCTTGAGGCTAACAGCACTGCCAAAGATGCCAAGGCTGCCACGACCGAACACCCCGCCGCCAAACCCAAGCGCGCACCTAAGCGCCGCAGTAAAAAACGTCCCAAGCCCGGTCTGCTCGACGGCATCGATACCTCGGACCTCTCCGCTGACGAGCGCGAGCTGGTCCGCCGGCGCGCCGCCATCAAAAAGTCCATGAAGGGCAACAAGCGCGCCAACACCAAGCCCGAGCTGCTCGTACGGCAGCGCCTGCGCGCAGCAGGCCTTACGGGTTATCGCTTGGAATGGAAGGTTCCCGGCAAGCCCGACATCGCCTTCCCCGGCCGCAAGATCGCCATCTTCGTCAACGGTTGCTTTTGGCATCGCTGCCCTAAGTGCAATCCGAGCCAGCCCAAGCGCAATGTTGAGTTTTGGGAGGCAAAGTTCCGTCGCAACGTCGAGCGCGACCGCGCTGCCGTGGCAGCACTCACTCAAATGGGCTGGACACCCATAACCATCTGGGAATGCGAGCTCAAAAAAGACCGCATCGACGCCACGATGGAAAAGGTCATCGAGCAGGTGCGCGCCGCAGAGCCGCAGCGCTAACAGCGAGCATTCACACGCTCCGCACGTCCGCGCCACATCCACGTCACAAACCTTAGAAAGCCCTTAAGCCCAAAACCTTTCAAGAGTGTTACTCGATACCTCTGACCTGCAGTTTCATCGTAACACCAAACCAGGTTAAGCCTTTCTTTAGCGCTTCTTTGCGACAGCCGCGGCATAATACTGCCAACGCACGGGACCTAGCAGCACACCCCGTGCGCAACCTTTTGGTGGACATCGAGGAGGCCGCACAAGCATGCATTCTTCCAATGACGCAGCACAGCAGCCATCCCTAAAACATGCAGACCTTTTCTCCTTCCCCCCGACACAGAGAAACAGCCTCCTCGACTCCCCCACCACAAAAGCCAAACGCTCAACCGATCAGAACCGCAATCTGCGAGCGTCCTTCGATAAGCTCCAAGCATCCCTAGACAAAACCTTCCCCAACCAAGCCCGGGCATACTAGCCCCCACCAACAAAGCGCCCCTCGCACTCCACTATTCCGCCCCAACGCCACAAGGGCGATTGAGCAGGGCCGTCCGGAAACGGAAAAGGGCCTATCTCTCAGAACATTCCGCAGGACGGAGGAAGCCCCGCAGCGCGTAGCGCGCAGCGGGGCTTCCGACATGTCCGAGGACGTTCTGAGAGATAGGCCCTTTTCCGTTTCCGGACGGCCCGGTGGAATCAGAGTACCCTTGCTGTTACTCTGCCTTGCCCACAGAGTTGAGGTTGGTCATGCGGATCTTAACCAGCTCGGTGATCTCACGCATGCCCTCCTTGGCCGGCTTCTTGGGATCGAAGCAGGCGGGGTTCTCGGCCATGTAGGCCATGAAGCCCTTGGTGAAGGCCTGACGCAGCTCGGTGGCGTAGTTAACCTTGCAGATGCCGTTCTTCACAGCCTCGGCAACCTGCTCATCGGGCACACCGGAGGTGCCGTGCAGAACCAGCGGCACGTCGACGGCGTCGCGGATGGCCTTGACCACGGACTGCTCGATGTGCGGATCGCTCGTGTACACGCCGTGGCTGGTGCCAACGCCAATGGCCAGCGAGGTGCAGCCGGTGCGCTCGACGAACTCCTTGGCCTCGGCCGGATCGGTGTAGGGGCTCTCGCCCTCAACCGCGGGACCGTCGTCCTCCTTGCCGCCAACCTTGCCGAGTTCGGCCTCGACGGGCACGCCCATAGCGCGGCCAGCATCGGCGACGGACTTGGTCAGAGCAATGTTGTCCTCGAAAGACTCGTGCGAGCCGTCAATCATAACGGAGGTGTAACCCGTGCGGAAAGCCTGCATGCAGCGGTCATAGCCATCGCCGTGATCGAGGTGCAGAGCGACGGGCACGGAAGCGCGCTCGGCGGCAGCCTTGACCATGCCATAGAAGTAGTCCAGACCAGCGGTCTTGATGGTGCCCGGGGTGGTCTGCATGATGACGGGGGACTTGGTCTCCTCGGCAGCGGCCAGAACGGCCATAACAAACTCGAGGTTCTCTACGTTGAACGCGCCGACGGCGTAGTGGCCGGCCTGAGCGTCCTTGAGCATCTTTTCGGTGGTAACAAGTGCCATGAGCGTTTGCTCCTCTCCCTCGCCCGCATCTGGACATCGGGCGTAGTTGTTCACAAGGCGTTTTACCTTGCGTTTTGCTGCGCTCATTGTATGAAATTCAGCGGGTATGCATGTGCGAGATATTGTCATCGCGCGAGGTCCAACTTTCATTTTTGAAAAGCAAACGGAAGGGTTCGAACCCGAGCGCGCATGTTCGAAATTGAGTTTTGAGCCATGACCATCTTTCTTTTATAGAAAAAGTAAGTAATCGAAAGGCGTTTTCTTACTTAAAAAGAAAATGAACGAAAATAGACTCAACACAATTCCTGCAAATTTCAGACGATGATGGAGCGGATATGGCCCATGCAACAACCAGAGCTTTCGCCGATGAGCGTCGCGCCGCCATTATGGAAATGCTCGAACATAACGCCTCGGTGCAAGTGGCAGAAATCGCCCAGACCTTTGGCGTGTCCTCCGTTACCGCCCGTGCCGACCTAGACGCGCTCGCCGAGTCCGGCAAGCTGCGCCGCACGCATGGTGGCGCTGTGTCGCTCCAGAAGCGACTGACCGTATCCACCCAGGATCGCCGCATCAACGTCAATGTCGCCGCCAAGCAGGCCATCGCGCAAAGCGCCATTGAACTCGTCAGCAATGGTGACACCCTGCTCGTCGACTCGGGCACCACCGCTCTCGAGTTTGTCCGGCTCCTCGACCAGCGCGATGGCATCACCGTCATCACGGCCGACATTACCATTGCCGATTACATCGACGAGAGCATGCCCTCAGTCGATGTCGTCATGCTGGGCGGGGCACTGCGCAAAGGCCATCGCTATCTGTACGGCCCACTTACCATGCAGGCGCTCCAAATGGTCCACGCCGATCTTGCCATCATGTGCCCTGGCGCATTTGTTCCCGGCTGCGGCTTTACGACCGACTTTCCGCAGATGGCCGAGGCCAAAGCGGCTATGGTCGGTGCTGCTCGTCAAAGTGTCGCCCTCATGGACGCCAGTAAGGTCAACGGACGTGGCATGTACCGCTTTGCCGTGCTGACCGACGTCAACGCCATCGTGATGGACAGCGACCCCGACGATGCCGTCGCCACCTCAATCGCCGAAATCGTCGACAACGCCCGCCCAAATCTCCTCATCGCCGGCGCTTAAACAAAAACCACCACAAAGGTGCCTGTCCCCTTTGTGGTGGTTTGAGCGTCAAACGTGAACGTATCGCTACTTGGAAAGCTCGTCAGCGAGGGCCTCGATCTGGGCGCGCGATGCGTCGTTGAGCGAACCCAGGACGGTCACTTTGTTCTGCGTCAGGGTGATGTCCTTCATGCCCTCGAGCTCCTTGGTCATAACCTTAGCGGCGGCAGGTGCCCAAGAACCGGCCTCGACGAGCGCCACGGTACGGTTCTGGTAGGCATGCTCGGCAAGCGTGTGGATAAAGGTGCTCATAAACGGGAAGATCTCGCCCTGATAGGTGATGGAGGCGAGCACCAGACGGTCATAGCGGAACGCATCCTCAACCGCCTCGGCCATGTCGTCGCGTGCCAGGTCAAAGACGGAAACCTTCTGGCCGCGAGCCTCGAGCGCAGATGCAAGCTCCTCGACGGCAGCCTTCAGGTGGCCGTAGACGCTCGTGTAGGCAATGGTGATGCCCTCGTCCTCGGGCTGATAGCTCGACCAGGTGTTGTAGGTGTCGAGGTAGTAGCCCAGGTTCTCGGTCAGCACGGGGCCATGAAGCGGGCAGATGATCTGGATGTCCAGATTAGCGGCCTTCTTGAGCACAGCCTGCACGAACTTACCGAACTTGCCCACGATACCAAAGTAGTAACGACGCGCCTCGCAGGCCCAACCTTCGGGATCCTCGATGTCGTTAGCGCCAAACTTGCCAAAGCCGTCGGCACTAAAGAGTACCTTATCGGTGGCTTCGTAGGAGAACAGCACCTCGGGCCAGTGCACGTTGGGGGCACCGACAAACGTTAGGCTGTGGCCACCCAGGTCGAGCACGTCGCCCTCTTTGACGACCATCTTGCGCTCCGGATAATCGGTACCAAAGTAGTTGGTCATCATGCGGAAGGCGCCCATGCTGGCCACGATCTGGGCCTGGGGATAGCGCTCCATAAAGGCGGCGATGCCCGCGGAGTGATCGGGCTCCATATGGTGAACGACCAGGTAATCGGGCGTGCGACCGTCGAGCACGGCTTCGATGTTACCGAGCCACTCGTCGACAAAACCGCCGTCGACTGAATCGGCGACAGCAATCTTTTCGCCCAAGATAACGTAGCTGTTGTATGCCATACCGTTCTCGGAAACATCGTACTGGCCCTCGAACAGGTCAATGTCGTGATCGTCGACGCCAACGTAGCGGATATCCTTGGTGATCTCCATCAGGCAAAGCCTCCTAGATAGACAAAAGAGCCCGTCTATCATAGCACTCGGCTACATCCCAACAGCTATCTACCGACATCCTTACCGATTGTTATTGATGTTCAACATATCACCGTTGACCTGCGGAAACTATGCGCGCGGTGCCGCCGTACTATGTCGAACGATGAGCTGACCGGGAATACGAATGGCAACAGTTTTGCCCGCCGTACCCGCCTCGGGAACCGCATGCTCAAACACCTCGAGCCCGCGCTGATGTAGATCGAATCGCACGGTCGTGAGCTCGTTGTGTGCTACAAAATCATCGAGTGAATCGTCGACGCCCACCACGCTCACGTCCTCGGGCACGCGCCCGGCCGTTCTGAGATCAGCGGCAACCACACCGACCACAAAGGTGACCACGTTATTGCCGACTACGTCGATGTTTTGGCAACGACAGCGAAAGCCCGCCAGAGCGAGCAAGGTGCCTTGAAACGAGGCGGCATTGACCTTCTGGTCATGCCGCCGAAGTTGAAAGGCAGATTGCCGCTCTGGCGGGCTTGCAGCGTCGAGCAGTTACGCGGTTTGGTAAAACCGCGTAACCCTACAGCTCCGTTACTTCAACGCTGTTGTAGATCTCGTCCCAGCGGTCCATGACCAGGTGGCCGGTCTTGG
>CAUBOH010000008.1 GCA_958437495.1 uncultured Collinsella sp. | reverse complement strand
GGAGGGGCCCCGGGGGCGGGAATCTGGTACTCCATATTTTGTTCACAAATGAATAGGTCCCTCAGTCACGTCACTGAGGTTATAACTGAAGCATCAGCTTCTGATATTGGCGGTGACCAGCTGGTTTATAGATGTTGAGGCATCGGTCATCTCTGGAGCGCCACTTTACTCCAAAAGCGTCAGCTATTTGTTTCCCGTCGGTAAAAGGCAGGTTTTGTTCGCCAAGCGTTCTTATATATAGATATATACGGGTTCGAACCCGCGTCGCGGCAACAAAAAAGCGGCCGGCATCCGCCAGTCGCTTTTCTTTTCTATGGTGGGCCGTCAGGGGTTCAGCCTGCTCCGCAGGCGGCCGCTGCGGCGCTTCGCGCCTTGCGCGCTGCGCTGGCAAACGCTCACGCGTTTCCTCAGCTCCGCGCCCTCTCGGGTTCGAACCCATGAAAGGGCGACAAAAAAGACGGCCAACCGAAGTTGACCGCCTCAATAATCTTTGGGTGGGCCGTCAGGGGTTCGAACCCTGGACCTTGGGATTAAAAGTCCCCTGCTCTGCCAGCTGAGCTAACGGCCCGCGGGTGGCATTGTACCACGGTCTGGGACTATTCCCAACTCCATTGGCCGTTCTGGAAAATCACAACTTCACGTCCATCGGGCGTAATGCCCGCAATATCGATGTCGTCCGTACCGATCATAAAGTCGACATGCGTGCTCGAAACGTTGACGCCATGCTCCAGGAGCTCCTCTTTGGACATGTCGTACCCGCCTTCGATGCATTCAGGGAAACCAACACCCAACGCAAGGTGACAGCTGGCATTCTCGTCATAGAGCGTGTCATAGAACAGAACGCCGCTTTCGCGAATCGGCGTATTCTTGGAGATAAGCGCGACCTCACCCAGATGAGCGGCACCTTCATCGGTGTCAATAATGCTCGCAAGCGTCGCCTTGCCCACGCGGGCATCGTAGTCCACTACGCGGCCACCCTCGAACTTAATCCAAAAATCGTCAACCTTGTTACCGTGGTGAATGAGCGGCATAGCCGAATACACGATACCGTCGGCACGCATACGATCAGGCGAGGTGAAGACCTCCTCGGTGGGAATGTTGGGGAAGAAGGGGTGCGCATCGGGCGTCTTGCCTTTGCCGCCGGCCCACTCATGGCCCTTCGTCATACCAATCGTCAGATCAGTTCCGTTCGAAGCGGTGTAATGCAGGCAGTCAAAACGATTGTCGTTCAGGAAGCGCAAATTCTTTTCGAACGCCGCGTCATGAAGCTCCCAGTCGCTCTCCGGGTCCTGGCCATCGGCGCGGGCGGTGTGCAAAATCGCATTCCATAGCTTATAGATTGCGACCTCGTCCGCATCGCCCGGGAACACCTCGCGAGCCCAGGCAGCGACCGGAGCGCCGGCGATACACCACGGGTTGATGTTGTAATCCAGTCCACGGCGAAAGACCTTGCACTGCGTATTCCTTGCCTTGGAAGCCGCGGCGGGCTTGGCAGGATCGATACCCTTCAGAGCGGCGGGGTCGGCGCCCTCGATAAAGATAAAGCAGGCACCATCCTGGGCCAAGGAATCAAGCTGCATGCGCTTCCACTCGGGCGTCTGCTCAAAATAGCTTTTCTCGACATGCTCGTACGTGAGCCTCGTCACGGCATCGTCGGCCCAAATGACCGTCACGTGGCCAGCGCCGGCGGCATAAGCCTCCGCGACCACCACGCGGGCAAAGGACGCGCACTCGACCGGAGACTGGACGACAACCTCCTGGCCGGGCTTGACGTTTACGCCCTTGCGGACAACCAGGCGCGCATAGTTTTTAATCTTGGGCTCCAGGGCCTTCATGCCCTCCAGAGCTTCTTCGACCGTCAGGGCAGCTCGAATCATGTGCCACTCCATCTATCTATAGGACAATAAAAAGGCGCGCCGCAAAAACGACACGCCTTATATCTTAGCGATAAGTGTGAATGCAAACGCTACTTCTTCTTGGAGTCCTTTTTGTCCTCCTCGGCAGCTGCGCGCTCGATAAGAGCATTGAGCTTGTTCTCGGACATGCCCTCGGCCTGCGCGCGATACATGTTACGCAAGGGACGAATACGAGCGAAGTCGTAGATAAAGTCACCCAGGATGATGACATAGGACAAAACGATGCCGACCATCTGAACAGGACTGGACACCGTGCCGCCGGGAGCGAAGTAGAGCGAAGCCCAGATTGCCACGACGAGCACCATGCCGATAGCGAGCACAGCCCACCAAATACGGCGGCGCTTGGTGTAGTCCTCATCCTGCTTGAGAAGGATATTCGACACCGTGTAGATGCGATCCTCGCGGGCGCGCTGCTTGGCCTTGCGGGCGCGCTTTTCCTCCTTGGAAAGGCCTTCCAGGTTTTCGCCCTTCTCGAGCTCTTTGCGGCGTGCCTTGGACGATGCCGGCACGACGTGAACAGAGCTCGCTGCCTGACGGGCGGGCTTAGCGGATGCGGCGGACTTGCGCGCAACCCCGATAACCTCGCGGGATTGCGTGCGCTTGTTCGTGGCGCTGCGGGTACTCACTTACGCGTTCTCCTTCATGCTTGTGAACTGGGAGCCCGTGATGATTTGGAAGGCCTCGCGATAGCGCTCGGACGTGCCATCGATGACCTCGGCGGGCAGGTGCGGGGTCTCCCCCGTCATATCCCAGTTGGCCTTGAGCCAATTGCGGACGAATTGTTTGTCGTAGCTGGGCTGGATCTTGCCCTCCTCGTAGCTGGCAGCAGGCCAGAAACGGCTGGAGTCGGGCGTGAGGCACTCGTCGATCAGCGTGACCTTGCCATCAATAACACCAAACTCGAACTTGGTGTCGGCGATGATGATGCCACGGGTCGCGGCGTACTCGGCAGCAGCCTTGTAGATCTTGAGAGACAGGTCGCGAATCTGCGTGGCGATGTCCTCGCCCACGATCTCGCAGCAACGCTCGAACGAGATGTTCTCGTCGTGATCACCGATCTCGGCCTTCGTGGAGGGCGTGAACAGCGGCTCAGGAAGCTTGGACGCCTCCGTCAGGCCCTCAGGCAGCTGAATGCCACAGACGGTGCCGTTCTCGTCGTAGGTCTTCTTGCCCGAACCGGTCAGATGGCCGCGGACGATGCACTCGATAGGAATCGTCTGCGCCTTCTTGACCAGCATAGCGCGACCAGCGAGATAGTCACGGTACTCAGCAAACTCCTCGGGGAAATCAGCCGGGTCGATGGAGACGAGATGGTTAGGAACAATGTCGGCAAACTTATCAAACCAGAATGCCGAGATGCGGTTGAGCACCTCTCCCTTAAACGGAATCTCGTCGGGGAGAATAAAGTCGAACGCAGAAATGCGGTCGGTGGCGACCATCAGCAGGTTTTCACCGGCATCGTAGATATCACGAACCTTGCCACGGGAATCCGGACGACGCTCCATCGTTGTCACGTGAGTCACTCCTTACCAAAATACGACAGTAATGCGGGCTTTCCCGCATGTTCTCGCAAACCCGGAGCGGCAAGGACAAGACCCCTCCTTCACCGAGTAGCGAAAAGCTAGTGCTCCATTGTAGTAGATGCCGCGTCCGCCGTGTGCTCGCGTGGCAGATGAATCGTAAAAGTCGTACCCTTTCCAAGCTCCGACTCCACGGATATATAGCCATGGTGGCGCTCGACGATTTGCTTGGTCACGGCAAGGCCCACGCCCAGACCGCCCGCCTCGCGGGCGCGGCTGGCGTCGGCACGCCAAAAACGTCCGAAAATACGCGACAGGTCTTCCTTGGCGATACCGATGCCCGTGTCCGAGACCGCAATATCGACGTGTTTACGGTCGCTGAGCACCGACACCACGACCCATCCGCCCTCGGGGGTATAGCGCATGGCGTTACTCATGAGGTTGATGACGCATTGCGTGATCATATCGGGATCGGCCTCGACGACATCGTCATGCCCCTGGGTTTCATCTGCAAAGCGAAGACGAAGGTCACGGTCGGCAAACAGGCGCTCCTGCCCGTTCACAATCGATCGCACGAACGGAACCATGTCCACCGGTTCGAGATTGAGCGGGGCAGTGCTATTTTCCATGCGTGACAGGTCAAGCATCTGCTGCACCAAACGAGCCAGGCGACGCGTCTCGGAGGCGACTGTCTCCAGATGCTCGTCGTCGGTGGGGTACACGCCGTCTTGCATGGCCTCGACCGTTGCAAGCATTGCCATGAGAGGCGTGCGCAGCTCATGAGCCACATCGGAAGTCAGGCGCTTCTCGTGCTTCATGTCCTTCTCGAGCGACGTGGCCATCTCATCGAATGTCTCGCCCAGCTGATCGATCTCGTCATCGCCGCGCAGGCCTGTACGAGCGGACAGATCGCCGTCGCGAATTTGCTTGGCCGTGCTCGTAATTCGATGAATCGGCTTGGTAAGCATGCGCGACACAAGCGATCCGATAACGACCGAGATGCAGACCGCAACAACCGCGGCAAGGGCCATGGCGTTAAAGGTCTTTTCCCTAAACGCAGAATCTGCCTTGGTGAGCAAGGCATCGGAGCCGATGGCCCACAGCTTTACCTGTCCGACATGCTCGCCAAAAGACGTTATGATTTCGACGTTGGCAACGCTATCGGAGTCGGTGGGCGCCGACGAAACCGGACTATGCGAGGCCTTTTTACCGCTCGAGCTGCTAGAAGCCGATTCGCTCTCGCGCACATCGGCGGTCGCACTTGCCGAGGGCCAGGAATCGTCATAAACGATCACGCCCTTTTTGTTGACGACCTGCATGCCAAGATCGTCGGACACCAGACTCGATGTCGCGACCGTGCGCAGCTCGCCCGCAGTCCAATTGCCGTTTTCCTCGTACGACGTCGCAAGCTTTTCGGCTGCGGAATTGGCGATCTCGACGATATTGGCGCGCGTGTAGTCCGAAAAAACCGTACCCCATACAACGGAGACCACGCCAACCAGCACCAGTACCGTCATGAGTGATGTCAGGGCGAAAGCCAGGGCCATGCGCGAGGGGTAGCTCATCGTTGGCCGCGAATCGGAGCGAGGCGTGTTCCAACTAGCCTTGGAACCCGCCTCGCTCTCCTGCTTATGCTTTTGCCCGATTTCAAAGCGCGCAGGTGTCATATGTGATTTTCCTTATTTCTCGTCCGACTTATCGGTCTTTGCCGGAGCCTCGAAACGATAACCAACGCCGTGAACGGTGTAGAGCCACTTGGGCTTCTTGGGGTCGTCACCCAGCTTGGCGCGAAGGTTCTTCACGTGGCTGTCGATAGTGCGCTCATAGCCCTCAAAGTCATAGCCGAGCACCTTTTCGACCAGCTCCATACGGTTGTAGACACGTCCGGGGTGGCGGGCAAGCGTGGTGAGCAGCTTGAACTCGGATGCGGTCAGATCGACTTCCTTGTTCTCGACCAAAATCTTGTGACCCGAGATATCGATGACCAGATCACCGAAGTCGAGCACCTCAACAGCCGGCTCGTCGGCCTGATGGGCGCGACGGAACAGGGCGCGCACGCGGGCGACGAGCTCGCGCGGCGAGAACGGCTTAATCAGGTAGTCGTCGGCACCCAGCTCGAGACCGATAATGCGGTCCTCAATCTCACCCTTAGCCGTAAGCATGATAATGGGCACATCCGAGGTATCGCGAATGGTGCGGCAGACACGCTCGCCCGGAATCTTGGGGAGCATAAGGTCGAGCACGACCAGGTCGAACTGATGCTTCTCGAACTCCTCGATCGCGGACTGGCCGTCACCGACGCCTACAACCCAGTAACCCTCGCGCTCGAGATAGGCTGCGACAGCGTCACGGATTGCCTTCTCGTCCTCGACCAGCAGAATCTTTTTTGCATCTGAAGCCATAACACGGCCCCCCTGTCTCAATTAGCTAAGAACAAGCCCATTTTAACGCACCTGAGCCCACCGGGTATCGCATGGACGCGACAGCTCGGCAGGCGGTACTCATAGTTACAAGGCGCTTATTCCCCTGTCGGCGCCTTTTTAACCCCTCGTAAACTAAAGAGAGAACAGGCGGGCGGCGACCGTCTCGGGAACGCCTTGACTGTTTCGAACCGTGGCGTACGTCAGGAACGTATCCGATTTGCCCGCCGTAGCAGGATAATCGCCATACTCAAGGGCACGATCGGGAGACAGCAACGATCCATAGGTCTTTGCCGACGTGTCGATCAGAAAATGGGACGATTGGACCTTGACTAGGAACTTATTCTTTTTTCCCGCGGCACATGCGAGCGGTTCACGCGACAAAAAGAGATACGGGCCGCCCTCGTTACCGATGTAAGTGCCCATGTTGCCTAGGCTACCGACGCCGCTATACGTCGCCTCGATGGAAAAGACAAACCTGTCGCCCATATAGACGGCCTCGAAAGGGGACACCGAGGAGGGCAGCACAAGCTGGGCTCTCTTGGTATTGTTGCCGTCGGCCAAATCAATCGCGGTCATGCCGTAGTAGACGCCCTCGTCGTTGCGCACGCGCGGCGTAATGGTCAGGATGCCGTCGCTCACGCGCGGTGCCGATGCAAAACGACCCGTCGACTTCCAAATGGTCTCGGGCTTGGACTCGTCGAGCGACTGGCGGTAGCAATACGAATCGCTGCTGGTCTTAGAACCTCCAGACGCTGGCATTTTGTACCAGATAACCGATGACCCGTACGCGGTAAAGAGCGGCGGGTCGTAATCCTTACCGCCACGATCGAGCTCGACAGCATCACCGGTACGCGATACACCCGACAGCCCCTGAGCGTAGAGTTTCCACGCAGAGTTCGCGTAGTTCATCTCAATCCACGCAAACACGTTATCGGTCGCGCGGACATCATAAAACGCATAGCCTGTTCCCTCGACGGGGTCTTCGACCAGCGTCGTCAGTGAGCCATCACTCAAACTGAGCACACCGAGCGTATTGGCATGTTGGGCCGAGGCGGGCGCCATCATTGCGGCAGATACGTCACCGTCGCAGTAGTACAGCAGCGTGCCGAGCGGCAGCGTCCACGAGGCGGTCGGCTCAAGATCTATGTCGACAGCCTCATACTCATCTGTAATCGAGACAATCTTGGAATCGTCCTTGATGACTTGCGGCTCACCGGCAGCATCGTCGCTGGTGCCCGTCTTTGACGAGCACCCCGCTAGCAGCGTGGCCGCGCCCGCCGCGGCACCGCCCAGCACAAAGCCCCGACGCGTTATTCCATTTTTAAATCGGTCGACGATACCCATTAGGCAATCTCGGCACGAGCGGCTTCGATGGCGCGCGTGAGCTGATCAGCACAGGAGGTCTTCTTCATGCCGCAAGTGTTGCCGGCGAGCACTTCGACCACACGGTCGGCGGGAGCGCCCTCAACCAGCTTGGAAATAGCCTTGAGGTTGCCGTCGCAGCCACCGGTAAACTCGACACCCAGAACTTTGTTGCCGTCATCGGAAAGATTAAGGTGGATATTGCGAGCGCACACACCCTGCGGCTTATAGTCAAAACTGATCATGAAGATCCCCTCTCATAAAACAAATTCAGACGTCTATTATCCCCGCCCAAACCGATTTCGTATCGCGAGCACCGATTCAACATCCTCTGATGCTTCAAACTTGGTGGAAGCAGAGACGGTCACGGTTGGATACGGTTCAGTCCAGTAATACTTGTCCTCGCGATAACAGGGCGAGTAATCACACCACAGACAATCGACGTCACCGTTTTTTGGACAGGCGATTGCGATCGCTCCAAGATATGTCGATGAATTACGGTTTGATGCCTGCGCGTTTACATGCCTCGCGGACAATGTCGACATCGATATACACAGAGGGGTCATTATCCGTAACGCCGAACCGGAACCTGCGGCAGGAACGAAAAAGCGCCTCGCCCGGGATGGGCGAGGCGCAGATGGTTAAAATGCGTCCGCAAACGGTCAAATCAGGATGAACCTACTCGAAGCTCAGCTGCTCCAGACGATCGAAGACCGTATCGATGCGGGTGAGGAAGTCCCACGGATCAAAGATCTCGTCGAGTTTCTCCTGGCTGACGGTGCAGCGCGGATCGGCCTCAAGGCGCTCCTTAAAGGTGGGGCCGGAGACGCAATCCTGCACCTCATGCCACGTGGCCATGGCGTTTTCCTGCACGATGGCATAGGCGTCCTCGCGAGTGATGCCCGTGTCGACGAGGGCGAGCAGAACCTTGGAGGAGAAGATGAGGCCGCGGGTCTTGTTGAGGTTGGCCATCATGCGGGCGGGATACAGCTGCAGGCCGTCGATAACGCGAATGAGGCACTGGAACATGTGGTCGAGCGCAATGAAGCTATCAGCCTGGGCAACGCGCTCGGCGGAGGAGTGCGAGATGTCGCGCTCATGCCACAGGGCGACGTTGTCGAAGGCAACCTGCGCGTTGGCCTTCACGACGCGTGACAAGCCGCAGACCTTCTCCATGGTGATGGGGTTGCGCTTGTGCGGCATAGCGGAGCTGCCCTTTTGGCCCTTACGGAACGGCTCCTCGGCCTCGAGCGTGTCAGTCTTCTGCAGGTTGCGAACCTCGGTTGCGATGCGCTCGCAGGTGGCTGCCGTGGTGGCAAGGACACCGGCGAGGTAGGCGTGATGGTCGCGGCTGATGACCTGCGTGGACAGCGGGTCGTGAACCAGACCCAAGTGCTCACAGACATACTCCTCGACAAACGGCTCGATGGAGCTGTACGTGCCGACAGCACCCGAGATGGCACCGAAGGCAACGTTCTTGCGAGCGTCCTCAAGACGATCGAGGTCGCGCTTGAGTTCCCAGGCCCAAGAGCCAAACTTCATGCCGAAGGTCATCGGCTCGGCGTGGATGCCATGAGTGCGGCCGGCGCACAGCGTGTTACGCTCCTCGAAAGCACGGCGCTTGCAGATCTCGCCGAGCTTCTTGACGTCCTCGATGATCAGATCGCAGGCCTGGGTGAGCTGATAGCACAGGGCCGTATCGCCCAGGTCGGAGCTGGTCATGCCGTAGTGCACCCAGCGGCTGGGTTTCGGCTCGCCCTCGGGAACGTCGGCGTCAATGTACTCCTTCATATTGGTCAGGAAGGCGATGACGTCGTGGCGCGTGACTTCCTCGATCTCGTCGACCTTTGCCTTCTCAAAGCTGGCATGGTCGCGGATCCATTGGGCCTCGTCTTTGGAAATACCGATCTTGCCGAGCTCCGCCTGGGCCTCGCAGGCCAGGACCTCGATCTCCTGCCAAATGGCGTACTTGTTCTCGAGGGAGAAGATATGTCCCATCTCCGGGCGGGTATAGCGATCGATCATAGCGGCTCCTTTTTGGTTATTGGCACGTTGGTCGTAACTCGACTATTGTACCGTGCGCAGGCGCCCGCATGGGCAACGGGCATCAACCTAACATGTTGCAGATGGAGCGGCCATGGGGACGTCCGCGTATTTGCTTCGCAAATACGCACCGGCTGCGGTCGGCAAACCTGGGTCCGGGGAGACGCGGGGGCGAAACCGGTCGAATCTGTCGTTCCCGAAATCGACCTCGGCTGATGGAGCGGGCAACGGGACGTCCGCGTATTTGCTTCGCAAATCTGCACCGGCTGTGGGCGAGCCCCTCGGCCTCACGAAGCCGCGCGGGGGAGACCTTGTTGAATTGGCCGTCCCCGTGTCTCCCGTGCTCGGTGGAGCGGGCAACGGGACATCCGCGTATTTGCTTCGCAAATCCGCACCGGCTTCAGGCGCCTGCCGGCGCCTTCGCCTGCTCGCTACAAACGCTTCGCGTTTGCTTTACGCTCGCACCCTGGCGGGTTCGAGTCCCGGCACTTTATCGAAAAAAGCACGGCACCGTAATGGTGCCGTGCTTGTGCTTTTTACTGGAGCGGGCAACGGGACTCGAACCCGCGAGTGTCAGCTTGGGAAGCTGATGCCTTACCACTTGGCGATGCCCGCTTGTGTGTTGGCTAGTATAACGCGGTTGTCTTGTTCGATACAAGGGTGACGATAGTTGTTTTAGCCGTGGAGAATCGCTTGAAATTTAAGCCAATTGTGGAGATGGGGGCGTATGGCGGCTTTCATTCATCACCTTCCACCTGCTCTTTTGCTCAATTGTTTTTCTGTCGACTCAATTTGTCAGATATCGGTCAAGCTTTTGGTCAGCTTCCGGTACTTACCCGCATGAACCCCGGCGGTAGCCTCATCCCACGCGTCGCAATCTCCCCGCGCGACGCACGAGGGATAAGGAGCAGCCATGTCCAACGCACCCACGCACTCTGTCCACAGCGCAATCGTCACAGGTCCGCTGCTCCTGCTCCTCCTTTTGCTGGTCGGTTGCATGGCTCCCGGAACTGCTCGTGCCATCGACGGCCACGATGCACTCAACTTCCGCACCATCAGCGAAATGTGCGGCCCGCTGGGCATTGGCAAATACGAAGCACAAGACGCCTCGATTTCATACTGCATGAACCAGGATTGTCCCGGCCCCAGCAAGCCAGGAGGACCATGGCGTGCCTACGACCAGGGCTGGACATGGCTCGACGACGAGTTCGCCGCCGTCGTCTGCCATGGATACCCCTCCGCCACATCGTTTGGCGGCCATAGCCTAACGCCTGATCGCGCCCGTGCCGCCACCCAGCTTGCCGTGTGGATGCTTAAAGGAACCACACACCCCGACGGCACTTTTTCGTATACGAACAACGCCGGTATCCCCAGAAGCGGCAAGTTCTACCAAGACGCCGAGATTGTTGCGGCGGCGCGATGGCTTTACGACAACGCCAAAGCTGGAAACATCAGAGCAGCGCCGCATCGCGCAAGGCGTTATCACGGCCCCACCTCAAAAGAAGGACGGCACCAAGACATGCTCTATGTCCTGCCCGCCGTTACCGTTTCCTTCGAGAAGCAATCTGCAAACGCTGCAATCACCAGCGGAAACGATACATACCAGCTCAACGGTGCCACCTTTGACATCTTTGAAAGCGCAGGCGACGCGCGTGTCGGAACCATCCAGATGGACGAAAATGGGCGAGCCCAAGCCACACTGCTGCCCAACACGGCATACTATCTGGTCGAAACAAAGGCGCCGGCAGGTTATATACCACGTCGCGACCGCATCGAGTTTTCCACCTCAAGCGATGGTGGGCACGTCTCCATCGTTGAGACGCCAGGTACGATTTCCCTGCGCATCATAAAGCTCGACAAGGCGACAGGCGCCGGCCCTCAAGCGGGAACATCACTCGCCGGCGCCGAGTTCACCTGTGTTTCGCAGTCAACTCCGGGCTGGACGCGCATCCTCACCACCGACGATGGCGGCCTAGCGACGTTGGACGACATCCCCTTGGGCACCTTTACCATCTATGAATCAAAGGCCCCCGAAGGCTACCTGTTACCCAGTGAAACGTGGAGTTATTCCGTCGGCGCCGATCAGCTTGGCGACACCGGCGTCGTTGAGCTCGAGAGTCGCATTTCCGACACCCCTATCGCCTTCGACCTCGAAATCTCAAAGTTTAAAGACCACGGCGACAGTAGCGAATCTGGCATTGAACAGCCGGCTGAGGGCGTTGTCTTTGAGGTCGTCAGCAACAGCTCGCAGCAGGTTGTCGGCACGTTGACCACCAATGTCTATGGCTTCGCGTCCACCAAAGACCAACCCGATGCATGGTTTGGCGACGGCACACGACCCGACGGCGTTCACGGATCCATTCCTTACGATCGAGCGGGCTACACCGTGCGTGAAGTTCGCGAAACCGTACCCGATGGATTTAAGCAGGCGGGAGAATGGTCCATCTCCGCAGAGCAGGCTACTGATGGGACAACGCTGCAATATATCGTGGACAACCATGCCATATCGACACACCTTCAGATCGTAAAACGTGACGCCCAAACGGGGAATGCCGTACCACTTGCAGGCTTCGCTTTCCAACTGCTCGACAGCAACCATGAGCCTGTTTCCCAAACATGCTGGTATCCAGCTCACTCCGTCCTGAACACCTTCACGACCGACAAAACCGGTTCCGTCACGCTGCCCGAGTCGCTCCGCCCCGGCACCTACTACATTCGTGAAAAAGATGCCGCTGCCCCCTATCTTAGGGGAGAGGATCTTGAACTTTCGATACCCGCCGATATGAACCTAACACCCGTTGCCATCGCCTCGTTCTACGATCAGGCGGCAACCGGCAAGATTGAAATTACCAAAAGCGACGCTGTGGACAGCAGCGCCCTGGCGGGAGCGGTTTTCGAGATTCGTGCGGCGGAGGATATCGTCCGCGCTGACGGCAGCATGGTTGCCCTTGCGGGAGAGACGGTCGCAACCGTCGAGACCGACGAGCAAGGAAAAGCCGGCATCAATGGCCTTTCACTTGGATCTGGCACAGCACATTACGAGGTCGTTGAGGTAAGCGCCCCCGAAGGGTATCTACTTGATCCGACGCCTCACGCCGTTGAGCTCACCTATGCCGACCAGGACACGCCGGTCATCCATGCTCGAGTCGAAGTCTCCAACGATTACACCAAGGTCGATATCTCCAAGGTCGACGCCACCGACCAAACAGAGATTGAGGGGGCGCGGCTCGTTCTACTGGACGCGAACGGAGAGATTATCGAAAGCTGGACCTCGACCGCGACGCCACATCGTATTGAGCATCTTGTACCCGGCTCCTACACGCTGCGCGAAACGATGTCACCGCGCACCTACGACGCGGCCGAAGATGTCACATTCGAAGTTAAGGAGACCGGAGACATCCAGAAGGTCGTCATGAATGATGCCCCGGTTGAAATTATAGGAAGGATCGACAAGCGTCAGGAAATTGCCCAGCCAGTCACAAGCGGTCTGACGGCCAACGGCGACGGTAAGAACCGAGCCGCAACGCAGCCCGATGCACGAGGCGAGTTCGCTTACACCATCGACGCTCGCAACGAATCAAAAACCTGGGTTGATGAGTTTACGATCACCGATGAACTTGAGTGCGTGTCCACTGGAACTGCCCAGCTCGTGAGTATAGAAACACCCATCGCCACAGGCGACTACGACGGACGATGCAACATATGGTACCGCACATCTCCCGGGATCGAACAAGACAGCGAGGAACAAGCCAATGCCACGCTCGATGACGGGCACGAAAATCCTTGGCTCGAAACAGACGAAGTTAAAAATCTCCTTGGTGAAGGCGCAAGACTTGTCGACTACGACGGTTGGCATCTTTGGAAATCCGACATATCCACGAGCGAATCGACAACGCTGGCTGTTGAAGATCTTAACTTACCAAAGAATACGCAGGTGGTGGGCTTGCGCATTGAATACGGTTCCGTATCTGCCGAATTTACGACACGATCCGACACTTCGACATGGAGCCGTGATGACCTGAAGGACGAGCACGATGATCTGGATGACGCCGCGAGATCGCTCGACTCGCAGACTCACGGAGCACTGGTTCATATGACTGCCACGGCATCCTATGTGCCCGAAAAGGCCATAACCAACGGCGTCCGCGTCGACCTTTGCCGCAATGGAGGCGGCAATAAGCTCGAATCCCACGATGAAGATCACGTTATCCAACGCTGTGCGTTGTCCCAAGACCTGCCCTCGACGGGCTCCGCTCCCCTTGCCGCATTGATGACCGCTCTTATGACCGCGGGCGGCGCGGCCATCTGGCTTGCCAAATACAGGTCTTGGGCCGCAACGCATTAACCGTCCAATAAAACGGGGCGAGCCAGTCTTCCGGCTCGCCCCGTATACAGGCATTTTTGATACGAGGGCTCGCGCCTACTCGGTCGAAGAGCCGCCATCGATGGTGGCCTGATCAGTCGTGTCGATGCCGTCGGCACCCACAGACTGCTCCTGCTTTACCTCTTCGCTAATCGCAGACTCGGACGTGGATCCCTTAACGCCCACAAAGTAAGCAGCACCAAAACCGAGGGCAACGGCAATCAGGGTCAAAATCAGATACACGGGCCAATGGCGCTTAATATACGAAAACACGCTGACTCCTTAGAACTGCCTACGAGCGACGAATAACCTCGGTCACAACCTCGGACACCGTAGCGATGTTCGTCGGGTTGACGTTGTAGGGCAGGTCGTCCTCGGTACGAGCGCAAGCCAGGCGAGGACCGTCTACGCCTGCAATTGTAAGGGCGCGGCGGCTCGCCTCGAGGGCGGCATACGCATCCGTCTTGGCATAAGGCATCTCGAATGTACCGCAGTCGACATGGAACGCCTTGCAGACCTTGCTGACCAGGTTCATGATACGGCGGTCGCCCTTAAACAGCTGCTGTTCGCCCTCGACCGTCACGACCGAAATCCTGCCGGCACCAATGGACTCAAGGTTGATAAAGAACACGCCGCGAAGCTTATCGCGATGAGAGGCCAGGAAAGCCTTCATGCCGGCACCATCGCAATCGGAAGCACCCGTTGCGACAAACCAAATATCATGGCCGAGCAACTCATCGTCACCCATAGAGGCAACTGCCGCGAGCATGTCCTCATTCGATGCGCCATCGGAAGACGTGGCACCGCCCTTCCAGCCGTCGTCATCGTCTTCGAAGTTATCCCACGAACCGATGCCGCGGCCAGACTTCTTGGCATCGTAGTCATCATCGACACCAAGCCAGTCGCTCATGCTGTCCTGGTCGCTCTTTTTCTTGCGCCCAAACAGACCGCCGATACCGCGCTTTTGGGGCTTCGGGGTCGTCACGGGAGCCGAGATAGTCTCGAGCGGCTGCACATCTGGTGCAACGGGCATAGAGGGCGCCACCGGCGCCGATGAGGGCTCCGAGCCCTGTGCCGTAACAAAGGGATCGTCAGTCTGCGCCGAAGGATCGGGCAGGTCAAACAGCGACGTACGAGACGCAACGTTAGTCTGCTGCATCGAGGGCAGCGACGGGTCGGGGACGGAGGCCAGCGGCGACGATGAAGGCGCGGGCGCGGAGGCCGGATCGGGGATATTCATCTGCGGGCGCGACGGCACACGAGACGAAATCTGGGCCATGAGGGAGTCGACTGTCTCGTCCTGCGTGGGGGCGGCGTTGGCTACCGTGGCGCCGGGATTGCTCGGCGTGGGCATGGTAAAGATCTGCGTAGAGTAGGGCCTGGATTCATCAGCCTTGGGAGCTTCATCGACCGCAGAGGAATTCGGCTCCATAACGGGCACCTCGGCTTGCTCGGGCACATTATCCTCAATAGAATCAGCCGCATCGTCAACCGCGTCTTCGGTAGCGGCAGCTGCGTCCTCAGCCTTATCGGAGACGGAAATGGGCTCGGCGATCGCAGTGCCCTGCTTCTCGAACGTCATCGTGGCATCGAAGGACACGGTGTTATCGACCGGCTGCTGTGCCTCAAAGGACGTCGTCGCCTCCGCGACGTCAGCGGACGTCGGCTGCGAGGCCTCGAAAGACGTCGTGGCGTCGGCGGGGTCGGCAGGCGCCGGCTGCTCGGCCTCGTTCTGCTCAAACTCCTGCACCGCGCGCTCGCGCTCGGCCTCGACAGCCTGTTGTTGGGCTATAGCCTCCTGCTCGGCAGCCTCGCGGGCAGCAGCGCGCTTTTCCTCAAAGTCGTCAACGAGCTTCTTACCCTTCGCAAAGGCGCCCTTAAAGAAGCTGGAGGCGCTGGCGCCAAGCGAGGAGAACGCGGAAGCGATATCGGCATGGGGCGTTGTCGAAGGGAGCTCGGACGAGAAATCGGTATCACTCTCGTAGGACACGCGCTGCGGATACTCGTCGTAGTCCTCATCGGCGGAATCGTCCTCTGTCTGTTCCGGAGCGGCGGGGGCAAGAATGTCAAGGCCGGCAGCTGGATCGAGTGCGGACTCCGCCTCGGGCTCGACATCGGAGGACGGGGCAGACACGAGCTCGGTGGGTGCAGCAGACGCGTCAGACACGAGCTCGGCGGCTGCAGCGGGCGCACCAGACAGGGGCTCTTGAGCCTCGGAAATGGGCTCGGGCTCAAACGCCGGTTCCTCGCCCTCATCGTAAACAAGCGAGCAGGACTCGGGCAGCATGCCGAGCGCGCGAATGGCATCCGAGCCAAAGCGGATATTGCCGGCGGCATTGCGATAGAGTTTGGGCTCGGGCTCGACAGGCTCGACCGCTACGGGCTCCTCCGCCGGCTCGGCGGCGAGCGCCTCCTCGGTGGCCACCTCGGTCTGAACAGCCTGGTCCTGAGCCTCGGGCGCGATGGTACCGATCAGCGTCGCGTCAGCAGAAGCACCCTCGAAGCCGTCGATCTGCTCATCGGGCGCCTCATCCTGCTCGGGATCGGCAGCAAGCGGCTGTCCGAACTCGTCCTCGGTATAGCTCGGCTCCTCATATTCGATGGTGTTGCCATAATCATTTTGCTGCTGCGCCGCAGCATACTCGGCCGCGGCACGCGCCATTTCCTCGGCCCGGCGCTTTTGCTCGCCAAAATACGTATCGAACGGAATGTCGTTGGGAAATTCATTTTCGCCCTGATAAGGGGCAACGTTGTCCATAACGCCAAGCATGGCGGCAACAGAAGACTTGTTGCACACCGATCCAGACGTATAGGGAAGCACGAAACGGTTGGCAATGATGTTTGCCGCGTTGGCAAGCGCCACCAGCGAAGCGAGAATCGCTACGATCCACAGCAGGACCTTGAGCGCGCCGGGGAGCGGCAGAATGCGCAGAACGGCCACGACGGCGGGAACGATCGTCACCACCGGCAGCGACTTTGCGACCAGCGCGCGATAGGGCGCATAGGGCTCGCGCGCGAACAACTCGGCGCGAGGAGAATCATAGTGGGCCACCACGACCACGGGACGATTGCGCGGAGACGCGAGCGGGCCCGAAGCCTTGTGATAGGCGATGACATTTTGGCTCACACCCGTTTTGCCCAGGCGCGAAATGACAGGACGGCCCATACGCTCGAGCACATAGAGCACGGCGCCGACAATCGCCAGCAAGGTGCCGACCAAACCGACGCCTCCGCCGATACCCATGAGCAAGGCGCCCGCGAAAGCCAAAATACCCGTTACGGCAAACGCCAGCCTGCTAGGTGCGGGAGCATTAAACTCCTGCACCTCGGGATCAAAACCGTGGTTGCGGAAAATCTGAGCGATATCCTCGGCAGCCAAACGCTCCTCTTCGCTGCACGCGGGCGTGATGCCGGTGTTCTGCAGCAGGTGGTTAATATAATTCTGGGTGTTCGCCATGTGCGCTCCACATCCATAATCCGACAAATAGGCCCAGTGCTTGCACATTAGGACCGTATATAGTCGAAAGTATACCCCGAGCGGACGCAAACGGCGGAATTCCGGTTACGTTAACGCCTCATACGGACACGGATATAGCCTAATCTCCATATCGGACTAAAATCATGGCATCGAACAACCTTCTCATGCGAGGATTCTATGACGGCAAGCACAACGACCGCAGCAAATAAAATGAGTTCGGCAGAGCCGGGCTACGACAAAACTGCCCAGCGTATCCTCAATCTTTTCTTCGTACTCAACAGTTCTCCCGAACCGCTGACTACCGAGCAGATCGTTTTGGACTCCGATTTGGGCTACGGCTCGGGCAATATCGATTCGGACAAACGCAAGTTTCGTCGTGACCGCGAAAAACTACTCGAGCGCGGCATCGTGATTAAGGAGGTTCGCGCGCCCGGCTCCCAGGAAACCGAAGAAAGCGCATGGGCCGTCGACCGTGACCACACGTTTGCCGCCGGCGGCCTGATTACCGCCGAGGACGCAGACATCCTTATGGACGCCATAGACCAGATGCTCGCCGCCGGATCGTCCACTTTTTCCACGCCGCTCGCCGATATTCGGTCCAAGATCGCATACCTGACCGGCGAGGCGGACGTCCCGGAAACGCGTGCCCCGCGCTCTCCTTTGGTTGATGCCGTATGGAGCGCTTTCGCCGAGCGTTGCGCGCTGCGCTTCCTGTATCAAAACGGACGCGGGGAACAGCGTCAACGCACCGTCTGCGTCTACGGCATGTTCGAGCGCGAGGGCGTTTCGTATTTCTGCGGTCTGGATGATGCATCCGGTACCGTTAGGACATTTCGCTGCGACCGCATCGTCCGCGCTTGGAAACCCTCCGGCTTCTATACCATCCCCAGCGACTTTAACCTCAATGACCAGCTGTTCTTTGAGTTCGATTTTGCCGACCGCGAGCCCATCGCGGCCACATTCTCGTTTGCGGCCGAGACGCCGGCGGACATGGTCCACGCCCTCACGCAAGGACGCGGAAACCTCGATCGCACAGACAAAGGATGGACATGGACCGTTGGCGTGCGCGACCTAGATGCCGCCGCTTCATTTTGTATGGAGCACAGCGCCGACAACATGAGGCCCGTAGCGCCCGACGCACTCAAACAGGCTTGGAATCGCCTCATCGAAAGGACGGTGAACGCCCATGTCCGTGCGTAAACTCACGAGCGAGCAAAGGCTCTCGCGCGCCATCGACATCATGGAAGCCCTCTACGCCGCTGGCGAGAAGGGCATGGATCGCAGCGAAATCTGCAGTCGCTTCGACATCACCGGTGCTTCACTCGATGAGATTATCGGCATCATTTCGACGCTCGCCGACCGCGAATCGGGGGCACGTGTCATCTGCGAATGCCGTGACGAGCGCGTCATTCTGACGGGCGAGGCAGGCCGTGTGCTGCCGTTGCGTCTCAGTGCGGCCGAGGGCGCCGTACTCAACCATGAACTTGAGTCGTTGGGCATCGAACCGGCGACGGCAGCGCGCATCCGCCGCGCGCTTCTGCCCGAGGAACTGGGGTATAACCAGCGCGTTGTCGACACCGTTGCGCGCGGCTCCCATTGGCAGCAGCTCAATTGCGCCATCCAGGACGGCGTTCGCTGCCGTATCGCCTATCGCTCGCTTGGCGACGAGCACGCGCGGGAGCGCACCATTGACCCCCTGCGCATTATGACGAACGGCGATAGCATGTACCTGGTAGCCTGGGACACCGAGCAGGATGCGCAGCGCCGCTATCGCCTCGACAAGATCGAGGATATCGTCCTGACCGACGACTCGGTCGAGCGGCACCACTCAAAGATTACGACCCTTCAAGACTCGCTTGCGAAAGCGGGACGCGAAACAAAGCTCGCGATGCCGCTCGATCTTGCCGACCATCTAGATTGGGCGGGCATCACATCGGTCAATCGGGCTGACGAGGACACGGCAATCGTAACCGTCCGCTACACGTCCGAAGCGTGGCTATTTGCCCAAGTAATGGCAAAGGGCGGAGCCATCCGCATCATGGATGACCCCGCCCTGTCAAAGCGCCTGTACGACTATGCGGAGACGCTCGTCTGTCCGCTCTAATGCCGTCGGTCGTGCGCCTGTCGCCATAGCTGCAGGTAGTGGCCGATCTGGGCTGACTCGATACGCTGGTATGAACTGGTGGGCAGCGATGTCAAAAACTTCTTGCCATACCCCTTCGTCACCAGGCGAGGATCCGCCAAGATCAGCACACCGCTATCGGTCGACGAGCGAATCAAACGCCCCGCGGCCTGCTTGACCTCGAGCACCGCCTCGGGTAGCGAATAGCGCGCCCAAGCACGGTCCTCGCGCAGGTTACGCTCGCAGGAGAGCGGATCGGTAGGGCTGGAGAACGGCAGCTTGGGAATGATGACACATCGCAGCGTCTCACCGCTGGCGTCAAAGCCCTCCCAAAAAGCCTTGAGAGCGAAGAGCGACGAAGCCGGCTCGTTGATAAACCGGTCGCGTAGGCGACGAGGAGATGAGTTGCGTTGTTGGCAGTTGAGCTCCAGACCCGCACGGGCAACTTTGGGCTCAACGCGAGCGTACAGGTCCTCCATGTCGCGCCGGTTGGTGAACAGTGTGAGCACCGATCCGCCCATGGCGAGGTGCGCATCGACCAGCACATGTTCAAGGGACGCCAGATATGCCTCGCGGTCGCGCGGATCGGGAATATCTCCGGCGACGACTACGGCCATGTTCGAATCGAAGTCGTAGCTCGAATCCAAGTGCAGCGATGAAGATGTTGAAGCACCGATGCGATCGAGCCCGACAGCATGGTTAAAGTGGTCGAAGCTTTTTGACACGGTCATGGTCGCCGAGGCAAAGATCGCCGTGTGGACCTCGGGCAGCCACTCGGTCGCCAACGCCTCGCCAATATCGATGCGCTCTGCGGTCATCGACTCTCCGCCGGCACGCAGCCTGCGATTGACCTGCAGGGAGTACACATAGTGCTCGTCCGTACCATCAATGATGAGCTTGAGGTTCTCGGACAGCTCGTGCAGACGGCGCGAGATGTCGCCCAAGTCGACAACGACCTCGGGCTTGTCGGCGGCGACTGCTTGAACCAGTGCGTCGACGCTCTTGTCGGCTTGCTCCAGCGCGTCAATGGCAGCACAGGCCGACTGCAGGAAATCATGCCAGTCGTCAGATTCGCGCAGCTCGGGACCAATCCATAGATTGGCGTTGTCATAACCCCCACGGGCACGGCGGCCGAGCTCGCGGACACCATCAAATACGTCGGCGATCGCCATGTTCGCGCGGGCAACCGTCGACGTCGCCTTGGCAGTAAGGCCCAGATAGAGCGTAGAGCCCTCGGAGGTTGCTAAATCACGGGAAACCTGGCTTAGTGCGCCGGTGCTCGAACCGCCCAGACGCTCAAACAGAACGCGCGATTCGTCCGCCGAGACCACGCGCGCCCACTGACGACGTGCCTCGCGCTCGATAGAATGGGCCTCGTCGATTACCCAATGGCGAATCGGAGGCAAAATCCTGCCCTCGGCCGCGACATTCCGGAATAGCAGAGAATGGTTCGTAACAACCACATCGGCATGCGCCGCGCGACGGCGTGCACCGTGGACGAGGCATTTATCAGGGAAAAACGGGCAGAGGCGACGAGCGCACTCGCGCGAGGCCGTCGTAAAGTCGGGGCGGTTGACGCTGCGCCACCGAATGCCGAGCGAGTCGAGGTCGCCATCGGCTGATTGGCAGACGTACGCCATAATGACCGCGACCGCCGTAAGCGTGTCGGCGGGATCACGTTTGGTTGTAATTTCAACTTGGCTGCGGCTCATACGCTCAAGTTTGCGCAAGCACGGATAGTGGTCGTACCCCTTCAGTGCGCAAAACGACAAGCCACCTGGCAGTTGCTCGGCAAGTTTTGGCAGTTCATGGTACATGAGTTGGTCAGCGAGATTATTCGATTTGGTCGCAATGCCAACGGTGATGTTGTTACGTCGCGCTGCCTCGGCGAACGGCACCAGATACGCCATCGATTTACCGACGCCCGTGCCCGCCTCGATCACACGATGGGTTCCCGTGACCAGCGCATCGCGCACCTCAACCGCCATCGCGATCTGCTCATCGCGCGGCTCGTAGGTTGGATACATGCGATTAACCAGGCCGCCGGGGGCGTAATCCGCCTCGATTTCTTCGCGACTCGGCATCTTGAGGACCGGCAGTTCGTCGGCGTCCACCCGATCGTCGGCGCGATCTGCCTTGAGAACGTCAGCACGAGCTGCGCTGAGAGAGAAGATGGACCCGGGGTTCTGCCCTGCCAAGAACGAGAAGATAGGACGATAGGACCAGGGTACGTCGGGGTGCATGTCGGCCAGGCGCGCCATAAGGCCTTGGGGCAAGTCAGTGAGTGCCACGAGCAACACGCGCCACACGCCGCACAGGGCATCGACATCGGCGTTGGCACGGTGTGATACCGAATCGCAGCCGAACAGGTCGGCCATAAAAGACAGCTTGTGCGAAGCCAAGCGCGGAAGCGCGATACGCGACAGCGCCAGTGAATCAATCCAGATATCGCTCACGTTGACACCGCCCTTAACCGACTCGATAAACGATCGATCGAAGGTGGCGTTATGCGCGATCACCGGGCATCCGCCGACAAAATCGGCGAGAGCAGACACGGCTTCAACGGCTGACGGAGCATCGGCCACGTCAGCGTTCGTGATACTTGTGAGCTCGGTAATCTCGGCGGGAATCAGCTGCTTGGGATGCACGAAGGTATCGAAGCGCTCTACGACCTCGCGGCCCGAAAGACGGGCCGCGGATATCTCGATCAATTCGTTGTCTTGCACCGACAAACCCGTGGTCTCGGTATCGAGGACGATGACATCCTCCTCGATAAGACCGAACGACTGCGTCTTGGCGCGCTCGGCGAGCGTGGCATAGGCATCGATGACAAATTTCGGCGTTCCAGGAGATACAGCGTCCTCGATTAGCATGCAACGCCCGCTCGACGAAGGCCCATGCGAATCAGGCTGTCACAGACCTGAGGAAACGTCATATCGTCGGTATGGCGAATCTCATCCGGATACAGCGACGTATCGGTCATGCCGGGAATGGTGTTGGTCTCAAGAATGACGGGGCCGTCTTCACTCACGATAAAGTCACTGCGCGAAATGCCCAGACAGCCGAGGGCCTTGTGGGCAGCGCAAGCAAGCTCCTGGGCGCGGGCATAGTTTTCAGGCGAAATCTGCGCCGGAATACGGTGGATATCCGTAGGGTCGACGTACTTGACGTCCAAGTCGTAGAACTCACAATCCTCAGGCTTGCGAATCTCGACGATCGGCAGGGCGCGCACATCGTCCTCGCCGTACACGCCTACCGTAATCTCGGTTCCCTCGATGCACTTCTCGACGAGTACTTTGTCACCATACTCGAATGCCTTCTTGATGGCAGCCGGCAGCTCAGAAGGCTCATGCACCAGCGAAATGCCGTAGCTCGAACCATTGACAGCAGGCTTCACAAAGCAGCGTTCGCCACAGACCTTGACGATATGGTCGATATCGACCTCGTCACCCGTTTCGAGCGCCAGGCCGGGGGCGATGGGAATCCCTGCCTTGGCGTACAGGAGCTTGGACACCTCTTTGTCCGCACCGCAAGCGCTGGCGAGAACGCCCGATGCCGTGTAGGGGATACCCAAGGTCTCCATGGCGCCCTGCATGGCGCCATCCTCGCCGCCAGCACCGTGCATGGCGATAAACGCCACATCGAAACCACCGGTCGCCATAGTCACCATAAAGTCATCGGCGGCCGTATCGAGCAGCTCCACCGAAGTGTAGCCAGCCTCCCTCAAGGCCACCACGACGTTTTTTCCCGAATTGAGCGAAATCTCGCGCTCAGCGGAATGACCGCCCGCCAAGACCGCTACGTGCATGTTCTCTAGGCTTTTACCCGGCATGGGCAGACTCCTCCTCTATAATTTCTGCAGCTGATACCATATTGTAGCGATACCGTCTACGTTTCCCCAAAATCGAAAGGCTTCCATGAATCCCAGGACTAAATCTCAGGACATTCGCGACTTGAGCCAAAACGATATTCGCGAGCTCGTTGCCGAACTCGGCCAGCCCACCTTCCGCGCCAAACAGCTCATTGAATGGGTTTTTGAGAAGAACGTTTGTTCGTTTGACGATATGACCAACCTTCCGAAGGCCTTCCGCGAGCAGCTCAAAGAGGCATTTGCTTTTGACACGCCGACCGAGCTCACCAAGCAGGTCTCCAAGGACGGCTCCCGTAAATACCTGCTCGAGTATCACGACGGCATTTCCGTCGAGACCGTCGGCATGCCTCGCCGCAACAAGCTCTCCGTTTGCGTATCCACCCAGGCCGGCTGCGGTATGGGATGTGCATTTTGTGCTACCGGCCTGAACGGCCTTAAGCGTTCGTTGACCGCACAAGAGATCGTTGACCAGGTGCTCCATGTCTCCAATGATTTTGGCGAGCGCGCAACGAGTGTCGTGTTCATGGGCCAGGGCGAGCCGTTTGCCAACTACGACGAGGTCCTCAAGGCGCTGCGCATCCTCAACGACCCCGATGGCATCGGCATTGGAGCTCGTCACCTTACTGTTTCTACCAGCGGCGTTATCACTGGAATTCGCAAGTTTGCAGATATTCCCGAGCAGTTCACGCTCGCCGTCTCGCTGCACTCCGCCATCCAGTCGACGCGCAACAAGCTCATGCCGGGCGTTAAGAAGTACACGCTGTTGCGCCTCCACGAGGCCCTTCAGCTCTACACCGAGAAGACCGGTCGCCGTCCAACCTATGAGTACGCCATGATTGAGGGTGTCAACGACACCAACCCCGAGATGCAGGCGCTCTGCGACTTCTGCGAGGGCACGCTGTGCCACGTCAACCTGATTCAGCTTAACGATATCGAGGGCAGCCCGCTCAAGCCGTCGCCGATCCATAAGGTTGAAGATCTTCAGCGCCGTCTTGAGTCTCGCGGCATCGAGACCACGATCCGTAATTCCCGCGGCAACGATATCGACGCGGCCTGCGGTCAGTTGAAGCAGCGCTTCAAGATCCAAAAGAACGCGTAGGGGAGACCAACCTAAACGTTTCATGTGAAACATCGAACGGCCTCGGTTGTTTAATTGCAACCGAGGCCGTTTCATATCAATCGGCTATCCGCATCTCACGATTGTTCTGCGACTATTTCGGAAGAAATAAGGGGCCCTTGTTCTGGTGTTCAGACAAGGACCCCTTCAAAAATAGTGAGTAATTGTTAGGTACCTAATAGCCTACATTTTCCCACTGGTGATTAACCCAATCTTGATTAATCTTAGGATTCTTGGTTACTTGGGCAGTTCGCATAGCAACATCTTCCGTCATAACATCCATTTTCTTCTTAGATGTATCAACGATATCTTGAGCACTACGGAGCAAACGGCCACGGAGTTCATCGTCCGTCACGATCTTATATCCAGCAAATGCACCAGCAGCCACCGTTGCTGCCAAAGCAGCAGCTGTCAAAATCTTATTCTTCATCCTGGTCACCCTGATCAAATTGAATCATTTCACCCAGAATACGTGAGAGCTCTTCCTCATCTTTGAACTCAATCTCAATCTTGTTCTTTCCACGTGAGCTCTTCACGCGCACGTTGGTATTAAATACCTGACGAAGAACGCGCGCAGCCTTCTTAAACGATTGAGGTGTTGCAGGCCTAGGGGTCTTTGGTGTCTCTCCAGCAGAAAATAACGGAGCAAGATTTTCTGTCGCACGGACCGAAAGACCTTCTGCAACAACTTTCTCTGCAAGCCTAATTCTGGCATCCTCATATGGAACCGCAAGAATCGCCCTAGCGTGACCTGCTGTGAGTTTTCCTTCGAATATCATCTGCTGTACGACTTCCGGAAGATCGAGAAGTCGAAGCGAATTTGTAATTGCAGAACGTGACTTACTGACAGCCTTTGATAGAGCCTCCTGGGTCATCCCACTTGCATCAATGAGCTGACGATAGCCTTTTGCCTCTTCGACAGGATTCAGATCTGAACGCTGAAGGTTTTCAATAAGTGCAAGAGCAAGCATTTCTTCATCATTAACTTCCTTAATGATGACCGGCAGTTCCTCAAGGCCTGCCAGTTTGGATGCCTGATAGCGACGCTCGCCAGCAATGATTTCATAACCGTTGCCATGTTTACGAACCAAGAGAGGCTGCAAAACACCGTGTTCCTGGATAGATTCACTTAGCTCTCGTAGTTCAGTTTCATTGAAGTGAATTCGAGGCTGATTCGGATTGGGAACAATATCTTCGATGGGCAGCTTGGTTTCGGATGTCGGCGCAGCAGACGAACCACCGGTTTCATATTCTGCTTCAGAAACCAGTGCGCTCAATCCACGACCTAATCCGCTGCGCTTTTTGGGGCTAGGCACGCTTGATCACCTCTTTTGCAAGATTCATATATGCTTTTGCACCCTTATTTTGCGGTGCATAAGTAATAACCGGTTCTCCAAAAGAAGGAGCTTCAGAGATTTTGACCGTACGGGGAATCAACGTCTTAAATGCCTTATCACCAAAGTACGACTGGACCTCCTCAACAACTTGATTTGACAAAGAAGTACGCGAATCATACATAGTCATAAGCACGCCATAGGTGTCTAAGCCCTTGTTCAGACGCGATTTGACCATCTTCATTGACTCAAGTAGCTTCGTAACACCCTCGAGAGCATAATACTCGCACTGGATCGGAATCAAAACGCTGTCTGCTGCGGTCAAAGCGTTGATAGTAAGCAGGCCAAGCGAAGGAGGGCAGTCAATGAAAATAAAATCGAACTCGTTCTGAATCGGCTCAAGCAAATCTTTAAGGCGAGTTTCACGAGCAATTGCACTCACAAGCTCAATTTCGGCGCCTGCAAGCTGAATTGTTGCCGGAATTACGAATACCTTTTTGCAGTTTGTATCAAGAACAAGTGATTCAGCCGGCACATCATTCAGCAATGCATCGTAGATACAGTGATCGAGGTCTTCCTTTTCAATTCCAAATCCGCTGGTACTGTTTCCCTGCGGATCAAAATCGACAATGAGCGTCTTCCGACCCTGCTCGCCCAGCGCCGCGGCAAGGTTTACAGCTGTCGTTGACTTACCAACGCCGCCTTTTTGGTTGATGATTGCAATGATACGCGTGTTTTTGGCGCTCTTTGAACGCTTAACGTCGCGAAATCCCACGGTCCCTCCTGGTGTGTATTAAAGCTGTCAAACGGAGGATGTTTCACGTGAAACATTCCGATTCGATATCAACTGCTATGTTTCACGTGAAACATAGCAGTTATTACTATCCATTATGTTTCACGCGAAACATCTAAGCAAGCGGATTCTTCTTAGCCATGCCATTTGCACGAGGCAATGAAACGGATGCTGGATGGCTCTTCTTAAGAACAATGAACTCCCTGTGGCCCAAGCCCTCAGGCAAATCGAATGCGTCATTCAGAAGCAAAGTGAAGCCGCAGGTCTTAGCTGCTGACATGCCGGAAGCAAGCTCCTCATCCGATGGATTGCCCTTCGTGATAACAAATAGTCCTCCATCCTTGAGGTACGGAGCCGCATACTCAACAAGAATCGGTAGAGGGGCGAGTGCGCGAGCGGTTACGGCAGAGAACTGCTTCTTATGGCTTCGAGCATATTCTTCAAGGCGATCATGGACTGCATGAGCATATTTCAATCCAAGAGCATGAACAAAAGAATTAACAGCATCAACCTTCTTGCCAACAGAGTCAATATAAGTAGCTTTACGATGCGTGGTTATCGTTAATGGAATACCAGGGAAACCCGCACCTGTTCCCATATCGAGCAAAGCCCCCTCAGGAGCCTTATTGATATAAGGGAGCAAAACAAGCGAGTCAAGAATATGAAGTATTGCAGCATCTTCTACGTTAAGAATACGGGTGAGATTGGTTGTCTTATTTGTTTCCAGAACCAAATCCAAATGCTGAATACATTTCCTTAGCTCAGTATCATTTACGCTCAAGGAATATTCTTTGCAATAGGAAGTTAGACGACTCAGCATCTCTTCAGCCTGTTGATCAGTAAGCACAAACAACAGAAGCTCCTTTCTGACAAAAATCAGTGTATCGAGAACTTTTGACAAAAAAAGGGGACGTGGAAACCACGTCCCCTTAGCATAAGCTCGAGTAGATTATCGAGCAACAATTACCACATGGCGATCAGGGTCAGAGCCCTCGGAATGAGTATCGACTGCGTCATTACCACGAAGCGCAATATGAACCAGTCGGCGCTCATAGGCATTCATAGGCGGAAGCGACACACTCTTATGAGAACGGATAGCACGCTCGGCAGCAGACTGAGCCATAGCGGCGACCTTGTCCTGACGACGACTCTTATAACCCTCGACGTCGACGACTACCGGATACCTAAAGCCGAGCTTGCGACTTACAAGCAGAGAGAACATAACCTGAAGGGCATCAAGCGTGCGTCCATGACGACCAATGAGAACAGCAAGATCAGGAGCAGTTACATCCAGAATCAACTCGCCCTCGTCGCCTTCATACTCATCGATAGGAGAGTTGGCGGCATCGAAGTGCGAAAGGATGGAACGCAGAATGGAAATCGCAACATCGGCAATGGTGTCGAGCTCCTCATCAGTCAGCTCTTCACCAGCCTTGTAGCGCTGTGCAATCTCGGGATAATCGCCCGCGACCTGCGGGGCAACCTCCTCAAGCATATCCTCGATGATCTCTTCAGACATAACGTACTCCAAAAGTTAGGTACCTAAATAAGATTGATATCCCGACTACTTCTTCTTGTGCGGGCGAGGCTTCTTCTCGCGACGGGTAACCTCGACCTGCAGCGGAGCGTTCTTGAGGCGCTCCTCCTCATCGGCCTTGGCCTTGTCGATAACCTTCTGCGTCACGAAGATCTGCTGGATAACCTGCCAGGCAGAAGACACATCGTAGTACAGCAGAACGCCGACGGGCAGGCTCCAACCCATCCAAAGCATCATGACAGTCATGACAACAGCCATCATACGCATGCTCTGGGCCTGCTGGCCAGTCTGATTGCGCGACATATAAAGCTGCGGAATCAAGGTGAGAACGGCAAACAGAATCAGGCAAACCAGCGCAGGCAGCGCAACCATAAAGCCATCGGCAAAGGAAGCGCTCGGCGTGGTGGTAAGGTCAGGCAGGATGTTGAAGAACGAGAACGTGCCGTCGCTAAAGTAGTTCGGCAGGTTACGCAGCAGCGTAAACAGGGCGAACAGGACAGGCATCTGAATCAACAGCGGCAGACAACCAGCCATGGGGTTGAACTTGTTCTCGCTGTAGAACTTCTGCATCTCCTCGGCCTGACGCTGGGGATCATCGGCATAGCGCTCCTGGATCTCGAGCATCTTAGGCTGCAGTACCTGCATACGAGCCGTCGACTTGGTCGACTTGAGCATAAGCGGCGTCAGCAGCAGACGGATGATGACCACCAGGATGATGATGGACAGGCCCCAGTCGACCGCAAAGGTCTGGATGAGCTTGAGCAGCTCAAAAAGGATGTTAACGATCCAATCCCACATGTAAGTTTTCCTCCGATAGCGAGTGCCCGCTAAGGCACAGGGTCATAACCGCCGACGTGCAGGGGATTGCAGCGAGCGATGCGCCTCACGGCAAGCCAGCAGCCTCTCAAAACACCGTACTTCTCAATCGCCTGAATAGCGTATTGAGAGCACGTTGGATAATAAATGCAGGCGTCAGGCAATAAGGGCGAAATAACCTGTTGATATATGCGAATAGGAGCGATGGCAACACGTCGCAAAACGTGATTGCTCATCGCTCCTCCCCGGCAACGCCGGCGCGCTTCATAAGCGAACGCAATGCCTTGTCCATCTCCTGCGGCGAGGAAACCCTCGTCTTGGGAGTCGCGAACAAGATGATGTCATAACCCGCAACGGGAAATCCGCAGCTGCGGGCGGCCTCGCGCATCACACGCTTAGATCGGTTGCGCACGACAGCACAACCGAGTCGCTTAGCACCAACGAAGGCGACCCTTCCGGAGTCGCCTTCGCCAACCGATTCACATATGGTCATTCGAATCAGAGGGTGATTGAAACGACGCCCCTGACTGAACACATGCTCGAAATCTTGCCGAGACTTAATAGTCTTCATGCGAGATGTGTGTATCGCTGCTAGACAGTGAGACGCTTGCGGCCCTTGGCGCGACGACGGGCGAGCACGGCACGACCACCCTTAGTGGCCATACGGGCACGGAAGCCATGGGTCTTGGCACGCTTACGCTTATTAGGCTGATACGTACGCTTCATCTTAAGTTCCTCCTGCTGCATTTCGAGTGTCCGCGGGGACGCGGACGCAGATATAGACACGTGAGCTTGAAGATTGTAGGGAAATCAATGTTCAAATGTCAAGAAATCAAAGGTAAAAGGTTGCATAGTTCACACGGTTCCGCCATAAGCTCAACCGAAACTTGCGACACATGGCAACTTTTCATGATATTTCATCGAGTTTTCAACAGGTCATGTTGGCAATGTTGAGAACTTTTCGCCTGATTTCCAAAGTTTTCAACAGGTTTTGAAAAGTTGTCGAAAGATGAGAAACATTGCGCGCTGAGCTACTATTTGTTCGAAACCTTTTGAACGATTGCGAGCAGCATGTCAGACGACTTCTACACCATGGTCGACTCAGGAGACCCGGCGCCCGATAACGAGCACATCACCGGTGTGCGCGAAGAGCGGGTCGCGAGCGACGACGCAGCAAAAAAAGCACCGAGCGCCATGTACGCGGCGCGCATCGCCGTCTACGACGACATGCTGTCGACGCCGCGCGTGATCGTTATCGAGCCGCAAGACGTCCGTACCTATCTGGAAGAGACGACCAACACCGTCTATCAGTGCATGAAGGAACAGGGCGGTCATATCTCGCTCATGGTGATTCGCGAGATTGTGGAAAACTTCATCCACGCGCACTTCGCGGAGCCCATCATCTCCATCCTCGATGGGGGCGACACCATTCGCTTTGCCGACCAGGGGCCGGGCATCGATGACAAGGAGCGCGCCTTCGACTTTGGCGTAACCAGCGCAAATAGCAGTATGAAACGATATATCCGCGGCACTGGAGCCGGTTTTCCCATGGTGCAGGAGTACCTGGAAAACGCCGGCGGGGCGGTATCGATCGAGGACAATATGGGCAACGGCACCGTCGTGACCGTAAGCCTCGATCCCAAACGTGTGCAGGAGATCGAGCGCGCCGGTGGACGCGGTGCCGCTGTGCGGCCCGAGACGGAGCAGCCCGCATATCCCCTGCCGGGAGCTTTTGCGCAGCAGCCCATGGCGGCGCCGCAAATGCAGCCCCCCGTGGGACAGATGCAGCAGCCCGGAATGCTTCCTACGCAAGAGCCCCAGGCGGCATCGATGTCGATGCCGCCAAACATGCCAGAGGCCATGCCGCTGGCGGATCAGAATGCAGCCACAATGCAGCAGGCGACGGGGACGCCGGGTGGCCAGCAGATGGGCTACCAACCGTACCAACAGGGATATTCATATCAACAGGTGCCGCCGCTGGGATATGGCCAGCAGTTCCCGCAGCAGTACCAGCAGGGATATCAGCAGCCGTACCAGCAAATGCCACAGCAGCAGTACAACCCCTGGGCCCAGCAGATGCCTCCGCAGCCTTACCAACAGTGGCCGCAAAGTTTTCAACAGCAGATGCCGCCAATGCAGAGTTCTCAACAACCGGCAGCTCAAATGATGTATCCTAATGCGGCTCAACAATATCCACAGCCGCCGGCGAACACATACGTAAGCGAACGTGGAAAGAAAGCGCTGGGCTATTTAGCTCAAAACGAAGCATGCGGAGCCACCGACTTGGCAAGGGCCCTTGGGAGCTCTGCCCCCACGTGGTCACGCACGCTCAACGACCTGGCGCAAGTTGGTTTGGTGATCAAGCACGGCCAGAAATACCACCTGACCGAGCTTGGCAGAGACCGCGTGCAGGCGCAGGGTTAAGGAACGGGAGAGACAGTGGACGAGGAAGCAAGCATCATCTTGGGAGACGCCATCGCCTTTTGCCGGCGCGATGGCCAAGATGCGCGCCTCATCAATATGTTGGGGCAATCGCGCGCCGTCAGCCTCACCGAAGACACCTTGACGATAGAGGCCCCCTCGCGCTTTGCCATCGCCCAGCTCAAAAAGCACAAGCCGACCATCGAGGCGTACCTGGAAGAAATCGCTTTTGCGCCGATCGCGCTCAACATCGTGGCACCCCAAGGTGCCGCGGCAGATGGCACCGCGCCTGCGGCACCCGTCGTCCCCCCGACGGCGCCTGTGGCAGCCGCAACGTCGGCTCCCGAACACCAAATCGGCGATGTTTCCCGTGAAACCATGCCTGCCGCACCGACGGCAACGGCTCCCACGCCCCCTGCCACACACATGCCTATCGCACACGACGCAACACCGGGCGAGAATTCGGGCATCGCAATCAAAAATACGCTTTCGGCCGATGATTTCCGCCGCATGATGAATCAGATGAAAGGCGGCACGCCAGCAAAGAGCGAGCCCCGCGCCACGGCATCGGTCGTGGCAGCTCCGGTACCCGCAGCCGCGGCACCGATCGAGCAGAACACCGATGGCGCCCCCCTCGCGGCCAACTCAAAATTCACCTTCGAAAACTTTGTCTACGGCCCCGAAAACAGCCACGCCTATCGCTCGGCGCTTAAGTTCGCCGCGCTCGCAGACGAACGCGGTACGTGCACGTCCCTGTTCATCTATGGCAAATCGGGCTTGGGCAAGACGCACCTGCTGCTTGCCATCAAAAACGAGCTTGCCGAAAAGTCGCCCGAGATCAAAGTGAAGTACGCCAACTCGCAGGCGTACCTCGATGACTTGATGACGGAGTTCGACCGCCAAAAGAAGAGCAATGCCCCCATCATGCAGGCATACCACGGTGTTGACGTGCTCATCATCGACGACATCCAAAACATCATCGGCAAGCGCGCGAGCGTGGACTATTTCTTCCAGCTGATGGATGAGTTTATCCGCAACAATAAAAAAGTCGTGATCGCCGCCGACCGCGCCCCCAAAGACCTAAACATGGACGAGCGTCTGACCAGTCGCTTTAACGCCGGCATGCTCTGTTTGGTGGCAGAGCCGAGCTACGAGATGAAATACAAAATTTTGCAGCGCTACTACGAAAACACGATCGCGGTATCGCCCGACGCGGACGACGACTCGCTGTTGGCGGCCTACGGCAGCGACTGCGGGCACTTGACCGACGAGCATTTTAAGCACATGGCCGAGGTCTCGGGCACCAACATCCGCGAGCTCGAGAGCTTTTGCGAGCGCTGCGCCGGTGAGGCGGGAGACCGCGAGCGCGAGGGCGGGGAGCTCACCTTTGACGACATCGACACCATCGCGAGCCAATACTTCGACACCTCGGCAAAAAAGATCAACGTGCAGACGGTTCAATCTGTCATCGAGGAGCAGTACGGGGTGACGCATGAGGAACTCATAGGCCCACGCCGCAACGCCAACATTGCCAAAGCACGTCATATCGCTATCTATCTGGCGATTGAGATGTGTGAGATGACGACCACGGCCGTGGGAGCCGAATTTGGCAACCGTAACCACTCGACCGTCAGCACGAGCTATAAAAAGGTTCAAAAGATGATCCAGGAAGACCGCACCGTAACCGAGGACCTCAAATCGCTGCGAGACAAAATCACCCTACGCTCGTAGGAAAATAACCACACCTGTTGATAACTTGTCGAAACCCCGGGCATAAGATGTCTAAAACCAACCGGTCGGTGACGAAAAGTTTTCAGCAGGTTTTGAACGTTGAAAACGAGGTCGGTTGCACACAGGTTTCTGTCGAATCTCTTTTTAGGTCTGACCAGCGCTTTTGCGAGTATTCGACAGTTTCGTCAGTGTTATTACTATTATTAAGATATTTATATCTATAGAAAGGTATTAAAAGATGAAGTTCACCGTCAGCCAAAGCTCGCTTACGCAAGCCATCGGCGTCGTCATGAAGGGCGTCGCTTCGGCATCTACCCTCCCCATCCTGTCGGGCGTGCTCGTCAAGGCGCAAGACGGTATCTTGGAATTTCAGACCTCAAACTACACCATCTCGATTCGCCACCGTATCGCGGCCCATGTCGAGGAGGAGGGCGAGATGGTTATTCCCTGCAAGATGCTCTCCAACATCACCAAGACCTTGCCCGACGCTCCGGTCACCTTTGAGCTCTCCGAGCGCCAGGTGTTGATCGGTTGCGAAAAGAGCTCGTTCCGCCTTAACACGCTCGACGCCAACGACTTTCCGGAGTTTCCGGCCTACGCCATCGAGAGTGCCGTCGAGCTGCCGACCGACATCCTGTCCGAGATGGTCAGCCGCGTGTGGCGCGTCACCTCGACCGATAAAGCTCGCCCCATCTTGGGCGGCGTGCACATGAAGGTCGAGAACAACACCGTGCGCCTGGTGGCGACCGACTCCTTCCGCCTGGCTGTGTGCGACACCCAGGTCGAGACCTCGACGCTCGAGGGCTCGTTTGAGCTCAACGTCCCGGCCGATGCCTTTAACGACGCACTCAGCATTATGGCGAGCCAAGCCACCATCATGATCGGCGCCACCGACACCCAGGTCGTCTTTGAGGCCGGCAACACCACCTACGTGTCGCGTCGTATCGAGGGCACGTACCCCAACTACAAGCAGCTCATCCCTGATTCGTGCGTGACGAGCGTCAAGATCGACGTGGCAGCCTTCAACGCCGCCCTGAAGCGCGTTGCCGTTATTGCCAGCGCCAACCCCGCCGTCAAATTCGAGATCGATGTCGAGAACGGCCAGATGGGCCTGTCCTCTATCTCCAACGACCAGGATCTGGCGCAGGAGACCATTGACGTCGAGGCCGAGGGCGAGTCGGGCACCATCGCCTTCAACTACCACTATATCTTCGGCTGTCTCAATGCCCTGTCCAAGGAGAAAGAGATCACACTGGAGCTCAAGAGCTATTCGCAGGCGGGTATCTTTAAGTCCTACGACAAGATCAACTACCTGTATCTGGTCATGCCGGTGCGCATCTAGCGTCTATCGATGACTATGTTCGCCCGCGAGCTTTCCGTCGCGCACTACCGCAGCTTCGACCGTTATCGTCTGACCCTGAGCGGCGGCGTGACGGTGCTCGCGGGACCCAACGCGGCGGGGAAGACCAACCTCATAGAGGCGCTGCAGCTGCTGACGAGCGGCACCTCGTTTAGGCATCCGACCGCTGCCGAGCTCGTGCATGACGGCGTGGGCTCGTGCAAGGTCGAGCTGAGGCTCGAGGGCGATGGGCGCGTGCTGGACATGGGGCTGTGCGTAGAGGACGGCAGGCGCTCGTTTAGCCGTAACGGCAAGCGGTGCGCGGCCGCCGGCGTGCGCGGCGTGCTGCCGAGCGTTCTGTTTTGCCCGGACCACCTGGATATGGTCAAGCGCGGCGCCAGCGTCCGCCGCGCCGCGCTCGACGACTTTGGCGTGCAGCTGAGTGCGCGCTACGCCGACCTTTCGAGCACCTATGGCCGCTGCGTGACGCAGCGCAATGCCCTGCTCAAGGAGAGCTGGTGCTGCCGCGAGATGCTCGGCGCCTGGAATGAATCGCTTGCCCGTGCGGGCTCGGCACTGCTCGTACATCGCTTGGCTCTGGTCGACCGACTGGCGGGCCATGTGCGCGATGCTTACGGGCAGGTGGCGTCCGGCGAGCCCGCGGACGTGTCCTACGTGTCCACGCTGGGAGATTTGCCCCAGACCGAGGACCGAGAAGAGCTGAAGGGCTGGGCGTACGAGCGCATGTTGGCGGCGCTCGACGAGCGCGCCGACGAGGAGATGCGCCGCGGCGTGACACTCGTGGGGCCGCATCGCGACGAGATCGAGTTTTCCGTTGCAGGGCGGTCTGCCCGTTCATTTGCCAGCCAGGGGCAGCAGCGTACGCTGGTGCTGGCCTGGAAGGTAGCGGAGGTGGCCGTTGCCCGCGGCATTTTGGGCATTGCCCCGCTGCTGCTGTTGGATGACGTGATGAGTGAGCTCGACGCCGGGCGCCGAGACGCTTTTCTGCAGTTGATCGGCGATGATATCCAGACGGTCATAACCACCACTAATCTGGGGTACTTTACCGATGATTTGCTTGATCGAGCCAAGGTGGTGAGCATGGGTGAGGCGTGCTAATTATGAGCGTGAGAATGGCACGGTTGCTTTCGGCGGCTTTTTAGATGCCGAACGCCAGCGCATTTTGGCCGCGGCGACACCGGAGCGCCGCGCCCAAATGGAGGCCGCCGAGCAATCGCGCGCAATCTATCGCGCCTGGAACACGGTGTGCGCGGGAACGCGCGAAGGGCGCCATGTGACGGGCCTGCGCTATCTGCCTGAGTCCAACGAGCTGTTGGTGTATCTCGATTCGCCCTCGTGGACGCAGGAAATGACGCTGCTGCGCGAGATCATCCGCGCGCGCATGGAGCGCGTCGGCGCACATGTTGACGGCCTGGTGTTCAAAACGACCGCCCCCGGCCACACGCCGCCCGCCGCCAAGGAACGCCTGCGGCCGGCCGAGAACGAACGACCGCCGGCTCCGCACGCCGACCTCAGCGAGTCCGAGCGCGCCGAGATCGAGCGCCAAGTGGCGCCCATCGAAGACCAAAAACTGCGCGAGGCCCTCGAGAATGCCATGAGAGCCAGTGCCGAGTGGACCAAGGGCGTGCAGAGCAAAAAAGAGCCTTAAATCGCATCTGGTGGCCTTGTAGAGCCAAATACCCTCGTTCCCGAGGGTATTTTTTTACGATAAACTAGTAAGGCTGTACACATTTTCTTAACTGAAGGAGGACGTGTGGCAAACGAAAACGATTACGATGGCGGCGAGATTAAGATTCTCGAAGGTCTCGAGGCCGTTCGTAAGCGCCCGGGCATGTATATCGGCTCGACGAGCGCCAGCGGTCTGCATCACCTGGTGTGGGAGATCGTTGACAACTCCGTCGACGAGGCCATGGCCGGTTTCTGCACCGAGATCCAGGTGACGGTCCACGCCGACAACTCCATCACGGTCGTCGATAACGGGCGCGGCATCCCCGTCGACGAGCATCCTATCAAAAAGATCCCGACGCTCGAGGTCGTCATGACGATCCTACACGCCGGCGGTAAGTTCGATAACTCGGCCTACAAGGTCTCGGGCGGCCTGCACGGCGTGGGCATCTCCGTCGTCAACGCCCTGTCCAAGCGCGTGGTCGTACAGGTCCGCCGCGACGGCGGCGTCTACGAGATGGAATTCTCGCGCGGCAAGACTGTCAAGAAGATGGAGGTCGTGGGCACATCGGAGACGACGGGCACCACCGTCACCTTCTGGCCCGACGACGAGATCTTCGAGACCTGCATCTACGATTTCGATACGCTGCACAACCGTCTGCAGGAGACGGCGTTCCTCAATAAGAACCTCAAGATCGTGTTGACCGACGAGCGCGAGACGACTCCCCACGTGGAGGAGTTCTGCTACGAGGGCGGCATCATCGACTTCGTCAAGTTCCTCAACGAGGGCAAAGATGTCCCCGAGGCCTTTAAGGAGCCCATCTACATTGAGGGCAAGTCTGATCCGGACGCGCCCGTGACCAAGATGGGCGAGGTCGAGGTGTCCCTGCAGTGGAATAGCGGCTATGGCGAGAACGTCATGTCGTTTGCCAACGACATCTACACCCCTGAGGGCGGCATGCACCTCGAGGGCTTCCGCACCGCGCTTACCCGCGTGATCAACGACTACGCGCGCAAGCAGAATCTGCTCAAGGAAAAGGACGCCAACCTGACCGGCGACGATGTGCGCGAGGGCCTTTCGGCTGTCATCTCGGTCAAGCTGCCCGACCCGCAGTTTGAGGGTCAGACCAAGGCCAAGCTCGGCAGCTCCTATATGCGCGCGCTGACGCTCAAGATCGTGACCGACGGCCTCGCCGATTACCTCGAGGAGCATCCTAAGCCCGCCCGTGAGATCGTCAAGAAGGCGCAGCAAGCCTGCAAGGCCCGCAATGCCGCCCGTAAGGCACGCGAGGCGACGCGCCGCAAGAGTCTGCTCGAGACGGCGTCACTCCCCGGCAAGCTCGCCGACTGCTCGGTGCGCGACGCTGAGCTCACCGAGCTCTTCATCGTAGAGGGCGACTCGGCAGGCGGCTCGGCCAAGGACGGCCGTCGCCGAGACATCCAGGCGATTCTGCCCCTGCGCGGCAAGATTCTGAACGTCGAGCGCGTGGGCGACCACCGTGCGTTCTCGAGTGATACCATCCAGTCGCTCATCACCGCGATCGGCTGCGGCGTCACGACGAGCGCCGGTGACGGCGGCGACTTTGATATCACCAAGGCCCGCTACCACAAGATCATCATCATGACCGATGCGGATGTCGACGGCGCGCATATCCGTATCCTGCTGTTGACGTTCTTCTACAAGTACATGCGCCCGCTGATTGACGCCGGCTACGTGTACGTCGCGTGCCCGCCCATCTTTGGCATTAAGGTGCGCAACAAGATCCACTACGTGTATCCCAACGGCCGCCAGCCCGAAGACGAGATCTTGCGCGACACCATCCAGAGCCTGGGGCTGAATCCCGACGACAACGACGAGGACGGCAAGGCCAAGGACGGCAAGATCACCAAGAAGCGCAAGGGTTACACCGTTCAGCGCTACAAGGGCCTGGGCGAGATGGACCCCAAACAGCTTGCCTCGACGACGATGGACCCCAAGACCCGCATCCTGCAACGTGTGTCGATTGAGGACGCCGTGGTGGCGGACCGCGCCGTGCGTGAGCTCATGGGTTCCGAGGTCGGCTATCGCCGCGAGTACATCGAGAAGCACGCTCATGATGCGCGCTTCCTTGACGCTTAAGAGGAGGTAACGTGGCAGACGATATCAACAATAACGAGGATATGGACGAGGCCGGCGACGCTGGCATGCCCGATGATCTGAAACGCCTGCTTGCCCGTGCTGAACAGGGCGAGGACGGCGATTCGGACGCCTATAACCCCGATGCCGATGATGACGAGGAAGAAGACGACGACGGCGAGCTCGAGGAGAGCTTTGGCGAAGTCGACCGTGGTGCCTCGGCCGGTGAGGATATCAACGGCGGCCAGCTCCAGATCTCGGAGTTCGGCCGTGAGATGAAGCAGTCGTTCATCGAGTATTCGATGTCGGTCATCACGGCGCGCGCCCTGCCAGACGTGCGCGACGGCTTGAAGCCGGTTCACCGCCGCATTCTGTACGCGATGAACGAGAGCGGCATCTACCCCAACCGCCCACACAAGAAGTCGGCCTGGACGGTCGGCGAAGTTATCGGCAAGTACCATCCGCACGGTGACTTCGCGGTCTACGAGGCCATGGTCCGCCTGGCGCAGTGGTTCTCCATGCGCACGCCGCTCATCGACGGCCACGGCAACTTCGGCAACATCGATGGCGACGGCGCCGCTGCTATGCGTTACACCGAGAGCCGCCTGGCAAAGCCCGCCATGGAGCTGCTGCGTGACCTGCAGAAGGATACCGTCGACTGGCAGCCCAACTACGACGAGTCGCTCGCCGAGCCCGTGGCACTGCCAGCGCGCTTCCCCAACCTTCTGGTCAACGGCAGCCAGGGCATCGCCGTCGGCATGGCCACCAACATCGCCCCGCACAACCTCACCGAGGCAATTGAGGCCACCTGCTACCTGATCGACAATCCCGACGCCACCGTCGACGAGCTCATGCAGATCATGCCCGGTCCGGACTTCCCCACCGGCGCCATCATCATGGGCAGCGCCGGCATCAAACAGAGTTACGAGACCGGACGCGGCTCCATCACCGTTCGCGCCAAGGCTCATGTGGAGTCCACCAAGACCGGTCGCAGCCGCCTGGTCTTTACCGAGATCCCCTATATGGTCAACAAGGGCACCCTGCAGGAGAAGATCGCCCAGCTTGTCAACGACAAGCGCATCGAGGGCATCTCGGACATGCGCGATGAGTCCAACCAGAAGGGCATCCGCCTGGTCATCGAGCTCAAGAAGGGCGTTATCCCACAGGTCGTGCTCAACAACCTGTACAAGTACACCTCGCTGCAGACGACCTTTGGCGCCAACAACCTGGCGCTCGTCAACGGCGTGCCCAAATGCCTGAGCCTGCGCGAGATGCTGCAGCACTATATCGACCACCAGGTCGACGTCGTCACCCGCCGCACTCGTTTTGACCTCAAGAAGGCCCAGGCGCGTGCGCATATCCTCGAGGGCTACCTGATGGCCCTCGACCATATCGACGAGGTCATCAGCATCATCCGCTCCTCGCAGACCGATTCCGAGGCCAGCAGCCGCCTGATCGAGCGCTTTGGCTTTACGCCCGAGCAGACCACGGCCATCCTCGAGATGAAGCTGCGTCGCCTGACCGGCCTGGAGCGCGACAAGATTCAGGAAGAGCTGGACGGCCTGCGCCGCGCCATCGCCTACTATGAGGATCTGCTGGCACATGAGGAGAAGATCCTGGGCGTCATCAAGGAAGAGATGCGCGAGATCTCCAAGAAGTTCGGCGACAAGCGCCGCACCGAGATCAGCCAGGTTGAGAAGGACCTGGATGTCGAGGACCTCATCGCCGACGAGGATATGGTCGTGACCATTACCCACACCGGCTACGTTAAGCGTATCCCGGTGGCTGCCTACCGTGCCCAGAAGCGCGGTGGCAAGGGCGTGTCGGGCGTCAACCTCAAAGAGGATGACGTTATCGACGAGATGTTTATCGCGTCCACGCACGAGTATGTGCTGTTCTTCTCGAGCAAGGGCAAGGTCTATCGCCTGAAGGTGCACGAACTGCCGGTGGGTACGCGCCAGGCGCGCGGTACCGCGATTGTCAACCTGCTGCCCTTTGAGGACGGCGAGAAGATCGCGAGCGTCATCAGCTGCCGCGAGTTCCCGGCCGACGAGTACCTGATGTTTGCCACCAAGAGCGGCATGGTCAAGAAGACCGTGATGAGCGCGTATGACCGTAGCCGCCGCGATGGACTCATTGCCATCAACCTGCGCGACGACGACGCACTGCTGAACGTGCGCCGCGTGCGCGAGGGTGACAAGATCATCCTGGCCACCACTGCGGGCAAGGCGATTATGTTCTCCGAGGAGCAGGTACGTGCCACCGGCCGCGACACCAGCGGCGTTCGCGGTATTAGCATGAAGGACGGCGTGAGCGTTCTGGGCATGGAGGTTACCAACGGCAACGGCGACCTGTTCGTCATTACCGAGCGCGGCTACGGCAAGCGCACACCGGTCGCGGACTACCCGGAGCAGAACCGCGGCGGCCAGGGCGTCTATACCATCCAGATGACCGAGCGTAAGGGCAACCTTGCGGCCATGAAGACGGTGGGTCCGCAGCACGAGCTGTTCATCGTGACGGAGGGCGCGACGGTTATTCGCGTCAAGACCGACGAGATCAGCCAGACCGGCCGTGCCACCCAGGGCGTTAAGATGATGACCGTCGACGATAACGACCGCATCTGCGCCGTAGCCCGCATGACGGCTGCCAAGGAGAAGCCCGAGGGTGAAGCCACAGAAGACGGCTCTGCCCCCGAAGAAACCCCCGTCGATCTAGGCGACGGCAACGACATGCCAGAAGATCTCCTAGACGAGTAAGAGGCCCTAGCTGGTAGAAAATATCAGACCCCATATATCGGCGGTCGGCGCACTGCGCGCCGACCGCTTTTTTGAAAATCTTTGAACCTCACTTCGCCCCCGGCTGCCCGGCGGCATGCGAAGTCGATCGCGAGTTCCGCACGAGCCGGAGAGCACTTAATGTGCTCTCCGTGCGAGCAGGACTGTCCGAGCAGGCGACTTCGCATGCCGCCGGGCAGCCGGGGGCGACACCCTCCAAAGATTTTCAAAAAAGTTGTTGACGCGCGCGTAACGACTCGTCTAATATATCCCTTGCGCGATGGACCTGTAGCTCAGTTGGTTAGAGCGTCCGGCTGATAACCGGGAGGTCACAAGTTCGAATCTTGTCAGGTCCACCACTTTCTTTCGCAATAAACACCCCAGCGAGAGCCGAGTCGCCGCTGGGGTGTTTATTACTGTCTCCGTGGGGGTTTAGCTCAGCTGGGAGAGCGCGGGCTTTGCAAGCCTGAGGTCAGGGGTTCGATCCCCCTAACCTCCACCATGATGGACCTGTAGCTCAGTTGGTTAGAGCGTCCGGCTGATAACCGGGAGGTCACAAGTTCGAATCTTGTCAGGTCCACCATCAAAACCGTGAAGAGCCTCGGGGCAATTGCCTCGGGGCTTTTTTCTTACCTACTGAAAGTAGTCAAAAAAGCTCCGTCCCAAATTAACTACTTTGATTTTGTGTGCTGTGCGAAAGTTTGGGTAGTATAGCTATTCAATGCGGCGGGCTGCCGCGTGTTAACCGCTACGTACCGGAGGTGTTCCATGGTTCGTGTCGACATAGAGACTATCGTCATGGCCGCCGGTCCCGTGCCATCGCTTATCGTGCTTCGCGAGCGCTGCAGCAAGTCGGATTCCCCCGCGCCGCTGCGCTCTCTCTCCATCCAGACCGGCTCGTTTGAGGCTGCGGCAATTAGCCGCGGCATCGACAGCGGCCGCGCCGATCGCCCTATCACGCACGACCTACTGCTCGACACCGTCGACGCCCTGGGTGCCAAGCTCGAGCGCGTCGAAATCGTCCGTGCCGAGCCGCCCGTGTTTTACGCGACGGTTGTCGTGTTGGCCGATGGCAACGAGCATAGGATCGATGCACGTCCGAGCGATGCCATCGCCCTCGCCGTACGCAGTAATGCCCCTATGTTCGTCGAAGACGACATCATGAATCGCTTGGGCACCGTCTCGCCGCACGCCGAGGAAGTCGACGACGAGCAAGAGTTCGAAAAGTTCGATGAGTTCGTCCACACGCTCTCGCCCGATGACTTTTAAATGTTCGACAAACATGCGACGGAGTGCGCGCTCATGAGCGCTGGAGTTTCTGCCGAGGCGGCTGCGATCGCCCGCGAGGCCCAGATGCGCTCTGAGGCGTCCGAGGCGGCACGCATTGCCTATGTGACGCAGGCCCGCACGCTTCGTGAACGCCGCGGCTCGTTTATCAAGATGGTTGTCATCTCGGCCCTTGTCGCGGCAATCTGTTCGCGCCTTCGTGGTACAGTTGGTGCGCTTGGGTTTTCGATCTCTACAGGCCTGGTGATCTGGGGTGTGGTCGATGCGGTCATGCTGACCAGCCAGATCAAGGTGCTCGACAAGCGCGCGGAGGACATGATGCGCGCCCGCGATGCCGCTGCTAAGATCGCCGCCGAGGCGCAAGAACTGTAACGACGCCAGACTCGATGGGAAGGTCTAAAGATGGCACAGGATATGCAGGACGCCGGTAACGTCTCCGCCGAGCTCGACGCCATGGTGTGCGATCTGATCGGCGCGTTCTTGGACGACCTTGCCGCCGGTGAAAACCCTGGCGTGGTCGTGGCAATTGAGGACGCCGCTTCCAACCGTTATCTGGCGGCGCTCGATGAGGATGGCGAAGAGGCATGCCTCGAGGCGGCCACCAACTTTATCTCCGAGCACAAGATGGGTCTTAAGGACGAGGGCCTTGGCCGTATCGCCCGTTATGCCATCGGCTATACCGGCTGCGTCGAGATTGACGGTGGCTACCACGACGCTCTGCTCGTGAGCTTTTTCGAAACGACGCTCGAGAGCGGTTTTTCGGCATATGTGCTGTATGAGGGCATGGGCGCCGGCGATGGTTTTATGTGGAGCGACCCTGAACCTGCAGGTGAGGAAACCCCTCTCATCTAAAATCGCTAAAATAAACGAGTTTTCGGTAAAAGGCTCAATATTCCCGCTGAGCGTTGTGTCGCTGGGCGGGTCGCATACGCGTGCCGTTTGTATATGGATAGAAGATAGGGGAACTACATGCGCGTAGACAATCTGAGGAACATCGCCATCATCGCTCACGTCGACCACGGCAAGACGACGATGGTCGACAAGCTCCTGCGTGCCACGGACGCCTTCCGTGCCAACCAGCAGGTCGAGGACCGCGTCCTGGACTCTAACGACCAGGAGCGCGAGCGCGGCATTACGATTCTCGCCAAGAACATCTCTATCGAGTACAAGGACGTTAAGATCAACGTCATCGACACCCCGGGCCACGCCGACTTTGGCGGCGAGGTCGAGCGCGTGCTGCGTATGGCCGACGGCGCCCTGCTGCTGGTCGACGCTTTTGAGGGCCCCATGCCCCAGACCCGTTTCGTGCTGCGTCACGCTATCGACACCGGTCTTAAGATCATGATCGTCATCAACAAGATCGATCGTCCGGGTGCCAACCCCGAGAAGGCTTACAACGACTGCCTGGACCTCATGGCCGACCTGGGCGCCACCGACGACCAGCTTGAGTTCGCCATGGAGCACGTGGTTTACGCCAGCGCCATGAATGGCTTTGCCCGCCTTGACCCCAACGACGGCAACATGGACATGTATCCGCTGCTCGATATGATCATCGACGACATGCCCGCGCCCGAGGTTGACGAGAACGCCCCGCTGGCCATGCAGTGCGTGACCATCGACCACTCCAACTTCGTTGGCCGTATCGGCATCGGTCGCGTGTACTCCGGCACTATCCACCAGGGCGACCAGATTCTGGTTGTCAAGAATGACGGCTCCAGCGCCACCGCTACCGTCAAACAGCTCTTTACCTTCGACTACCTGGGCCGCACTGAGTGCCAGGAAGTCGGCGCAGGCGACATTGCCGCCGTCGTGGGCATCGACCGCACCGATATCGGCGATGTCTATACCGATATCGAGAACCCCGTCGAGCTCGAGCCCATCGAGATTGACCCGCCGACCCTGTCCATCGTCTTTGAGGCTTCGACCTCCCCGCTCGTCGGTCGCGACGGCGACATTGTGGGCGCCCGTCAGCTCAAGGAGCGCCTGTTCAACGAGGCCGAGAACAACGTGACCATGAAGATCGAGGAGCTCGAGGACAAGAGCGGCGTCGAGGTCTCGGGCCGCGGCATCCTGCACCTGTCCGTCCTGATGGAGTCCATGCGCCGCGAGGGCTTTGAGTTCCAGGTCGGCCGTCCCCGCGTTTTGTTTAAGAAGGACGAGAACGGCAACAAGATGGAGCCTGTCGAGCAGGCCGTCGTCGAGTGCCCGGAAGAGTACTCGGGCAAGGTCGTTGAGGTCTTCGGCACCTCCGGCGGCATCATGACGAGCATGGATGCCTCGGGCATCGTGACGCACCTCGAGTTTAAGATCCCGACCCGCGGCATCATGGGTCTTAAGAACCGCATCATGAACGTTACTCACGGCGAGGGCGTGTTCTACCACACCTTCCTGGAGTACGGTCCCTATGCCGGCGAGATCGGCAACCGCCAGAACGGCGCCATGATCTCCATGACCACCGAGAAGGCCGTTGCCTATGCTCTGGGTACGCTGCAGGAGCGCGGCCAGCTGTTTGTTGAGCCGGGCACCGAGTGCTATGAGGGCATGATCGTGGGCGAGCGCAGCAAGGCCGGCGACATGGTCGTCAACATCGCCCGCACCAAGAACCTGGGCAACCAGCGTTCCTCGACCTCCGATATCTCCGTCCAGCTGGTGCCGCCTCGCACCTTCTCGCTGGAGGAGGCGCTGGAGTACATCGCCGACGATGAGCTGGTCGAGATTACTCCCAAGAACATTCGTCTGCGCAAGCGTCTGCTCAACGCCACCGACCGCAAGAAGGCCGCTGTCCGCGCCGGCCAGGTCAACAAATAAGCGCTGGGCTCTAGAGCTTTTACAAGAAAGGGCGTCGACTATCGCGGTCGGCGCCCTTTTTGTACCACCACAAAGGTGCCTGTCCCCTTTGTGGTGGCTTGAAGCTAGATTTTAGTTGTTTAAACATATACACAATTCGTAGGTTTATTGCCGTGTTAATACAAAGCGGTTAATTAAAAAATCGACGGTATTAAATAAAAAGACCTTTCTACCTGCCGTTTACATAACTGGCATCAATGTTGTATTTTATGCACGTGGCATAGGCGTACCATTTTGGTAATTGCGCTTTTAGAGGGTTCTTGCAGTGCGCTAGACAGCTTTATCTTGATGTCGGGGTCCGTGTGCGATCCGGCGAGTCGCCTTATTCCACATTGTGTTGTAGGAAATAGGGGACAACTGTGGACACTCATCGCACGCGGTCGCTGGGTAAGGCGGCCATTGCCTTAATGCTGATTTGCCTTGCTGTCGTGGCTCTTCGTGGTGTGGCTCCCGTGCTCGCCGATGGCGTTGCCGCAGCCAACCTAATCGAGATTAACGGCGATACGGCCAAGGTTACCGTTAACCTGTATAAAGATGCCAACCACAATACTGCCCTGGGTTCTGACGCGGTGCTCTCAACCGATACGCTCTATGGGGCATTCAGTGCGGTCTTTGAGGCGGGGTCTAAACTGACGGCCGATAAATATACGGCCGTGTATACGTTCCCGGATACCATCAATGTGAAAGATAATAAAGGCGGAGATCTTTCGAATGACACGGAGAGCGCTGCCACCAAGGCCGGCACATGGAGAATAGAGAAGAATAAGCTGTTCTTTACGTTTGACACCGAATGGTTGCAGCAACATCCGTCCGATGTGTACGTTGCTGCCGATTTTTCCTTTGAGCTGGCAAATAAGAATGTTGGCTCCGGGAATTCGACAAAAGTCAATTTTCCCGGAACAGGCGAAATCGACATTGCGACTAAAGACGGCAACGTGACGGGAACAAAGGAGGGAAAGTTTTCCCAAGACGAAAATGGAACGGCTAAAGTTACCTGGACGGTAAAGCTCACTGTTGAGTCGCATGCAACCAATGTGGTGGTCAATGACACGTTGGGGGATAACTTTTCGTTTGTTGCGGACAGCTTTAAGCTCGATGTAAAGAAGCTTGAGCCCCAGCCGAAGGTTGACGGCCAGAAGGCGGAGGTGAACCTGGGAAATCTGTCTCAAGGTGAGCATGTGCTTACGTATGAAACGCTGCTCAGGTCTGATGTTTCTGCTAAAAATGGCGAATACATCAACAAGCAGGATGACTCAAAGAACACGGCCACATGGACGTGGAGCGGCTTACAATCTCCTCGCCCGCCTTCCGTGACTGCTGCTCCCGGCGATTTTCGCTATGACATGGTTAACAAGTCCGATGGAACGGGCTCACCATCGGACATTACGTGGACGGTTAAGCTCAACCAAGGTGAGCTTAAAGTTGATATGAGCGGTTACAAGTTCACCGATACCTTGGACGACAAACAGACGTATACAGGGGAGTACACGGTTTATAAGGGCGCCTCGGGATCGGATGTTCTCGCGTCGGGCAAGCTTGATTCGTCGAAGAGACCGTTTACCTACACGTTCCCGACAGACCATGTCGACAAATACGCCACCTACCGCATCGTCTATCACACCAAGATGAACGATACGAACTCTTACGATACGGTGCACAATACCGCAAAGGTTGACGGCATCGTGTCCGGTTCGGACGAGGGCTCGTTCTCGCCTCAACTGGAGGGTACCCCAATTACCAAGAGGCTTGTGAGCGACAAGGACACTGCGACGACGGGCCGGGCAACATGGGAGACGAGAGTCGCACTGAAGGCCATCGTCAATGCGATTAACCCCGGTAAGGTGACGGTTTATGACACGTTTCAGTCGGCGTGGAAGCAGAACATCGGTGTCGATGCCGATTCCATTGTTATAACAATTGGCAGTACGGAGTTGGTCCGGGATGTCGACTGGAAGCTCACGAATAACCAACAGGGCGTTAGCAATAAAAGAAACTTTGACCTGGATATTATCGTTAACGAAAAAGTTAAGAATGCCCTTAAGAACGAGGACTATGCCTTCATCAGGTATGACACTAAGTCTGATGCGCTGTCGGGCTGGTACTCGAACTTTGCATCTGTCGCTGCTACCGGGTTGAATCTGCGGCGTCAGTACACCGATCCCATCGTGTATGTAGTCAACAAAGAGACCACTCCTTCGGTTGAGAAGCCGGAAAACGAGGCGACCGTTTCCTGGGATGAAGGCTTTGACTGGAATGCCGTGGACGGCACATCCGAAAAGGGCGCGTGGATTGTCGAATGGACGGTTTACGCCAACCGCGTGAAGACTTCTGAGGGTGAGTGCTATGGAGCCGGAAAGCTTAACGGGCAGCCACTGAAAATAATCGATAAGCTGCCCGACGGCATGGCCTACGTGCCCGGCTTTGCGGCGTATTCGTTATTCCAAAATCCCTATGACAAGCATACGAGCTATTACGATGGGGACAAAAACGAAACGGTGGCGGACGGTGTTAAGCTGGGCGACGATGGGGTGAGTTGCGACGGCAACACGGTAACCTTTACCATTCCCACCAAGGCGCTCGGAAGCAGCGCCGGTTATGCCAAGCTTGTGTATCGGACGGCAGTCAAACGTGGCACGCTCGACACGTCTAAAAATGAAACGAAATTAACCAACTCTGCACGCGCCGAGTCGGGTGACAAGAGCTTTGAGGCCGGCAGCGGTACCGTCACCATCAAAAATAACGTGCTGCAGAAGACCGGAGACCAGGTCGCCAACAGCAATCGCATCAGGTACACCATTCTTGTCAATGAATCGGCAGTTGACCTCAATGGTGACAGCGACTTCCTTGAGCTTGTCGATGTCATGGATGCTCAATGCACGCTGGTGCCGTCTTCGGTCAAGGTGTACCAACACAAAGACAAGAGCTGGAACTTGCTTGGCTCGGATGAGTGCACCGTTGGCGCCGAGACCATCAAAGATCAATCTGGTGCGGCATGTACCAAGATGACGCTTAGCGTTCCTGATAAGAAATACCTTAAGGTTCAATACGAGGTAATTCCTGCCGGCAATGCGGGCGAGACGGTCTCGCTTACCAACAAAGCATCGCTTACGGGCGTTTGGGACGGCGAAAAGGCTCATTCAAAGAACTGGGAAATTCAAAAGGCGTCCGGATTGGCCGGTGGCAGCGGTTACGGCGTCACGGTGACCAAAGTCGACAAGAGCGATATCGATAAGAAGCTTTCTGGCGCTACGTTTACGCTCTATAAGGTTGATGTGGATACGGCTTTAACTGCCGGCGTCGGTGCAGCAAAAACGCCGTTTCAAGAGGTCTCGACGCGCGATAGCGGTACGGCGACATTTGGAACTGCCGACAAAAAGATGGAAGCCTATACGCTATATTGCCTTGAGGAGACCCAGGCACCCCAAGGCTATAACGTTATCGATAAGCCGGTGTGGATTATGCTCAAGGGTCAAAACGAGCAGCAGTATTGGGACGCGCTCGCGAAGGTAGCGGAGTTAAGGCAGAAGGATGCTACCGTTGAGATTCCGACGGTAAATACTGATATTACGGTTTACGATGCGCCTTATTCTGGGAAGGCCACGATCTCGGCCACAAAGGCGCTTCAGGGGTCGTCGCTAAAGGAAGGGCAGTTCTCGTTTGTGCTCAAGGATGCAAACGGCAAGGTGCTCCAGACGGTGACCAACGATGCCGAGGGCAACGTCTCCTTCAGCGTCGACTACAACAAGGCCGGCGAGTACCGCTACACCATCTCCGAGCTCGTCCCCGAGGGTGCCGAGAACAATGTCAAGGACCACATCGCCTACGACGCGACCGTGCATAACGTTAAGGTTGACGTAAAAAATGGCGAAGGAAAGCTCGAAACTACCGTCACCTACGATGGTACCGACACCTCGAATCCGCCGACTTTTACCAACAAGTACTCGACTACGCTTCCCGCGGCGGGCGGGGCTGGCTTGACTATGACGTATCTGGCTGGTGCTTCGCTGCTGTGCTTTGCGGCGACATGGATGCATGCTCGTCGCCAGCGCGATTTGAAGCGAGGTGGTCGCCGTGAGTAAGGTGCTCCGTCGCGTAATGGCTTTTGGAACGGCTGTTTTGCTCGCGCTGGTTGCCTTTGCCGCAACGCCTGGAGTTGCCCGAGCGGGCGAGACCGGTGCCATTACAGTTGGCGGCGCGGTCGCGGCTCGGTATGACGCATATCAGATCTTCTCGGCAACTGTTGTCGATAAAACCGGCGATGACCAAAAGGTTGCGACCGATTTGACGTGGTCGAACGATACGGTTCGTCGGGCCGTTCTTTCGGTGCTTTACGATGCGGGGCTCGATAGCTCGGCATCGACGGCGCAAGAGGCTGCCGAATGGATGAATGGCGACGGACACATGACGACCGCGCTGGCGACAAAACTCGCCAGAGCAATTTGCAGATCCGGCGTCCCTTCCGTGGCCCTTAACGCGGGCACGGTGGCCGAGCTGCCCTGCGGCTACTGGCTCATCGTCGTCGACGACGACGCCATCGCCCAGGGCGAAGCCGGCACCGCGCCGATCATGGCCCTGGTCGGCGGCGGTGCCGTCACCGTCAAGCCCAAGGCCGCGACGCCCAAGGTCCAGAAGCACGCGCTGGAGGACGGCACCGCCGCCTGGCAGAAGGCCGCCGACGCCACGGTCGCCGACGACCTGTACTGGCGCCTCTCTGCCACGGTCCCGGCGGGCCTTGCCGCCTACGACACCTATACGGTGCGGTTCGTCGACACCATGAGCGCGGGGCTCGACTCCTCCAAGGTCGCCGCGAGCGTGCGTGTGTACGTGGCGGCGGGCACGGACGGCGGCTTTGACGCCGTCTCGACCGGCAAGGACGGGCGCGCCGGCACCGAGCCCGCCCCGCACTGGACCGATATCACGGCCCAGTGCGGGGCCTCGGTTGACGGTAAGACCCTCACCGTGCGCACCGGCGACCTCATCGCCGTGCTCGGCGGCGCAGACGCCTTTACCGCGGGCGCCCGCGTGGTTGCTGTCTACAATGCGCCGTTGGGGGCCAACTGCAATCGGGGCGCTACCAAGGGCAACCCCAACGAGGTCTACCTGCGTTACCCGCGCTCTCCCCTCGCCGACCAGTCCGGCGACGCCGGATTCACCCGCACGCCGAGCGATGACGCGTGCGCCTACACCTGGGGACTCAGTCTGACCAAGCGCTCAAGCTCGGACGATAAACCGCTCGCGGGCGCCAAATTGCGCATCATCGATGGCCGCGGAAGCATTCTAACGACTGACGGCTCGTGGTCGACGGATGCCGACGCGTGCGTCACCACGGGCGCGGATGGCCATGTGGAATTGAGCGGTGTGGACGCGGGTGTCTACACTGTCGAGGAGGTCGAGGCTCCCAAGGGATACACCGCCTTTGAGGGCAAACGAACGGTAACGGTTACGTCTGAGGGCCTGGACGTTAAGCAAGTGGCAGCCGCGAAGATCAAAGTGACCGTGTCGGCCGAAAGCCCCCTGCGGGTTGATGCCGTCGATACCGGGACGGGTTCGATTGAGCTGTCGGTGCTCAACACTCCAAGCAAAGAAGCAAGTCGAGGCTTTATGCCCTCGACGGGAGATAGGACGTTGGCGCTGGTGGCGGTTTTGGCTGCCATCGGAGTGGCGGCTATTATTGTCGCGCTCATCATCAAGCGGCGAGCAGCTCGCCATGAAAAATAATTGTCCCCCTGCTCAGTGGCGTACTGCCTCCGTAACGAATTCAACATCACCGTCGGCGATACCAAGCAGATTAACCTCCCACTGACCGGTCTCAACGGCGTGACCTTCACTTGGATCGTCGGTGGCGCGGTGCTGTGTATCGGCGTGGCGCATCTCATCCGTAGCCGTAAGCGTGACGAGAGCTCGGAGGAGTAATCGTTCGTTTGGATATCAATAGGAGAAGCTAAAAAGTGGGGCACCCGATCGATGCGGTCGGGTGCCCCACTTTATTGAATACTGGTGCGGTTTTGCACCACCACAAAGGTGCCTGTCCCCTTTGTGGTGGTTGACGGTTAGGCGGAGGGAAGGCCCGGGGTGTTAGTCGGCTGTTGCGGCTTGAGGTGGGCGTTGCGCCAGATGATCTGGATGAGATAGCCCAGCGTGAAGACGAAGGCTACGCCGCTAATAAAGTTGCCCATAAGAGGAAGTGTTGCAAGGGCGCCGGCGATGGCACCGCCCACGGCGGCCATGGCGTAGCGGTTCTGGCTGTGCCCGACCATGCGTGCGACCGCGGTGCCCGCAAAGGCCGCCGAGACCAGAGCGATGCCGATGACGCCGCACATCAGGGCTCCGGCGAGCGACAGACCGGCAATCGAGATGACGAGCAGCAGGATGGCGGGAACGGCGGCTACCGTGCCCAAAAGACCGCTCACCCACAGCGGGGCGGGGTGCTGGTGAAGCATGCCGGCCGCGCTGGCTGTTGCGCGCGGAAAGACGAGCTCAAGGAGAATCGCGACAAAGCAGGTGGAAAGAGCTGCGGCAACGATGCCGCCGATGACGTCGTTGACGGTGGAGGTGTCCTCGTTCTCGGTGCGGTCGATCTTGAGGGCTCCCACTTTGGCGCCGTCGGCGCGCTCGGGGTCCTGTGAGACATGAGCGTTTACGGTGCCGGTGATGCGGGCGTTTTTGCCGAGCACCAGCTTGTCGGCCCAGACCTCAACATTGCCATCGACAGTGCCATCGATGGTTACCGTACTGCCCGCGAGCGCTGCCGACTTGGCGGAGCCGCGCAGGGCAACCGTCTCGCCTGCGGCATAGAAGCAATTGGCGGTACTGCCGGAGTTAAGTACGACGTGCTGAGCGGCAACCGTCACGCTTCCATCAATGGTGGTCGTGGCGATATTGATGGTGCGCGCCGCCAATCGAACGGCGCCGCCTACGGTGCAGTCGCGAATCGACAGGCTTTCACCGGCGGCGATGATATCGCGGTTGATGGACGCGTCGTCCAGGTTAAGGCTTTGGCCGGCCCAGTACAGATCGCCCTCGATGCCGGATGGACTGGAATCCCCGTCGGACACGAAAACATTGCCCGCGGTGTCGGTGCCGGCGAATGCCATGGAAGGAAGCGCGGTAAACGCCAGCGCGATAAGTGCGAAGGCCATAATGAGGCGTCCGCGCATGTTGTGACACTGCGCCGCCGCGGGTTGGTAGTGAGGCATGGTGAATCCTTTGCTTGGTGAATTGCATACACCCAACAGGGTACCCATCGCGCCCTCGCTCTAAAAGAAACTCGTGGTTGCAATATTCTGCATGGGCAATTGCCTACATAGGATGTCGCGGGATATCGGGCCTGCGGCCGGTTGCAGACAGGCTGTCACCTTGCGATGGGCCGGGCCGTGTTATCTACTTTTTACGATGTAGGAAACGCGCGATGTCTTCCTCGGTGGGGCTTTTGATGTCAAAGCGCAGCGAGAGCCAGCGCAGACCCATGGTCACGACAACGCATACGACCAGCGCGGCGACATTGCTCATGATGCCGCTCATAACGAGACACACATAGCTTGTCGATCCGGCGATGGCGGCGATGGCATAAAAGTTGGTACGTTGGAAAATGCCCGGAACCACGCCCATAAAGCCGTCGCGCAACATGCCGCCGCCCACCGCGGTGAAAAAGCCCATCATGATGCACACCGCCGGCGCAAAGCCGTAGACCAGCGCCTTGTCTGCTCCAGTGGCGGCGTAGATGCCGACCGAGATGATGTCGAGCAGGGGAATGAGTTTTTCGGGCTTGTCGACGATTGCCGGGAAAATATAGATGATGGCTGCCGTGGCAATGGAAAGCGGCAGCGCCATCGGCTGGTTGAGGATGTAGACGTTGCCCACCTGCAGCGTCATATCGCGCAAAAGACCGCCGCCCAGGCCGCAAACCACAGCAAGCGCGACGGCACCCACCAGGTCGAGCTTGTGCTCGCGCGCGACCAGAACGCCTGAGATTGATGCCGCGACAACAGCGAACATCTCGAGCCAAAAGGGGATAGCGACCATGGCATCCGAGGCGTGTGTGGTAACGGTCATAGCGGCGACGACGGGCAAGATGGGGTCCTTTGTGTTGCGGGTTTAGACAATGCCCGTACATAGTACATGGTTGGCGGGTCTGGCGACCCTATAGCTCGGTAAACGGTCGGGACTGGATGCGGGCGCGGGTTGAATAGGAGGGATGTCCAAATTTTGAGCGGAGCTCAAAATTTATTCGGTCGGCTTACGCCGACCGCGCTGCGCTAAAAACGCGCCACGGGCGCGTTTTCTTTACGCTCCGCGCCCTGGCGGGTTCGAATCCCTCCTCCTGCGCGTTATTGAAATGTGCCCAAAAAGAAAAAGCCCCATTACTGGGGCTCATACCATCTAATGGCGGAGGAGGAGGGATTCGAACCCTCGTGACCTTATACAGGCCAAACGGTTTTCGAGACCGCCGCATTCAACCACTCTGCCACCCCTCCGCGTGGGGTAAAAACAAAGCAGGCTCAAAGGCCTGCTTTGGAATTAACTGGCGGAGAGTCAGGGATTTGAACCCTGGAGACGCTTTTGACGCCTACACGATTTCCAATCGTGCTCCTTCGGCCACTCGGACAACTCTCCGTTAAATGCGAAAGTTAGTATACACGAGGAACCGCAAGGTGCAAGTCGAAAACTTAGCATTTTTTGTCTCGCGGTGTCGCATGCCGCGCCTTACATGCACGATACAAGTAGCCTGACCAGCAAAATCGTGCTGAGCGAAATGTTCAAAAAAGGACGTTATAAGCCACGAGCGAACGAAGTTAAAAATTCTTTGGCAGTCGATTGGGCCACTGGTATGCATTTCGCGACCACAACCATGCGCCCGCTGACCTGCGACTTAACCCAGTTTGTCCCCGCGGCATCGTATCTTGCCCACAAATCCGTCAAGCATTTGGTCAGCATTTGGTTGGAATGCGCATGAAACGCCGTGCAAGTATGGGCATATGTGGAGGTCATGAGGTTGTAGCTGCATATTCTTGCAGCCTAGGAGGTTGAAAGATATTATTACCAAGTCTTTTCCTGCTTCAGGCGCACCTTCACGACCTGAAGCCACATTTGCCCAGAGGAGGTGACAATATGAAGGCTTATGAACTGCTGTTCTTTGTTGACCCGTCGCTCGACCCCGAGACTCGTCTCGCTGTTATGAAGCGTATCGATACCACGATCGCTGAGGGCGCTGGCAAGGTCGACTCCGTTGACGAGTGGGGCAAGCGCAAGCTCGCCTACGAGATCAACGACCTCACCGATGGTGACTACACCCTCATCAACTTCCACGCAGATCCTACCCAGATCGCCGAGCTTGATCGCGTCCTGCGCATCACCGACGCTGTGGTCCGCCACATGATCGTCCGTCGCGACGACCAGGAGTAAGACTGTCGTTTTGGACTGGGCTTGTGCCCCAAGAGGAAGTAGTGAGTTATGAGCATCAATCGAGTGAACATCACCGGTAACCTCACCCGCGATCCCGAGCTGCGCGCCACCGCCGGCGGAACCCAGGTTCTGTCCTTTGGCGTCGCCGTCAACGATCGTCGCCGTAACGCGCAGACTGGCGAGTGGGAGGACTATCCCAACTTTGTCGACTGCACTATGTTCGGCACCCGCGCCGAGGCCGTGAGCCGTTTCCTGGCAAAGGGAAACAAGGTCGCGATCGAGGGCAAGCTGCGCTACAGCTCTTGGGAGCGCGACGGTCAGCGCAGGAGCAAGCTTGAGGTCATCGTCGATGAGATCGAGTTTATGAGCTCCCGTGGTGGCCAGGGTGGCTACGATCAGGGCGGTTACGCCCCCGCAGCTCCCGCGCCCGCAGCACGTCCTGCCGCACCGGTGGCCACGCCGCCCGCGGTCGACGTCTACGATGAGGACATCCCGTTCTAAGGGTTGTTCACCTATTTTTGAGTGAGAGGCGGCTTCGGCTCGCCGAAGTTGCCAAATGAAAGGTATTTTGACATGGCTAATGATTATTCTGCACGTCAGCCGCGTCGTAAGTACTGCCAGTTCTGCAAGGAGAACACTGAGTTCATCGACTATAAGGACACTCAGCTTCTCCGTAAGTACATGACCGACCGTGGCAAGATCAAGCCCCGTCGCGTCACTGGCGCTTGCACGCAGCATCAGCATGACATCGCCAACGCCATCAAGCGCGCCCGCGAGATGGCTCTCCTGCCGTACACCGTCCCCGTGGTTTCCTCTCGTGGCAACCGCGACCGCGGCTAAGAAGGGAGACGCATCATGAAGGTTATTCTTCTCGATGAGATTAAGGGCAAGGGCGGCGAGGGTGACGTCGTAGAGGTCGCTCAGGGTTACGCTGAGAACTTCCTGTTCCCCAAGAAGCTCGCTGTTGCCGCCACCAAGGGCAACCTCAAGCAGCTTGACGAGCGTCGCAACAACATCGCCAAGCGCGAGGCCGTCCGTCTGGCTACCGCCAACGAGACCAAGGCTGCCTTCGAGGGCAAGACGGTCACCGTTGACGTCAAGGTCGGCGACGAGGGCATCCTCTTTGGCTCCGTTACCGCCGCTATGATCGCTGACGCCATCAAGGCTCAGCTCGGTATGGACATCGACCGCAAGCGCGTCGAGCTCGGTAAGCCCATCAAGGTTGCCGGTGCCCACACCGTCGCTATCTCGCTGTACCGCGAGATTAAGGCCGAGGTTGTCGTTCTCGTCGGCGTTACCGCCGAGGAGCTCGCTACCGAGGCTGAGGTTGAGGAGACCACTGAGGTCGCCGAGGCCGAGACCGCCGAGGTCGAGACCGAGGCTGCTGCCGAGTAGCATTTGCTGCAACGCAACAATCTTGTTCTAAGAAGGGCGCTCTGGGAGACCAGGGCGCCCTTTTATTTTCCACGCTTGGTGAGCGTCATGGCAGGCGTTGCGGTGAGGTTCCAAATGCGGGACCGTTCATCCGTTTCGTTCGGTGATGATTGCCGGGGCGCGGCCCGTTTTGGGACTGTGGCTGATACTATGGATGCTCGCAAGCGATATGAATGAGGATGCTCATGGCATATGACGAAAGGGAGACGGGGCTGACGGTCGAGGACCGTGGCTCCAAGTTGGGTCTCCCTCAAAACCAAGATGCAGAGGCCAACGTACTGGCCGCCATGCTGCTATCGCCCGAGGTGGTCGAAGAGGCCCAGGTCGAGCTGCAGCCCGATGACTTCTACCGGCCCATTCATAAGACCATCTATACCGCGATGGTCGATATGTACAACAGCCGCATCCCCATCGACTCCATCTCGCTCATCGATTACCTGCGAAGCATCAACAAGCTCGATGCCGTGGGCGGCGAGGCATACATTTTGGAGCTGATGGGTCAGACCCTGTCGCTCGTCAACTGGCAGCACCATGCCGCCATCGTGCGTCGCGACTCGATGCTGCGCGAGCTGATCGGCGCCACCAACGAAATCAACGCGCTGGCCTATAACGCCCCCACCGACACCAAAGAGGTCGTGGAGCTGGCCGAGAGCAAGCTGCTCAAGGTTACGGCGCGCGAGGTTAAGTCGAGCTACAAGACGCTGACCGAGTTTATGGTCGAGGCCTATAACGAGGCCGAGGAAGTGTGCCAGGCCGGCGGTCAGGCGGCGGGCGTGCCCACCGGCTTTCCGTCACTCGACCGTATGCTCATGGGCTTCCGCGAGGGCCAGCTCATCATCATCGGCGCCCGTCCTGCTGTAGGTAAGACGTCGTTCGCTCTGAACCTGGCGCTCAACGCTGCCGCCGCGGGTTATACGGTCGGCTTCTTCTCGCTGGAGATGTCGGGCAAGGAAATTGCCCAGCGCCTGATTTGCGCCTATGCCATGATCTCGATCAGCGACTTCCGCACGGGCCGCATTAGTCCCGAGCAGTGGGCCAATATCAACGAGGCTACGCAGACTTTGTCCAAGCTCGATATCCTGATTGACGATACGCCCGGTACCACGGTGACCGAGATTCGCGCCAAGAGCCGCCGCATGCTCCATAACAAGGAGAAGGCAATCATCATCCTGGACTACCTGCAGCTGGTGAGTCCTCCGCCGGGCCGTCGTTCCGAGAGCCGTACCGTCGAGGTCTCCGAGATGTCGCGTGGTTTAAAGATCATGGCCAAGGAGCTCAAGATTCCGCTCATTGCACTGTCGCAGCTGTCACGTCAGGTCGAATCCCGTACCGGCAAGCGCCCGCAGCTTTCCGACCTGCGCGAATCGGGCTCCATCGAGCAGGACGCCGACATCGTCATGTTCTTGGACCGCTCTGCCGACGAGGCCGAGGCCTCGCGCGATGATCGACCCGACGAGGGCGTTACGCGTATCGTCGTGGCCAAGAACCGTTCGGGCCCGATCGGCGACGTCGACCTGATGTTCCTGCCGGCATCCACCAAGTTCTATGAGCTTGATGGGGCGCATGCCGAGGAGTAGGACAGGCGCCCGTTGCACGGGTATACTGGGAATGTTTTGTGCTTCTGCGCGCCATCGTGGCGCACGGACAGTCCATGAATGTAAGGAGTAAACATGCCGTCAACCGTTTTGGTCGGTGCCCAGTGGGGCGATGAGGGCAAAGGTAAGATCTGCGACCTGGTCGCCGGCGACTTCGATGCCGTCGTGCGCTACTCGGGCGGCAACAACGCCGGCCACACCATCGTCGTCAACGGCAAGAAGTACGGCCTGCACCAGGTGCCCTCCGGCATCATGTATTCTGATCATCTGTCGGTGATCGGTAATGGCTGCGTCGTCAACCCCAAGGTTGTCCTTGAGGAGATTGACATGTTCGAGGCCGACGGCATTACCACCAAGAATCTCAAGATCAGCGGCAACGCGCATATCATCATGCCGTACCACATCGATCTGGATGGTGCCTTTGAGCAGAAGCTCGGCAAGAAGAGCATCGGTACCACCAAGCGTGGCATCGGTCCGTGCTATCAGGACAAGATGGCCCGTATTGGCCTGCGTATGCAGGACATGCTGGACGAGGAGCTGTTCCGCGACAAGCTGGAGACCGCTCTTGCCCGCGTGAACCCCGAGCTCGAGCTGCTCTATGGCCTGCCCACCTACACCGTGGATCAGATCTGCGAAGAGTACCTGCCCATGGCCGAGCGCCTGCGCCCGTACATCACCGAAACGAGCCTGTTGCTCAACAACATGATCGACGAGGGCAAGACTCTGCTCTTTGAGGGCGCCCAGGCGACGCTGCTCGACATCGATCATGGTACCTATCCGTACGTAACGTCTTCCAATTGCACCGCCGGCGGCGCCATTACCGGTTCCGGTATTGGCATGAAGAACGTCGACCGCGTGCTGGGCGTCATGAAGGCCTATATCACCCGCGTCGGTTCGGGCCCCATGCCCACCGAGCTTTCCTATGAGTCCGAGGCCGGCCACACGCTGACCGAGGAGGGCTATGAGTACGGCGTGACCACCGGTCGCCGCCGCCGCTGTGGTTGGTTTGACGGCCCCATCGCCAACTATGCCTCGCGCGTCAACGGTCTCACCGACATCGCCATGACCAAGCTCGACGTGCTTTCGGCCTTCGACACCATTAAGGTGTGCGTTGCCTATGACGTCGATGGCGAGCGCTACACGAGCGTGCCCGAGCACCAGGTGCGCTTTGAGCACGCCAAGCCCATCTACGAGGAGCTTCCTGGCTGGAAGTGCGATATCACCGGCTGCCGCAGCTTTGATGAGCTGCCGCAGGAGGCTCAGGACTACGTGGCGTTTATCGAAGATCTGGCACACACCCGCGTGACGTTCATTGGCGTCGGCGCCGGTCGCGAGCAGATCATCAACCGATTCTGGAAGTAATCGGTTTATACGGTTATTGCGATATACCCCTTTGCAGCCCGGACGGGCGGCCGAGGGGTATATTTGCTTGCAAAGGGCTCGCGCGGAGCGGGCCGTTCATCCATAGAGGAGGCACCCTTGAAGGCGGACACTCAAACCATCGACATCCTGTTGTTGGGCAGCGGCGGCCGTGAGCATGCTTTGGCAGCTAAACTCGCGGCATCACCGCGCGCCGGCAAGCTCTACATCGCGCCGGGTAACGGCGGCACCGCGAGCTGCGGCGAGAACGTTGTTCTCGACGACTGCGATCCTGCGGCCGTGGCGGCGTTTGCGCAGAGCCACGGATGCGGACTCGTGGTAATTGGCCCCGAGGCTCCGCTCGTGGCGGGCGTGGCCGACGCCGTGCGCGCGGCGGGTATTCCCTGCTTTGGCCCGGGTGCCGAGGGCGCCCAGATGGAGGGCTCTAAGCTGTTCTCCAAGCAGCTCATGGAGCGCGCCGGTATCCCGACGGCAGCCTATGGCTCGTTTACCGACGAGGCTTCGGCTCTTGCCTATGTGCGCGAGCAGGGCGCTCCGCTGGTCGTCAAGGCCGACGGCCTTGCCGCGGGCAAGGGTGTTATCGTGGCAACCGAGCTTACGCAGGCCGAGGAGGCCGTGCGTGAGTGTTTTGGCGGCACCTTTGGCGATGCCGGCAATACCGTGGTCATCGAGGAGATGCTGACCGGCCCCGAGTGCTCGCTGCTGGCCTTTACCGACGGTAAGACCGTGCGTCCCATGGCCACCTCGCAGGATCACAAGCGTGCGCTCGAGGGCGACAAGGGCCCCAACACCGGTGGCATGGGCGTCTACAGCCCGGTGCCCATCGTGACCGACGAGGAACACGCCACGATGGTGAAGGTCATGGAACAGACCGTGGCCGAGCTTGCTGCCGAGGGCATCGACTACCGCGGCTGCCTGTATGGCGGCTTTATGCTCACCCCCGCCGGCCCCAAGGTGCTGGAGTTCAACGCCCGCTTTGGTGATCCCGAGACGCAGGTCGTGCTCCCGCGCCTTAAGAACGACCTGGTCGAGGTCATGCTGGCCTGTGCCAACTGCGAGCTCGACCAGATTGAACTCGACTGGCGCGACGAGTGGGCCGTGGCCGTTGTCCTGACGAGCGCGGGCTACCCCGGCAGCTACGAGAAAGGCAAGGTCATCACCGGTATCGAGGATGCCGAGGCCATGGAGAACGTGACCGTGTACCATGCCGGCACCGCCGTGGTGGATGGCCAGCTTGTGACCAACGGCGGCCGCGTGCTTGCCGTGACCGCGCTGGGCGATACGTTTGAGAACGCTCGCAACCTTGCCTACGAGGCTTGCGAGAAGATCGATTTTGAGGGCAAGACCCTGCGCCACGACATTGGCCTGCGTGCGCTGCGCGGCCGCGACGCCTGGGATGCCTAAAATCCGAGAGGAATGAGACGGATGGACGAGAAGAACGAAGAGCTCGTTGACGCGCAGATCGTCGAAGAGGACAGCCGCATGTATGGGCACGCCGAGGGCGAGCCTGGTGGCGAGGTCGCTGACGAGCCGGCGCTGGTGCTGGGTGACGACGACCCGCACGATGCCGAGCTGCACGAGAAGATTCTTTCGGAGGAGTGCGCCTGGAAGGGCAAGATCCTCGACGTCCATCGTCTTGAGGTTGAGCTGCCCAACGGTCGCCGCAGCGCCCGCGATATCGTTCGCCATCCGGGTGCGGCGGCCGTTGTGGCGCTGACCGAGAGCGGCAAGATCGTACTGGTGCGTCAGTACCGCACCGCCATCGACCGCGTGACGGTCGAGATCCCCGCCGGCAAGCTCGATCCGGGCGAGGACCCGCTCGATTGCGCCAAACGCGAGCTGCATGAGGAGACGGGCTTTAGGGCTGGTCGCATTCGCTTTTTGACGTCGATTGTCACGTCCTGCGGTTTTTGCGACGAGATCATCCACATCTACTTGGCTACCAAGCTCGAGTTTGATGCGCCCAACCCCGATGATGACGAGTTCGTCAACGTTGACCTGGTACCGCTGCACGAGCTGATCGACGCCGTGCTCGACGGCAAGATCGAAGACGCCAAGACCGTCGTAGGCGCTCTTGCCTGCGACAGCATCGCGCACCGTTTGGGCGGGACCGAGCTCTAGGTTACGCGGTTTTACCAAACCGCGTAACGAGTCGACGCTGCAAACGTTCCTAAGCGGCAATCTGCCTTTCAATCGTCGCTCGCGTACCGAAGTACGCGTCGCTCCTCTTTCAAGGCACCTTGCTCGCTTAGGAACGTTTTCGCTGACGTTGCCAGAACATCGGCGTTATGCTTATCGGGCTTTCCCCTTCAGCCCGACCGGTTCAACCGGATTTCTCACGCTATTTATTTCTCTCCGAGGACTGCATGTTTAAGAGGTTTCTTTCGTATTACAAGCCCCAGATGGGGCTTTTTGTTGCCGATACTGTTTGCGCCCTGGTGCTTGCCGCCATTGACCTGGCGTTTCCCATTATCCTGCGCAATTTGACCGGAGGGTTGTTTACCCAGGGTCAGGCTGCCATTATGCAGGCGCTCGGCATGATCGCGGTGGGCTTGGTTCTGATGTATGCCATCCGTTGCGCCTGCCGCTACTTTGTGAGCTACTGGGGCCACGTGATGGGCGCGCGCATGGAGTCCAAGATGCGCGAGGACCTGTTTGACCAGTACGAGCGCTTTAGCTTTGCATACTTCGACCGCAACAGCTCGGGCGATATGATGAGCCGCGTGGTCAACGACCTATTTGATATCTGTGAGGCAGCGCATCACGTACCCGAGTGGATCATCATCTGCGGTATCGAGATTATCGGCTCGTTTGTGATCCTCTTTACCATCGCCCCGGTGCTGGCGCTTGCCATGGTCGTGGTGACGGCGGCGTTTGCGGTCGTCATGTTTTGGCAGAACATGCGCATGCGTGAGGTCTTTAGCGACAATCGCAAAAAGATCAGCGGCATTAATGCGCAGCTGCAGGATTCGCTGGCGGGCATGCGCGTGGTCAAGAGCTTTGCCAACGAGGAGACCGAGCGTGCCAAGTTCCGTGCCTCTAACGACCGCTACCTTTCGTCCAAGGAGAACATGTACCACGCCATGGGCGTCTATACCGCGACGTATGGCCTGCTCTCTGGTGTGCTCTATGTGATCGTAGTGCTGCTGGGCGGCTGGCTGGTCGCCCGGGGGCAGCTGCAGGCGGTCGATATGGCGACCTTCGCACTCTATATTTCGCTGTTCTGCACGCCGCTCGAGACACTTGTCAATTCGGCCGAAACGTATCAGAAGGCCATTGCCGGCTTTAAGCGTATGGACGAGGTGCTCTCGACCGCGCCAGATATTCAGGATAAGCCGGGTGCCGTGGATCTTCGGGTGACGGCGGGCGCTGTTGAGTATCGCGACGTGTGCTTTAGCTATGAGGATGTTGAGTTGGGCGAGGGCGGCGCCGATCGACGCCCTGTTATCGACCACATGGACCTGTCTATCAAGCCCGGCCAGACCATCGCGCTGGTTGGCCCCTCGGGCGGCGGCAAGTCTACGACTTGTTCGTTGCTGCCGCGCTTTTACGACGTGGCTGACGGATCCATCAGCATCGACGGGCAGGACGTGCGCGACGTGACGCAACAGAGTTTGCGCCGTGCTATTGGCCTCGTGCAGCAGGATGTCTACCTGTTTGACGGTACGATTGGCGAAAATATCGCCTACGGCAAGCCGGGCGCTACGGCGGGTGAAATCGCCGAGGCCGCTCGCCGCGCCAATATCGATGCCTTTATCGAGTCGCTGCCGCAAGGCTATGACACGATTGTGGGCGAGCGCGGCAGCCGTCTTTCGGGTGGACAGAAACAGCGTGTCGCCATCGCGCGCGTGTTTCTCAAGAATCCCAAAATCTTGATCTTGGACGAGGCAACGAGTGCTTTGGATAACGAGAGCGAGGAAGCGGTTCAGGAGTCGCTCGAAGAGCTGGCACGCGGCCGTACCACGATTATCATCGCCCACCGTCTCTCGACTATTAAGCATGCTGACGAGATTGCGACTGTCGAGCATGGTCGCGTTGTGGAACGTGGCACGCATGAGCAGCTTCTCGCCCGTGGCGGCACCTATGCCCGTTACTATCGAATGCAGTTCGAAGGTGCGCGTGCGCACGAACTCGACTGATTGATATGACAGGAAGTTTATGGCTGAGAAGAACCCTTTGACTCCGGAAGAAGTGACGGAGTTATTCTCCGAGATCGACGCATCCGGCGTTTTGGATCCGACGCTTGCCAAAAAGCGCACCGAGCGCATGCGCGAAAAAGAGGCTGCCGTCAAGCGCGGCGACAAGGCGGCACTGGCGCAGCTTCGCAGCGTGGATCGCGCGAGCCAGGCGAAACATATCGACCCGCTGTCCGAAGACGACCCTTCGGGTTCGCAGGTGAGTCATACCATTACGAAGACCGCAATGGCTGTGGTCATCGGCATCTTGGTGCTGATTGTTGGCATGCAGATTGGCTACGGCGTGATGCGACGTCTGAACACCGCCAATCTGTCCGAGAGCGTTTCGGTGGATACCGTCTCGACCGCGCTCAAGGGTGGACTCGAGTGGGGCAACGGCTTTACGCAGTTCCCGCTCGACTTTACCGTCGATGAGGCCGATGAGCGTACGGGCACGGTCGAGGTGACGGTGTTGGACACGTCGTCTGCCAACGAGCTCGAGCTGCTATCCAACGGGCAGATCCAGGCCGCGGCGCTTGCGACCAACGCGCTGCTCAACGATAAGATCGACCGCGTGGTGTACAACGTGCACGCCTATATCGATGAGGACAGCAATATCCAGCATGATTCCTTCTTTGGCATGTTCCCCGCGCGGGGTCATCAGAGCGCCATTTTGACGTTTGTGTGGACCAAGAGCTCATCGAGCGCCACGAACATCGACTGGAAGATGCATATCGTGAGCATGGACGATACGATTGCCGAGCGCATTCAAAAGCAGGTGAACTCGGTGTCGTCGCTGATTGAGGACCCGGCGGTGAGCCAGACCAAGATTGACGAGGAAAAGGCCGAACGTGACCTGGAGCATCGTCTGCATGGCCGCGAGATTTTCCGCGGCGGCAAGCCCGATCGCACACCGTCCGATCTGCTGGAGCAGGACAAATAAGACGCCATCATCCCGCGTGAGTTACAAGCCCACGCGGGATGATTTTTAATTCCCGTCCCAGAAAAATCATTATGCATAGAAAGTCATAATTATCATTTCGTAAACATTTCAATGAAATTAACGCCACGGAGCATACTTGCGGTTACAATACCGCGAGGCCTAACTACCAACCTTTAAGCCGGTCCTGTGAGACCGGGAAGGAGAATTATGGCGAACAACCATACCGCGGGCACCGCTGCCCGCACCATCGCGCCCAGCGAACTTTGCCAGCGTATGCTGGCAAAAACCAGTAAGGGCATCTGCGGTCCCTGCATCCTGTACCTTGAGGATGGGACCATTTTTTATGGACGTTCATGCGGCGCCGAGGGCACCGCGACCGGCGAAGTCTGCTTCAACACCTCGCTCGAGGGCTATTTTGAGGTCATGACCGATCCGAGCTATGCCGGTCAAATCGTAACCATGACCTATCCGCAGATCGGTAACTACGGCATCGATGAGACCGACGTCCAGTCGGCCTTCCCCGGTGACGCCGCTCGCCCTGCGAGCGCTCCGGCCATGCGTGGCATGATCGTGCGCGACATGTGCACCACGCCTTCTAACTGGCGTTCTGCCGAAAGCGTGCCGGAGTACCTGCGCGCCCACGGTATCGTCGCCATTGAGGGCGTCGACACCCGCGCCTTGGTGCGCCACCTGCGCGACAACGGCTCCAAGATGGGCATTATCTCGACCGAGGTCTTTGACGTCGACGAACTTGCCGAGCGTCTGGCCGCAGCCCCCACGTTGGTGGGCGAGAACCTGGTCAAGACCGTGAGCTGCCCTGAGCCTCATGCCTTTGCTGCGAGCGACCTGCCTGCTACGTATGATTTTGCGCTCACCGCCGCCGCCCCTGCCCGCCACAAAGTGGTTGCCTACGACTGCGGCGTGAAGCGCGGCATTCTGGAGGGCCTGGTCCGCGCCGGCTGCGACCTGACCGTTGTGCCGTGGGATACGCCCGCCCAGCAGGTGCTCGACATGAATTCCGATGGCGTCTTTTTGTCCAACGGCCCCGGCGACCCCGATGCCGTTGTGGAGACCTACGAGCAGGTACAGCAGCTGATCGGCAAGGTACCGGTCTTTGGTATTTGCCTGGGTCATCAGATGATCAGCCTGGCCTGCGGCGCTCAGATGGAAAAGCTTAAGTTCGGTCACCGCGGTGGCAACCAGCCGGTTATGAACCTGGTGAGTCGCCGTGTGGAGATTACCGCGCAAAACCACGGTTTTGGCCTGTTGTTCCCCAGCCTGGGCAAACTGATCCCTGAGCTCTCTGACGGCGAGACCGAGCATGCGGCTGGCGGTGACCTGCGCGTCTGGGTGCGCCGCGGTATCGCGCCAGTCGTGATGAACGAGCGCTTCGGCCGCATTCGCCTGACGCACGTGAACCTCAACGACGGCACCGCCGAGGGCATCCAGCTGCTCGACGCCCCGTGCTTCTCGGTCCAGTACCATCCCGAGGCCTCGCCCGGCCCCACCGATGCCCACTATCTCTTTACCGCCTTTACGCGACTCATGGACGGCGAGGAGAACTACCTGGACATCGACACCGCGAAGGACCGCCTCGCCGGCTGGAATTTCGCCGAGTCCGAGAACGCTGCGACCGAGACCGAGGAGAACTAACATGCCGAAACGTACTGACATCAAGCGTATCCTCGTCATTGGTTCGGGCCCCATCGTTATCGGTCAGGCCTGTGAGTTTGACTACTCCGGCGCCCAGGCCTGCAAAGTGCTCAAGGAGGATGGCTTTGAGGTCATCCTGGTCAACTCCAACCCGGCGACCATCATGACCGACCCGGGTCTTGCCGACCGCACCTATGTCGAGCCCATCACCGCCGAGTTTATCGAGCGCGTAATCAAGAAAGAGCGCCCGGACGCGCTGCTGCCCACGCTGGGCGGCCAGACCGGTCTGAACGCAGCCGTCGAGCTGGCAAAGGACGGCACGCTCGACAAGTACGGCGTCGAGATGATCGGTTGCGACCTGGCCGCCATCGAGCGCGGCGAGGACCGCAAGCTCTTTAACGAGGCCATGGCCGAGATCGGCCTGGAGGTCGCGCGCTCGGGCTACGCCTATAGCGTCGCCGACGCCGAGGCCATCGCCGAACGCGTGGGCTATCCCTGCGTGCTGCGTCCGAGCTTTACCCTCGGCGGCGCCGGCGGCGGCATCGCTCACACCCACGAGGAGCTCGTCTCCATCGTGAGCCAGGGCCTGGAGCTTTCGCCCGCCCACGAGGTGCTGGTCGAGGAGTCCATCGAGGGCTGGAAAGAGTACGAGATGGAGGTCATGCGCGACCACGCCGGCAACGGCATCATCGTGTGCTCCATCGAGAATCTCGACCCCATGGGCGTGCATACCGGTGACTCCATCACCGTGGCGCCGGCGCAGACCCTCTCCGACCTTGAGTATCAGCGCATGCGTGTCGCCTCGCTCGCTATCTTGGAAAAGATCGGCGTCGAGACCGGTGGCTCGAACGTGCAGTTTGCCGTGAATCCCCAGACCGGCCGCCTGATTGTCATTGAGATGAACCCGCGCGTGAGCCGTTCGTCCGCGCTGGCCTCCAAGGCCACGGGTTTCCCCATCGCCAAGGCCGCTGCGCGCCTTGCCGTGGGCTACACGCTCGACGAGATCGTCAACGACATTACCAAGGCAACGCCTGCCTGCTTTGAGCCCACGATTGACTACTGCGTGGTCAAGGTGCCGCGCTTTGCCTTCGAGAAGTTCAAGGGCACCGACCCCACGCTCACCACGCGCATGAAGGCCGTGGGCGAGATCATGGCGATCGGCCGTACTTTCGAGGAAGCCTTTGGCAAGGCCATGCGTTCGCTGGAGGACGGGCATCAGGGCATTTGTGCCGGTGGCAAGGAAGGTGCCGACAAGCTGAGCGATGATGAGCTCGCTCAGGCCGTGGCAACCCCGACTGAGCACCGCATCTTCTTTGTGGTCGAGGCCCTGCGCCGTGGCTGGGACATCGCCCGCATCCATGCCGTTTGCGGCATCGATCCGTGGTACCTCAACCGCATCAACGATATGGTGCAGGTCCAGGAGAGCATCCGCGGCCTGCGCGTGGAGGACATTGACGCCGACGCGATGCGTCTGCTCAAGCAGTACGGCACGAGCGACGCCGAGATTGCCGCGCTAACCGGCTCGGACGAGCGCTTTGTTCGCGCTTACCGTAAGGGCCTGGGCGTGGTCCCCAGCATGAAGACGGTCGACACCTGCGCGGCCGAGTTCTCGAGTGCCACGGAATACCACTACAAGACCTACGAGAACATCTACCGCACGAGCCCGGTCGCCAAAAAGTGCGTGGCCCCCGACGAGACCATGCCGGCAGATAAGCCCAAGGCGATGATTCTGGGCGCCGGACCCAACCGTATCGGCCAGGGCATCGAGTTTGACTACTGCTGCGTGCATGCGAGCTATGCGCTGGCGGCCCGCGGCTTTGAGACCATCATGGTCAACTGCAACCCCGAGACCGTTTCGACCGACTACGACACGTCCGACCGCCTGTACTTTGAGCCGCTCACCTACGAGGACGTCATGGACGTCATTGACGTCGAGCGTCCCGACGGCGTCGTGGTGACGCTCGGTGGCCAGACCCCGCTTAAGCTGGCACGCATGCTCGAGGAGAGTGGCGTCAACATCATGGGCACCAAGCCCGATGCCATCGACTTTGCCGAGGACCGCGAGCGCTTTGCCGCCTTGCTCGACAAGCTGGGCATTATGTATCCGCCGGCGGGTCAGGCAACCTCGTTTGAGGAGGCCGAGGCCGTGGCCGCGCACATCGGCTACCCGCTGCTGGTGCGTCCGAGCTACGTGCTGGGCGGCCGCGGCATGATGATCGCCTACGATGCCGAGCATCTGCGCGATTACATGGCCGAGGCCGCGCGCATTAGCCCTGACTACCCGGTGTATCTGGACCGCTTCCTGGAGGGTGCAATCGAGTCCGATGTCGACGCCCTGTGCGACGGCGAGGAGGTCTACATCGGCGGTATCCTGGAGCATATCGAGGAAGCCGGTATCCACTCCGGCGATTCCGCGACCTGCATTCCGCCGTTTAGCTTTAGCGAGAGCCTGCAGGCGAAGCTCCGCGAGACCACGCGCCGCATCGCGATGGCGCTGGGCGTGCGCGGCCTGGTCAACGTGCAGTACGCCATTAAGGGCGAGACCGTTTACGTGATCGAGGCCAACCCGCGCGCAAGCCGTACCGTGCCGTTTATCTCCAAGGCCACCGGCGTGCCGCTGGCCAAGTGCGCCGCGCGCATCATGGCGGGCGATTCCATCGCGAGCTTGGGCCTGCCGAGTGACGAGCGTCAGCTCGATTGGTTCTGCATGAAGGAAGCCGTCATGCCCTGGGGTCGTTTCCCGGGCGCCGACGTTATCCTGGGGCCCGAGATGAAGTCGACGGGCGAGGTCATGGGCATCGCCAAGAGCTATCCCGAGGCATACGCCAAGACGCAGCTGGCGATCGACTACAGGCTGCCCGACCCCAGTGCCGGCAAGGTATTCATCAGCGTGTGCGACCGCGACAAGCGTCACATCCTTTCGGTCGCGCGTATCCTGCGCTACCTGGGCTTTGATATCTGCTCCACCGAGGGCACGGCGCGCGTGCTGCGCGGCGGCAACGTGACGTGCGAAGTCGTGGAGAAGATCAGCGGCCCGCACGACGGCGAGTGCCCCAACATCGGCGACCTCATCGCCGATGGCAAGATTGCGGTAATCATCAACACGCCGTACGGTCCGGGCTCGCGTGGCGATGGCTACCTGCTGCGTACCGAGGCCGTGCGCCGCGGCGTGACCTGCGTGACGGCGATGTCTGCGGCCAACACGTACGTGAGCGCCATCGAGGCCGTGCGTGAGGACCAGCAGGGCCACGGCAGCGCCAACGACATGGGCATGGACGTCATCGCCCTGCAGGACCTGCCGCAGCACACGGTGTAGTTGACCTGGCCGGCCGGGGCGGGAGGGACCGAGATTTCCCCCTTTCGCTCCGGCTGCAAGCAGAGTCGCTCAGGAGGAAATTCGGCCCCTCCCGCCCCGGCCTGCGGTGACTTGGCTGCACCGTGTGCTGCCGAAGGGGCTTTGCGCGATGACTAGGGCTAAATAAAAAGTGAGTGTGGGATCCGCCGTTCGTTCGAACGGCGGATCCCACGTTAATATTTCAGCCAACGTACGTCATAACAATATCCGGTAGGTCGCAGGGCGCTTCGCGGGCGGGCCAGGCTTTATCTGAACGACTTTGCGAAGCAACCGGAGTGAAGATAAAGCCTGGCCCGCCCGCGAAGCGCCACAAAGACCGCAGGGACGGGAGCAGCTATACTACTCTCAGTAGTTAAGGGTCGCGGATTGGCCGCGTCACCGCTCTCAACAGGAGGTCTTTGTTTATGGCAGATCAGAAGCCGGTTGTCGGGATCATCATGGGCTCCAAGTCCGATCTGGGCGTTATGGAGGGCTGCACCGCCGAGCTCGAGGCACTGGGCGTGCCCTATGAACTCGTGATTGCAAGCGCACACCGCACGCCGGCGAAGGTCCATGAGTGGGCCTCGACTGCTGCCGACCGCGGCATCAAGGTGATTATCGCCGCCGCCGGCAAGGCCGCTCACCTGGGTGGCGTCGTGGCAGCCTTTACGCCGCTGCCGGTCATCGGCGTGCCTATGAAGACGAGCGACCTGGGTGGCATGGACTCGCTGCTGTCGATGGTGCAGATGCCTTCGGGCGTGCCCGTTGCCTGCGTGGCCATCAACGGTGCCAAGAACGCCGCTATCTATGCCACGCAGATCCTGGGCGCCTGCGACCCCGAGTATCGCAAGGTTATCGAGAAGATGAAGCGGGAGATGGCTGACGCCTAAGCGCTCTGCCAGTCCATTTGCAGCATAAGGAGAGCCATGTCCGACTATCAGGGAAAGCGTTTTTCGGCTTCTCGGGTTCCCGATCCAGCCAAGTCGGGAGCAGCCCGCGCGCCGCAGGGTCGGGCATCCTCTCCTCAGCAGCCGCGCGCGCCGCGTCCCGTGACGACGGCGAAGCATCGCCGTCAGGATACACCTGCTGCATATCGCCCTTCGTCATACAGTACGGCCAAGAAGTCACCTCGCTCTTCGGCGCATACCGCGCCATCGAGCTATACCGAGCCGCCGCGCAAAAAGCGCCGCTCCGTCATTCCCATTCTGCTCATCATCATCGGCATTGGCCTGATCGTTGCTGCTGCCGCCATCTTTATCAACGCGCAGATTGGCTACAAGCAGGCGAGCGAGTCGTATCAAAAAATCGAAAAGCAATATGTGAGCGACAAGGACGCTAGCGGCGTGCCGATTATTGACTTCAACGCGCTCGCCCAGACAAATCCCGAGGTCGTTGGCTGGATTTATGCGCCCGGCACCAACATCAACTACCCTGTGGTGCAGACTAACAACAACTCCAAGTACCTCAACACGCTGTTCGACGGCACCGCCAATGCGTCGGGCGCCATCTTTTTGGATAGCGACGATACCGCGCCGGGCATGGTGGATCAGCAGACCACGATTTACGGCCACCACATGAACGACGGCTCAATGTTCAACGTGATTTCGGACACGACCGATCAGGCGACATTCGACAGCATGGAATACGTGTACTACATTACACGCGATGCGACGTATAAGCTGCGTCCGCTGGCGACCAAGGTCGTTGAGGATACGTACGCCAAGGCGCGCACGCCCAACTTTGAAGGCGACGACGGACTGACGAACTATCTGTCCGAGATGCTCGACGGTGCCTCGGCCGTGGCGAGCGACGCCACTGACCGCGCCGCTTCGGCAACCAAGATCGTTACGCTTGTGACCTGCCGTTCACTGTCGCTGAGCAACACACGCGCCGTTATGGTGCTCACACCGGTCGAGGAATAAGTTGTTCGAGAGTAGCTAATTTGGGACGGTAAGGGAGAAATGATGCTTGAAAGTGGCAAATCGATGCCTTCGGTTGATGCTTGGCTGCGCGAGGCCAAGGCCGATTCGTCGGCGCCTGCGTGCGGCATGTACCTGACACACAACGGCGTGGTGCGCGCAACGCCCAAATCCGAGGCACGCGGCATCGAGACCGATGGCGTGGCGCCTGGACACAGGGTGGGTGGCATGGTGTTCGGCTTCGATACCGATAAGGTGCAGGCTGCCATTGAGGCGGTGCGTGCGATGCCGGGTATCGGCTATGTGCGCGTGTGGCTGGCAAGCGGCGAGCTTTCCGTGGGCGACGACATCATGCTCGTGCTCATTGGCGGAGACATTCGCCCGCATGTGGTCGACGCACTTCAGAAGCTTGTCGGCACTATCAAGAACGAATGCGTGAGTGAGGTCGAGCGCGAGGCATAGGACTTTGCGATCAATTCGAGTCATCTATGGCAAAAGCCCGCTGGCAGTCAAGCTGAACTGCCAGCGGGCTTACTTGTCCGTTGGAACCGACTTGCACTAGCGCCTGCACTACACGCGGGTGGCATCCTTGGGACTCATAGTCATACTCTGGAAGCGGTTTTCCATGTACTCGTTATCGAAATACTTGCCGTAGAACTGTGCAACGGGAATATCGTTGACCGTGCCGTTGACGCGCTGGTACCAGTAGTCGAGCGATTGCAGCGTCATGACGCCGTCGACCAGCATGATAACGGTAAAGATGACGGTGGCCGAGTAGCGACTCTTCCAGGGAATCATGTTGATGAGCTTGAGCAGCCTCGGTAGCAGCAGCTTGATCCAGATGAGGCCGCCCACGCCCCATAGGCAGGCAAAGCCCGTGCAGGTGCGTCCGCCCGTGAGGACCACGAGCGGGTCGGGCATGCCGAACAGCGTTATGTGCGAGTAGCTCCACGAGACCACGCCAAACGCGGTCTGCATAAACCAGCCCACGAACACCTCAAAGCTCGCGCCGAGCACAGCGCTTACCAGGAAAATGATGATGGGGTTCTTTTTATAGAAGCGGTTGAGCACCATGGTCATAAGGACGGCGCCAAAGCCGTAAATGGGGCTAAAGGGGCCAAACAACATACCGGCGCGGTTCTGGTAGACGCCTGGGTCGTCGACCGTCATGTGCCAGATGTCCTCGGCGATCAGGCCGAGCACGCAGCAGACGAAGAACACCCAGAACAGGTTGAAGTAGTTGAGTTTGATATAGCCCTCGCCGGTTTCATCGCGACCGAGCATGCCTGCGGCGGCGGCATCGCGGTCGAGCATCTCCTGCAGGCGGCGCTGGAGTTCGCGCTCCTGGCGCAGCGTGGGGTCGACGGTGGCCGAAAGCGCGACGAGGATGCCGAGCTGGACGGCGGGGCGCAGCAAGAAGGGTCCGATACCCTGAAGCATCACGTCAACCAAAAGCTCGACGACGGTAAATGCGATGAGGATATAGGACAGACGTGCGGCATTGCGGCGTTGGTTTTTGATGAGGTCCAAGCCAAAGATGATCAAAATGACCGCACTGGCTACCGAAAGCATGATGCCGGCGACGATAAGGCCGACCGCGACCAGCATATTGTCGCCAAGTTTGTCGGCGGCGTTGCCGTTAATGAGTGAGGTGATGACTTGCCACATAAAGGCGGCGACCGACGGGAGCGTGCCCACGCCGGACAGGATGCACAGGACGGCGTACACCTTAATGATGAGGGGAATCTTCTTGACCTCCGTGGCGCTGGGGACGCTGGGGTCGAGTTCGTTTCGATCCATACAGAACCTTTCTCGCTTTGTCCTAGGTTACAAGGATACGCCGCCGACCTGCCAAAAGACAGGACGAACGTCCCAATTGCAACAATGTAACCCTCAACGGTGGGCGAGGTGCGACGTTGGCATCCATGTCGTGTAGCCAAATAAATGTTTGGCCGCAAAACGGATTATTAGCTCGGTGGGCTTTTAAAAAGCGCTGTTCATGCACGGGAGAGCGCGTCGTGCCGTGCGTATAATAAGGCGGGTAACGCCAAAAAACGAGGCTCTGAGGGGATGCCATGTCTCAAGAAACCATCCGTGCGGCCGAGCGTGCCGCGGGACAGGTGAAGACCATGTCGACGTATGATCCGGACTCCGACCAGCTGCATGAGGAATGCGGCGTTTTTGGTGTGTGGGCACCCGATCGCGACGTGGCTCGACTGACGTACTTTGGCCTGCGTGCACTGCAGCACCGTGGCCAGGAATCGGCGGGAATCGCCGTGGGCGACGGCGGCACGGTTATGGTTCGCAAGGACCTGGGCCTGCTCGACCGCGTGTTCTCCAACGCCGACCTGTCGACGCTCTCCGGCCAGCTGGCTGTGGGCCACGTGCGCTATGGCACCGCCGGCGCCAAAAGCTGGGAAGCCTCGCAGCCACATCTTTCGACCATTAATAGCGTCATCATCGCGCTTGCGCACAACGGTACCCTCGTTAACACCGACGAGCTGCGCCGTCAGCTCATCGAGCTGGGTGTGCCGTTCCTCTCCAACTCGGATTCCGAGGTCGCGACCAAGCTCATCGGCTACTTTACCCAACGCACGGGCCATCTGCGCGAGGGCATTCGCAAGACCATGGAGCTCGTGCGCGGCGGCTACGCCATGACACTCATTAACGAGCAAGCGCTCTACGCCTTCCGCGACCCGCACGGCATTCGCCCGCTCGTGCTGGGTAAACTCGTGGACGAGGGCTTGGACCAGGCCGACGCCGCATCCGTTTCGCAGCTGCCCTCGCAAGACGGTGCCGCGACGGTCGACGCTGCCACTCATGTCACGCGCGCTGGCGGCTGGGTCGTTGCCTCCGAGACTTGTGCACTCGATATCGTGGGCGCCGAGTATGTTCGCGACGTCCGTCCCGGCGAGATCTTGCGCATCAGTGCCGAGGGTCTGGTATCCGAGCAGGGTGTGCCCGCTGCCGAAGAGCCCGCTAACTGCATCTTTGAGCAGGTTTACTTTGCCCGCCCCGACTCCATCATGAACGGCAAGAGCGTCTACGCCTGCCGCTATGATATGGGCCGTCAGCTGGCGCACGAGGAGCCCGTCGAGGCCGACCTGGTCATCGGCGTGCCCGACTCTGGCCTGCCGCCCGCGGAGGGCTATTCGCACGAGAGCGGCATTCCCTTTGGCGAGGGCCTCATCAAGAACCGTTACGTGGGCCGCACGTTTATTGAGCCCACGCAGGAGCTGCGCGCCATGGGCGTGCGCATGAAGCTTAACCCGCTGCGTGACAATATCGAGGGCAAGCGCCTGGTCGTGATCGACGACTCCATCGTGCGCGGCACCACCATGGTGCAGCTCGTCAAGATGCTGCGCAACGCTGGCGCCAAGGAGATTCACATCCGCATCAACTCGCCCGAGGTCATCTGGCCGTGCTTCTATGGCATTGATACCGACGTGCAGTCGCAGCTTATCAGCGCCAACAAGACGGTCGACGAGATCTGCGAGTACATCGGCGCTGATTCGCTGGCCTTCCTTTCGGTCGAGGGCCTGCTGAAGGTCATGCCCAAGGGCGGCTATTGCGATGCGTGCTTTACCGGCCGCTACCCCGTGGCGATTCCCGAGAGCTTTGGCCGCGACAAGTTTATGGAGGGCTTTAAGCCCCGCAACCTGGATAAGCCGCTGCACTTTGACGACGACGCCGTGGTCGAGAAATACGACGACCGCAGCTGGGAAGAGGAGCACGGCGAGGCCTAAAACCTGCCATGTAGGGACAGGTTTATTTTGGCAGGTTTTATCTGCTGTTTTGTTGATATGACGGCGCGTGTTGTTATGACGCGCGCCGAAATGAACGCAACTATGAGCACCGTTTGGCGCCCGCGCGGCGCCACGGTAGTGGGAGAGGAAGGCTCAGATGAGCGACAGCAAGCATGTGACGTACGAGGACGCCGGCGTCGATACCGCCGAGGGCGGCCGCGCCGTCGACGCGATTAAGCAGATGGTCAAGGACACTAACCGCCCCGAGGTCATCGGCGGCATCGGTGGCTTTGGTGGCCTGTTCTCGGCCGCCGCGCTCAAGGATATGGAAGACCCGATCCTGATCAGCGGTACCGATGGCGTGGGCACCAAGCTCGTACTTGCCCAGATCATGGACCGTCACGAGACGGTGGGCCAGGACCTGGTCGCCATGTGCGTCAACGATATTTTGGCTTCGGGCGCCGAGCCGCTGTTCTTCTTGGACTACGTTGCCATCGGCCACATCGAGGCCGAGCACATGGCAAAGATCATCAAGGGCGTTGCCGACGGCTGCAAGCTCGCGGGCTGCGCGCTCGTGGGCGGCGAGATGGCCGAGCACCCGGGCGTCATGGCTCCGGCCGACTACGACCTTGCTGGCTTTACCGTGGGCGTCGTCGACCGTCCCAAGATGCTCGACCCCGCGAACGTTCGCCCCGGCGATGTGATCCTGGGCCTGCCTTCCACCGGCGTGCACTCCAACGGCTACTCGCTCGTGCGCAAGGTCATCGGCGTCGACGGCATCAAACCGGGCACGCCCGAGGCCGCCGCTAAGGCCGAGGAGCTGAGCCGCCCGCTCGAGGAGCTCGGCGGTGCATCGCTGGCAGACGCCCTGCTGGCCCCCACGCGCATTTACGTCAAGCCGATTCTGGAGCTGCTCCGCGGTGGCGCCAACGTCCATGCCATTGCCCACATCACCGGTGGCGGTATTACCGAGAACCTCAACCGCGCGCTCGCCGACGACGTCGACGCCGTGGTCACCCGCAACGGTGCCGAGATGGGCTGGGACGTTCCGCCCGTCATCACCTATGTGTCGCGCCAGGCCGAGCTTGCGCCCAACGAGGCGTGCAAGACCTTCAACATGGGCGTTGGCCTGTGCCTGATCGTCGCTCCCGAGGACGAGGCCGCGGTGACCGAGGCTCTGGTCGCGCTGGGCGAGAAGCCGTTCCGCGTGGGCGAGTGCGTCGAGGGTTCCGGTAAGGTTGTGTACTCCGATGAGCGCTAACGAGCAGATGGCTGCTGCCGAGGTCCTGGCCTGGGACCCGTATACCCGACCGACCGGCACTGATACCGCCGAGCCGCTCAAGATCGGCGTGCTCATCAGCGGTTCGGGTACCAACCTGCAAGCGCTGATCGACCTGATCGCCGCTGGCAAGCTCAACGCCTCGATTGAGCTTGTGGTGTCGAGCCGTCCTTCGGCCAAGGGCCTGCAGCGTGCAGAGCGTGCGGGTATCCAGACGCTGACGCTGTCCAAGGATGTCTACGCCGATCCCATCGCCGCCGACGAGATTATTGCGCACGAGCTGCTCGAGCGCGGCTGCGAGTATGTGGTCATGGCTGGCTACATGCGCATGGTACACGCGCCGCTGCTGGCGGCGTTTCCCAACCGTGTGGTCAACCTGCACCCGGCCCTGCTGCCGAGCTTTACCGGTGCCCACGCGATCGACGATGCGTTTGCCCGTGGCGTCAAGGTGACCGGCGTGACCGTGCATTTTGCCAACGAGATCTACGACAACGGCCCCATCATTGCCCAGCGTGCGCTGGCTGTTGAGGAGGGCTGGGATGTCGATACGCTCGAGGAGCACATCCACGCGATCGAGCACGTGCTGTATCCCGAGGTCGTGCAGATGCTCGCCGATGGCCGCGTCCACGTGCTGGAGAACGGCAAGGTCGCAATTGATGCGCCCCGCGGCTAGCGGTGCACAGTACAATTTAGTTGAGTGGTTAGGGTGGTCATTGGCGCCAAGGCGCGTGTGGCCACCTTTTGTTTTTGGTAGTCACCTGCGACGTTCTTGAATGACTAGTCGTTTAAGAACGTCGTCAATGACTAGGTGAGAGAGGTGAGCGCATGGTGGATAACGAAGCACTGTTTACGCCTGAGCTGGTGTTTTTTGATTGGGAGTGTGCGACACCGGGTGAGGTGTTTGCGCAGCTCGAGAGCGAGCTCGCCCCGCGCGGCTACATTGCCGATGGCTGGCTTGACGCCGTTCGCGCACGCGAGGACGCCTATCCCACGGGCCTTGCCATGCCGGCGGCCAATATCGCCATCCCACATACTGATCCCGGATTTGTGGCTAAGCCCTATATCGCGGTGGTAAAGCCTGCTACGCCCGTGACATTCAATGCTATGGCGGGCATGGGCGCCCCCGTGCCGGCGCAGATTATCATCAATCTGGGCATTGCCGAGCCGGGCGGTCAGGTCGAGGCCCTGCAAGCGCTCATGAATATCTTTATGGATGCCGACGCCGCAGCCGACGTGCTCGGCCAGGCCACACCCCAGGGCGTGGTCGACGCCATCCGCCACCACTTCTAAGGTGGAGCTAAGCCGGCACCTGGGGACTGTCCCTAACTGCCGGTAGAAAAGGAACGTCCCTAACTGCCGACTGCCGGGTATGTCCCCTTTGCACCAAAATGGTGCAGATTAACCTGTGTCCCATGCACCAGGTGTGCCGCGGGGGCTGCGTTGTGACACAATGGCGTTTGTTCGATTCGTGATGCGAAAGGCCAAACATGGCAAACAAGAAAAAGAACCCCGAGGCTGCGCCGACGCCCGAGCAGCAGGCTCGCGCCGCCTCCAGCTCTCGTAAGAAGCAGCGCAAGACCTATGTGTCCAAGACCGTCAAGATCATCCTAGTGGTCATCGGCGTACTGGCGATGCTGCTTTCCGTCTCGGCCATGGCGTGCTCCGGTCTCATGTCGCAGACCGAAAGCGCCAGCTCGGGCTATAAGCTCACTGGTGGCGTGGCTGCTACCATCAATGGCACCAACCTCACCGAGGACACCGTGACCAAGCAGATCATGAGCATGCGTACGTCCTACGGCTACACCAAGGACAAGGACTGGGCGCAGTACCTGGTCGACAACGACCTCACGCCCAAGAAGTATCGCAAACAGCTCATCGACTCCTATACGCAGCAGATTCTGCTTCAGCAAGCGCAGAAGGAAAACGGCGTGACCGTCTCGGACGAGGAGGTCGAGAAGGCCTGGAAGGACGCCTGCAAGAGTGCCGGCGGCGCCAAGGCCTTTAAGAAGACGCTTAAGACCTACGGCTATACCGAGGACACCTACAAGGACTCGCTCAAGGAGAGCCTGGCGCAGCAGAAACTCAAGGATGCGGTAGCGCCTACAAGCAAGCCCAAGGACAGCGAGATTGTCGATTACATCAACGAGAACCTGTCCAACTACAATGACGCCCGTCGCTCGTCGAATATTCTGATCAAGGTCGATTCCGACGCCTCCGACGAGGACAAGGCCGCCGCCAAGGCCAAGGCACAGGAGTGCCTGGACAAGATCAACTCCGGCGAGCTGAGCTTCGAGGATGCCGTAAAGCAGTACTCCGACGATACCGGCTCCAAGGATAAGAAGGGCGATGTGGGCTGGGACAAGCTCACCACCTTCGTTGACAGCTACCAGGCGGCGCTCGAGGGGCTCAACAAGGGCGATGTGAGCGACGTTGTCGAGTCGACCTATGGTTACCACATCATCAAGTGCACCGACTACTTCCATGTCGATAATCAGGTCGATGACATTAAGCAGGTACCCAAGGACATCAAGAAGTACGTCTCCAACGTGGTGAAGACGCAGGCGGCAAGCACCGCGTACAGCGAGTGGCTGGAGCAGTACAAGAAAGACGCCGACATCACCGTCAACCCCATGCCCAAGGACGTGCCCTATAACGTGAGCCTGAAGGGTGTCACCAAGAGCCCGACTGACAATTCGTCGACGACTGAGTAATCATGGGGCGGTGCCCGCGTGAGTGCCGCCCACGCTATTGAGGAGGATTTGCAGATGACCAACGAAGAGCTGCAGAAGGAAATGATCGCGGCCATGAAGGCTAAGGACAAGGTTCGCCTGTCCATCATTCGCCAGGTCAAGGCCGAGGTGAAAAATATCGAGGTTAACGAGCGCCGCGATGTGACCGAGGAAGATGTCAACAACATGATCAAGCGTCTGATTAAGCAGACGAGCGAGACGCTGGAGATGTCCATCAAGGCCGGCACCGACCAAGAGCGTACCGACAACCTGACCGAGCAGGTCAAGATTCTGGAGAGTCTGCTGCCCGCGCAGGTTTCGGGCGAGGAGCTCGAGGCCCTGATCGAGCGGGTTATCGCCGAGCTGGGCGCGACCTCTAAGAAGCAGATGGGCCAGGTCATGGGCGCTCTGGGCAAGGCCACCGGTGGCAACTTCGACAAGCCGGCAGCAGCAAAAATCGTCGGAGCCAAACTCGCGTAATTTGTTACGCGGTTTTACCAAACCGCGTGACGGCTCGACGCTGCAAACCCGTACACGCGGCAATCTGACGTTCAATTTCAAGGGCGCGACCATAAGGTCTGCGCCCTTTCATTTCACGTCACCTTGCTCGCGTGTACGGGTTTTCGCTGACTTATGCTCAACAAGGGCGGTTGTATTATTTTCGGCACTCATTTAAGTCTGTCCCCAATGAGTAGGGGGAAGATTGCGGGTTCTTTACGGGAATGCAGTGTGGGCTGCGGAAACGTGGTTCTTTCCGT
>CAUBOH010000007.1 GCA_958437495.1 uncultured Collinsella sp. | reverse complement strand
CCGAGCGCGTGCCGCTGCTCATCGAGGCCGGCGCCGATGTCCTGTGCATCGACTCCTCCGAGGGCTTTAGCGAGTGGCAGAAGCGCACCATCGAGTGGATTCGCGCCAACTACGGCGAGGACGTCAAGGTCGGTGCCGGTAACGTCGTCGACGCCGAGGGCTTCCGCTTCCTGGCAGACTGCGGCGCCGACTTTATCAAGGTCGGTATCGGCGGCGGTTCCATCTGCATCACCCGTGAGACCAAGGGTATCGGCCGTGGCCAGGCCACCGCGCTGATCGACGTCTGCCGCGCTCGCGACGAGTACTACGAGGAGACCGGCGTCTACGTGCCAGTGTGCTCCGACGGCGGTATCGTCTACGACTACCACATGACGCTCGCCCTGGCCATGGGTGCCGACTTTATGATGCTGGGCCGCTACTTCGCCCGCTTTGACGAGAGCCCGACCGAGCGCGTCAACGTCAACGGTCAGTACATGAAGGAGTACTGGGGCGAGGGTTCTGCGCGTGCTCGTAACTGGCAGCGCTATGACCTGGGTGGCGCCGCGAAGCTCAGCTTCGTCGAGGGCGTCGACTCCTACGTTCCCTACGCCGGTTCCCTCAAGGACGGCGTGGGCGGCACGCTCTACAAGGTCAAGTCCACGATGTGCAACTGCGGTGCCCTCTCGATCCCCGAGCTCCAGGAAAAGGCACGCCTGACGCTGGTCAGCTCGACCTCGATCGTCGAAGGCGGAGCCCACGACGTAGTCGTCAAGGACTCTCAGCAGTCTGTGTCTTATCGATAGGATAAGAGCTGCACATAAAGGTTGAGTATCAACCACGTTATTTAGATAAAGCGAGATGCCTGCAAGTCGCAGGCATCTCGCTTGTCGTATTTGCTATCATCAGTCAAGTTAACCTTAGGGTCGGTCGGCTTGGCTTTGTTCGCTACAAGTTCCGCACGCAAAGAAGAGCACTTAATGTGCTCTTCGTCTTGCGCAGGACTGTCCGCGGTAGCGAATAAAGCCAAACCGACCGACCCCATCTAAGATTAAAGGAGCTGATATGTGCGATTGCACAGATCATAAGGACGAGATCCCTGCCTACGACGCGCAGGCTATTGAGTCCAAGTGGATGAAGGCCTGGGAGGACTCCAACCTCTTCGCGGTCGACACCGACGCATCCAAGCCCAAGAAGTACGTGCTCGAGATGTTCCCGTATCCGTCGGGCGACCTGCACATGGGCCACGCGCGCAACTACACCATCGGCGATGCCATGGCCCGTCAGGCCCGCATGCGCGGCTACGACGTGTTGCACCCCATTGGCTTTGACGCCTTTGGCCTGCCCGCCGAGAACGCCGCCATCAAGCACAACACGCAGGCTGCCGCTTGGACGTACAAGAACATGGACCAGGCGCTCGCCACGATGAAGCGCATGGGCTTCTCCTACGATCTGGATCGCATGGTTAAGACCTGCAGCCCCGACTACTACCGCTGGGGCCAGTGGATTTTTGAGAAGCTGTGGGAAAAGGGCCTGGTCTACCGCAAGAAGAACCCGGTCAACTGGTGCCCCACCTGCAAGACCGTTCTGGCCAACGAGCAGGTCACCGAGGGCAAGTGCTGGCGCTGCGGCACCGAGCCCGAGAAGCGCGACCTTGAGCAGTGGTACTTCAAGATTACCGAGTACTCCCAGGAGCTGCTCGACGATCTGGAGAAGCTCCCCGGCTGGCCCGAGCGCGTCAAGCAGATGCAGGCCAACTGGATCGGCCGCTCCGAGGGCGCTGAGGTCGATTTTACCCTGTGCGACAAGGATGGCGAGCCCATCGAGGGCGACGAGGGCAAGATCACCGTCTTCACCACGCGAGCCGACACGCTCTTCGGTGTCTCCTTCTTTGTCCTGGCTCCCGAGTACGCGCGCCTGCACGAGCTCGTCGAGGGCACGGAGTACGAGGAGGCCGTCACCAAGATCGTCGAGGACTCCAAGCATATCTCTGCCGTCGAGCGTGCCCAGGGCACCCTCGAGAAGCACGGCGCCTTTACCGGCCGCTACGTGGTGAACCCCGTCAACGGCGAGAAGGTCCCCGTGTGGGTTGCCGACTACGTCGTGGCCGACTATGGCACCGGCGCCGTCATGGCCGTTCCCTGCGGCGACCAGCGCGACTTTGAGTTTGCCCGCAAGTACGACCTGCCGATCGTGCCGATCATCCTGGACGATGCCGACCGCGCTGCCGTCGAGGCCAATGGTGAGACCATCGATACCTTCCATGCCGAGACCGTCGACTGGGATTGCGCCCACGCTGCCGAGGGCACGCTGGTCCAGTCCGGCAAGTACACCGGCATGCGCGGCGGCAAGCACTCCGAGGGCGAGGCTGCAATCGTGGCCGACCTCGAGGCCATGGGCTGCGGTCGTCGTAAGGTCGAGTTCCGTCTGCGCGACTGGCTCATCAGCCGCCAGCGCTATTGGGGCAACCCCATCCCGGCCATCCACTGCGAGCACTGCGGCATCGTGCCCGTGCCCGAGGACCAGCTGCCGGTGACGCTGCCCGAGAACCTGGACCTGGGCGCCGGCGAAACCCTCGCCGAGTGCAAGGAGTTCTACGAGACCACCTGCCCGGTCTGCGGTCGCCCGGCCAAGCGCGAGACCGATACCATGGACACTTTCACCTGCTCCAGCTGGTATTACCTGCGCTATACCGACCCGCACAACACCGAGCTGCCCTTCTCCCGCGAGGCCGCCGACCGTTGGATGCCCGTCGATAACTACATCGGCGGCATCGAGCACGCCATTCTGCATCTGCTCTACAGCCGCTTCTTTACCAAGGCCCTGCGCGACCTGGGTCTGCTGAGCGTGGACGAGCCCTTCACCAACCTGCTGTGCCAGGGCATGGTCAAGGACGAGAACGGCGACACCATGTCCAAGTCCAAGGGCAACGTCGTGCCTCCGAGCTCGGTCATTGAGCCCTACGGCGCCGACACCATGCGTTTGGCGATCCTGTTTATCGCCCCGCCCGAGAAGGACTTCGACTGGGACCCCAAGGCCGTTGAGGGCGCCAACCGCTTCATCAAGCGCGCCTGGCGTATCGTGTGGCAGCTCGTCCAGTCCGGTGACGCCAACGTGGCCTTTGACAAGTCCGCGCTCGACGAGGTTGCGATGAAGCTCTATCGCGAGCGTCACCGTACCATCGCCAAGTGCACTGAGGACTTCGATCGCGGCCAGTTCAACACCGCCATCTCGGCCGTCATGGAGCTCGTTAACGCGGCGAGTGCCTACCTCAACGCCACTGAGGGCGCTGACCGCGACAAGGCGCTGTGCTACGGCGTGGCTAAGGATATCGTGAGCGTTCTTGCCCCCATCTGCCCGTTCTGGGCCGACGAGCTGTGGCACGAGGCACTCGGCTGCGAGGGCAACGCCTACACCGCCGCCTGGCCCGAGTTCGACCTGGCCGAGTCCATCGAGGACACGGTGCAGATCGTTGTTCAGGTGCTCGGCAAGGTCCGCGGCCGCATCGACGTTGCCCGCGATGCCTCCAACGAGGAAATGCGGGCTGCCGCCGAGGAGGCCGTTGCCAAGTGGCTCGAGGGCAAGACGGTCGTCAAGGCCATCTGCGTGCCCGGCAAGCTGGTCAACCTGGTGGTTAAGTAAATACAGCGCGCATAGTTGACGCGTTTAAGACGAGGGACGATCCGGTTGGGTCGTCCCTCGTCTTTGCAGCAGCCTGTCTGGGTGTCTGCGGGCAATTGTTCTATTCTTGTGGAGATGCTGTGGGCACGCTGACCTGCGGGTTTGCGTTGTGCTTGCACGTATTCGCAGGTATTGGTATAGTTTGCTTGCAAATGAAGTTGTAAATGAAAGAAGTGGGGTTTCGGCCCCGCTTCTTTTTTGTATGGATGGAGGTGCCGCAATGGTCAAGACCAAGACCGAGCAGGCGATTATCGACGCGCTCGAGGCCGTCGCTCCCCAGCACGATGTCGACATCGTCGATGTCGAGCTCGTGGGTGCCACCAAGGCCCCCTGCGTGCGCGTGCGTATCGAGGGTGCCGAGGGTCAGAGCCTGTCGCTCAACGACGTCACGGCCAACACCAAGTGGGTCGGCGACGTGATTGAGGAGCTCGACCCCATCTCTTCGAGCTACACGCTCGAGGTGTCGAGCCCGGGCATGGCGCGCCCGCTGCGCCGTCCGCGCGACTTTGCCCGTTTTGTGGGTGAGGACTGCGAGCTCACCTCCGCCGCCACTGAGGGTCGTCGCAAGTACACCGGCAAGATTGCTGCCGCGACCGAGACGAACGTGACCCTCGAGCTCGAGGACGGCGAGTCCGTTACTCTCGATTTCTCTGATGTTAAAAAGTGCAAGTTGAAGCCCACCTATGACTTCAAGCCCGCGAAGGAAGGAAAATAAGATGGCAGCATCCGACATGATGTCCGCCCTGATGGAGCTTTGCCAGGAGAGGCACATCGACCAGCTCTACCTGATCGACCGTCTGGAGCAGTCGCTCGCCAAGAGCTATGCCGAGATTTTGCATCTTGACTGGGGCGCTAAGGTGACCATCGACCGCACCACCGGCAAGATTTACGTCTACCGCCTGGAGCCGATCGACGATTCCATGGACGAGGAGGGCAACTTCACCGAGTTCGAGGAGATCGACGTCACCCCCAAGAACACAAGCCGCATCGCCGCCCAGCACGCCAAGGCCGAGATCAACGCCATCGTTCGCAACTCCGCCCGCGAGCAGATCTACGAGGAGTTCTCCGGCCGCATCGGTGACCTCATCAGCGGTACCGTGCTGCAGTCCACGCCCGACTTCACGATCGTCAAGATCCGCGATGGCGTCGAGGCCGAGCTGCCGCACTTTGACCAGCGCCGTTACGAGAACGAGCGCAACGAGCGTCCGATGGGCGAGCGCTATCTGCACAACCAGCACATCAAGGCCGTGATTATCGACGTTCGCGACCCCAACTCCAACCTGCAGCCGGTCCGCGGCGAGCACAGCCGTCCGCCGATCGTCATCTCCCGTACCCACCCCGAGCTCATGCGTCGTCTGTTTGAGCAGGAGGTGCCCGAGATCTATGAGGGCACCGTCCAGATCAAGTCGATCGCCCGCGAGCCCGGCCAGCGCTCCAAGGTCGCCGTCCATTCGCTCGATGATCGTCTGGATCCCGTGGGCGCCTGCGTCGGCCCCAAGGGCAGCCGTGTCCGCGCCGTCGTTGGTGAGCTCCGTGGTGAGCGTGTCGACGTCATCCTGTGGGATGCCGATCCGGCCGTCTACGTTGCCAACGCCCTGTCGCCCGCCAAGGTCACCCGCGTCCTCATCGACGAGGAGAAGGCCTACGCCGGCGTCATCGTGCCCGACGACCAGCTGTCCCTCGCCATTGGCAAGGAGGGCCAGAACGCCCGCCTCGCCGCTCGCCTGACCGGCTGGCACATCGACATCAAGTCCGAGACCCTTGCCGCCGACATCCTCAAGAACGTCCCCGTTCACGAGGAGCCCGCCGCCGACCTGATCGGTGACGAGGAGGACGACGACGTCCGTCGCTGCGAGTACGTGTCCGAGGACGGCATCCAGTGCCGCAACCAGGCCCGTCCCGGTTCCCGTTTCTGCGGTGTCCACGACACCGACGCCTTCGATGATGCGGAGGACCTGATCTAGCGCGCGGTCGCGCCGGACAGGTTTCGGCGCATCTCCCACGCTCGTTCAGTCTCTAGGCACCAAGGTGCCAGAAAGGGTAGGTGAAGTCATATGGCAAAAGTCCGTGTGTCCACCCTGGCCAAAGAGTTCGGCATGACCTCCAAGGAACTGATGGGTCATCTCGCCGATATGAAGATTCCCGCTAAGTCCGCCTCCTCCGCCCTGGAGGACGCCTACGTCGCCATGGTTCGCAAGCAGCTCGCCCCGGTGATCGAGGCCCGCGCCCAGGAAGTCGAGGCCGCCAAGCAGGCCGAGGAGCAGGCCGCTGCCGCCGAGGAGGCCGCGCGTGCCGCCGAGGCCGAGCGCGAGCGCATCGCTGCCGAGAAGGCACGCGAGGAGGAGCGCCGCCAGTTCGCCGCGGCCCAGGCTGCCGAGGAGGCCGCCCGCGCCGAGGCCGAGGCCAAGAAGAAGGTCGAGCAGGAGCGCCTTGCCCGCGAAAAGGAAGAGGCTGCCCGCGAGGCCCAGCGTCGCGCCGTCCCCGCCTCTGACTCCGGTTCGCGTTTCCGTTCGCTGCTCGACCAGATCGCCGCGCAGGAGACCGTGCTCAAGGAGAAGAAGGACGCCGAGAACAAGGCCAAGGCCGAGCGCGCCGCCGAGCGCGGTAACCGTCGCGGCAATAACGACCGCCGCGGTGGTCGTCGTAATGACCGCAACGCCTCCGATAACAATTCCGAGCGCAACGCCTCCGAGAGCCGTCCGCATAGCCATCGCACCAACGCCAGCAACAATGTCGCTGCCGGCATGGATTTCCCCAACCCTGACAAGCAGGGCAAGGGCAAAAAGCGCAAGGGTGGCCACAGCAACGAAGAGGACCACTACAGCCGCATGGCTCGCGAGGCCGAGGAGTACAGCCGCGAGAAGGTTCTCGAGGAGGCCCGTGCCGCCGTCGAGGAGGCCTCTCGCGAGTCCACCGGTCGCCGCAAGAAGCGCAAGGAGAAGCGTGAGCGCGAGGCTGCAAAGGCTCAGGAGGAGCGCAAGATAGAGGAGGCATTGGCCCAGGGCGTGAACCCCGAGGAGCTCGATGCCATCAAGGTCTCCCAGGGCGTTACGGTCCAGGAGCTCGCCGAGGCGCTCGACGTTCCGGCCAACGACATCATCAAGCGCCTGTTCCTGCTGGGCACGCCGCTCACCATGACGCAGTCCATGTCCGACGACCTCGTCGAGCTCGTTGCCGACGACCTGGGCCGCCAGATTAAGATCATCACCCCCGAGGAGGAGAACACCTTCTCGTTCTATGATGATCCCGCCGACCTTAAGCCGCGCGCCCCGGTCGTCACCGTCATGGGCCACGTCGACCACGGCAAGACGTCGCTGCTCGACGCCATCCGTCACACCGGCGTCGCTGCCGGCGAGGCGGGCGGCATTACGCAGGCCATCGGTGCTTCGCAGGTCATGATCAACGACCGCAAGATCACCTTTATCGATACCCCCGGTCACGCGACCTTTACGGCCATGCGTGCCCGCGGCGCCAAGGTGACCGACATCGTCATTCTGATCGTGGCTGCCGACGACGGCGTCATGCCTCAGACCATCGAGTCGATCAACCACGCCAAGGCCGCCGGCGTACCCATCGTCGTCGCCGTCAACAAGATCGATAAGCCGGGCGCCAACCCCGACCGCGTGCGCCAGGAGCTCACCGAGTACGGCATCATCCCCGAGGAGTGGGGCGGACAGAACATGTTCGTCAACATTTCGGCCAAGCAGAAGATCGGTATCGACGACCTGCTCGAGACCGTGCTGCTCCAGGCCGACGTGCTCGAGCTCAAGGCCAATCCCGACACCTTTGCCTCCGGTAACGTCCTCGAGGCTAAGCTCGACAAGGGCCGCGGTTCGGTTGCCACGGTGCTCGTGACCCGCGGTACCCTGCATGTGGGCGATACGCTGGTTGCCGGCCTTACCTACGGCCGCGTCCGCGCCATGCTCGACCCCAAGGGCAACGCCGTCACCGAGGCCGGTCCCTCCGACGCCGTCGAGATCCTGGGCCTGCAGTCCGTGCCCAACGCCGGCGACGAGTTCCGCGTGTTCGAGGACGAGCGCGAGGCTCGCGCCCTGGCCGATGAGCGTTCGCTCAAGGCCCGTATCGAGGAGCAGAGCCGCGTGAAGCACGTCACGCTCGAGAACCTCTTCGAGACCATCGCCGACGCCGAGGTCAAGGAGCTCAACCTGATCATCAAGGCCGACGTCCAGGGTTCTATCGAGGCCCTTCAGGACTCGCTCGACAAGATGGATCAGTCCGAGGTGCGCATCAACACGATTCACTCCGCGGTCGGTGCCATCAACGAGACCGACGTCGTCCTGGCAGACGCCTCCAATGCCATCATCATCGGCTTTGGTGTACGTCCCGACGGCAAGGCCCGCTCCGCTGCCGAGCGTGAGGGCGTCGAGATCCGTTGCTACGACGTCATCTACAAGTGCCTCGAGGAGCTCGACGCTGCCCGTATCGGCATGCTCAAGCCCACCGAGGTCGAGGTCTCCACGGGTACCGCGACCGTCCTGGACACCTTCAAGGTGCCCAAAGTCGGCATCGCCGCCGGTGTCCGCGTCGAAGAGGGCGAGATCGCCGCGACCGATTCCGTGCGCCTGGTGCGCGACGGCATCGTGGTCTTTAACGGCAAGATCGCCTCGATGCGCCACTACAAGGATGAGGCCAAGAGCCTCAAGAGCGGTTCCGAGGGCGGCATTGGCCTGGAGAATTTCCAGGACATCAAGCCCGGTGACCAGATCGAGGGTTACCGCATCGACCAGGTTGCCCGTACCGAGTAGGGGGTAGCGCTATGAAGCAAACGCAGGCAACCCGCCGACTGGGCGAGCAGCTTCGCGAGAAGCTCGGTTATATCCTGCTCTTTGAGGTTTCCGATCCGCGCCTCGACCTGGTCACCCTGACTGCGGTCGAGGTCGCGGTGGACCGTTCGTTCGCGCGCGTGTACGTGTCGTGCGATGCGAGCCGCTACGACGAGGTCATGGAGGCGCTCGCCAGCGCCAAGGGCCGTATTCGCAGCCTGTTGGCTCGCTCGCTCGATTGGCGTGTCACGCCCGAGCTCGATTTTCGCATCGATCGCTTGACCGATGAGGCCGAGCGCATCACGCGTGCGCTGGAAAACGTTCCGGCCACGCTGGCGATCGAAAAGGACGAGGACGGCTATCCCATAGCGGATGTCGCCCAGGAGGCAGCTTTAGATGACTAATTCCGCTGATCTCGCCGCTGGCGAGTCTGCAGATATTACGCGACGCATCCTCGACCTCATCGAGGGTGCGTCCTCCATTGCGATTTCGGGACATACGTCTCCCGATGGTGACGCTCTGGGCTCCGTGCTGGGTCTGGGCCTATCGCTTATGAAGTTTTTCCCCAACAAGGACATTGCGCTGCTGCTGGCAGACGATGATCCGGTGCCGCGCATCTACCGCTTTATGGAGGGCGCCGATTCTCTGGTGCCCGCATCTGCGTACACCGGCAATCCGGACCTGTTTATCTCGGTGGATGTGCCGGTCGTCGAGCGCCTCAACAACTCGGCCGAGGTGCTTCGCCGCTCAAAGCATGTGGTGTGCTTCGATCACCATCCGGCGCGCGAGGAGTTTACCGAGCTGAGCCTGAGGCGTGTCGATGCCGCGGCCTGCGCCATGATCATCGACCGTTTCTTGGATAATTGCGGCATTGTCGCCCGTGATGGCGTTGCGACTTGCTTGCTGTGCGGCTTGGTGACCGATACCGGTCGTTTCCAGTACCAGAACGCCGATGCTGCCGCGTTCCACGCCGCTTCGCGCCTGGTAGCACATGGTGCCGATCCGGCTCGTGTCGCGCTCGAGGTCTATCAGAGCATGCGCGTCGAGTTTTTGCACCTCAAGTCCATTGTCATGGGCCGTATTAAGACGGTCGCGCACGGGCGCGTGGCGTATAGCTATGCCTACCAGAGCGACCTTGAGGCCTGCGGTGTCACCTCGGATGAATGTGACGGTCTGGTCGATGTGGTGCGTGCGGTGATGGGCGTCGAGGTCTGCCTGTTCTTAAAGGGCATCGACGGCGATACCAAGGTGCGCGGTAACCTGCGCTCCAAGGGTGACCTCGATGTGTCCGAGATTGCTGCCAACTTTGGCGGTGGCGGGCATCATGCCGCCGCCGGCTTTACCAACAACGGAACGATTCGCGAGACGCTCGCCGTGGCACTTCCCATGCTGGCCGAGCTGGTGGGGGAGGATCCCGCTTCGGTTACCGTCGAGCTCTAACTTTTTGGATGGTACATGGCTCGTCGTACGCCTTCTCAATTGAATATGCTGCTCGCTGTCGATAAACCGGTGGGTTGCACGTCCCACGACGTGGTTTCACAATGCCGTCGCGCGCTCCACGAACGGCGTGTCGGTCATGCCGGCACGCTCGACCCCATGGCATCCGGCGTCATGGTGGTGGGTGTGGGCCAGGCCACTCGTCTGCTGGGCATGCTCACCCTCGACACGAAAAGCTACGTCGCCGACATTTCGTTTGGCGTCGAGACTAATACCGACGATGCGGAGGGCGAGGCCGCTCGCACCGTTTCCGTTGCACCCGAGTTGCACGACATGGCCTACGCCCGTGAACAGCTGGCTGCCATGCTGGGGCCGCAGATGCAGGTCCCGCCGGCGTTCTCGGCCATCTCGGTCAACGGCGTTCGCGCGTACAAGTCTGCTCGTGAGGGCAATGCCGTTGACCTGCCCCCACGTCCCATCGAGGTGTATGCCGCCGAGTTGATCGCCATGAGCGGCGAGGGCGATGCTTGTGTTTGGACCGTGGCATTTTCGGTGAGCAAAGGCACCTATATCCGCGCGCTTGCTCGTGATTTGGGTCGTGCGTGCGATAGCGCCGCGCACATTTCCGCGCTACGCCGGACGGCATCCGGCGTGGTTTCCATTGGCGTCTGTCATGCGGTGGAGGAACTTTCTCCCGAGTCTGCGACTGGCTTTGCTTTGGACCCCATCGCGGCCCTGGGCGCCACGCGTGTCGACTTGCCGGGCAACCTTGCCGACGACCTGCTCTGCGGCAGGCGCATTCCCGTTGACCGCGCGCTTGTCGACTTCGATGCTTCGAAGGCGCCGTTTGCGCTGGTGCTCGATGGTGGGCTGAAGGCGCTTGCCCACATTGAGGATGGTCGCTTTGTGATGGAGCACGTGTTTCCGCAGGCAATCGGCGGTGTTCGATGATGTTGGCCCCCCACGAGCTCGCGCGTATCTTTTTTTCAGGCGAGTCGGGCGAGGCGCGCATCGTTCCCGCCGCCGCGTTTGATGGGTGTGGGCGTTTAGGTGCTGCCTCGATTGCCATCGGCGTGTTCGATGGCGTACATCGGGGACACCGCGAACTTATTGACGCCGTGGTGCGCGACGCCCGTGCCCATAACTGCCTTGCAGTTGTGGTCACCTTCGATCCCGATCCGGACGTCGTGGTGAGTCCTTCGCCCGCTCAAAAACTGATGACGACGGCCGACCGCCTGCATGCCCTGGCTCTCACCGGGGTCGATGCGGTTGTCGCCGTTCCTTTTACGCCCGCGGTGGCGGCACTCGATCATGTCGGTTTTCTCTCACTGCTGTCGCGCGTTGTCGACATTCGCTCGATTCGCGTGGGCAGCGACTTTAGGCTGGGTCGCGGTGGCGTTTCGGGCGTTGCCGAGATGCAGGAATGGGGTGCCGAGCGCGGTGTTGACGTCTATGGCCACGAGCTGCTGTGCGTCGATGGGCAGACGATCTGCGCCACCCGTATTCGCCAGGAGCTGCGTCAGGGTCATGTCGAGCTTGCCGCCGAGTTGCTCGGACGTCCCTATATGCTGCGTGGCGTGGTTACCGGCGGCCGTCATCAGGGCTCTGACATGGGCTTTCCCACGGCAAACATTCAGGTGCCCGATGGCATTCAGGTGCCTGCCGATGGCGTTTACGAGGGCCTTGTGCTGGTCGACGATACCGTGTGGCCCGCTGCCGTTAACGTGGGCCTGCCGCCGACGTATGCCGACGATGCCGCCTCGGCGCATCTGGAGGCTAATCTAATTGGGTATACGGGCGACTTGTACGGTGCGTCCGTCTCGCTGGCGTTTACGCGCTGGCTGCGCCCGTCGCGCGTGTTCGATTCGCTGGACGAGTTGATCGCGACCGTCGAGGGCAATATTGACGATATTCGCCACAACTTGGGTGAGCAGGGGGTGAGCATCCGTGATTAGCGATGAGGAGAAAGACCAGGTACGCGCTGCGTCCGACCTGGTTGCCATCGTGCAGGAAACGGTTGAGCTCAAGCCCCGAGGCCACGAGTTTTGGGGCTGCTGCCCCTTCCATGGCGAAAAGACGCCGTCCTTTCATATTATCCCTGCCACGCAGGTGTGGCATTGCTTTGGCTGCGGTGAGGGCGGCGACGTCTTCACCTATATTATGAAGCGCGAAAACCTGAGCTTTCCCGAGTCGATACGCTACCTTGCCGATCGTGCCGGCATTGAGCTGCACGATACCGGTGCCCGTCGCGAGCGTGGCACCAAGCGTGCCCGCATCTACGACCTATGCGCCGAGACGGCTCAGTTCTACCACACCATGCTCATGCGCGGTAAGGACAGCCGTCCGCGCGAGTACTTTGCCAGCCGCGGTATGAGCGGCGATGTCTGTCGCCGCTACTGTCTGGGCTTTGCGCCGGGTCGCAACATGCTGGTGGCTCATCTGTCGCAGGCGGGCTTTACCCCGCAGGAGATGATCGACGCCAACGTGGCTGTCAGCCGCGGGCGCGGGCAGCTTGCCGACCGCTTTTACGACCGCGTGATGTTTCCTATCTTTGATGAGCAGGGGCATAACATCGCCTTTGGCGGACGCATCATGGGTGACGGTCAGCCTAAGTACCTCAACACCGCCGAGACGAGTGTGTTCCATAAAAAGCGAAACCTCTATGGCTTTAACTGGGCTAAGGAGTTTATCGTTGCGCAAGATACCGCCATCGTGGTTGAGGGCTATACCGACTGCATCGCCTGCTGGGAGGCGGGGATCAAAAACGTCGTCGCCACGCTGGGCACGGCGCTGACGGAACATCATGTAAAGACGCTCACCCGTTTTGCCAAGCGCATCGTCTATATGTTTGACGGTGATGCCGCGGGCCAGAAGGCTGCCCGACGCGCGATTCAGTTTATCGAGCAGGATTCGATGGACCTTCGCTGCGTGGTATTGCCCGACGGCAACGATCCCATGGAGTTCATCACGGCGCACGGCGGAGAGGAACTGCAGAAACGCATTGACGCCGCCGAGCCGCTCATGGACTTCGTGTACCGTTCGCTGCAGGAGTCGAGCGATATTACCACGCCGGGCGGTCGCGCCAAGGCGCTGGAAGATGCTCTGACGCTTATCTACCCGCTGCGCGACAGCTACATGATCGACACGTACTTTATCCAGATTGCCGACCTGTTGGGTTTGGACCTTGAGACCGTGCGCGCGAGCTCGGGCCGCGTGTTTCGCGATGTCGCTAAGCGCGAGGATGCGGAGCGCCGCCGTGAGCAGAACTATGAGCGCCAGAGGGCGCAGGCCGAGCGCTCCGGAAACGCAGGCGGTCGGGCGTCTGGTTCGCAGGGGGTGCCTCGCGGCGCTTGGGCGTCGGGCGCGACGCCGCCGGTCTCTGCGCCGGTCGAGGAAGAGCCGTACGACTACGTTCCGCTCGACGCCTATGGCGCCGCACCGGTAGAGGTTGACGATGACCTGCCTCCGATTGATGTGCCGGCAGGGATGGATGGTGCGATTTCGGTTGCCGATGCTCCGGCTGGCCCCGCAGCTCCGGCGATGCCGATCGTGCTCACCGATCTGGAGCGGAAGTCGCTGGCTGGGGAGCGCGAGCTGCTGACGATGCTCACCAGTTACCCCGACCTGTTCCGCACGTATGCCGATCGCATCTGCTCCATCGAGTGGGTCGACCCGCGCCACGAGTCGATTGCATGGGCTGTACTGGCGACGCCCCCGGGTACTGATCCTGCGGCCTGCATGGATGCGGCTCGTGCGGTATGTCCCGAGGCGGCATCGCTTGTCAGTGCCGGACGCATCTCGGCGACGAGCAAGCACCCCACCGAGACGAACATCGTCTTTATGCTTGACACGCTCGAGCTTTACACCATCAAGCGCCGCATGCGTGCCGCGCAGGCCAAACTGCGCCAGGACCGTTCGCTCGATGATGAGGCCCGCCGCGCGCTGACCGTGCAGGCCGCGCAGGATTCGCAGCGCCAACGCGAGCTGCAAAAGTCGATCGGCGGCGTGGCGGACCCGTTCCGTTTGATCGGCTTGGAGACTGCGGGCTCCGACCAGGCCTAGATGTTGTGGTCAACCAGCGTATTCTCACCTATATCCAGACCTCTTTTTGGGTATAGACATCATTGTGTGTGCTAAAGTATTGAGTCCTGTGGACTATGAAGGGAGAATCTGTGCCAAAAAAGACTGAGAGCACGGGTACTGGGCTGGAATCCTACGTTGCAAAGCTCATGGGCAACGGCTCAAACAGGACTTCGGTAACCGAGGACGAGATTCAGGTCGCCCTGAAGGATATCGATGTAACTGACGAGCAGCTCACCGCGGTGTATTCCGCGCTGCGCAACAGCGGCATCCAGATTATCTCCGCGAGCGGTAACGACGACGCTCCCATGGACGTCGACGATGAGGATAACGATACCGATACCGACGACTTTGGTGACGACGACGAGCACGATTCCGGTTCGCTCGACGATCACGAGCTCAAGATGGCCCGTCAGGCCGATGCCGAGATGGGCTCCTCCAAGAGCAAGAAGAAGCGCACCGTGCGCACATCCCGTTCGCGTTCGCGCGTGCGCGGTATCGATGCTTCCACGGTGATGCTGACCGGCGACCCCGTCCGCATGTACCTCAAAGAGATCGGCAAGGTCGACCTGCTGACCGCCTCCGAAGAGGTCGATCTGGCTATGAAGATCGAGGCGGGTCTCGAGGCCACTGAGAAGCTCGAGGCCGCCGAGGCGGGCGAGCTTGAGCTCACGCGTTCCGAGATGCGTCGTCTGACCCGTATCGAGAATGTCGGTCTTGAGGCCAAGCAGGCGCTCATCAGCGCCAACCTGCGTCTGGTCGTCTCCATCGCCAAGCGCTACGTCGGTCGCGGCATGCTGTTCCTGGACTTGATCCAGGAGGGCAACCTCGGCCTGATTCGCGCCGTCGAGAAGTTCGACTACCAGAAGGGCTTCAAGTTCTCCACGTACGCCACGTGGTGGATCCGTCAGGCCATTACGCGCGCTATCGCCGACCAGGCCCGTACCATCCGTATTCCCGTGCACATGGTCGAGACCATCAACAAGCTCGTCCGCGTGCAGCGCCAGCTCCTTCAGGACCTGGGTCGCGACCCGACCCCCGAGGAGATCGGTGCCGAGATGGACATGAGCGCCGATCGTGTCCGCGAGATCCAGAAGATCTCGCAGGAGCCCGTGTCGCTCGAAACTCCTATCGGCGAGGAAGAGGATTCCCAGCTGGGCGACTTCATCGAGGACTCTCAGGCTATCGTTCCGCCCGATGCCGCCAGCTTCTCCATGCTGCAGGAGCAGCTCACCCAGGTGCTCGATTCGCTTGCCGATCGCGAGCGCAAGGTTATCGAGTTGCGCTTTGGTCTTGTTGACGGACATCCTCGCACGCTCGAGGAAGTTGGTCGCGAGTTTGGCGTCACGCGCGAGCGCATTCGCCAGATCGAGTCCAAGACCCTGGCCAAACTCCGTCACCCCAGCCGCAGCAGCAAGCTGAAGGACTACATCGAAAGCTAGGAGTTACGCGGTTTTACCAAACCGCGTAACGGGTCGACGCTGCAAACCCGCCAGAGCGGCAATCTGCCTTTCAACTTCGGCGGCATGACCAGGAGGTCAATGCCGCCTTGTTTCAAGGCACCTTGCTCGCTCTGGCGGGTTTTCGCTGTCGTTACCAAAACATCGGCGTTTCCGTTGCGGGTAGTCATTGGGGACGTTCTTGAATGACTAGTCGTTTAAGAACGCTCCCAACGACTAGGTCGGAAAAATTCTCAAAAAAGTTCTTGCCCTGAGCTGATTCGTCCGTATAATAAACTTCGTTGCTTGAGAGCACGCACCTATTCCTCGGTAGCTCAATGGTAGAGCACGCGGCTGTTAACCGCGCTGTTGTAGGTTCGAGTCCTACCCGGGGAGCCAGAATTTCTCAGCCCATTCCGCTGGGCTTTTAAATTCCTCGGTAGCTCAATGGTAGAGCACGCGGCTGTTAACCGCGCTGTTGTAGGTTCGAGTCCTACCCGGGGAGCCAGGTTGTAAAACCCGTCGCTATGCGGCGGGTTTTTTCATGCCGCGATCGGCTGTCGCGAACGTTACCTTATCAACATTTCGTGTCGAGGATGTAATCGTGAACCCCGCCGCCCTAACATGGCGTGGTCGTTGTAGAATATTGCAATGATTGCTCCCACGACATGGTGCCGCGAGCACCAGAAAAGGAGATTCTTGTGTCTGAGACCATTAACGGCAGCTTGAGCGTCTCGAATGACGTTATTGCCGATATTGCCGGTTATGCCGCGATGACGTGCTACGGCGTCGTCGGTATGGCCGAGCAGCTCCAGGGCGCCGAGAGCGTGCGCCTGCTTGCCGGTCAGCGCCTCCGCAAGGGCGTACTTGTCTCCGCCGATGAGAACGGCCTCACGGTCGACCTTCACGTCGTGCTCGAGAACGGCGTCAACATGAAGTCCGTCTGCCACAATCTTTCGAGTTCCGTTGCCTTCACCCTGCAGGAGATCGCCCAGATCGATCCCGCCAGCCTTAAGATCGGCATTCACATCGACGCGCTCAAGAGCCGTCTGAACTAGCATCCGAAAACGGAGATTCTAACACCCATGATTGCAAAGACCATTCGCACCTGTTTTCCGATCGCTGCGGCTGCCGTTTCCGACAAGGCCGAGGAGATCAACAAGCTCAACGTCTTCCCCGTACCCGATGGCGATACCGGCACCAACATGTCGCTCACGCTCGCCTCGGTGACCAAGGAGCTTTCTGCTCTTCCTGCCGACGCCGACATGGAAGCCATCGCCGGCGCCATTACCCATGGCTCCCTCATGGGCGCTCGCGGTAACTCCGGCGTCATCACGTCGCAGATTCTGCGCGGCGTGGCCGAGGGCCTTGTCTCTGCCGACGAGCCCATTACGTCCGCCAATATCGCCTTCGCCTTCCGTCGCGCTGTCAAGGTCGCCTTCCAGGCCGTCCGCAAGCCCATCGAGGGCACGATCCTCACGGTCTTGCGCGATGTCTCGACTAAGGCCGATGAGTGCGAGAAGAAGAAGTTCTCGGCCGAGGATGCGCTCGATGCCATCGTCGTCGAGGCGTACCAGTCCGTCGCCCGCACGCCCGACCTGCTGCCCGTTCTGAAGGAGAACGGCGTGGTCGACTCCGGCGCCTTTGGATTTGCCATTTTCCTCGAGAACTTCGTGGCTGCTGCCCTTGGCCGCAGCACCGTTGTCGAGGATTTCTCCGCTACATTTGACTCCGCCGGCTCTGCCCGCGATGCCGCTCTTGGCCGCGTTGAGATCGAGGCTAACGACGACTGGGAGGGCTCGGAGTTCCGTTACTGCAATGAGTTCCTGTTTAAGGCAGACGCCCCGTTTGACGAGGACGAGTGCCTTAAGTTCCTGGGCTCCATGGGCGACTGCGAGCTGCTCGTGGGCGCTTACCCCGATTACAAGATTCACGTGCACTCCAACACCCCCAACCTGGTGCTCGAGCACATGCTGCAGCTTGGTCAGATCTACGAGGTCTTTATCCACAACATGGAGATGGAGGCCCACGACCGTACCGCCAAGATTCACGAGGACCAGGAGAAGGCTGCCGAGCCCGCCAAGGCGCTGGGCTTTGTCGCCGTTGCCGCCGGTTCGGGCGAGGCCGACATCCTCAAGTCCCTCGGCGTTGACGTGATCGTCTCGGGTGGCCAGACCATGAACCCCTCGACCGCCGACCTGCTGGGCGCCGTCGACCAGGTCAACGCGACCTCGGTCATCATCCTGCCCAACAACGGTAACATCCGCATGGCTGCCGAGGCCGCTGCCTCTGCCTGCACCGATAAGAAGGTCGCCGTCGTTCCCACCAAGACCGTTCCCCAGGCGTTCTCCGCGCTGTTCGCCGTCCTGCCCGATTCCGAGCTCGAGGACGCCGTCGCCGCTATGGTCGACGCCATCAGCGAGGTCCGAGATGGCGAGGTCACCCGTGCCGTGCGTGACTCCAGCGCCTCGGACGGCTCTCCGATTCACTCCGGTGACGTCATGGGTATCATCGCTGGTTCCATCGACGTGGTCGGCTCCGATGTGAAGCAGGTCACCCTCGACTGCATCAACCGCATGCAGGAGGAAGAGGAGGGCGACGCGCTGACGATTCTGGCCGGCGAGGAGCTGTCCGACGAGGCCTTCCAGGAGATTGTCGACGCCATCGAGGAAGCTCAGCCCGACTTGGAGATCGATGCCCATCGTGGCGAGCAGCCGCTCTATCCCGTGATCTTCTCGATCGAGTAGGCATCTGAACATGTCCGAGCTATGCTCCGTGCCGCGCGTCTCGGAGCGCTTTGCCCAGAGCAATGCGCTCGGCGAGGATATCGCGCGACTCAAATATGTTTCGGGTAAACGTGAGGAGGCTCTTCGCCGTCTGGGAATTCGGACGGTGGGGGACCTCCTTCTCCATATCCCGCATCGATATCTGGACTTCACCCGATCTTGGTCCATCGAGATGGCGCCCATCGGTACCGTGTGCACCATCATTGCCACGGTCGATCGCATTGTTCAAAAGCAGCCTCGTCCGCGCATGCAGGTGACCGAGGTATCGCTCATGGATGACTCGGGCGTGCTGCAGGTCGCCTTTTTCCGCCAGCCTTGGATTGCCCAGCAGCTTAAACGGGGCGACCGCCTGGCCGTGATGGGCAAGGTCGAGTTTGCCTACGGCTTTAAGCAGATGGCCTCGCCGCATTTTGAAAAGCTTGAGGATGGCCGTGCCGCGGGTACCATTTTGCCGGTCCACTACGTACGTGACGGCGTAAGCCAGGCATGGATGCGTCGCATTATGAGTGGCGCTCTTGAGGTCGTCGGCAATCCCTTTGATCCCATCCCGGCACCGCTGCGCACAAAGCGCAAGCTCATGAGCAATGCCCGTGCGCTTCGTTCGATCCACTTTCCCTCGAGTATGGCCGAGCGCGACATTGCGCGCCGTCGTTTGGCCTATGAGGAGTGCCTGTACCTGCAGCTCGCGCTGCGCCTGCGCAATGACGGCGGCTTGGTCGAGGTGGTTCCCTACGCCCACACCGCGGGCGAGCGCCTTGTTGCTCTCAAGCAGGCCCTGCCGTTTTCGCTGAGCGACGAGCAGGAGGCCGCATTCCAGGATATTTTGCACGATATGTGCGATGATGCGCACGTCATGAACCGTCTGCTGCTGGGCGATGTCGGTACCGGCAAGACGGCCGTTGCCGCCTGTGCGTTGGCCGTAGCCGTTGATAGCGGCACCCAGGCCTGCGTCATGGCGCCTACGGGCGTGCTGGCTCGTCAGTATGCCGATAAGACCGGCCCTTTGCTCTCTCAGGCTGGCATATCCTGGGCGCTCCTGACGGGCGCCACGTCGGCGGCGGAGCGCGAGCGCATTCATGTGCAGTTGGAAACGGGCGAGCTTGACGTGCTCTTTGGTACGCATGCCGTGCTTTCCGACGACGTGAATTTTAAGCATTTGTCGCTCGTGGTCATTGACGAACAACACCGCTTTGGCGTGGGCCAGCGCAACGCCTTGCGCGCGAAGGGTCCCGGCGCGGACCTGCTCGTCATGACGGCGACGCCCATCCCGCGCACGCTGGCGCTTTCGGTCTACGGCGACCTGGAAACGAGCATCATCCGCCATCGTCCCGTCCCGGGTGCCGGCGTGACGACGCGCGTCCTTACCGAGTCGAGCCGCGACCTGGCTTATGGTGCCATCCGCGAGGCGCACGAGAAGGGTCAGCAGGCCTACGTGATCTGTCCGCTTGTGGAGCCGAGTGACTCGGTCGACGAGCTCGAGGATGTGCCTGGTATCGCCCGTGACGACGAGGGCCGCGTGACCGTCCCCGTGCCGCTGCACGATACGGCGACCGAGCTTGACCGCCTGCGCCTGGCGCTGCCGGGCCTTACGATCGAACGCCTCCACGGCCGCATGCGGGCGGGGGAGAAGGATCGCGTGATCGACGCCTTTAAACGCGGCGAGATTGACGTGCTCGTCTCGACCACCGTGGTCGAGGTGGGCGTTGACGTGCCCAACGCCACCGTCATGGTCATCGAGAACGGCGAGCGTTTTGGTTTGGCCGCCCTGCATCAGCTTCGCGGTCGTGTGGGCCGTGGCGACGTGGCGGGCACATGCCTGGTCATGACGCACTCCAAGGGCAACGGCGGCACATCGGCGGCTCAAGACCGCTTGCAGTCGCTTGAGAAGACCGCAGACGGCTTTACGCTCGCACAGATGGACCTACGCCTTCGCCACGAGGGCGAAATCTTGGGTTACCGTCAGCATGGTGGCGTGACCCTGCGTTTTGTCGACCTTGATGCCGACGAGGAGCTCATCGAGTGGGCGCATTTGGACGCGGTCGAGCTCTTGCGGTATGCTACCAATCTTGACTCTGTGGCGACGCGTCCCCTGCGCGATGCGGTTGCCACGCGTTATCGACATATCTTTAAGGAGGTCAGCGGAGGATGAGAATCATCGGCGGTGAATGGCGCGGTCGCAAGATCGAAGAGCCGCGCGGTCGCGATGTTACGCGTCCGACGACCGACCGCGTGCGCGAAGCGTGCGCATCCATGGTCCTATCGGCCTTTGACTTCGATTTGGACGAGGTCCGCGTACTGGATGCCTTTGGCGGCTCCGGTGCCCTAGGCATCGAGATGCTCTCGCGGGGCGCCCGTTCGCTCACGACGTTCGAGATCGATCGCAATGCCGCGAGGCTCATTACCAAGAATATTGAGTCGCTCTGTCGTGATCGCGCGCGTTGGCGTGTGGTGACGGGCGATGTCCTTGCGAGCGCTTCGCGCGGCCGCGTGCCGGGCGGCCCCTTCGATCTGGTCTTGCTCGACCCGCCCTATGCTTTTGGTGCCGAGCCGGTCGAAGAGCTGCTGCAGAACCTGGCCCAGCAGGGTCTGCTCGCCCCGGGCGCCTATGCTCTGTTTGAGCATGCTGCCGCCGACGCGGGCGCACATCCTGCCGGCTTTGTAACCGTGCGTGAGAAACGCTATGGCATCACCTCGGTCGACCTGCTCCGTTGGGTCGGCGAGGGCGAGGATGACGATACCGCCATCGATGCCGATGACAGCGACGGCACGACGTTTTAGGAGGATGCTCATGAGTGACACCATTAACCGCGTCATCGTTCCGGGTACCTTCGATCCCATCACGTTTGGCCATATCGACGTCATCCGCCGCGCCCGCCGCATCTTTCCCAGTGTGATCGTGGCCGTTGCCGAGTCGCAGGGCAAAAACGGCGTGGGCACCACCTTTATGCTCGACGAGCGCGTGGCGCTGGCCCGTGAGGCACTCGGTGATATCGATGGCGTCGAGGTCCTGCCCTTTACCGGCCTGCTCGTCGACTTTGCTCGCGAGCAGGGCGCCGGTGCCGTGGTCAAGGGCCTGCGCGCCATGACCGACTTTGAGTATGAGCTGCAGCAAGCCGACCTCAACTACCGCTTGGATAACGAGCTGGAGTCCATCTTTGTCATGAGTGCTCCGCAGTATGGTTACATCTCGAGCTCGGTGGTGCGCCAGATCGCCTCGCTCGGTAGTGACGTTTCGACGTTTGTGCCGGCTAATGTGGTCGAGGCACTTAAACATCGCTTTTCGTGACGTTTTTTATTGCCAGGTGGCATGTGGTAAACTAACACGATGATATGTTACCTATGAAAGGAGACCGGATGCCGGGCGAGAATTTTCCTGGCGACAGGATCGTGAGTCTTGTCGACGAGCTCGAGGGGCTCATCGAAGAGGCTAAGACGCCGTTCGGCAAGAACGCCCAGATGAAGGTCATCGATGCCGACGTCTTCTTTAACATCCTCGATGAGATCCGCATGAGCTATCCCGAGGAATGGCAGAAGTCCCGCCGCATCCTCAAGGAGCGCGAGGAGCTTATGGCTTCCGCCGCCGCTCAGGCCGATTCCATCATCGCCGACGCTCAGCAGCAGGCCCTCACCATTGCCGGTGAGCAGGAAATTGTTCGCCTTGCGCAGCAGCAGGCCGACGATATCCGCGACCGTGCCCAGCAGTATGAGCGCGAGACGCGCTATGCTGCCGAGGATTACGCCGAGCAGGTCTTTACGCACCTCGAGGAGAACCTCAAGAGCCTGACCGGCACCGTTACCCGTTGCCGCCAGCAGCTCAACGAGGGCGCCGCCCAGCAGAATGGTCAGTGGTAATGGCTGAGTTCCCGAGCGTTACCGTCGATCTTTCCGAGCAGCTCGAGTTTCCCGGAGACTCGTATCCGCTGACCGGCAAGGTCGATGTCGCCGCCTACACGGTGGGCGAGAAGGAGTACCAGCTGCAGGACGGTATCGGCTATGACGTGGTCTTTACCAATGCCGGCACCGGTGTTCTGCTTACCGGCATGGTTCGCGCGCACGCCACCGGCGAGTGCGACCGTTGCCTGGAGCCTGCCTCGTTTGACATTGCCGGCGAGATCGAGGAGTTCTATCTCTTCCATGAGCCCGAGGACCCCGAGGCCTACGAAGACGGCTATGAGCTCCTGGGCGAAGATCGCGTCGTCGATCTGGGCGAGCCCATCAACGACGCCGTTGTCATGGACACACCGTTTGTGGTGCTCTGCAAGCCCGAATGTCGCGGTCTTTGTCCCGTCTGCGGCGCCAATCTCAACGTGGAGCAATGTGATTGTGCTGCCCAAGCCGAGGCCGAATGGGCCGAAGCCACGGAAAATCCATTTGCAGCATTGAAGAATCTCAAGCTTGACGAGTAAAACTGTGGTAGTATCGCTACTTGCGCGTAATCGCCACACTGGATAGTTCATAAGGAAGGTCACTATGCCCGTACCTAAACAAAAGCAGGGTCGTATCCGCACTCACACCCGCCGTTCCGCCAACATGAAGATCTCGGCTGCGGCTCAGTCCACGTGCCCCCGTTGCGGTGCTGTCAAGCTCCCGCACCACGTGTGCCCTAGCTGCGGTTTCTACAAGGACCGCGAGGTTATCGTTACCGAGTAACGGTATACTCTGGATACGATGCCGTTCCAACTGGAACCACAATGGCCGGCTCATTGAGTCGGCCATTTTTGTATAAGGAGCATGTATATGAGTAACGTTCGCGTTTGTGTAGACGTTGTGGGTGGAGACGAGAAGCCTCAGGTTGTCCTCGACGGTATCGAGGCGGCGCTTGCGGCGGATCCCGATATCGAGGTCCTGGCTGCCGGTCCCGCCGAAATCGTCAATCCCTTTGCCGCCTCCCATGCGCGCGTCGAGGCCCTGGAGGCACCCGACGTTATCGCCATGGACGACGATCCCATTCGCGCCGTGATGACCAAGCGTAAGTCGTCGATCGTGCTTTCTTGCCGCGCCATTAAGAAGGGCAACGCGGACGCGTTCTTCTCCGCCGGCTCTACCGGTGCCATGACAGCTGCCGCGACCGCCTACGTCACGCCGTTTCGATATATGGCCGAGGGTAAGAAGCAACCGGTGCGTCCGTGCCTGACCAATGCGCTGCCTAATCGTGCCGGCGGTTTGACGGTGCTGTGCGACATGGGTGCCAATCCCGATGTCGAGGTTGACGATATGGTGCGCTTTGCGCAGATGGGCAGCGCCTATGCGCGCGTCGTCTTGGGCATTGAACATCCCCGCGTGGGCCTGCTCGCCAATGGCACCGAGGACGAGAAGGGTTCCAACTTTACCAAGGCCTGTTTCCCTGCTATGAAGGCCGCAGTTCCGGGCTTTGTGGGCAACTGCGAAGGCACCGATCTCACCTCGGGCAATTTCGATGTCGTTGTTGCCGACGGCATGTCGGGTAATATCGCTCTCAAGGCTACCGAGGGCGCTGCCAAGTTTTTGCTGCAGGAGCTCAAGGGCGCCTTTATGTCCTCGCTCGGCACCAAGATTGCCGCGCTGCTCATCAAAAAGCAGATGCGCGAGATTAAGGCCAAGCTCTCTGGCGATGCCAAGGGCGGCGCCATCCTGCTGGGTCTGCGCGGTGTGGTCTTGATCGGCCACGGCGCCACGTCGGTCGAGGCCGTCAAAAACGGCACGCTCGCCGCAGCTGAGGCCGTACGTGCCGGACTGGTCGAGAACGTCGCCAACTCCATGGACGGCATCGTTTTATAACAGCGGCGTTATGCGCCTCGGGGCGTGCGTCGTGGGGTAGAATCAGAACCGTGTCTTGGTACCGCCCGGGCGGTACCATTCTTTTGGTATTCATGCACTATGAGAGGAAGCGCTATGGACCGCTCCGAAATCTTCGACAAGATCGTCGAGGTCACTGCTGACGTTCTGGGCGTCGATGTTGCCGAAATTAGCGATGAGACCACCTTTGACGACCTCGATGCCAACTCGCTCGAGCGCCTGCAGCTGGTTACGGCTATCGAGGACGAGTTCGACCTCGAGATCGATGATGAGACCCTGCTCTCGCTCAACTCTGTCGCCGACGCCGTCGACGCTATCGAAGCTGCCAAGGAGGCCTAAGTCTTGGCTTTATCCGAACGACTTACGCGCGCCCAGGAGATTCTGGGTCACGAGTTCAATGACAAGGTGCTGCTGCGCGCAGCCCTCACGCATCCTTCGGCCGTCGAAGGCCAGCCTGTCTCGGCAAGCTACGAGCGCTTGGAGTTTTTGGGCGATTCCATTTTGGGCGCTGTCGTCGCCCGTTCGCTCTTTGAGTCCTATCCCGAGTTTGACGAGGGCAAGCTCACCCGCTTGAAGGTGTCGCTCGTCTCGGGCGCCACGTTGTCGGAAGTGTCCCACGAGCTGGGTATCGACGACATCATCATCTTTGGTGCCTCTGAGACCGGTACGGGCGCACGCGGCCTGCATTCGGCGCTCGAGAACGTCTATGAGTCGCTCGTGGGCGCGCTGTACCTGGATGCTGGTTGGGATGCCGCGGCGGAGTTTATTCACCGCACGCTTAAGCCGCACTTGGCTTCCGAGCGTGCCGAACACCCTGCGAATCCTAAGTCGTTTTTGCAGGAGTGCGTGCAGGCCGACGGCCACGAGCCTCCGGCATATAAGCTGGTTGGCTCCGAGGGCCCCGCGCATGCGCCCACCTTTACCGCTGTGGTGCTCATCGACGGTATTCGTCAAGGCCGCGGCACTGGTTCCTCCAAGAAGGAGGCCGAGGGAGCTGCCGCGCTCGAGGCGCTCGACCGTATGGGTTACACCACTAACGGCGTGATTCTCAACAAGAAGCCTGTTTAAGCGAGGAACCGTGTATCTCAAGTCCCTCACGCTCAAAGGGTTCAAGTCGTTTGCCGACCGAGCCCATATGTCATTTGAGCCGGGCCTGACCGTCATCGTCGGTCCCAACGGCTCGGGAAAATCGAACATCTCCGACTCGATTCTGTGGGTCCTGGGCGAGCAGAGCGCCAAGCAGCTGCGCGGTCAGGCCATGGAGGATGTCATCTTCTCGGGCTCGTCGGCGCGCAAGCCGGTGGGTGTGGCCGAGGTAACGCTGGTGCTCGATAACTCGGACCATATGCTGCCCGTTGACTTTGATGAAGTCGCCATCACCCGTCGCATGTATCGCTCGGGCGAGAGCGAGTACCTCATCAACTCGAGTCCGTGCCGCCTGATGGACATTCAGGACATCCTGCACGATTCGGGCTTGGGCAAGGATACGCATTCCATCATCAGTCAGGGCAAACTCGACGCCATTTTGCAGAGCCGCCCCGAGGAGCGCCGCGCCCTCATCGAGGAGGCCGCCGGTATCTCCAAGCACAAGCGTCGCAAGGAACGTGCGCTTAAAAAGATCAAGTCGATGGATGAGCACCTGACCCGTGCCCGCGACATCAATAAGGAAATCGCCCGTCAGCTGCGCCCGCTGGAGCGTCAGGTAGATCGCGCGCGCAAGTACAAAGAGCTGTCCTCGCGCGCAAACGAGCTTACGCAGATGCTGGCCGTTGACGAGCTGCGTTCCTTGCAGTCGCAGTGGAACGACCTGGAGAGCCGCTCCAAAGAGGGAGCGGCCGAGCTTGAGCTTGCGCAATACCGCTTGGGCGAGAAAGAGCGCGAGCTCGAGAAGCTCCAGGTTATGCTCGAGGAAAAAGGCCTGTTTGTGGGCGACCTGGGCGAGCAGCGCCGCCATATGCAAGACGTGGTCGGTCGCATTAACTCCGACATGCGCCTGCTCGAGGAAAAGGGCCACAACATGGTGTCGCGCCTGTCCGACATGCGCGGGCAGATCTCGGGTTCCGAGCATCAGCGCCGTCGCGTGGTCGAGGAACTCGAGGATGCGCGCGCCCAGCTCGAGGAAGTGACCGGTGCGCACATGCAGGCTCAGGAGGACGTTGACGCCGCCGGACCTGCCGCCGCCCAGCTCCATGAGCGTCGTGTGGCACTCGACAATCAGATTTCACAGCTCACACGTGAGCAGCGCGATGTGCAGCGTGTGGCCGATAACGCCGCGCTCGAGCTCGCCAAGGTGAAGGACTCGCTGAGCAACGCCGAGGTCGAGGACAACATGTACGCCTCGCGCCTGGAGCAGATTGACGAGCAGCTCGAGGAGGTCACGGCCTCGCTCGAGAGCCGCCGCGACCGCGCTGAGGAACTCGATGGCACGCTTGATGAGGCTCGCCAAGCCCAGGTCGACGCGCGCGAGGCCACCGAGGTCGCCCGTGCTGCGCTCAAGGACCTACGTGCCCGCGAGAGCGAGGCGCGCAACAAGCTGTCCGAGGTGCGCTCGGAGCTTGCCAGCCAAAAGAAACTCGATGCCCGCATGGCCGACAGCTCGCCGCTCGTGAGCCGACTGGTGGGGGCGTTGGGCGATGACGTAACGGGTCGCCTGGGCGATGTGCTCGAGGCCCCGCGCGAACTCGAGGGCCTGGTGGAGCAGCTTCTTGCCGGCGATATCGATGCCCTGTTGTTTGATGACGTTGATGCTCTTGAGCGCGCCGGGCGTGCCGCCCTGGACCAGAAGAAGGCCTCGGGCGAGGCACTGCTGGTGGCGCGCGGCGTGAGCGGCGGTGCTGCTGCCGAGGGCGCTGCCGGCTCTCGTCTGGTCGATCGTCTGTCTGTGCGCGCCGGTTATGGTCCGATTGTCGAGGCGCTGCTCGGCGGCTATTACGTGGTCGATGACTTGGCCGCCGCGCTGGCTGCGCCTGTCATTGACGGTGTGACCTACGTAACTCCCGATGGCGCCCGCGTGTGCTGTGGTGGTCTGGTGCGCGTGGGGCTCGATGCCGGCGAGGCTTCGGGTGCCTTGGAGCGCAAGCGCAGCATTCGTGAGCTCGAGGGCCTGGAGCCCGATCTGGCTGCTATCTTTGAGCATGTTTCAGACCAAGTCGTTGAGGCCAACGCCGCCGTCGAGGAGGCCCGTGCTGCCGAGGGCGATGCCGCTGGCGAGATCGCTCGCCTTGAGGGTGAGCGTCGCTCGCTGCTGTCCGAGATCGGTCGCCTTGAGCAAAGCGCCAACAACGCCGAGGTCGAGCGCGTGCGCATTTCCAAGCGCCGTGAGCAGGCCGCCGAGGCCGTCCGTGCCGCTCGTCCACGCGTGGATGAACTTACTCGCTCGCGTGATGAAGCTCGTGCGCAGGCGAGTGACCTAGGTCTCCAGATTGCCGAGGCCAATGACGAGCTCGACCGTGTGCGCCGCGATGACTCCGAGGCCGCCGGTAAGCTCGCCGATGCCAAGGTGCGTCTGGCCCAGACGAGCGAGCGCCTGCGTTCGCTGAAGGGCCGCGTTCCCGATCTGGAGCATCGTCTGGAGGGTATCGACCGCCGTATCCGCGGAACGCGCCAGGCTTCGCGCTCGCTTGAGCTGCTGCGACTGCGCGTCGATCCCATGCACGAGCGCTACTCGGCCCTGCTGGAGCGCGCCTCGGACTGGGCCGCGCGCCTTCGTGACCAGGCAACGCTTGAGGAGGCGGACTCCGCCTCGCTCAAGAAGACCATCGAGGACGCCAAGGCCGAAGTCGCTCGCGCCAAAGATAAGGTCGATACCGCCGCCGCGACGCAAAACGAGTTCAAGGTCGCACGCGGCAAGCTCGAGGTGCAAGTGGAGGCGGCCATCAAGGCCATCACCGCCGACGGCACCACGGTACTCGAGGAAGCGCTCATGCTTCCCGCGCCCACCGACCGCGACGCTGCCGAGCGTGAGCTCAACCAGCTTGTTCGTCAAATCAACAACTTGGGTCCTGTGAACCAGGTTGCCATGGAAGAGTACGAGCAGCTCAAGCGCCGCGCCGATTACATCGAGGAACAGCTGGCCGATCTGGAGAGCGCGCGCAAGGCGCTCACCAAGATCACCGTGGCTATCGACCGCAAGATGCGTAAGGCCTACCTGGTGACCTTCGAGAAGGTCGATGCGAACTTCCGCGAGATCTTCGCCATGCTCTTCCCGGGAGGCCAGGCTCATCTGGAGATGACCGACCCAGAGCATCCGGCCGAGACGGGAATCGAGGTCGTGGCGCAGCCGCGCGGCAAACGCATCACCAAGATGATGCTCATGTCGGGCGGCGAGAAGAGCCTGACGGCGCTCGCCCTGCTCTTTGCCGTGTATCGCACGCGAACGGTGCCGTTCTATGTGCTGGACGAGGTCGAGGCGGCACTCGACGACGCCAACCTGTCCAAGCTCATCGGCGCGCTCGACGTTTTGCGTTCCGATACGCAGCTCTTGGTTATCTCACATCAGCGCCGTACTATGGAGGACGCTGACGTTCTCTACGGCGTCTCGATGCAAGCCGACGGCGTCAGTCGCGTCGTCTCGCAAAAACTCGATCGCGAAACCGGAAAGGTCGTGAATGCATAATGGGATTCTTTGACGCTCTCTCGCGCGGGCTTGAGCGCAGCCGCGAGGCCCTCAACGAGGTCTTTTACTTTGGCGGTGAGGTCGACGAGGATTTTTGGGAGGACCTAGAGGACACTCTCGTCATGGGTGACATGGGTGCCGAGGTCGCGATCAAGGTGTCCGATGACCTGCGCGATGCCGCGGCTAAGAAGAACCTCAAGACCGCCCCGCAGCTCCGTCGTGCCCTAGCCGAGCAGCTCGAACAGCACTTTGTGCCCATCGAGCGCGATCCGTTCGCCGATACGCCGAGCTGCGTGCTGTTTGTGGGCATCAACGGCGCCGGCAAGACCACGACGGTCGGCAAGATCGCGAGTGCCATGGCCGCCCGCGGCAAGAACGTCGTGATCGGTTCTGCCGATACCTTCCGCGCTGCCGCCATTGAGCAGCTCGATGTGTGGGGCCAGCGCGCCGGCGTTCCCGTCATCAAGCGCGACCGCGGCTCCGACCCGGCAAGCGTGTGCTATGACGTGCTCGATGAGGCCGACAAGCGCGGCAGCGACCTGGTGCTTATCGATACCGCCGGCCGTCTGCACACGAGCCCGGAGCTCATGCGCGAGCTTGCCAAGGTGGTCAACGTGACGCGTAAGCGCGCCGCCAATATGGCCGCCGGTCCCATGCCCGTCTATGTCGTGCTCGTGATCGATGCCGCCACCGGCCAAAACGGCCTTAACCAGGCGCTCGAGTTTAACGAGGCGCTGGGCCTGGACGGTATTATCATGACAAAGCTCGACGGCACGGCAAAGGGCGGTATCGCCATGGCCGTGGCCGAGAAGCTTAAGCTTCCCATCCTGCGCATCGGCGTGGGCGAGCAGGTCGATGACCTGCAGGAGTTTAATGCCAAAGATTTCTGCCGCGCCCTGGTGGGCGAGTCCAACTAAGGAGTGACTAGTGTTTGATTCTCTGAGCGATCGCCTCAACGACACATTTGACCGCCTGCGCGGCAAGGGTAAGCTGACCGAGGCCGATATCACCTCGTCCATGCGCGACATCCGCATGGCGCTGCTCGAGGCCGACGTCAACTTCAAGGTCGTTAAGGAGTTTGTCGCTAAGACTAAGGAGCGCTGCATGACCGCCGAGGTCATGGAGTCCCTGTCCCCGGCGCAAAACGTCGTCAAGATCGTGCTCGACGAGCTCACCGAGATGCTCGGCTCTACCGAGAGCAAGCTCGTCTTTAGTAACCGCATCCCCAACGTCATCATGCTCGTTGGCCTGCAGGGCTCTGGTAAGACCACGGCGGCCGTAAAGCTGGCTTACCTGCTCAAGAAGCAGGGTCGCTCGCCGCTGCTCGCCGCGTGCGACGTCTACCGCCCCGCCGCTGCCGACCAGCTGGCCACGCTCGGCGGCGAGATCGGCGTGCCGGTCTTCCGCGGTGACGGCGCGCACCCGGTCGATATCGCTAAGGGCGCCATCCAGGAGGCCGTCGACCACCTGCGCGATGTGGTCATCGTCGATACCGCCGGTCGTCTGCAGATCGACGAGCAGATGATGCAGGAGGCCGTGGACATCAAGAAGGCCGTCAAGCCCGATCAGGTGCTGATGGTCGTCGATGCCATGACCGGCCAGGATATCGTCAACGTCGTCTCGACGTTTGCCGAGCGCACCGACTTTGACGGCGTAATCATCTCCAAGCTTGACGGTGACGCCCGTGGCGGCGGCGCGCTTTCGGTGCGCCAGGTGACCGGCAAGCCCATCAAGTTCGTGAGCATGGGCGAGAAGCCCGATTCGCTGGAGCCGTTTTACCCGGACCGCATGGCCAAACGCATCTTGGGCATGGGCGACGTTGTCGGCATCATCGAGAAGGCCCAGGAGGCGGCTGACGCTAAGCAGCTCGAGGCTGCCGAGCGCATGCTGCGCGAGGGCTTCACCATGAACGACATGCTCGAGCAGATGAAGGCTGTCAAGAAGATGGGCGGCATGAAGGGCATCCTGGGTATGCTCCCCGGCGGCCAGCGTGCGCTCAACCAGATGGGCGGCAATCTGGACGAGGGCATCTTCGATAAGAACGAGGCCATCATCATGTCGATGACCAAGGAGGAGCGCCTGCGCCCCTCCATCATCAACGGCCAGCGTCGCGCCCGCATCGCCAAGGGCGCCGGCGTGACCCCCACCGAGGTCAACAGCCTTATGAAGCAGTGGGGCGAGATGAATAAGATGATGGGCCGTATGCGCACGATGGCCAATCAGGCGCAGGCCGGCGGCAAGAAGGGCAAAAAGGGCAAGAAGGGCAAAAAGATGCGCATGCCCAATATTCCCGGTCTGGATGCCATGGGCCTGGGCGGCATGGGCGGCCTGGGAACGGGCGGCCCCAAGTCCGATATGGACCTGCTGCGCCAGATGGAAGCGCAGATGCGCAATAAGAAGTAACGACTAGTTGAGTCGTGTATGGCGAAGGCCGCCTGGATGGTATTCCAGGCGGCCTTCGTCGTTGTTGCATGGTTTGTTGTGTGTGTGGCGCGTGTCGGCACCGAGGCGCTTGCCAGTTAGTGGCACCCGCAGCCCTCGTGGCCTTCGTGGTCGTGGTGGCTGTGGCAGCCGCAGGATTCACCATGCTCATGGGTGTGCTCGTGGTCGTGACCATGGCAGTCGCAGGTGGCCTCGCCGGTCTGCGCGAGCGTGCCGGCAATGAGGGCCTCGACGCAGGCATCGCAGCTGCCCTGGGCGCCCGCATAGACCGTGATGCCGGCCTGGGTGAGCGCGTTGATGGCGCCGCCGCCGATGCCGCCGCAGATGAGTGTGTCGACGCCACCGTTGGCGAGCAGGCCCGCCAGGGCGCCGTGACCGGTGCCGCCGGTGCCTACGACCTGCTCGTTGAGCACCTTGCCGTCCTGGATGTCATAGATCTTGAACTGCTCGCTGCGGCCAAAGTGCATAAAGATATTGCCGTTGTCGTACGTCGTTGCCACCCTCATGGTGTCGACCTCCTTTGCTGGCCATGCGGCCGTCGTCGTGGTGATGGGGGAGTACGCGATGTTGCCGCCTTCGATGACGATCGCCCGTCCATTGACCAGCGCGTTTGCCACCTTGCGATGCGCGCGGCTGCAGATGGCTGCCACCGTGGCGCGGGCAATGCCCATGTGTTGGGCGACTTCCTCCTGATTGAGCCCTTCCAGGTCGCATAGGCGCAGGACCTCGAGCTCGTCGACCGTCATGTCGATGGCGTCGCCGCTGGCAAGACCATCGGGGGTAAAGCCGCGGTATTCGGGGATAATCCCAACGCGGCGTAGTTTTTCGTGTCTTCCTGCCATACACTCTCCAAATCTGACATATGTCAACAATAGAATAACGAATGTACGATTTTACGCAAGGAATTTCTGGCATATGTCAGAAAATGAGGGCTTATGTTTGGGCTGTGGGGCCGCGTGCGCCTGGGCTACAATGAATCTCGCTTATAGGCGACTGACAGGAGGGTCAATGAGCAAGGCTGATCAACAGTTTGTAGCCATGTGCCGCGATATTTTGGACCATGGCACCACCACCGAGGGCCAAAAGGTCCGCCCGGTGTGGGAGGACGGCACCCCTGCCTATACCATTAAAAACTTTGGCGTTACGGCACGCTACGATCTGCGTGAGGAGTTCCCCGCGCTCACCCTGCGTCGCACGGCGCTTAAGTCTGCCATGGACGAGATTCTGTGGATCTATCAAAAGAAGTCCAATAACGTGCATGACCTCAACAGCCATATTTGGGATGAGTGGGCCGACGAGACCGGCTCCATCGGCAAGGCCTATGGGTATCAGATTGGGCAGAAGAGCCATTATCCCGAGGGCGACTTTGACCAGATGGACCGCGTGCTGTACGACCTTAAGCACACGCCGTACAGCCGCCGCATTATGACGAACACCTATGTGTTTAGCGACCTGTCCGAGATGCACCTGTATCCGTGCGCCTACAGCGTGACGTATAACGTGACGCAGCGCCCTCAGGATGACAAACCGACGCTCAATATGATTCTCAACCAGCGCAGCCAGGACATTTTGGCCGCGAACAACTGGAACGTGTGCCAGTACGCCATTTTGCTGATGATGGTCGCGCAGTCTGTCGATATGATTCCCGGCGAGTTGTTGCACGTGATCGCCGACGCCCATATCTACGACCGTCATGTTGATATCGTCCGCGAGCTTATCGAGCGTCCGCAGTTTGCGGCTCCCAAGGTAACGCTTAACCCCGATGTGCATGATTTCTACGCGTTTACGACCGATGACCTGATCGTTGAGGGCTACGAGCACGGCCCGCAGGTCAAGAACATCCCCATTGCGGTGTAGGTGACGCGCATGACGTGTAAGCTTTCTGCCATTGTCGCCGTGTGCGATGACTGGGGCATTGGTTGCGAGGGCGACATGGTCGTGTCCAATCGCGCCGATATGCGCCATTTTGTGGCGTGTACCAAGGGATGTCCGGTCATTATGGGACGCAAGACACTTCTGAGTTTTCCCGGCGGGCGTCCGCTCAAGAACCGCCGCAATATCGTGCTTACGCGCGACGAGAGCTTTGCTGCCGAGGGCGTTGACGTGGTGCATAGCGTTGACGAAGCGCTCGCCGCGGTTGCCGGTGAGTCTGTTGCCTGGGTGATCGGCGGCGGCGAGGTATATCGGCAGTTTTTGCCGTATTGCGCCGAGGCCGAGGTCACGCACGACCATTGCACCCATGCCGTGGACACGTACTTTCCCGACTTGGACGTCGATCCCGCGTGGGAGATCGCGCGGCGTGGTGGTGTTGCCACGATTGCCTCGGGAGAGGGCGACGAGGGCGTCGATTATGAGTTCGTGACGTATCGTCGCGTTGAGGCGTAAATCGTCTGGCGTGAACGCTATCATCGGGTTATTTGAATGCATGGGGCGGCGCTTAGCGTCGCCTCGTTTGGTATAGATGTGCTGTAAAGAAGGGTGCGGGCTGGCTGCTATGACTGATGCCGTTGAGGTTCTGCGAATTGATTCGCTCGAGGACGAGCGGCTCGATGCCTACGTGCGACTGACCGAGCGCGAGCTGCGCTGCGTGCTGGAGCCGCAAAAGGGTATCTTTATCGCCGAGAGTGCCAAGGTTATCGAGCGCGCGGTGCGTGCCGGATACCAGCCGGTGAGCTTTCTTTTGGGCGAACGCTGGCTCGACCAGATGATGCCGCTGTTTGAGCGCCTAGTCGTGCGCGAGGGCGCAGGTCCGGTTCCCGTGTTCGTGGCCTCCATGGAGCTCATGGAGCAGTTGACGGGTTTTAACGTGACTCGCGGCGCGCTGGCGGCGTTTCGTCGCCCGCGACAGATTCCGGTTGATGAGTTCTTGGACGGCGTCGTCGAGGCGGCGGGGGAGCACCCGGTGCGCGTATGCGTGCTCGAGGGTATTGTCGACCACACGAACGTGGGCGCTATTTTCCGCTCGGCCGCCGCGCTCAATGTCGACGGCATTCTGGTGAGCCCTACGTGCTGCGATCCACTGTATCGTCGCTCGGCTCGTGTGAGCATGGGCACTGTGTTTCAGGTGCCGTGGACGCGTATTGGCAGTGAGGCGCGCGTGTGGCCGCATGACGGGTTGGCGTCGCTGCATCATGCCGGTTTTTCGTGTGCCGCGATGGCGCTGACGGATGATTCGGTGTCGCTGGACGATCCCGTGCTGCAGGAGATAGATCGCCTAGCGATCTTTATGGGTACCGAGGGTGCCGGCTTGGGCGCCAAGACTATTGCCGGTTGCGACCGAGCCGTGCGTATTCCGATGGCGCACGGTGTCGATTCACTCAACGTTGCCGCGGCCAGCGCCGTCGCCTTTTGGCAGCTCTGCCCGCACGTGAGCAATGAGTATCACTACCAGCCGGGTTTGTATCACTAGGCAGATAGTTCGACCGGGCTCTGATTCGGGGTGTTTCGGTCGACGCCGGTCGGTGCTAAGCTGGTATTGACTTTGGTCTTAAATTGCCGTTTCGTTGTTTAACGTACGCTGGTGGGGAGGGCGTGTGGCTAAGAAATCTACGGCTATCGATGTAACGCAGGGTGTCATTTGGCAACAGCTGCTGTCGCTGTGCGTTCCTATCTTTTTTAGTTCGTTTTTTCAGCAGGCTTACACGCTTATCGGTACCTATATTGTCGGTCAGTTTGGCGGCAAGCTTGCGCTGGGCGGCATTCAGGCCACGATGGTGCTCACCGAGCTTTGCATTGGCTTTTGCGTTGGCGTCGGCGCCGGCTGCGCGGTCATTACCGGTCAGTATTTTGGCCAGCACGATGATGAGCGACTGAGTCGTTCGGTCCACACGGCCATGACGCTCGCGCTGGTGGGCGGTATCGTTTTCTCGATTCTTGGCATAGTGTTCGTTGAGCCCATGCTCGTTTTGATGAATACGCCGCATGAACTATTGGCCGAGGGCGTTGCCTATGCTCGTTGCTACTTTGCCGCCATGGTTGCGGCGCTGCTGCTCAATATGGGAACGGCACTGCTGCGCGCCGTGGGCGACACGCGCGGGCCTGCTGTGATCATTGCCTCCGGCTGCCTCGTTAACGTTGTGCTGGATATCATTTTTGTTGCCGTGCTGCATATGGAGGCTTTGGGCTGCGGTATCGCGGTGACGCTGACCATTTGCTCCAACGCCACGATGATCGTGATTCGTATGATGCACGCACCGGGTGCGTGGCGGCTTTCGCTGTCCAAACTCGGCATTGATCCTGGCATTTGTAAGAGCATGATCTCGTGTGGTCTGCCGCTTGGCTTTCAGTCTGCTGCGTATTCGATTTCCAACGTTTTGATTCAGGTGTCGGTCAACTCGTTTGGTGCCGATGTCACTACGGCGTGGGGTCTTTCGGGTCGCTTGGATGGCATTGTCTGGATGGTTACCGAGGCGCTTGGCGTGTCGATCACCACGTTCTCGGCGCAGAACTTTGGCGCGCGCAACTACGAGCGCATGCGCAAGGGCTACCATACGTCGCTCGTGCTGTCGTTTATGCTCATTGGTGGTCTGTCTGCCGTGCTGCTGGTGTTCTCGGGCCCGTTGTCGCGTTTGTTTGTCGACGATGCTTCGATTTCGGCGTACACCACGACGATTCTTCATTTCATCGCGCCGTTCTACGCGATCTTCTCGATTATCGAAAACGCGTCGGGCTCCATTCGCGGTGCCGGCGTGAGCTTGCAGCCCATGCTGCTCACGATTTTTGGTGCTGTCGTGCTCAGGGTGATCTGGGTGTTTGCGATTATGCCGTTCGATCCGTCGCTTGAGCACCTGCTGCTGGTTTACCCCGTAACCTGGCTCATCACGGCCACGATGTTCACCATCTACCACCACAGCGGCAACTGGCTCGGCCGCGCCACCGCCTAATAATCCGTAGGGGACGGAGGAAAACGGATCATTGGCCAGGCGATAAGGCGAAGCGATCCGTTTTCCTCCGTCCCTTTCGGTTCATTTAGTATTCGATGCCTTGGCGGGCTAGGAGGCCTTCGTCGAAGTAATGTTTGATGGGGCGCATTTCGGTGACCAGGTCGGCGAGGTCCGCGAGGGGCAGCAGCCCGCGTCCGGTGAGCACGAGCTCCGTGGTGGCGGGCTTCAGCGCGATCAGCCCCTCCACATCCTCGCGCGTCACAAAGCCCCGGCGCATGGCCTCGCCGAGTTCGTCCAGAATCAGAACGTCGACCTGCGATATCTGCTCACGTGCGAGCTCCATGATCTGCGCGGCGCAAGCCTCGGGCGTGTCGCGATCGGCCTGCACAATACGCAGCCCCAGTCGCGGCGCGGCATCATGCTCGGCGCAGTGCAGTTTCTTGGCAAACTGAAGCATGAGTACGTTAAGTCCATAGCCCGTGGCGCGCAGCGCGAGCCCCAGCGCAGCCGTCGTCTTGCCTTTGCCGTCGCCCGTGTAAATCTGAACCTTGCCGACTTCCAGTGATGCCATCTCTGTCCTTTCGTGCCCGGCGCCGGTTTATCGCCGTCTGGGTTGGGTATTCTAGATAGCATTATCAACCCCAGTAGATGGAGTTCAAGCAGATGGAGATGGATGACAACAAACGTAGACGGAATATGATCCTCTACGTGCTCATCGCCTTCGTCGTCTACCTCGTGCTCTCGACCGTTCTGTTCCCCAACATCGGTCACACGCAGCAGATTACGAAGACCGATTACTCGACGTTTGTTAAAGCGCTCGATAAGAAGAGCGTCGACAAGGTCGAGTACAACACGGACGATTACACGATTTATTACACCAAGAAGGGCGAGGACGAGAACATCGCCTACAAGACGACCGGTGTGCCGAATGATGCGGGTTTTACCGATCGCGTGCTTGAATCCGGTGCGTCCCTGGAGTCGGTCGTTCCCGATAAGAACTCGGGTCTGATGACCTACTACCTGCTCACCCTCATTCTTCCCATGGCGATTTTCTTCCTCATCGGTTGGTGGCTTAACCGCCGCATGAAGAAGGCCATGGGTGATGACGGTCCGTCGATGAACTTTGGCGGCGGCGGTTTTGGCGGCGGCGGACTGGGCAAGTCCGGTGCTCGCGTGATCGCTTCCAAGGATGTGGGCGTGACCTTTAAGGACGTTGCTGGCCAGGAAGAGGCCAAGGAGTCTCTCAAGGAAGTCGTCGACTTTCTGGAGAAGCCGCAGCGCTACGAGGAGATCGGCGCCAAGCTGCCGCGCGGCGCTCTTCTTGTTGGCCCTCCGGGTACCGGTAAGACCCTGCTTGCCAAGGCTGTCGCCGGCGAGGCGGGCGTGCCGTTCTTTAGCATTTCGGGCTCCGAGTTCGTCGAGATGTTCGTCGGCCGTGGCGCTGCCAAGGTGCGTGATCTGTTTAAGCAGGCCAAGGAAAAGGCCCCGTGCATCGTCTTTATCGATGAGATCGATACCATCGGCAAGAAGCGCGATGGCGGCGGCTTTAGCGGCAACGACGAGCGCGAGCAGACGCTCAACCAGCTGCTGACCGAGATGGACGGCTTCGATAACCACAAGGGTATCGTCGTCCTTGCCGCAACCAACCGTCCCGACAGCCTCGATCCCGCCCTGCTTCGCCCTGGTCGTTTTGACCGCCGTATCCCCGTTGAGCTGCCCGACCTGACCGGCCGTAAGAACATTCTCGAGCTGCATGCCAAGAGCGTGAAGACGCAGCCGCCGATCGACCTGACCGCGATTGCCCGCGCCACGCCCGGTGCCTCGGGCGCCGACTTGGCTAACATTATCAACGAGGGCGCCCTGCGTGCCGTCCGCGAGGGTCGCAAGCGCGCCACGCAGGACGACTTTGAGGAGTCGGTGGAGGTCGTCATTGCCGGCCAGCAGCGTAAGTCCACGGTGCTGTCCGACCACGAGAAGCAGGTCGTGTCCTACCACGAGATCGGCCATGCCATCGTTGCCGCCCGCCAGAAGGGCTCTGCGCCGGTTACGAAGATCACCATCGTGCCGCGCACGAGCGGTGCTCTGGGCTACACTATGCAGGTCGAGGAGGACGAGCGCTTCCTGACCACGCGCCAGGAGGTTCTGGACAAGCTCGCCGTCTACTGCGGCGGACGTGCTGCCGAGGAGCTCATCTTTGGCGAGATGACGACCGGTGCGGCCAACGATATTGAGCAGGCCACTAAGCTCGCCCGTAATATGGTGACACGCTTTGGTATGTCCGATGAGTTTGGCATGATGGCGCTCGGTACCGTCCAGAACGCGTACCTCAACCAGGACACGTCGCTCACCTGCGCTCCCGGCACGGCCGAGCGCGTGGACGCGATTGTCGCCAAGCTGATCGAGGATGCGCACGACCGCGCCCTACAGATCCTCAAGGAGAACAAGTTTAAGCTCCACGAGCTGGCTCGTTATCTGTACAAGAAGGAGACGATCACGGGCGAGGAGTTTATGAATCTTCTCACGCGCGAGAATCCGCTGATGCCAAAGCAGCAGTAATACTAGTTGCGCTGTGTCAATCGCCCCATTTGAGTGTCCATCTCAAATGGGGCGATTTTGCGTGAGGAGAGTTGTTATATGAAGATCGTGGTAAGTGCCTGCTTGATAGGCGAGAGCTGCAAGTATAACGGGCTCGATAACTACCATCGCGAGCTGGTCGAAGCGTGCGAACGCACAGGGACCGAGGTCCTTTTGGTATGCCCCGAGGTTTTTGGTGGCTTGCCCACACCGCGCAAGCCATCCGAGATCGTGAACGGCGAGGTCCGCACCTGCGAGGGCGTCTCGGTCGATCGCGAGTTTCGCCTGGGTGCCCAACGAGCGCTCGACATGTGCGAGCAGGCGGGCGGCCCGTCCGAGATCGCTGCGTGCGTCTTGCAGGATCGTAGCCCCTCGTGCGGTGCGGGTCGCGTCTACGATGGCACCTTTAGCGGTACGCTCACCGCGGGCAACGGTGTTTTTGTCGATCTGCTGCTGCGTCACGGGTACCGCGTGATTCCGGCTAGCGAGTTCGATCCCAGCATGTTGGAACATTGTCCACAGCACTCGAACCCAACACTTCCTCACGGGTGACCGTTTTGGCATCATCCGTGAAGTTGATATTGAGTACGAACCGGTCATCAAAGACGTAGACCGAGTTGACAGGCGCCGTACCCAGGCAGTCCCTCCCGTCTCTTGCGCCCCTCCCGGATCTGTCCACATCAGTTTAGCCAATCCAGTCCGCCAAGGGCTGCAGCCCGGACAACGCGGCGATGGAGGGCTTCTTCGGCCTGCTCAAGAAGGAGTTCTGGCACGGCAGGGACTGGTCGGAATGGACCCCCGCCCGCTTCATCGAGGAGCTCGGGGGCTGGATCGGCCGATACGATACGGAGAGGCGCAGCGATGCGCTCGGTGGCCGCACGCCGGCCGAGTTTCGCTCCGCGCTGGGAAGGGCCACGTAACGGTCCAAGAAATCGTCCGCAGTCCCCATTCTTGCCCCTTTGGGACAGCTTCTTGTTGGGGCGTGCCTGCCCCAAACCCTGCTAGGAGCGAGTGCAGCAAACTGGAAGTTTAAATTAGTCTTTGCAAATAACCTTTGAACCTTCACCATCAATTACAATTCCCTGACGGTTGTTAATTGGGCATAGATTCAAATCCGAAAACTCAGTCATTATTTTCTCGGTAACTTTCTTAAATGGTGCTGTAAGATAATGCGGAAGAACATAGAAATCAATCAAATCAAGCCCTGCATCATCTTCTTGTGAGTAGTCCTCCGGCTTTTCATCCATTTGTTCAATATATTGGATGGTTGGAGCGCATATAATCGCACCTGCCGATTCACCGATCATCAGTTTTCCCTTTGCCAATTCTTTCTTCAACAGCTCATCCGTTCCCGTTTTACGGAGCTGGTCTATAAGGAAAAAAGAATTTCCGCCGGTAAAATATATCACATCCGCATCTTCAAAAACAGACTGTATCGTTGAATAAGCCTCCGTTGAAATATCAATTTCAGTTACGATTGCTCCCAACTTTTTGAATAATTTTCGAGCCGAGCCGACATAACCGGTGTAGCCTTCACGCAGCGAAGCTGTTGGAATAAATGCGACTTTCTTATTTTCAATTTCTTCCTTTATCAGACTTCCTACACTTGAAAAGTGCGAACATAAAAACATTTTCATCAATATTCTCCTTTATATATAAATTCATATTTGTTGAACTAAGCCGTGTATACCATACTCACCAATGAAAGAACGCCCTGATATAGCGTAATTTGCTGTTTTTCTGCGTACGTGCGTACACACTCCACGGGAATTCTAAGGGCCCTGCCCCCTTAGCACACGGACTTTGGAACAAAGTCTAGTGTGTTACGCCTTGCCAGAGGTGTACAGGCTCCCGGTACGCACGTACGCAGCAATTGCCATCAATGCGCCATATAAGTGGCGATCAAGTTCGCATAAAGCGACCTTGGTTCCGCAAAACAAAAGGCAGGATACCATCACCACGATGGTACTCTGCCTTTTGTTCGTTTCTGTTTACCGTTCCGAGTGATCCTTCCGCAGAATTACCGATAAACAAAAAACGTACCCGGACCCTTTCTCGTATAGAATCGGGTTCGAGTGCGAACTGAATGTTGGAGCAATAAAAAACCACCACAAAGGTGTCTGTCCCCTTTGTGGTGGTTTTGGGCTAGACCTAGAGGGTGTGGCCGTAAGCGTCGGCGGCCTTGATGGCGGCGGCGAACTTCTCGTCAGTGAAGGGCTCCGGGTTGCCCTGCTTCCACTCGTTGGTGGCGTGCGCGTACTCGCACAGGGCAGGGATATCAGTCTCGGAAAGCCCGACCTGCTCAAGCGTTACGGGCAGCCCCATCTGCTTGTTGAGGGCAGCATAGCGCTCAAGGTTCTCGGTGTCGCCCGTGTAGGCGAACAATACTAGCACACCCAGGCTTACGACCTCGCCGTGCAGGTAGGTGCCCTCACGCGGAATGCTGCAGGTGGCGTTGTAGAACGCGTGCGCCACGCTCGAGTTGTAGTAGTAATCGTTCTGGTTGGTCAGGTTGGAGACGTAGCCCGTGTTGACCACGATGTCGAGCGCGATCTGCTTGACGGCCTCGCTCGACAGATTCTGGCGAACGTCCTCAAGACCCTGAATACCGTACGTGAACAGCGGTTCGGAGCAGGTGTGGGCGAGTGCCAGGCCAAGACCGGCAGTGTGCTCCAGGTTGCCGGCACTCGTGGCGTACTCGACCTCGGGCTGCTTGGACAGGGCATCGCCCACGCCAGCCCAGAAGTACTCCGCCGGAGCCTCGGCGATGATCTCGGGATTGATGAAGATATGCGCAGGTCGGTTGGGGTATGAATAGCCCTCGAGCGAGCCGTCGTCATTGTAGACAACGGCAATGGCGGTCGCGGCCGAGCAGTTGGAGCAGATCGTCGGCACCGTAAAGACGATCTTCTTGAGCTCGATGGCCGCCGTCTTAACGGTATCGAGCGCCTTGCCGCCGCCGCATGCGATAAGCACGTCAGCTTCCTGGCAGGCAGGGGAGTTCACGACCTTGGCGATATTGGCACGCGTGCTGTTGGTGCCATAGACGCGCGTCTCTAGAATCTCGACGTTGGTACCTGCCAGCGCAGCCTCGATACCGGGAAGTGCTGCGGCTAGTGCCCGCTTGCCACCGATGATCGCGACCTTGGTAGCTCCGTACTCGGCCAGCGCGTCAGGTAGCTCGTCAAAGCAGTCTTCGCCGACGGTATAGTCGCTCATTCCAATTGTGCGCATAGCAACCTTCTTTCGTTCGATAAAGTGCTTACAGGTATTTTGCTCCAAGAGAAGGTCCACGGCTGCAAGAAATTTCGAACGTATAAAACCAGTGTTGAGGGTTTTTTGACGGCGTTGACCGTGCTACCATACACCGCATGAGCGTTGATGGGGACGAGTAGTCGGCCGTCCGCATGTTACAGAGAGCGGGGAGCGCTGAGAACCCGTGCATGCGACCGATGAAAATCACCCCGGAGCTGCGGTCCCAACGGGCGCGCCGTACAGGCACGTCTTAGTAGATATCGCCGAGATGGTCGTCGATACAGGCCAGCCGAGTAATGGATGCGAGCGCGCGAATACGCGGGCGAGGGCATCTAAGCTGGGTGGTTAAGCGAAGAGCTTTTGCGGGCCTACAGCCTGTTTTGTGGCGCTTCGTCCCAGCTTGTAGGGACGGGCGCTTTTTTGGTGCCCAACGGGCGTGCGCGCCCACGACATGAAAGGGGTACCGTGGCAAACGAGTACAAGCAGACGATGAATCTGCCCAAGACCGGTTTTCCCATGCGCGCCGGTCTTTCCAAGTCCGAGCCCAAGCGACTCAAGGACTGGCAGGACAACAAGGTCTACGAGCAGGTTCTGAAGAAGAACGAGGGTCACAAGAAGTTCGTGCTGCACGACGGTCCTCCGTACGCCAACGGCCCGATTCACATCGGCCACGCCATGAACAAGATCTCCAAGGACATGATCAACCGCTACTGGATGATGCAGGGCTATGAGGTTCCCTATGTCCCCGGTTGGGACTGCCACGGCCAGCCGATCGAGCACAAGGTCGAGGAGAAGCTCGGCACCGAGAAGTTCAACCAGACCCCCACGGCCAAGATTCGTGAGCTCTGCAACGAGTTCGCAGTCGAGAACATCGAGCTGCAGAAGGCCGGCTTTCGTCGTCTGGGCGTGCTCGGCGACTGGGACAACCCCTATCTGACGCTCTATCACCAGCATGATGCTGCCGATATCGAGGTCTTCAAGGCCATGTTCGATAAGGGCATGATTTATCGCGGCCACAAGCCGGTTCACTGGTGCAAGCACTGCCACACCGCGCTCGCCGAGGCTGAGATCGAGTACTCCGACGAGACGAGCCCGTCCATCTTCGTGCGCTTTGAGATGACTTCCAAGCCCGCCGGCCTCGAGAACTTCGACGGCCCGGTCGACTTTATCATCTGGACGACTACGCCGTGGACCATCCCCTCCGACCAGGCCGTTTCCCTCAAGCCCGGCGCCGCCTACGTCGCCGTTGAGCACGATGGTCGTGCTGAGGTTATGCTTGAGGACCTGGCTCCCAAGTGCTGCGAGGAGTTTGGCTGGGAGTACACCCCGGTTATGGTCGACGGTAAGCCCTACGTGGTTCCCGCTGAGACCTTCCACCACATCCACTACAAGCAGCCGATCTTTGACGGTGTCGAGGGTGTGGCGCTGCTGGCCGATTACGTCGGTGTCGATGACGGTACCGGTATCGTCCACAACTCGCCCGGCCACGGCGTCGACGACTACTTCGCCTGCCTCAAGGAGGGCATCACCGACATCTGCATGCCGGTCGATGACGACGGCAAGTTCTACACCGGCGAGGAGTTTGGCACCGGTGGCCCCTTCAGCGGTATGGATACTGATGAGGCCAACCCGCACATCATCGAGTTCCTGCGCGAGCGCGGCACCCTGGTCCTCGAGAAGAAGATCACGCACAGCTATCCGCACTGCTGGCGCTGCAAGCACCCTGTGCTCTTCCGTGCTACCGACCAGTGGTTTGTCTCGATGGACAAGACCGGTTTGCGCGAGCAGGCTGGCAAAGAGGTCCGCGAGAACGTTAAATGGTATCCGGCCCATGCCGCCAACCGCATTGGCGCCATGGTCGAGCAGCGTCCCGACTGGTGCATCAGCCGTCAGCGCAACTGGGGCGTGCCCATCCCCAGCTACACTTGCGCCGACTGCGGCGAGAAGGTCATGAACGACGCCACGCTCGACGCCGTCATCAAGCTCTTCCACGAGAAGGGCTCCGACGCCTGGTTCACCGACGCTCCCGAGAGCTACCTGGGCGAGGCCTGCGTCTGCCCCAAGTGCGGCGGCCATCACCTTAAGGCCGATAAGGACATTCTCGACGTGTGGTGGGACTCCGGCGTGTCCTGGAAGGCCGTCTGCGAGTATCGCCCCGAGCTTGAGTACCCGGCGGACGTGTATCTCGAGGGCTCCGACCAGCACCGCGGTTGGTTCCAGAGCTCGCTGCTCACCTCGGTGGGCGCCAACGGCCATGCCCCGTACAAGGCGGTCGTCTCGCAGGGCTTCACGCTCGACGGCCAGGGCCGCAAGATGTCCAAGTCGCTCGGCAACGTCATCGACCCCAATAAGGTCTGTGACGAGATGGGCGCCGACATCATCCGCCTGTGGGTTGCTTCCGTCGACACCAGCTCCGACGTTTCCATCGACCACGAGATTCTCGCTCGTACGTCCGATGCCTACCGTCGTTTCCGCAACACGCTGCGCTTCCTGCTCTCCGAGCTCGAGGGTCAGTTTGAGCCCGAGACCGACGGCGTCGCTTTTGCCGACCTGCTGCCGCTCGACAAACTCATGGTTGCCCGCCTGACCCAGGTCCAGGCCGAGGTCGACGACGCCTACGCCAGCTACGAGTTCCCGCGCGCCTACCGTGCGCTCTACGACTTCGTGGTTACCGAGCTTTCCAACGTGTACCTCGACGCCCTGAAGGACCGTCTGTACTGCGAGAAGCCCGGCTCGCTTGAGCGCCGCAGCGCCCAGACCGTGCTCGCCGAGCTCTTCTCGATGCTCATGCGCGACCTGCAGCCGATCTTGTCCTACACCGTCGACGAGGCCATGGCCTATGCGCCTGCCGGCTGCGTCGATCACCAGAAGTACGCCGCGCTGCTCGATTGGTATAAGTCGCCCATCACGTTTGACGAGGCCAACGAGTTTGAGGGCGTGCTCGAGGCTTCGCTCGAGCTCCGTAGCGCCGTGACCAAGGCCCTTGAGGATGCCCGTTCCGCCGGCACCTTCACCAAGAGCCAGCAGGTCCGCGTCAAGGCGGTCGTTCCCGCCGAGATGTACGCGCTGCTGACCGGCGACAAGGCCGTCGACCTGGCCGAGTTCTACATCGTCTCCGATGTTGAGCTGACCCAGGGCGAGGAGCTTTCCGTTGCCATCGAGGCTGCCGAGGGCGAGTGCTGCGACCGTTGCTGGAACTATCGCACCACCGTCGGCGAGTACAACGGCCACGCGCACATTTGCAAGCGCTGCGCTGATGCCCTTTAAGGCACAGTAACTCGGCATTTTAGTTATAGGGAGGATTTGGACGCCTTCGGCCCATTTGCTCCGCTGAATAAAAGCGGCATTCTGTTTTTCGGAATGCCGCTTTCTTTTATGCTGGTTATTTATCTGACGTTAGCGAATATGTCGTGCGCTCTGCGTGTGGCAATATAAGATGGTTAATTGCGTTAAACGGAATTCGATTGTTCTTGAGGGTAGGGGATTTCTTTGGGTCGTTGTGCGGATATGACGCCGCCTTTGCGTTGGCGGTTGGGTGTTGCTGGTGGTGTGGCGTTGGCCGTGCTGCTTGTTGACCAGCTGACCAAGCTTGCGGTTCGTGCCGTGGGCGATACTCTGCAAGTGACTGTTATCCCTGGTGTGATCGACTTCCTTTTCGTGCGTAACATCGGTGCTGCCTTTAGCATGGGCGAGGGCCATGGCATAGCGTTTGCCGTGCTGGCGCTCGCGGTTATTGTCGCCATTGCCGTGTACCTGGTTCGCGCGTCTCAACTCGCTCGCCTGGAGGTCGTGGGCATGGCTATGGTTGCGGGCGGTGCCATCGGCAACGCGATCGATCGCCTGGCCATGGGCTTTGTGACTGATTTTATTGCCACTACCTTCATTGATTTCCCTGTCTTTAACGTTGCGGATATCGGTATTACCGTGGGTGTCGTGCTCGCCCTCGTTGGTTACATGTTCTTGAGTCCCGCCGCTTGCGAGGTCGATGCGACGGCCGAGCTCAACGCCCGTGACGAGGCCCGCGCCAAGCGCAAGGCCCAGCAACGTGGGGAGCGTGCCCGCAAGATTCGCGAAAGGAATGAGCGCTAATGGCCGACATCCATATTCTTGTTGCCGACGATTCCGCTGGCCAGCGCCTCGACGCCTATCTGGGCGCCAACGACGGCTGCCCCACGCGCTCTGCCTGCGCGCATTTGATCGAGGGCGGTGCTGTTGCCGTCAATGGCGAGACCTGCCTGTCCAAAAAGTACGCCGTGCGCGCCGGCGATCGCATTTCGGTCGACCTGCCCGAGCCGCACGATCCCACCGATGTGATTCCCGAGGCTATCCCGCTCGACATTCGCTACGAGGACGACTACCTCATTGTGCTCTCCAAGCAGCGGGGTCTCGTGTGTCATCCTGCTCACGGCCACGAGAGCGGTACGCTTGCGAACGCCCTGGTCTACCACTGCGGTATCGACCATCTGGGCACCGTGCAGGGCGAGGACCGTCCCGGTATCGTGCACCGTCTGGATCGCGATACCTCGGGCCTCATGCTCGCGGCAAAGGACGACGAGACCCAGCGCGCGCTTCAAAATCTCATCCGCACGCGTACGCTCGATCGTCGCTATATCACGCTTGTTCACGGTCACATCGCCATGGACGAGGGAACTATTAATACCGGTATTGCCCGCTCTACGCGCGATCGCGTCAAGATGGCGGTGTCCGACGATCCCTTTGCGCGTCAGGCCATCACGACCTTTAAGGTTCTCGAACGCTTTGATTCCACGCGCTTTGACGACGGCTACACGCTGGTGGAATGCCACTTGTTTACGGGCCGCACGCATCAGATTCGCGTGCACATGCGTCATATCAACCACGCTTGCGTGGGCGATCCGCTCTACGGCAAATGCGATGCACGCGCCGACCAGGGTTTGACCAGGCAATTCCTGCATTCCTGGCGCGTGGCGTTCGATCATCCGGTAACGGGGGAGCGAATTGAGTGCCGTGATGAACTGCCCTGGGATCTCGCCGCGGTTCTTGATGACTTAGCCCCGCGCTCGCTTGGCCGCACTGCCGCCGGCGACGAGATTGTTCCTCAGCTCGGCTTGCTCGAAGCCTAGTCAGTTTTAGGTGGTTTCTTGAACTCGGTAAGCCTGCGGTAAGATATACGGTTGTCTACGTTACGCGTTCCCGGGAGCCTGTATGCTCGCCTTTTTACAAACCAACACGCCCATCGTGATCTTCAATCAGATCGTGGTTACGTTGCTTACGGTCTGTTTCTTGTACCAGGTGGTCTTCTTTATCATCGGCGCCCTTCGTGGCGAGGTCGCTCCCCCTAAGGCCAAAAAGCTTCATCGCTACGCCTTCTTTATCGCGGCCCATAACGAGGAGGCCGTGATTGCCAACCTCGTTCGCTCTATCAAGGACCAGGATTATCCGTCCGAGCTTATCGAGGTCTTTGTGGTCGCCGATGCCTGTACTGACAACACGGCGCAGCTTGCGCGCGAGGCCGGCGCCATTGTCTACGAGCGTAATGACCTTGCTCGCAAGGGCAAGAGCTGGGTCATGGACTTTGGCTTTGACCGTATCCTTAACGAGTATCCCGATACCTTTGAGGGCTACTTTATTTTCGATGCCGATAACGTCATTTCCCGCGATTACGTGTCCAAGATGAACGATGCCTTTGACCAGGGCTTCCATGTGGTCACGAGCTATCGCAACTCCAAAAACTTCGGCAGCTCCTGGATTTCGGCAGCTAATGCTACGTGGTATCTGCGCGAGGCGCGCTTCCTTAATAATGCGCGTAACATCTGCAAGACTTCCTGCGCTGTCTCGGGTTCGGGCTATCTCATTTCAGCCAGCGTGATCGAAGGCATGCACGGCTGGCAGTTCCACACGCTGACTGAGGACATTCAGTTCACCACGTTCTGCGCCATCCATGGCATCCGCATCGGTTATGCACCGGCGGAGTTTTTTGACGAACAGCCCGTGACGTTTAAGGCTTCCTGGAAGCAGCGCATGCGCTGGACTAAGGGCTTCTACCAGGTGTTCTTTACGTATGGTAAGCACCTGGTCAAGTCGACCTTTCGCTACCATCGCTTTGCCGCCTACGACATGTTTATGACGATCGCCCCGGGTATGCTGCTATCGTTGATCTCGATGCTCGCCAATGCCACGTTCCTGATTGTGGGTGGCCTTTCGCACGGCTTTTTGGCCACCGAGGTCGAGATGCAGGCCTGTGCCGCGTCGCTCATCATGACCTTCGTGATGCTGTATCAGACGTTCTTTATCCTGGCGCTGCTCACGACCATCTTTGAGTACAAGCACATTCACTGCGCGCAAAAGTGGCGTCTGGTGACCAACCTGTTTACCTTCCCGATCTTTATGTTCAGCTATATCCCCATTACCGTGGCAGCGCTGTTCCTCAAGGTCGACTGGGTTCCGACGCAGCATGCCGTAAGCGTCACCCTCGACGAAGTTATGCAGGGTGCCAAATAACCATCACCTAAACCACCACAAAGGGGACAGGCACCTCTGTGGTGGTTTTTGCGTTTGGGCCCTAGGTTGAGGGGGTTTCGTTGTTCTATATCCCGTTTTGGCTGTGCGCCTTTGCCGGTGCGCTCATCGATGCCCGTGAGCGGCGGTTTCCAAACGCGCTCGCCGCTGTCTGTGCCGTGGCAGCGTTTGCGGGCGTCTGGCTTGATCATGGCCTGAACATCGCACTTGACTACGCCGGCCTCGCGGTCATCGTGTACCTTGCCCTCGTGCTCACTGAGTCGCTCTGGCGGCGCCTTCGTCATGCCCCAGGTATCGGCATGGGAGATGCCAAGGCGCTCTTTGCCCTTTGCACCCTCGACCCTCTGGGTGGCATCGTTGCGTTTGCTACCTCGCTCCTTGCACTTGCTGTCGCCTGCCTCATCACAAAATCGCGCTCCTTGCCATTGCTGCCGTTTTTAGTGCCGATATTTGCCATAATCGAGTTCGTGGGCTGCACGCTGTAACCGATTGCGCGTCCTTTCTAAGGAGCATTTCATGGCAATTAATCAAGAGACAGCCGCCATTAAGGCGCGCATGGATCGCATTCCCGCGGCGTTGTCGCCCGATCTGGTCGAGCGTATTGCCGCCGACCGCGCCTCGGGTGTCGTTAATCCCTATCGATGCGGTGACGACCAGGTCATCCGTCGTGTTGATCGAGCCGCAGATCAAGGCACGCTTATGCGTCCGGCCTTTATGCGCGATGCCGAAAAGATTCTCCATCTGCCCGCGTACGCCCGATACGCCGGTAAAACTCAGGTTTTCAGCTTTCGCAGCAACGATGATCTGTCGCGTCGCGGCCTGCACGTGCAGCTTGTCTCGCGCATCGCGCGTGATATCGGACGTGCTCTGGGGCTCAACTGCGACCTGATCGAGGCAATTGGCTTAGGCCACGACTTGGGTCACACGCCCTTTGGCCATGCCGGCGAGCGATTTCTCAACGATATCTACCACGAGCGCACGGGTCGCTTCTTTTTCCATAACGTGCAGTCGGTCCGCGTGCTCGACGCGCTGTACGGCCGCAACGTGTCGCTCCAGACGCTCGATGGCGTGTTATGCCATAACGGAGAGTACGAGCAACGCGTGTTCGAGCTCTCGGGCATGAGCTCATTTGACCAGTTCGATCAGACGGTCGAGGACTGCATCGCCACGGGCTATAGCGCGATTGAGCACCTGCGCCCCATGACGCTCGAGGGTTGTGTCGTTCGCATCTCGGATATCCTTGCCTACGTGGGGCGCGATCGCCAAGACGCCATTGCGGCTGGCCTGCTGTCACCCGGCGCTTTTGACGATGGCCTGGGCGGGGCTTACAACAGCTGGATCCTCACGCATGCCTCCATCGATATCGTTGAGCACAGCTATGGCAAGCCGCGTATCGAGATGAGCGAGGACTTGTTTGAGGAAATCCGTCGGGCCAAGCGCGAGAACTACGAGAAGATCTATAGCAAGGGCGGCATCGAAGGCGATTCCGAAGCGGAGCTGCGCGAGGCGTTCGAAAAGCTCTACGACCGTTGCCTGCAGGATATAAACGAAGGAGACGAGTCCTCCTACATCTTTAAGCACCACATTTCGCGCATTGAGCAGCAGCTTTCTTACTACGACCGTACCTATGCATGGCAGGACGATAAGGACCAAACCGTGGTGGATTACATTGCGAGCATGACGGATGGCTATTTCTGCGAGCTCGCAAGCAAGCTGTTCCCCGGTCTGAAGTTTCCGCACCGTACTTATATTAACGAACGGTAGTTCGTATTTATTCGGTATACTGTTCGTGGAAAACTTTTTTGATTGATGCACGGGATGGCTATGGACGACCTTTTTTCTGCTTCGACGCGCGAGCGTTCCTTTCAGAATGCACCGCTTGCGGTGCGCATGCGACCCAATTCACTCGATGAGTACGTGGGCCAGCAAAAGGCCGTCGGTAAGGGCTCATGGTTGCGTGCCGCGATTGAGCATGACGTGCTGTCGAGTGTGATTCTGTATGGGCCGGCCGGTACGGGCAAGACGACGCTGGCCCACATTATCGCCAACCATACTAAGAGTGAGTTTGTCGAGGTCAGCGCTGTGACGGGCACCGTAAAGGACTTGCGCCGCGTGATTGACGAGGCCAAGACGCGTCTGAATACCTATGACCGTCGAACCATTCTTTTCATCGACGAGATTCATCGCTTCTCTAAGTCGCAGCAGGATGCCTTGCTGCATGCGGTTGAGAACCGTACCGTCATTATGATTGGCGCCACGACGGAGAACCCGTACTTTGAGGTCAACTCGGCATTGTTGTCGCGCGGTCGCGTCGTGGAGCTTGAGCATCTTAAGGACGAGGATATCGCCACGCTGATCGAGCGTGCACTCGAGGCGCCGCAGGGTTTGAACGGCAAGTTCTCGGCCGATGAGGATGCGGTTAAGACCATCTGCACGCTGGCCGCGGGCGATGCTCGCTCGGCGCTCACGACGCTCGAGCTTGCGAGTGAGATCGCCGTCACGCGTCCCGATACCGAGGGAACGCCAGCGCCGGCGGCGGGGGAGCGCTATCCCATCACCGTGGATGACGTAAAGATTGCCAACCCGCGTCGCGGCTTTTCGTATGACAAAAACGGCGATATGCACTACGACATCATCAGTGCGTTTATTAAGTCTATGCGCGGCAGCGACCCCGATGCCACAATCTATTGGCTCGCGCGCATGATCGACGCGGGGGAGGATCCCAAGTTTATTGCCCGTCGCATTATGATTCAGGCTTCTGAGGACGTTGGCAACGCCGACCCGCAGGCGCTTTTGGTGGCGCATGCCGCGTTTAAGTCTGCCGAGGTCATTGGCTATCCCGAGTGCCGCATTAACCTGGCTCAGGCTGCGCTCTATGTGTGCCTGGCGCCTAAATCCAACGCGTGCGAGGCTTCGATCGATGCGGCTTTGGCCGATATCCGTAGCAGCGGCTTGCGCGAGGTGCCCAGCTATCTGCGCGATCGTCACCGTCCCGGCAGCGACGAGTACGGTGTATACAAGTACCCGCACGATTATCCTGAAGGTTGGGTCGACCAGCGCTATTTGCCCGAGGGGTTGGAGCGCGGCGCGTTCTGGCAGCCTGCGGGCCGCGGCTGGGAAGAGTGGCGTGTGGAGCAAAGCGAACGCGACCGGAGCGGTAACGCGCCCAAGTAGGTCATTGGCACCACGCACATTCCCTTTGGGTATCTTTCCCCTTCTTTGGGGTACCATGAACAGCGTCTGTATTTCGATTTTTCCGGGAGGCTTGTATGAGTCCCATTCAAATCGCCCTGCTGGTGCTTGCCATTGCCGGCGTGTGGGCCATCGTTGAACTCGCGCTTACCCTGCGCAAGACCCGCAACGTTGTCGACTCGCTCAATAAGACCGTGAACGACCTCAACAACACCATCGCCGAGGCGCAGCCGGTGGTGGCAAAACTCGACGGCGCTGTCGACGAGCTTACGCCGGCACTTGCCCAGATGGAGCCGCTGCTTAAGTCGAGCAAGACGGCCGTCGATGCCCTTACCTCCAACCTCGTCGAGGTCGAGGCGGTTGTCCGCGATATTTCCGAGGTTACGGGCAGCATGGCCGAGGCCAGCAATGCCGTGTCGAGCGTGACCGACTCCGCCGCCGGCGCCGTGCAGAAACTCTTTAACAAGGTGAAGGCTCCCGCGGCCGACGCCGAGCGCAAACTTTCCGCTGCGGCCGAAGCCGAGCAGCCGACCGAGCGCGTCCTGATTGGCGAAGCCGGGGACGAGGCCGCCGCGGGCGACGATGATGGTCAGAAGCCTGCTGGCAAGCCGTCTCAGTATTACACCTACACACCCGCCCAGACCTCCGAGGAGTCCTGTGATGAGTAGCGAAGCAACCTGCCCCATTACGCTGACCGTTGCCGGTGACCCACGTCTGGCCCGCCTGGTGCGTATGACGGCCGCCAACGTTGGTGCGCTGTGCTCTATGTCTGTTGATCGCATCGAGGACATCCGTATGGCTGCCGAGGAGGCCTTTATCTTTGGCTGCACGGCGGTTGATTCCGATGATATTACGATCAGGTTCGATGTCGACGTGTCTCACGTTGGCATGACCTTTACCTTTGGCGATCAGGCCGCTGTTGACGAGGATGACCAGGCTGCCGTGTATGCCGAGCTCATTTTGGCGAGCGTTTGCGATTCCTACGAAAAGACTTCGGCGCCCCTGACGCTTTCCCTCGACCTCAAGGCGGATATCTAATATGACCGAACGTTCCCGGAGCGGTAAGACCGCTTGGGACAAGGAGAAAACCCGCGAGTTGTTTCGTCGCTACAAAGAGACCGGTGATCCGGATGCTCGCGAGCAGCTCGTCATGTCCCATATGAACCTGGTAAGGTTTCTTGCCAACAAATTTAAGAATCGCGGTGAGCCGCTCGATGACCTGATGCAGGTTGGCTATCTGGGCCTGCTCAAGGCGATCGACCGTTTTGACCCCGAGCGTGGCCTAGAGTTCACCACGTTTGCCACGCCCACCATTCTGGGCGAAATTAAGCGCCACTTCCGCGACAAGGGCTGGAGCGTGCGCGTGCCGCGCCGTCTGCAGGAGCTCTCGGCTAAGGTCAACCAGGCCACCGACAAGCTCACCAATGAGTTGCAGCGTTCGCCCAAGGTCGAGGAAATAGCCGAGTACCTGGGCGTGACCGTCGACGAGGTACTCGAAGCCATGGAATCGTCCTCGGCCTACACCTCGGTGCCCATCGAGGCCCCCGGTGCGTCCGATTCCGACGATGCGCCTTCGATTCTCGACCGCTATGCCGATGATGACAACGAGCTCGACTTTACCGATGACCGCCTGGTGATTGAGGAGGCCATTCGCGATTTTTCACCGCGCGAGCGTGAGGTTATCGAGCTGCGCTTTGTAAAGGGCATGACCCAGATTGAGATTGCCAAGAAGCTGGGCATCTCGCAGGTGCAGGTCTCGCGCCTGCTTCGCCGTACCCTTAAGAAGATTCAAGACAAGATTGACCCCGACGGAGTGATGATTCGTTCATGAATGAGCACCCCCAACAATCCGACCGCATGCTGCGCGATACCCGCATTCTGACGCTTCGCATTTGGGCCGTCGTCGGTTGCATCGTTATCGCCGCTGTCATCTTTAACCTTATGGGCATCCTAGCGCCGGTTATCGAGTTTCTCGCTGTCGGTTCCATCATTGCTTTTGTGATGTCGCCGATCACCAACTGGCTCGAGCATCACGGCGTCGGTCGTGGCATCGGTTCGCTTGTCGCGCTCATCGTGGTTGTGGCGGTGCTCGTCGGCGTCGTCTGCATCCTGTCGCCGATTCTGTTCGGCCAGATTATGGAAGTCCTGAGCCGTCTGCCCGCGCAGCTTCGCGTTGCGGGCGGCGACCTCAATGAGATGATCTCACACGCCAAGACGCTCAACAACACGCCGCTCAAGGAGTATCTGGACGAAAATCTTTCTTCGCTGGTTACCGTGGCGTCGAAGTATGTCTCGCAAATCGCTGCTGAGCTCGGTCGCGGTGTATTCCCGCTCATTACCAACACGGCCTCGCAGCTGTTCGTCATCTTCCTGGGCCTGGTGCTTGCCTATTGGATGGCCTGCGACTACCCTCGCATGCACCACGAGATCTGCACCATTATCGGACAGGAAAAGGAGACCTCGTACCGCTTTATGGTCGCCATTCTGTCGCGCTCAGTGGGCGGCTACATGCGCGGTATGGTCGTGACGTCCATCTGCGGCGGTTTCCTCGCCTTTATCGGTTTTATGATCATCGGTCATCCGTATGCGGCGCTTATGGCTATCTTTACCGGCATCATGCATTTGGTTCCGGTCGTCGGCCCCTGGGTGAGCGCTGCAATCGCCACAGTGCTCGGTTTCATGTTCAGCCCCATGTTGGCGTTATGGACGCTCATCGTGACGATGGTCGCGCAAAACGTAACCGATAACGTGATTTCGCCTAAGGTCATGCAGAGCTCGGTGCAGGTGCATCCCATCATGAGCCTCACGGCGCTCGTTATTGGTTCGGCGCTCATGGGTCCCATTGGCATGATCATTGCCATTCCGCTGTGTGCGGCCCTCAAGGGCATCTTTGTCTACTACTTTGAGAACGAGACCGGCCGCCAGCTTGTGGCATACGATGGCGCCGTGTTTAAGGGCACGCCGTATCGCGATGCCGAGGGCAACCCGGTCGCTGCCTATGACGCGCTTGGAGACGATACATTCATTTACGAGTCCGAGCTCATCGGCAACGAGACCGCGCCCGAGGCCCAGGCTATGCCCAAGCCCGAGCTCGAGAATCCCTGGATTAAGCTGTCGGGTCTTCAGCCCGATGCGACGGGTTTCTTCAAGAACCCCTTCGCCAAGGATGACGATTCCGATTCGGACGACGACACCAAAACCGGCATCGACGGCTCTATGGACGATTCGGATTCCAAATAGGCCCTGTTAGTCGAGCTACTTCTTTGCCGGAGTTGTATACGAAAACGCTATACCCGCGGCAATTGCCATCAGGCAGCTCGCGATGAATCCGAACTCATACTTCAAAATGTTTGTTGCGGTCAGGGCGATAATCAACACTGTCGCAATTTGCAGAATTATCATTATTACGAAGAGATTGATTCCTTGTTTGGCCGAAGTCGTTGAATGAGTTTGGCTTTGTAGATTCAGGTTGAAGCAGACAAGAAAAGCGACCAGTTCGCTTGATACGGGGCCGACTACATAGAAAAAGATTGCGTCAATGAAACCTATGGTGTTGTAAGTTGTTTCGCCGGAAAACACAGCGTATAAAGCATATCCAAATCTTGGGTGATTCATGTATAAGTCCGAGAAGACGAAGAGCGTCAATATTGCTGCTGTCAGAAGTGCATTCAAGATAAATCGTTTGGTATTCATCGGTCGCTCCTTCCGGATGATTCTTAAACGGTATTATACCAAAACCATTTTTTCAAAGGATTGCTTAGTCCTAAATAACGTGCACTTTCGCTGGAGGGTCGCCGTTTGGCGGCCCTCTTTTTTGCACAGGCGCGGTGGGATGGTAATATCGTTACGTTTGAACTGTTTCGATGTGAAACCGAGGAGATTCCCTCTATGAGTGCTGACTACCCGTCTATGACTACGGCCGAGATCCGCTCCAAGTTCCTCAACTTCTTTGAGGAGCGCGGTCTTAAGCTTTATCCTTCTTCGTCTCTTGTTCCCGACGATCCCTCGCTGCTGCTTGCCAACGCCGGCATGAACCAGTTTAAGGAGTACTACCAGGGCAAGAAGACCATGAAGGAGATCGGCGCGATCTCCTGCCAGAAGTGCGTCCGCACCAACGACATCGACTGCATCGGCGAGGACGGCCGTCACCTGTCCTTCTTCGAGATGCTCGGCGACTTCTCCTTTGGCGGCGTCTCCAAGCAGCAGGCCTGTGCTTGGGCCTTTGAGCTCATCACCAAGGAGTTCAAGCTGCCGCTCGACCGCCTGTACTTTACCGTCTTTACCGAGGATGACGAGACCCACGACGTGTGGCGCTCCCTGGGCGTTGCCGAGGATCACATCTCCCGCTTGGGCGAGGACGACAACTTCTGGGCCGCTGGCCCCACCGGCCCCTGCGGTCCGTGCTCCGAGATCTACTTTGACATGGGCGAGGAGGTCGGTTGCGGCAGCCCCGACTGCAAGCCCGGCTGCGACTGCGACCGCTTCCTGGAGTTCTGGAACCTCGTGTTTACCCAGTACGACCGCCAGGAGGACGGCTCCATGCCGGAGCTGCCGCACCGCAACCTCGATACGGGCATGGGTCTGGAGCGCATGGCCGCCATCATGCAGCACAAGACCGCTAACTACGACGGCGATCTGATGCAGCACCTCATCAAGCTGGGCGAGAAGATCAGCGGCAAGACTTATGACGCCGATGACTATTCCGGTGCCAGCCGCTCGCTGCGCATCATCGCCGACCACTCCCGTGCCGTCGACTTTATGATTTCTGACGGCATCCTGCCCGGTAACGAGGGTCGCGAGTATGTCTTGCGTCGTCTGCTTCGCCGCGCCGTGTTCCACGGTCGCCTGCTGGGCATCGAGGGTGCCTTCTTGACCAAGTTCATCGACGAGGTCAACGCTCAGATGGGTGAGGCCTACCCCGAGCTGCTCAAGAACGTCGCCCTCGTTAAGGGCATTGTCGCCTCCGAGGAGGAGCGCTTCTCCACGACGCTCGACAACGGCCGCGTCTATCTGGACGAGGCTCTGGCAGCGCTTGCCGAGGGCGCTGTGCTTCCGGGCGATGTTGCCTTTAAGCTGCACGACACCTTCGGTTTCCCCATCGACCTTACCGTCGAGATCGCCGGCACCGCTGGCCACGATGTCGACATGGACGGCTTTACCACCTGCATGGAGGACCAGAAGGCCCGCGCTCGCGCCAACGCCAAGGGCGACGCCTGGGGCAGCTTCAATGACGTGTGGGTCGAGCTTTCTGACAAGGTCGCTGCGACCGAGTTCGACGGCTATCACAACGATGTAATCGAGGGCGCCAAGGTTGTCGCCATCGTGCGCAACGGTGAGTCCGTTGAGTCCGCTGCCGCGGGCGAGGATCTCGAGGTCGTGCTCGACCGCACCCCGTTCTATGCCGAGATGGGCGGCCAGCAGGGTGACGCCGGTGAGCTTTCCGCCGATGGCGTTGCACTGACCGTATCCGATACCAAGAACCACAACGGCCTGTATGCCCACGTCGCCCACGTCACCGAGGGTACGCTGACCGTCGGTGCTACCGTGACCGCCGCGATCGACGCCGAGCGTCGTGGCTTCCTGCGCCGCAACCACACCGCCACGCACCTGCTCGACGCCGCGCTTAAGCAGGTCCTGGGCGAGCATGTCTCCCAGGCCGGCTCGCTGGTGACGCCCGAGCACCTGCGCTTTGACTTCACGCACTTTGAGGCCCTGTCCTCCGAGCAGCTCAAGGCTGTCGAGGATCTGGTCAACCAGCAGATCTTCGCTTCCAAGCCGGTCGTGACCCGCGTCATGGGCATCGACGAGGCCAAGGCCGCCGGTGCTGTCGCCCTGTTTGGCGAGAAGTACGGTGACGTCGTCCGCGTCGTCTCCGTGGGCGCCGAGGACCAGCCGTTCTCCCGTGAGCTCTGCGGTGGCACGCATGCCGCTAACACCGCCGAGATTGGCCTGTTCAAGATCATTTCCGAGTCCTCTACGGGCTCCAACGTCCGCCGTATCGAAGCCGTGACCTCTAAGGGCGCCCTCGACTACATGGCCAACCGCCTGGCGCTCGTCGACGCCGCTGCCGCTGCGCTCAAGTGCCGTGCGGACGAGGTTCCCGCCCGCGTGGAAAACCTGCAGGCCGAGCTACGCGAGACGTCCAATAAGCTCAAGAAGGCGCTGACCGGTGGCTCCTCCGACGCTATCTCCAGCGCCATCGAAGGTGCCGTCGAGGTCGGCGGATACAAGCTCGTCGTCGCTGAGCTTCAGGGCCTTGAGGCTGCCGACCTGCGCAACGTCTGGGATACCGTGCACCAGAAGGTCGCCGGCCCTGTCGCCTGCGTCGTCGCCAGCGTGACCGAGAAGGGCACCCCGGCCCTGCTCGCCGCCGGCTCCGACGATGCCGTCAAGGCCGGTTTCCACGCCGGCAATGTGATCAAGCAGATCGCGGGCCTGGTCGATGGTCGCGGTGGCGGTCGTCCCAACATGGCCCAGGCCGGTGGCAAGAATGCCGCCGGTATCGCCGATGCCCTCGCGGCCGCCAAGACCGCGCTCGGCGCCTAAGAGCCTAGGTAGTCGCTGTGGTCGCGCTTGCGCTGGACATAGGGGAGACCAGAATCGGCATCGCCGTCTCGAGCCGTGATGGCAAGATGGCGATGCCCGTTAAGGTGCTCCCGGCTGCCGAGGTCACCGGTATGGCCAAGACGTTCCGTTACCTGGTCGAGGACTATGAGCCTGATATCCTGGTAAGCGGACGTCCCTTGACCATGGCCGGCGAGCCCGGCCCCCAGGCCGAGCGCGTTGCCGCCGTGGCGCAAAAGATCGCCGACGAACTCGATCTTCCGCTGGAGTTTGAGGACGAGCGCCTGTCCTCGCAAGAGGCCAAGCGCATTCTGCGTGAGCAGGGCCTTAACGAAAAGCAGATGAGGGGCAAGATTGACATGATCGCCGCCAGCCTGTTCTTGCAGACCTGGCTCGATCGTAAAAACGAGGAGGTTCCTCATGCCTAGTGCTTCCGATCCGCGCCAGCCGAAGCGTACACCACAGCCTGTGCCGCGCCCTGCGCAGCCGACGCGGCGTGCGGCCCAACAGCCTGTTGCTCGTTCGACCCAGCACTCGTCTGCTCGTGTGCCTCAGCAACCCGCTGCTCGCACGGCGCAATCCACCGGTGGTACGCGTTTTAAACAGCAAGCGCCTGCTCAGCGTGCGCAGACCCCTCAATCTCATGGCCATTCTCACCGGGTCCACGGCACGCACCGCGTTGCCCCGGCCTCGCGTTCAAGTTACAACTCCCATGCTCGCCGCAGCGCCCAAAAGAAGAACTCCCCGGTGCCTATGATTATCGGTGGCGTCGTCGCCGTGCTGGCGCTGGTTGCGATCGTCTTCTTTGTCGTTCCGGCCGTCAAGGGCTTCATTACCGGTGGGGACGCGAACGTTGCAGCTGGCCAGCAAGTTACTATCACGATTCCCGAAGGCGCTTCGGGCGACACCATCGCCTCGATCCTTTCCGAGAACCATATCGTCGAGAATCCCAAGGATTACTACGCTGCGGTCAAAAAGCTCAACGCCGATATGTCGCTCAAGCCGGGTAAGTATTCGTTTACCACGCTCATGGACGCGACTAAGGTCGTCCAGCAGCTTATGGAAGGTCCCAACGCCGGCTCCGATGCGCTGACTATCCCTGAGGGTTTGACGGTCGATCAGGTCGCCGACCGCGTCGCCAAGGCGTACGACGGCATTTCTAAGGAAGACTTCCTTAACCAGGCCAAGGCGAGCAATTATGTGAATGATTACGCTTTCCTTAAAGACGCCGCGAACGATTCGCTCGAGGGTTTCCTGTTCCCTAAGACCTATTCGCTTGGTAAGGACCCGAGCGCTGATGACGTGATTCGCGCCATGCTCGACCAGTTTAACGCTGAGTATAAATCGCTCGATTTTGCCAGCTGTGAGGCAAATCTCAAGGAGCGCTACGGCGTGGAGATGTCCGATTACGACATCGTCAATCTTGCCTCCATCGTCGAGCGCGAGGGCCTCAACGCCGACCAGCGCGCGCACGTGGCCTCGGTCTTCTACAACCGTCTGGCCGGCAAGCTCGATGGCCAGCGCTACCTCAACAGTGACGCCACTATGATGTACGTCACCGGTGGCGAGGTTACCGCTGACGACCTGCAGAGTGATAGCCCCTATAACACCTATAAGCACGAGGGCCTCCCGCCCACGCCCATTTGCTCTCCGTCGCTCGAGGCGCTCAAGGCCACCCTTGAGCCGACCGACTCGGATGACCTGTATTTCTACATTACGCAGGACGAGGAGTTTTTCTCGAAGACCTACGAAGAGCATCAACAGTCTTGGAATTGATCATGAGGATTTTTAGCCCCAAACGATATGTTGCCTCGGTCGATCGCATCGACCTCGATACCCTCTGGGCCGACGGCAAGCGCGCCATTCTGCTTGATCGCGACAACACCCTGGTGCCGCGTGATACCGAGCAGGTACCCGCTGCGGTCTCCGCCTGGCTCGAGGCCGCCAATGCCAAGGGCTTTAAGCTATGCATGGTGTCCAACAACTGGCATCGTGACCAGGTTATGGCGTCGGCGCGCGAGCTGGGGCTCGATGCTATCAGCCATGCCATGAAGCCGGCGCCCTTTGCCCTCAAAGCGGGCCTTAAGCGCCTGGGTGCCACGGCTAACGAGGCCGTACTGATCGGTGATCAGCTGTACACCGACGTGTGGAGCGGAAACTTTGCCGGCGTCGATACCATTCTGGTCAAGCCGCAAGCCACCCAAGATCTGTGGTATACGCAGATCTTCCGTATTTTTGAGCGCCGGGCCCTGCGCGACCTTCCCTGCGAGGAATAGGTCTCGTTATGTCCCAGCACATCAAACACGGCTGCGACCACATCTTCTTTATCGGTTTTTTGGGCGCGGGCAAATCGACGCTCGCGCGTAACGTCGGCAACATGTTCAAGCGTCGGTTTATCGATACCGACCGCCTGGTGGTTCGCCGTTGCGGCAAGTCGGTGACCGAGATCTTTGAGACCGAGGGCGAGGAGCGCTTCCGCGAGCTCGAGACCTCGGCGCTTCGTTCGCTTCAGAGCGAACGCAGCCTGTTGGTTTCGTGCGGGGGCGGCATCGTCGAGACGCCGGAAAACATCGAACTCATGCACCAGATGGGTACTTGTGTGTACCTCGAAGGCGACTTTGAGGACTCGATGCGCCAGATTCGCCGGTCCGATACCCGACCTGATTTCCGTTCACCCGAGCACGCGGCGCTGCTTTTTGAGCATCGCCGTCCGCTGTATCGCCAAGCGGCCGATCTTACCCTCGATATCCGCAATAAGTCCTTTGAGGATGTTTCGTACCTTTGTGCCGAGATGCTTTTGGAGCGTGGATTGCTATGATTCGCCGTCAACTCATCAATTTCCAAAACCGCAGTGTCGATGTTCGTGTCGGGCTTGGCGCGTTTGAGGAACTGTCGCGCATGTTTGCCTCGGCTGTGGGCAAGCCCAAGCGAGCGATGGTTGTTTGGAATGCAGCCGTGTCCGAGCGCTTTGGTGAGGTCGTCGATCATGCGCTGGTCGATGCCGGCTTTGCCGTGTCGCAGCTTTTGCTTGAGGTTTCGCCCGATGGCGCCACCCTGTCCGATGCCGATGTCGTCTTTGGCGCGCTGTCGGCTAACGGTATTACCTGCGATGACCTGGTTGTTTCCGTTGGCGATGCCGCAACCTGCTCGGTTGTTTGCTGGTGCGCCAACCAGTGGTGCGGTCGTACCGAGTGCGCACTGTTGCCGACGACATTCGACGCTATGCTCACGGTCGCCACGACGATGGAGCCGCTCGTCGCTTCGGGCGACCACGCGCTGCCCGCCATCGCGGTGCGCCCCGAGCCCGGTCTGGTCGTGTGCAATCTGGACCTTGTTCGCGAGGCCGGCCCCGAGGACCTTAAGCTTGGCTATGCGGTGCTCGTGGGCACTATGCTCTCGAGCAGCAAGTCGCGCTGGAACCAGTTCTCCGAGACGGTCCCCGAGATTCTTGCCGGCGAGGAAGTTGCACTCGTCAATGCCGTGCAGTGGTCCCAGACCGCCCGTAAGGACGTGCTTATGGCCACGAACCCGAGCGCTCGCCATGCGCTCGATTTTGGCAAGACAGGGGAGCGTACGCTGCGCGCCTGCCTGGGCAATGCCGCGGCGCAGGTCCCTGCCTACCAGCTGTTGTCCGAGGGCATGCGCTTTGAGACGCGCCTGGCCCACGATGCCTGCGACTTCGATATCGACTATGTGTTTGAGGTCGATGATTGCCTGGAGGACTTTGGAATCGAGGAGCTCGCCTTCGACCTTGAACCGGCGGCCTTTATTGCGGAGTTCCGCAGGCAGCAGTTCGCGCGCTCCAATCGCACGATGCTGCCGCTGCCCGCGGCACTTGGCGCCATTCGTCTTAACGCCGTGGACGACGATGTCCTCGAGCGCCATGCGACAGCCTATTTGGCTTCTCGCAAGGAACTTCTCTAAGTTTATTGACATCCATCGTCTTTCGTATCATGTTGGGGGACGGGTTTTATCGGTTGTGAATCGTTCGCGGTTCCATGCGCCGATTGAGCCCGTCCCGCTTTTATTGAGGACATTAAGAAAGGAAACTGCATGTCTGAGTTTGCTGCTGGTCCTGCCGGTCGTATCGAGCGCGTCCGTGCCCTGATGGTCGAGCGTGGCTACGATGCCATCGTGGTGCGCGACGAGGCCAACCTTCGTTGGCTCACGGGCGTGAAGGGCGTCTTCGACTACACCTTCGAGTTCCCGCACGCCGCGTTTATTACGGCTGACCAGTGCCTGTTCCACACCGACTCGCGCTACCTCAACAGCTTTGAGGAGAACGCGCCCGCCTGCAGCCCCTGGGTCTACGACATGGACGAGGGCACCATTCCCGGCTGGGTCGCCGGCAAGATCGCGGCCAACAAGTGCCGCGTCTGCGCTGTCGAGGATGACATGCAGATTAGCTTTTACCAGGGTATTCAGCGTGGTCTGGAGGACCGCTCCGTTGCCTGCATGCTGCCGCTGATGCATGACGACATCCGTAAGATGCGCGCCATCAAGGACGCCGAGGAGATCGAGCTCATGCGCCATGCGCAGTCGATCACCGACGCCGCCTTCCAGCACATGCTCGGCTTTATTAAGCCCGGCATGACCGAGAAGCAGGTTCGCAACGAGCTCGAGAACTTTATGTTCGCCAACGGCGCCGACAGCTTGGCCTTTGGCTCCATCGTGGCGAGCGGTCCCAACACCGCCAACCCGCACGCCGTGCCGAGCGACCGCGTGATCGAGAAGGGCGACTTCGTCCTCATGGATTACGGTGCGGGCTACTGCGATTATCGTTCTGACATGACGCGCACCGTCGTGATGGGCGAGCCCACCCAGGAGCAGCTTGACCTGTACGCGCTCGTGCGCCGTACGCACGAGGAGTGCGTCGCCGCCATCCATCCGGGCGTCGAGGGCAACGACATTTTCAAGCTTTCCAAGAAGATCATTGGCGATGCCGGCTATGGCGATTACTACAACCATGGTCTGGGCCACGGCGTGGGCATCGACATCCACGAGTTGCCCAACTTCAACCGCAGCAAGAACATCATCGAGGTCGGCTCGGTTATCACCATGGAGCCTGGCGTGTACCTGCCCGGCGTGGGCGGCGTGCGCCTGGAGGACTACGGCGTGGTCACCGAGAACGGCTACGAGCCTTTCACCAAGACCTCGCACGACCTGCACGTCATCGACTGTTAGCCCATTTCGATAGATTTTTGGGGCGGGGCGTCCGTAGCAATTCGGGCGCCCCGCGTTCTCTTTTTATGCGCTCGCTGCAGCAGCCGTCTGCAAGTGTATAATTTCTGTCGTATGTAATTTGGACGCCTGTGCGTTCTGCCCATAAGAAGAAAGGTCGCTATGCCTACCATTTCTACCGCCGACTTCAAGAACGGCCTCGGTCTCCGCATTAAGGACAAGGTCTACACCATCGTCGAGTTCCAGCACGTCAAGCCGGGCAAGGGCGGTGCTTTTGTGCGCTACAAGACCCGCGATATCAAGAGCGGTCGTGTCGTCGAGAACACCTGCAACGCCGGTACCAAGTTCGAGAGCGTCATGCTCACCACCCGTGAGTTCCAGTACCTCTACAACGACGGCGCCGACTACATCTTCATGGACAACGAGTCTTACGAGCAGGTTCCCGTTCCCGAGGACATGGTGGGCGAGAACTCCAAGTGGCTGCGCGAGAATGACACCTGCCAGCTGCTCTTCGCCGACGACGAGCTCATGGGCGTTACCCCGCCGATGTTCATCGAGACCACCATCGTCCAGACCGACCCGGGCTTTAAGGGCGATACCGTCCAGGGTACCACCAAGCCGGCTACCATCGACACCGGCGCTGTTATCCAGGTTCCCATGTACCTCAACGAGGGCGAGGTCATCAAGGTTGACACCCGCGACGGCAAGTTCGTCTCCCGCGTCTAGCAACCAACTTCACTAGGAGGACTCATGCCCCAGGAAATCAAGATTGACGGCATCGGTATTTCGCCCGATGTTCTGACCGCCATCGTCTCGCGCGCCGTGTCCGATGTCGAGGGCATCGCCTCCGTTGGCGTCAAGGACCTTGCCACTAATCTTGTCTCCATGATGTTCTCGTCCAAGGCCCCGGCTTCCGAGCCGGCGGTCGAGGCCGAGGTCATCGGCGACAAGCTTGCGCTCACCGTGCGCGTCGTGGTGTTCTTTGGCTATCCGTTCAAGAAACTCGCCGAGGCCGTTCGCGCCGCCGTGGTCGCAGCCATCGATGCCCAGGTGGGTGTCGAGGTCGAGCGCGTTGACGTTTGCATCGACGGCCTCGTTTTCCCCAAGGAGTAACCTTTGAGCCTTAAGGTTTATCGCGGGCGCACGCTTGCCCGCAGTCAGGCGCTGCAGCTGCTGTTCCAGGCCGAGGCCACGGACAGCCCGCTCGAGCGCGTCCTCGAGGGCGATTTCCTGATCTCGAAGGGTCCCCTCGACCCCTATGCGCTGGAGCTTTGTCGCGGTGCCTACGAGCATATCGATCGTATCGACTGCGCCCTGCGCGCCGTCGCCAAGAACTGGGATCTTATGCGCATGCCCGGTGCCGACCGCAACCTCCTGCGCATCGCCGTCTACGAGATGCGCTTCCTCACTGACGAGGAGGTCTCGGACGCCATCGTCATCAACGAGGCCGTCGAGATCGCCAAGGCCTACGGTACCGATCAATCTGCCAAGTTCGTTAACGGCGTGCTGGGCAAGATCGCTCGCAGCGAGGAACTGCCGGGCGAGGACCTGTACCAGGAGCTGCTGGCCGAGGACCGCGCCCGCGAGGAGGCCCAGGCTGCCGAGGCGGCCGCCAAGGTTGCCGCCGCTCAGGCTGCCGCAGGCGTGCTGGCCGAGGATGCTGATGCTGCAGAGTTCGACGAGGCCGACACCGACTCCGTCGAGGAGTAGCCATGCCAGAGGGTTCCGTCCGCAACTTCGACGAAATCTCGGACCGCTTGGACCAGATTATCGCTACCGTTCGCTCCAAGGATACGTCCTTGGAGCGTTCGCTCGATCTGTTTGACGAGGCGATTGAGCTCGGGTCTCGCGCGGTCGATATGGTCGACAAGTTTGAGCTGACGCCGCGTGAGGCCGATAAGCTCGAGCAAGAATACGATGAGGATGCGGCAAGCGAATCACATGATGGTCAGGCTGCATCTCCGGATACGAATGGTTGATGGCATTCATGAAACGCGTGCGTCTTGATGACGAACTGATTTCACAGGGCATCTGCGCCGATCGCGCGGATGCCCTTCGCACTCTTATGGCCGGCTTGGTCTCGAGCGGTGGCGAGCGCTTGACCTCGCCGGGGCTTAAGGTTGCCCCGGGCCTGCCGCTGCACGTGAAGGGTCGCATCCCGTATGTTGGGCGCGGCGGCCTTAAGCTCGAGGGCGCGCTCGATGCGTTTGATATCGACCCGACGGGCCTTGCCTGCCTGGATGTTGGGTGTTCTACCGGTGGTTTTACCGATTGTCTGCTTAAGCGCGGTGCCGCGACTGTCGTCTCGGTTGACGTGGGGCGTGCCCAGTTTGATTGGTCGTTGCGTCAGGACGATCGCGTGACGCTGCACGAGCGCACCAACGTGACGCAGCTGCCCGAGCTTGGCTATGAGAGCGCTATCGACCTGGCCGTGTGCGACGTTTCGTTTACCAGCGTCGCGAACATCATCGATGCGGTGTTGGTGTGCCTGACGCCTGTGGGTTCGTTTTGTACGCTGGTAAAGCCGCAGTTTGAGGCTCCGGCGGCGTTGGTGGGCGAGGGCGGTATCGTGACCGACCCCGCCGTGCGTGTCGACACGCTCGTTGCGGTCATCGAGCTGTTCGCCGCAAAGGGCTTGTTCCCGGTGGACGTGTGCGTGTCGCCTATCCATGGCGCCAAGGGTAACGTGGAGTTTTTCTTGTACGGCACGAGACTTGCCCCCGGCGAGCTCTCCGATGACATGTTGCAATCCCAGGTATCGGCTTTGAGCGAGAAAGCAGCAACGCTATGAAGGTCTTTCTGGTTCCCAATTACTACAAGCAAGAGGCGGTCGAGAGCGGCCTGATGCTCGAGCTCTGGCTGACGCGCCAGGGCTACGAGGTCGCATGGGCGGCCGATCAGCGTTCGAAGATTCAGAGCACGCCCGATGTCGACGATGCCGACTTGGTCATCACACTCGGCGGCGACGGCACGCTTTTGCGGGCTGCCCGCATCCTCAACTATCGCGAGATTCCCATTCTTGGTCTTTCCTATGGCCATCTGGGTTTTTTGACCGCAGCGAGTCCCGAGGAGCGCGACATTTTGCAGGTTGTGAGCGATGCCCTGTCCGGTGAGCTCCACGTGAGCCGTCGCGCTACGATTGCCGCAGACATCGTTTCCGTGCGTGAGGACGGCACAAAGGATGTCGTGCGTTCGTTCGCCCTCAACGACATGGCGCTCACGCGTGGGCCTCTGTCCGATATGGTCGAGTTCGACATTACCGTGTCGGGCCACCATATCGATCGCTTGCGCGGCGATGGTGTGGTCGTGTCCACGGCAACCGGCTCCACGGGCTATGCCCTCAGTGCCGGCGGTCCTATCGTGAGCCCGGATTACACGGGCATGGTCTGCGTGCCGATCGCGCCGCATACGATTCAGGCCCGTGCCTTTTTGACCTCGCCGAGCGATGTCGTCCAGATTTTTATGTCCGATGACCGCCCGAGTGTACCGGCTATTGCTATCGACGGGCAGTTTATTACCTGCGACGGCACCGTCGAGAGTGTGGCCGTGCGTCGCGGTCCCGGCGATGTGCTGCTGCTCGACTATGGTCCCGAGAGCTTCTACAACTCGGTAAGCCGCGTGTTCTACGGAGTTCGCCATGATCGATGAGCTGCAGGTTTCAAACATTGCACTCATTCGCGAGGCGACGCTGGTGCCTAGCGCGGGCCTAACTGTCCTGACCGGTGAGACTGGAGCCGGTAAGACTGCGCTGCTCTCGGCGCTTAAGCTCATCTTGGGCGAACGCGCAGATTCTTCGACCGTGCGCGAGGGCGAGGCGCTTGCGAGCGTCGAGGCGCGCTTGTTCGATGGCCCGCACGACACGGAGGGCTTCACCGTGCGGCGCAGCCTTTCTGCCGAGGGCCGCAGCCGCGTCAAGATTGATGGTCGCATTGCCAGCGTGCGCGAGCTTTCCGAGCGCGTCGGCGTGATGATGGATCTGTGCGGCCAGCATGAACATCAGCGCCTGCTCGATCCGGCACATCATGTTGCCATGGTCGATGCCTGGGCTGGTCGCTCTGCGCTCGAGGCGCTGGAAAAGTACCGTGCCTGCTTTAAGGCGTCGCGTGCGGCTGCCAAGGAGGTCCGTCGCGTAGAGGAGGCGTCGCGTGCGCAGGGGAGTCGCGTCGAGGAGGCGCGCTTCGCTCTGGAGCGTATCGCCGAGGTCGACCCCAAGCCGGGTGAGTATGAGGAGCTCGAGGAGTTGCTGCCGCGCTCCGAGCATGCCGAGGTGCTGGTGGCGACGGCCAACGATGCCCATGCCTCCCTTGCTGCCGAAGGGGGAGCGCTCGATGCCGTGAACGGCGCCGTGGCAGAACTGTCGCGCATGGCGACCGTCGATCGCAAGCTGGGTGACATCGCCGACGCACTTTCGGACGCCTGTATCTCACTCGAGGATTGCGCCAACGAGCTGCGTGCTTATCGCGATGGCGTTGCGTTCGATCCTCGCGAGCTCGCTCGCATGCGCGAGCGGTATTCCGACCTTAAGGGACTTCTGCGGCAGTGGGGTCCCACCATGGACGATGTATTTGCCATGCGTGACCGCTCGCGGGAGTTGTTATCGCTGGTGGACGATGGTGACGAGCAGATTAGGAAGGCACGCGAGGCACTCGGCGCGGCGGAGCGCGAACTGTTCGCCGCCGCCAAGGCGCTTAAGCGTGAACGCAATACGGCAGCCCCGCGTTTTTGTCACGAGGTTGGCCGTCAGATGGCACGCCTGGAAATGGGCGGCGCCGAACTCGTCTGGGAATCGCGTGATCTTCCGCGTGCCGAGTGGACGCCGGCGGGCCCTTCGAGCTATGAGCTTTTGTATCGCAGCGGCGCCGGATTGACGCCGCGTCCTTTGCGCCGCATCGCCTCGGGCGGTGAGCTCAGCCGCGTCATGCTTGCGAGCAAGGTAGTCTTGGGTAATGCGGACGGCGTCGAAACGTTGGTATTTGACGAGGTCGATGCGGGTGTTGGCGGCTCCACGGCTCGTGCTCTTGCTGGCGTGCTGGCCGATCTTGCTGCCACGCATCAGGTCATCGTCGTAACGCACCTTGCGCAGGTTGCGGTCATGGCCGACAAGCATTACGTGGTCAGTAAAGAGCCCGGCGACGTTCCTCAGACGCATTTGGACGAAGTGACCGGCGAGGCTCGCACCGCCGAGATTGCCCGCATGCTCAGCGGCGATCAGTCGGAGGCGAGCCTGGCGCACGCCAAGCAGATGCTGGAAGAAGCGCGTGCTTAGGCCGAGCCGCCACGTGCAAGTCCGACCCGGCTGCCACGAAACCAGCCCATCTACTACGTTTAATGGGCTATCGGCAAACACGCCAAGAATTGCAAAAGAAAACCGCAGGTAGAATGCCTGCGGTTTTCTCTATTTTCGGTATGTGGTTGGGCCATACGGATAAAACGTAGTAGATGGGCCGGTTTCGTGGCGAGTGGCGTCTATCGGCTCCCCAAGTTGCCTACTCCACGACCTTATCCGGCTGGATGAGCTCCTCGTAGAAGCTGATGTGCTCTCGGGCGTCCTCGATTTCGGGCAGCAGGAAGTTGTAGATGACCTCTATGATCATCGTTGCGCTCATTTTGGAGAACGCGAAGTCACCCGTTGTCAGCAGCGCCTCGTGATTGACGGTATTAAAGGTGTAGTCGGCTAGGCGCGCAAGTGGAGACTTGCTGTCACTGCTGATGACGACTACGGTGGCACCGCAGTCGCGAGCCGCTTTTGCCATGCGATTGAGTCGACGCGACTTGCCGGAGTTCGAGATCAGCACGATAACGTCGCTGGGGCGCAACGTGAGCGCAAAGCCTATTGATGTCTCGCTGATGGTGCTTGCCATGCAGCGTAGGCCTAGCTGCGAGAACTTAAACGTCGCGTCGAGCGCGACGGCGTTGGTGTTGCCTACGGCCGCAAACTCAATAACGCCTGCATTCTTTAGCGCGTGCACAACGGCCGCCAGCGTATCGTGGTCGATTCCGTCGATTGTCGCGTTAAGCTCGCTGACCTTGGCAGCCAAGATATTCTTAAGGCTCTGCTCCATGCTGTCGAGTGAGACCTCGTCGGTCACGCCCTCGTTGCGTTGGCTCTCCAGATCGCGCGCCAGCGAAAATTGAAAGCTGCGGAAGCTGCCAAAGCCCAGCTTGCGGCAGAAACGCGAAACGGTTGCCTCGGATGTGGCGGCGGCACGCGAAAGCTGGGCGGCCGTCAGACGCGGCGCCTCGGACTGGTGCTCCAAAATATAGTCAACAATGCGCTGTTCGGACTCGCTGTATCCCTTGTGGGTGCTAATGAGAGAGAGCGCGCTCTTGCTACTATCGGTCATGGATGGCTCCTGGTTGGCATGAAAATCGGACTCGTTTTGTAATGTCCTAGTATAGGGGCATTTTCAATTACAAGATACTCCTTGCCGTTTTACGTGTTGATGGTAAACTTTCATCAACCGTTTACGGGCATGAAAGAACCTTTCACCGGAGAATTGGGACATTTCCCTTTCCGCGAAAGCGCTGGGTTGGTATCTTTCAGTTGTGGAAAAGCGCGCAAGGACGCGCGTGTAGGGGAGCGCCTGCGGGCGCAAAACTTAAAAAGGAGGGACACATGGCTAAGTTTGACATCATCGCCGCGACCGGTTGCCCGACCGGCATTGCGCACACCTTCATGGCGAAGGAGGCGCTGGAGAAGGCGGCTGCCGAGCGAGGTCTGACCATTAAGGTCGAGACTCATGGCCAGGTCGGTGTCGAGAACGAGCTCACGAAGGGTGAGATCGCCGGTGCCAAGGCCGTCGTCGTTGCAGCCGATAAGGATGTCCAGGCTGAGCGTTTCGCCGGTAAGCCCATGGTTTCCGTCGGCGTTTCCAAGGCCCTGTCCGTCGAGGCCGCCGGCAAGCTGATTGACCGCGCGCTCGCCGCCAAGGGCGACGACACGGTTGCCGCTGCCGCCGATGTCGAGGACGAGGTCGAGGAGAAGGAATCCGTCGGCCACATCATCTATAAGCACCTCATGAACGGCGTCAGCCACATGCTGGTCTTCGTCGTTGCTGGTGGTGTTCTGACCGCCATTTCGTTCCTGTGGGGCATCACGTCCTTCGATTCGACGGCTTCTGACTACAACAGTTTTGCCGCTATGCTCAAGATCATTGGCGGCATCGCCATGAACCTCATGGTTCCGGTGCTCTCCGCCTACATCGCCGAGTCCATCGGCAAGCGCCCGGCACTCGTCCCCGGTTTTGTTGCCGGTATGATCGCCATCCAGGGCCTGCCTGTTAACGCCGATACCGGCATGATCGACGCCGGTGGCGCCGGCGTGGGCTTTGGCTTCCTGGGCGGCATCGTCGGCGGCTTCCTCGCTGGCTATGTCATCTTGCTGCTCGAGAAGGTCTTTGCCGGTCTGCCCAAGAACCTGGACGGCCTCAAGGCTATCTTCCTGTACCCACTGTTCTCCACGCTGATTGTCGGTCTCGTGATGCTCGGCATCTCCGGCCCCATGGCTGCCATCAACACCGCCATGATGGACTTCCTCAAGGGTCTGTCTGCCTCTGGCGCTGTTGTCCTGGGTCTTGCTATCGGTTGCATGTGCGCCTTTGACATGGGCGGCCCGGTCAACAAGGCTGCTTACGTTACCGGTACCGCTATGCTCACCGAGGCCCTGGCCGCCGGTGTCGGCACCGATACTTACAACTTCGGAACCAACTTCATGGCTGCCGTCTCCGCCGCTTGCATCGTTCCGCCGCTGATCACCACCTTCGCCGTCGTTGTCGGCAAGAAGTACTTCAGCCAGGAGGATCACGACGCCGGTATCGTCAACCTCATTCTTGGTTGCACCCACATTACCGAGGGCGCCATTCCGTTCATGACCAAGAACATCTGGCCCGTCATGCCCATCATGATGGTTGGTTCGTCCATCGCTTCGATTCTGACCATCATGTTCAACGTTCACGATCCGGCGCCTCACGGTGGCTTCCTGGTCCTGCCCGTTGTCGAGAACGGTCCGCTGTGGGTCCTCGCGATCCTCATCGGCGCCGTGGTCGGTGGCATCCTGTTCGTGGCCTTCAAGAAGTACGACTTCGAGAAGAACCAGAAGGCCGCTCCTGCAGCCAAGCCGGTTGAGGCCCCCAAGGCCGCTGCTGTCGAGGCTCCCAAGGCCGAGGCTGCCGACTTCGTGAAGGTCGAGAACGTTTTTGTCGCCGAGGACTTCGCTTCTCGTGACGAGGCTCTGAGCTTTGTCTCCAACCAGGCCGTTAAGGCCGGTATCGCCGGCGACGCCGACGCCGTGATGAACGCTTTCCTGGCCCGCGAGGCCGAGGGCACCACGGGCATGATGGAGGGCTTCGCCATTCCGCACGCCAAGTCCGACGCCATTACCGAGGCTGCCGTCATCGTCGTCAAGGACGAGTCTGGCGTGACCGGTTGGGACACCATGGACGGCGCTCCCGTCAACGTGGCCATCGCGCTGCTCATCCCGGGTGCACAGGCTGGCACCACGCACCTCAAGATCCTGTCCAAGGTTGCCGAGGCGCTCATGGACCAGGACTTCCGTGCCACTGTCAAGGGTTCCACCGACGCCGCCGAGATCGCCAAGACGATCAACGCCCGCCTGGTCTAACCCCACAGCCAGCGGTTTCAATCGCCCCCTGTAACAAAGGCGGAGACCCTCTCCAGGGCCTCCGCCTTTTTTCTGTCTCTCCCATAAGTTGCGGTGAAATAGAAACTGTTTAACTGTTTCAACCCAAAATTCAGTCTCTATTTCACCGCAACTAGAAGAAGGGGATAGCGCGCCCTTTCTATCGGATCATCCACGCGGATAAATATTCAGCCAGAATTCCGTTCGCACGATATTGCTCTGGACCGACCGAGTTTCCGCAGCTCGCCTGCCGGGCGGGGCGGTTAAGTTTGTCGCGAGTTCCGCACGCAAAGGAAAGCACTTAATGTGCTTTCCGTCTTGCGCAGGACTGTAGAGCAGCAAACTTAACCGCCCCGCCCGGCAGACGAGCGTGCAGCAACGACATCCGTCCAATAATTCGTGTAAACCACAATGAAAAACAGTTTGATGTGAGTTAATATAAACAACGTCGTGAATCTGACTCCTGCCGCATGCACGACAGGGGTTAAACACAAAAAAGGAGTCAATTATGGTTTCTGAGAAGGCTACCCTCGTTAATCCTCAGGGTCTGCACATGCGTCCGGCCGGCCTGTTCGCTTCCACCATGGGCAAGTACGCCTGTGACGTGACGGTCGTCACCCCCGAGAAGGAGGTCAACGGCAAGTCCCCGATGGCCCTCATGGCTGCTGGTATCCCCTGCGGTACCGAGGTCGAGGTCAAGTGCGACGGCGCCGACGAGGCCGAGGCTCTGGCTGCTGCCATCGAGCTCATCAAGAGCGGTCTTGGCGAGTAGAACTCAAACGGGTCGCATGTTGAACAATTAAGTTCATACTTGGGGGCGCAGTGACCTGTATCAAGGTAGCTGCGCTCTTTTGTCATGGATATGGCAAAACGCTTTATCACATGACACGGAGAGAGGAATGGGAATGTATCAGGGAGTCAACGCATCCGAGGGTATCGGTATCGGCACCGTCATGGTCGCCGTCGATCCCGACTTGACGTTTGAGCCGCACGAGGTTGCTGATTCGGCAGCAGAGAAGGAGCGCTATCAGACCGCTCTTTCGGTCTTCTGCGAGAAGACCCAGGCTCAGGCCGACCACATGAAGGAGACGGTGGGCGAGGCCGAGGCCGAGATCATGAGCGGACACATTGTTCTGGCTCAGGACCCGGGCATGACTGACGCCATCAACGCCGCCATCGACGGTGGCACCTGCGCCGAGCAGGCGCTCATGGACACCTCGACCATGTTTGAGAACATGTTCCTGTCCATGGACGACGAGATGTTCCGTCTGCGCGCAGCCGACATCGCCGACATCCGCACCGGTATTCTGGCCGAGTTGCTGGGCAAGGAGGTCGTCGACCTCTCCGTCCTGCCCGAGAACACCGTTGTTGTCGTGCACGACCTTACGCCGTCCATGACCGCCACGATCGATAAGGCCCACGTTGCCGGTATCGTCACCGAGACCGGCGGCCGCACGTCGCACTCCGCGATCATCGCGCGCGCCCTCGAGATTCCTGCCGTTCTTTCGGTTTCCAACAGCTGCACCGCGCTGCGCAACGGCATGACCGTCGTCGTCGACGGTGGCAAGGGCATCGTCGAGGCCGATCCCGACGAGGAGACGCTCGCCGCCTACACCGCCAAGGCCGAGGCCTTTGCTGCCGAGAAGGCAGCCCTCGAGGCCTTCCGTGGCAAGCCGTCCGTGACTGCCGATGGCATCAAGAAGATCATTGCCTGCAACATCGGTAACCCCGATGACGTGCCCAACGCGCTCGATCACGACGCCGAGGCTATCGGCCTGTTCCGCTCCGAGTTCCTGTTCATGGACTCTGCCGAGCTTCCTTCCGAGGAGGAGCAGTTCAACGCCTACCGCAAGGTCGCCAGCGCGCTCAAGGGCGCTCCGGTTATCATCCGCACGCTCGATGTGGGTGGCGACAAGGAGATTCCGTATCTGCACATGGTCAAGGAAGACAACCCCTTCATGGGCTTCCGCGCCGTGCGTTACTGCCTGGCCAATCCCGACCAGTACAAGGTCCAGCTCCGCGCCCTGCTGCGCGCCAGCGCCTTCGGTGACGTCAAGATCATGATCCCGCTCGTCACCTGCGTCGAGGAGGTCTTGGCTGTCAAGGAGCTCGTCGAGCAGTGCAAGGCCGAGCTGACCGAAGAGGGTCGCAAGTTCAACGAGAACATCGAGGTCGGCATTATGGTCGAGACGCCTGCCGCTTCGCTGCTCGCTGACCGTCTGGCCGAGGTCGCCGACTTCTTCTCCATCGGCACCAACGACTTGATCGGCTACACCATGTGCGCCGACCGTGGCAACGACACCATCTCCAACCTGTACCAGGTGTACTATCCCGCCGTGCTCCGCTCGCTCAAGAACATCATCGAGAGCGGCGTGAAGGCCGGCATCATGGTCGGTATGTGCGGCGAGGCCGCTGCCGATCCGCTGCTCGAGCCGCTGCTGATCAGCTGGGGCCTGGAGGAGTTCTCGATGAGCGCTCCGTCGATCCTGCGCGCCCGCAAGACCATCAGCCAGTGGACCAAGGCCGAGTGCGACGAGCTCGCCGAAAAAGCACTCGCCTGCAACACTGCCGCCGAGGTCAAGGCACTGCTCGAGTCCGCAGCTCGTTAATTTGGTATCAGAGGTAACCGCGTGGTTGGAATGGGCCGGCCACGCGGCCCTCACATATACAGGGGGTACTGTAAATGTTCTACACGCTAACCGCTAACCCGGCTGTCGACATGACGGTTTCGAGTTCTCCGCTCGAGCCCGACGAGAACGTCCGCACCGGCTCGGCCAGCTACACGGCTAACGGCAAGGGCCTCGACGTGTCCTTCGCCTTTAAGAAGATGGGCGTCGACACCGTCGCGCTCGGCTTCTTCGCCGGCTTCACGGGCAAGTTCATCGTCGAGGAGGTCATGAACCTGGGTTGCCTGTGCCGCCCGGTCTGGACCGACGGCATCACGCGTATCAACACCTACGTCAACGATGGCCAGCATGAGTATGGCATCCTTAACCCCGGCGCCCCGATCACGCCGGAGCATCAGAAGGAGCTCTACAACATCCTGGACACCGCGGGCGACCTTGAGTGCCTGATCGTCTCCGGTTCCGTGCCTCCCAAAGCTACGCCCGACTTCCTGGCTCAGGTCATGGAGCACGCTCAGGCCCGTGGCGCCGACGTCGTCCTGGACCTGTCCTCCGACAAGCTCAAGGAGCTCGCTCACAAGAAGCCGCTGCTCATCAAGCCGAACCATCACGAGATGAAGGCCATCTTCGGCGTGCCGGTCGACACTGACGACGAGGTCCGCGTTGCCATGAAGTTGGCTCACGACGCCGGCGTTCAGAACGTGCTGCTCACCCGTGGTAGCCGCGGCGACGCCTACTTCTCCAACGGCGAGGACATTTGGTACGCCAAGCGTGAGTTCAACATCAAGCTGGTCTCTTCCGTCTGCGCCGGCGACTGCACCCTCGCTGCGTTCCTGCACAAGTGGTACAGGGATCGCGACAACGTCGAGGAGGCCATGAAGCTCGCTATGGCCACCGGCGCAAACGTTGCCGAGTCCGTGGGCATTGGCGACTTCGGTCACGTTGACGAGTACAGCAAGCGCGTTGCTGTCCGCAAGCTCGATCGTAAGTAATCGATACGCGACATATTCGTTCGCATGCGGCGTCCTGATTTCGATCGGGGCGCCGTTTTTTTGTCCCACACGAACCTCGGTGCCGCACTTCACGCGTTCCACACCGTTCGCCGAGTGGATATAGCCTTTTGTCGTTACGTGGAATATAATTTCATCAACATGTTACCTCGTGAAAGGAACATTCATGATTTACACGCTGACTGCAAATCCCGCCATTGACTACAACATCGCCTGCGACGGCCTGTCCGCCAATACCGTTACGCGCACCCGTAACGCGGTCTACACTCCCAACGGCAAGGGCCTCAACGTCTCGTTTACGCTCGACCACTACGGCGTCGACACCACGATCCTGGGCTTTTTCGCCGGCTTCTCGGGCGAGTTCATCGTTAAGGGCGCCGAGGCCCTGGGCGTGCCCGTTAAGCCCGTGTGGACTGACGGCATTACGCGTGTCAACGTGTTCCTCAACGCCGGTCCCGACACCGAGTACAACATGGTCAACGCAGGTGCCGCGATCAACGCTGCCAACGAGCAGGAGATGTTTGAGCTCATCGATTCACTCGACGACATGACCTGCCTGGTCATCAGCGGCTCGCTGCCCCCCAACACCTCCGAGGGCTTCCTGGCCGAGGTCCTGCGTCGCGTGAAGGCGAAAGGCGCTGAGTTCGTGCTCGATATTTCGAGCCATCAGCTGGCCGACCTCATTGCTATGGGGCCGCTCCTCATTAAGCCCAACGACGACGAGCTGCTCGACATCTTTGGCATTAAGGTGAGCGGTGGCGACGACGAGTCCGTTAAGGGAGCGATGGCCGAGCTCCACGCCAAGGGCGCTAAGAACGTGCTGTTGACCCTGGGTGGTGCCGGTGCGTTCTTCTCCAACGGCGAGCACATCTGGTTTGCCAACCGTACCTTTGAGGTCAAGCTGCTGTCGACCGTCTGCGCCGGCGATTCCTCGCTCGCTGCGTTCTTGTCCGTGTGGCACGACGCTCCCGAGCGCGTCGAGGACGCCCTGCGCCTTTCGATGGCTACCGGCGCCAACGTGGTCGAGTGCCCGGGTCTGGGCGATTTTGCCAAGGTCGACGAATATAAGAAGAACATCGAAGTTCGCCAGGTCTGCTAGTTCCGGCACCCTGCCTGAATAGTTCGATTATTTCGCATCCGTCTTAGACCAGGACGGATGCGTTTTTGTTTATCGGACTTGCGTGTGCAGTGGAGGCTGTTTCTTGCTAGACTTCTTGCAGACGCAATCGATAACCAATTTGATAGTCGCAGGAGGCCATAGGCATGTGCAATGTTTCGCTCAACGGTACGCAGCCGACCGATGCCTCCATTCGTGTCCTGCGCGCGCTCGAGGCAGCTGGGCTTGAAGCTTGGTATGTAGGCGGTTGGGTACGTGATGCCCTGATGGGGCGCCCCAGCCACGATGTGGACATGTGTTGCAGCGGCCTGTGGCAGGAGTCCAAAGCGGCGCTCGAGGCTGCGGATATCGCCGTGGTTGAATCGGGCATTAAATTCGGTGGCATTACGGCTATTTGCGATGGCGAGCGCATTGAGGTGACCACCTACCGCCTGGACGGCTTCTATACCGACGGTCGTCATCCCCAGAGTGTGGAGCGCGCCGCTTCGCTTGAGGACGATCTGGCGCGTCGCGACTTTACCGTCAATGCCATGGCGTGGCATCCCGAGCGCGGCCTTGTCGACCGCTACGACGGCCAGGGCGACCTGGACCGCAAGTTGATTCGTGCCGTCGGTGATCCCAAGCGCCGTTTTAATGAGGACGCTCTACGCATGTTGCGCGCGGTGCGCTTTGCCTGCCGCCTGGACTTTATGATTGAACCCGCGACGAAACAGGCTCTGGCCGAATGTGCGCCGTTGCTCGATGCCGTGGCGCGCGAGCGTGTGGGCATTGAGCTTGAGGGCATCCTTTCGACCGGCCACGGGGGAGACGCCATGTTGCGCTACCCCGAGCTTATCTGCGCCGCCGTGCCCGAGTTGGCAGCGAGTCGCGGGTTTGATCAGCGCAGTGTCTATCATGCGTTTAGCGTCTACGAGCATATCGCCCGCGTACTGACGGTAGCAGGGGAGCTGGCGCTGTGCGACGGCATCGCGCCCTCGTCGAGCCTTATGTGGGCGGCGTTTTTGCACGACGTTTCCAAGCCCGAGTGCTTTACGGTCGATCACGCCGGCAGCGGCCACTTCTACGGTCATCCCGAGCTCGGCGCCAAGAAGGCTCGTGTCATCATGGATCGCCTGGCGCTCTCGCACGATTTAGTGCGCGATGTGTGCCTGCTGATCAAATACCACGACAAGCCGCTTCGTCCCGAGCGATCCTGCCTGCTCAATATGATGCGCGCGCTTTCGGGCGAAGGTGTCGATACGCCGCGTCTGATGGACGAGCTTATGGATCTTAAGCGCGCCGATACGCTCGGCAAGGCGCCCTCGTGCTTCTATTACGTCGAGACGATTGAGGAGATGCGCGTGCTGGCTCACGATCTGCTTGCGGCGGGGGAGCCCTATACGCTCAAGATGCTTGCCATCAACGGCGGCGACCTGATCCGCGCCGGTGTCCAGCCAGGGCCCGAGCTGGGTCAGCTGCTGAACGCTGCCCTCGATGCCGTTATCGAGGATAACGTTCCCAACGATCGTGGAGCTCTCCTGGCCCATCTGAATCTGGGATGATTTTTCTGGAACGGGGCTTATTTAGCTACCAAACTGACCTGCGCTTTCCATAACCTGCCGACAAAATTTGACCAATTTGGAATTTCTTCTTGCGCTCGCGATTTTTGTCTCGTAATATATTTCCTCGCAGCACGGCAGTGCAGATGTCATGTGGCCCGTTCGTCTAGCGGTTTAGGACGCCGCCCTCTCAAGGCGGAGATCACCAGTTCGAATCTGGTACGGGCTACCAAGCATCTGATACCCGAACTTCTACGGAGGTTCGGGTTTTTTATTTTCGTGACTATGTTCTTGTTAATGCCTGCCCCTGTTTTTCCTTGCGCAACACATGCTCTACGTACTGCTCATGCGCCTTGCGGGTACAATAGGCAAGATTTATCCGTACTAAGAAGGAGCCTCATGGTCGAGTCCTCTAAGCATTCGCATAAGCCCCAGGTTGAGGTTGAGGTATCGGGCGGCGATGACAATAAGAGCGCTCGTCGCGGCGCATTATTTATCGGCATCGTGCTGGTTGGCTATATCGTCTATTTGGTCGTAACCGGGCAAATGGGGCAGTTCTGGGCCGCTATGGCAAGCGTTCAGGCTCCCTGGCTTATCGTCGCCTGCTTGTGTATGCTGGTCTACCTGCTCTTTGGCATCATTGCTTATGCTATTGCCGTATGGGTCGATCCCGATTCGCCCGTCGGCGTGCGCGACCTTATCTCGGTAGAGGCGAGCGGCATTTTCTTTGGCAACCTTACGCCTATGATGGTCGGTTCCTCGCCGGCACAGATTTATCGCCTTACCAGGACCGGCCTCAACGTAGGCGAGGCGGGCGCGACGCAGTTTACGCGTTTTATCGTGTACCAGTTTGGCCTGGTGGCATGGGGCGCCATTTTGCTGCTCGCCCGTATGCCGTTTTTCGCCGAGCGCTATGGCGACATGACGCTCCTGTGCATCTTTAGCTTTGGCGGCCATTGCCTTATCTTGCTTGGCGTTTTTGCTGTTGCGCTTTTGCCCAAAACCGTCACCCGTGTCGCCCATTGCATCATCAATTGGCTTGAACGCATCGGTGTCTCGGCGACAAAAATCGATGGTTGGCGAACCTTTGTGGACGGCGAGATTCAATCGTTTTCCGAAAAGTTCAAACGTTCGGCCGGACATTTCTCGTCCATGATGCTCACCGTGGTTATCACGATGCTGCAGCTCGCGTTTTTCTATCTGGTGCCATACTTTTTGATGCTCTCTTTTGGCAAGCACGATGTCGACTTTTTCTCGGTTATGGCGGCCAGCGCCTTTGTTCAGCTGCTGAGCTCTGCCGTGCCGCTGCCCGGCGGTACGGGTGGCGCCGAGGGCGGATTTGCGCTGTTCCTGGGCCACTTCTTTGGCTCCGCTTCGACTGCGGGCTATCTGCTGTGGCGCATGATTACCTTTATCGCTCCGACCATTTTGTCTGCTTCCGTGCTAGGCCTTAGAAGCACCCATACCGAAAGCGTCCCCGTGCGCTGGGAACGTTTTAAGCAAAAGCTCGGATGGAGCCGTCAGACGCCTTCTGCGCCGGCTAAATCGCATCCCGCGCATGCTGTTACGGTTGATCCCGTCCAACACGCTCAGAAGCCTTCTGTGGCCTCTAGGCATGAGCGTAAATCCTTCGTGCGCCAGACGGGCGACGGTATTCGTGTGTCTCCGGCGGCACTCAATAAGCACAAACGCCCTAAGGGGCGAGATCTGTAATCGCTCAGTCCCTACGCGCGGTGTGAGTCGTGCGTTCTCTATGGTGCTGGCCACATTTGCGTCGAATGTAGGATAATCCTCTTACGTAGATTATTTCTCATTTGTAGAGGAATGCCGATACTTCGAAGGGACATGCATATGGCCAGCAAGAAACCGCGGCTTGACCGCCGCATCGTCCGAAGCCGCAATGCGATCCTTTCGGCTTTTGAGCGTCTGCTGATGGAAAAACCGTTGGCAGACATTACAGTGAGTGCTATCGCGCGCGAGGCCAATGTCGACCGTAAGACCTTCTACGTGCACTTTGGTACGGTCGACGGCCTGCTCGATGCTATCGCCGAGGACGTCGTGGGGATGATTGTCGATTCGGTTGAGCGTACGCTCGCCTCGTTGGGTAGCGATCCCAACGAGCGTGCCCTCGGTGCGGCGGCGACCTTCTTTAGAACGGTTAACGAGGCATTGTGCAACAACCTGGTGCTCAATCGTCAATTGATCGAAAACATTCCGCTCGATGATTTCATGGCACGACTTCGTGCGCCGCTCGAGCGTGAGATTGCCGAGCGCGACCTGCTGCCCATGGGCCTCAAAGACGAGTTGTTCGATTACTATCTGGCGTTTTTGCTTTCAGGTATTATCGGCATCTACCGTACCTGGGCGCTGTCTGACGGCTCGGTGCCCATCGAGCGCATCTCGGCGGTTGCCAACGACCTGACGCTCAACGGCCTTTCGAGCCTAGAGTCTCGTCTGGGCTAGCCGGCAGTTCGCGGCATCTCTTACCAAGTTGCGGTGAAATAGGGACTGAATGGCCTATCTAGCAGCGTAGGCGGCTTATAGGACAAAATGTGTGTCCCAATAGAACATCCGTTTCCATCCATTAATCCAGCCAGAACGGGTACGGGTCCCTGTG
>CAUBOH010000006.1 GCA_958437495.1 uncultured Collinsella sp. | reverse complement strand
CGTGGGTGTCGTGGCCATCACCGCCGTCCAGGCTCAGATGGCTGAGTAGCGTACGCACTCGTCCGAAGGCCGTACGGGCCAACCCCTGAAAACGTCCTCGACCAATGAAACGCCCCCGTTCTGCTCCTCCGGAGCTACGAACGGGGGCGTTTCTGGTCTGCGGATTGTTTTCAGGGGTTAACCCGTACGGCCTTCTACCGCAACGTAGCAATTAGGGTATCTGGGGTGGACGGCGGCTTGGCTACGAGCTGGAGCTGAAGATCTGAATGATTGGATGACGTTGTTGGGAGCGCAGGCGTTGCTGGTGGTAATCACTTTGAGACTGGAATTTCCGCCTGCTAGCAAAAGGCCTCCTGAGTCGTTGCTCAGGAGGCCTTTCGTTTGCATGCAAATGCGCGTGTTAGTTGTTCTTGGTCAGGCGCTCGACGTCGTGGGCGATCATGTATTCCTCGTCGGTGGGGATGACCATGACCGTGACGGAAGAACCGGCGGCGCTGATGACCTGCGGGCCGTTGCCCACGGCCTCGCGGTTCTTGTTGGTGTCGATGCGCACGCCCAGCCACTCAAAGCAGTCGCAGAAGGCCTTGCGGATCGACCAGTCGTTCTCGCCGATACCGGCGGTAAAGGTGATGGTATCCACGCCCGCCATGGAAGCGATCATGGAGCCGGCCTGCTGCATGGCCTTGTAGGCGAACATATCGAAGGCGAGCAGGCAGCGCTCGTCGCCCGCGGAGGCGCGTGTACGGATGTCGCGAGCGTCGTTGGAGATGCCCGAGATGGCAAGCAGACCGGACTGCTTGTTCATCATGTCATCGACTTCCTGATAGCTGTAGCCGCCCTCGCGCTGCAGATAACACACGGTGGCCGGGTCAATGGAACCGCAGCGGGTACCCATCATCAGGCCGTCAAGCGGCGTGAGGCCCATCGTGGTATCGCGGCACACACCGTCCTCGATGGCGGCGAGCGAAGCACCGTTGCCCAGATGGCACGAAAGCAGACGGTGGCAGCGCGAGCCCAGGATCTCCTTGGCCATCATCCACTCATAGCGGTGGCTCGTGCCGTGGGCACCGTACTTGCGCACGTGGTACTTGTCACACACGTCCTTGGGCAGCGCGTAGGTGTAGGCGACCTCGGGCATGGTCATGTGGAACGAGGTATCGAAGACGGCCACGTTGGGCAGTTCCGGATACTTCTCGCGGCAATACTCAATCGCCGCCGCCTCGCCGTAATTGTGCAGCGGGGCGAGCGGGGCCACCTCGAGAATCTTAGCCATGACCTCGTCGTCGACGACCGCGGAATCCTTAAAGTGCCAACCGCCTTGAACAATGCGATGGCCAATGCCATCGATCGAAAAGTCGGTCTTCTCGAGTTCCTCGAGCACACGTGCGATAGCCGAACGGTGATCCGGGAAGGGAACCTCCTCGGTTTGCTTGGCGCCACCGTTCTCGGAGTGGCCAAAGATGCCCATGTCCGAACCGATACGTTCGCAGTTGCCCTTGGCGAAAACCTCGCGGGTATCGGTATCCAAAAGCTGATATTTAAGGCTTGAGCTACCGGCGTTGACAACAAGTACGTTCATGAGACTCCTTTGCAGTGCGATACGGTCGGCGCAGGCCCCTTAAAGCGGCCGCATTTTAATAAGAAGTTATCACACTTTGATAAATAGCTATCAGGCATATCGCCCAACGAGCGCAAAAGAGGGGCCGAACGGCGCTCGGTCGTCCAGCCCCTCCCCTCTTGCAATTACTTGCCGTTGACGATGCGCTCGACGTCGGAAGCGATCATGAACTCTTCGTCCGTGGGGATGACGAAAATCTTGACCTTGGAATCCTTGGCGGACAGGCACCAAGCGCCGTCGCCACGCAGGGCGTTGCGGGCGTGATCCATCTTGACGCCCATAAAGGCCAGACGGTCGGCCACGCCAGCGCGGACAGCCGGAGCGTGCTCGCCGATGCCGGCGGTAAAGACCAGGGTGTCCATACCGCACATGGAAGTGGCCATCTCGGCAGCCTTGGCGGCAATCTTGTAGACAAACATGTCGAAGGCGAGCTGAGCCTCGGGGTCACCAGCGGCGGCGAGCTCCTCGACGTTGCGGCAGTCGTTGGTCTTGCCGCCGGTCACAGCCAAAAGGCCGGACTTCTTGTTCATCATCTCGTCGACCTCGTCGAAGGTGTAGCCGCCCTCGCGCTGCAGGTAGCACACGGTAGCCGGGTCGATAGAGCCGCAGCGGGTGCCCATCATGACGCCGTCGAGCGGGGTGAGGCCCATGGTGGTGTCCATGCACTTACCGTCCTCGATGGCGCACAGGGAGGCACCGGAGCCGATGTGGCACACGACGACCTTGCGGGCCTCGCCGTTGGTCATCTCGGCGACCTTCTTGGAAATGTAACGGTAGCTGGTGCCGTGGGCGCCGTACTTACGGATGTGCAGCTTGTCGCAAACATCCTTGGGCAGGGCGTAAGTCTTGGCGACCTCGGGCATGTTGAAGTGGAAAGCGGTGTCATAGACCGTGACGTTGGGCAGGTCGGGATACTGCTCCAGGCAGTACTCGATAACGTTGGCCTCGGGGTTGTTGTGCAGCGGGGCGAGCGGGGCAACCTCGCGGATCTTGGCGAGAACGTCCTCGTCGACGAGGGAGGAATCGCCAAAGTACCAACCGCCCTGAACGATGCGATGGCCGATGCCCTCGATCTTGACGCCGTTAGCCTCGAGGTCCTTCAGGACGACCTCGATGGCGACCTTGTGGTCGGGGAACTCGATGTTCTCGGTCACCTTCTTGGAACCGTTGGCAGCGTGGGTGAAAGTACCGCCGCTAAAGCAGACGCGCTCGCAGGAGCCCTTTGCAGACACCTTGTGGGACTTGGTATCGATGACCTGATACTTAAGGGTCGAAGATCCTGCGTTGACGACCAGAACGTTCATGTGTCTCCCTACTAACAGGCGGTGTGGCGCCGCCAGGTTACATACGCTTCAATAATAAACCCAAACGCCCTCGCGCTCGGGTTTATTGCGTTGATATATAAGTTATCGGTGCCTAAATACTCATGGCCTCTGACTTGTAAGACAAAATAGCGCGGGGATATACACCAGGGAAGAAATCTCGAGCGCAACAAGCAATACGACTCGAATGCCCGCAACGCTACCCAGCACAGAGTTGAGCAGATAGAAAAGAACAACACCCACCGCCACCATCTGACTTTGAACCGAAATCAGTGAACAGCGCATCGATGAATCGGCAGCATTTTGGAAAACTGAGTATTTGATTGGGGCAAACAACGAGTACGCAACCGTCTGCAGCACATAGAGCACGGGCAGCAAATTAGCCGGAGTAAGGGGGATCAAAAACAGAGCAGTCAGGAAAAGGCGCACGATGCCGCAAATACGCGCAAAACAGCCCTTGTCGACATGAGCAATCACGCTGGGCACAATAAGCCCCATGGAGGCCGAGACAAGGAGCTGGACCGCAATGGTCACGCCCGAAGCGACGGCATTCATTCCGCGGCCTGCAAGCAACAGTGAGAAAAAGTCTTCCAGGGCGACAAAAGCAAATGCCTGAGAACAGTCCATGATGAACGCTGAACGAAGAATGCCATTACACGCAATAGCGGCACCGATCATCTTCGGGCTCATTCCACGCTCAGGTGCCCCCGCAGCGCCCCCTCTTCGCATCTCAGGAATGCAGACAACGACAACCAACGTCAAAACCATTGCGATGATATCTGCCGAAAGACCAATGAGGTATGCACCGACGGACGAAATGAAACCGCCCACACAAGCGGAGATGGCATAAGAGGCATAGAAAACAAATCGCTCAACGACATTTAGTCTTATGAGCTGGTCCTGAGAGACGCTGTCAATGTAAATCGCTTCTATGGATCCGCTCACACATGCAGCGGCAAAACCCTTGAGAGCGAACGTACCGATTAAAAGCAGAGGAGATCGGACGAGAAGCAGGGCGACGTAGTACCCAAGCATTCCCACAATGCCAACGAGGCCGCTCACCTTTCGTCCAAACCTGTCAGCAATATAACCAGTAGGAACCTCAAGAATGAACTTGCTCACTTGATATGCAATCATCATGCTAGAAATCGCTACCATCGAGAATCCGACGAATTCAAGGTAAACCGTCAAAAAATACAAAATGGTGCTGAAGTTCGACAGAAAAACGAACGTCATATAAAGCAAAACCGTATGGTTTTTCATGCTTCGCCCTCCAAGAGTCAGCAATCTAAATCGGAATCTTGGAAAAGCATGAGGGCAAAGCTGTCAGCTATGTGTTGCAAGGCGTCAATAATCACTTGACGTCTCAAAGCCAATTAATTTCACGAAGCAAGATGACGCAATAGGTGAAGAAATACCGTCTGGTGTCGATCGGTCCAGGCATTTTGTCGATAGCAAAAGTAGATGGGCAAGGCTACGTCACGCGAACCTTCAATGGAGCACTCGCTCACTTCCAATACATCTGATGCGAGAGAAGAGCCAGAAAGACTCAATATCAATCCCCCGGCTTGAAGAAACTCAGTCTGCGCCCTGTTTCCGTATTCGACATCGCGGAAACGGAAATTAACCAGCTGAGCTTCGGGGCATTGATTGATTGCATTGAGACAGGGTGACAAATTAATGGGAACAGCGAGCCTGCCGCCCAGTAACTCACGAACGGTCATAGCGCCCACAGATTGATGACCCGCTGGGCACGAAAGAACCTTGAGCTCCTTTTCACCCAAGTATTTCGAAGAAAGGACACTGTCCCTTGGCTCCTCAAATGAGATGGCCGCATCCGAAATGCCAAGCACAAGTGATTCAAAGCATGTAGCCGTTGGCTGATGCCACACATCAAGGTGAATCTGAGGGTGCGAGCGTTCAAACGAGTCGTACCAGTTTTCGGCAAAAAGGCGCCCCCGCCCATGAAGGCAGGGGGCGTAAAGACGAAAGTGGCCGTCGGGCGAGACGCCGTCGTCCCTCGATTGAGCGTACTTTTTGAGATCGTCGACTTGTGCCAGAATCACGCGTGCACGACGAGCAAATTCTCTGCCCGCCGGAGACAAAACGGCCTCCCCCGCCGATCGGTCGAGCAAAACAATCTGAAACTCAGATTCCAACTTTTTGATTGCCGACGAAACGGCCTGCGGACTCACATGAACGGCGCGAGCTGCTTTGCGCACGCCGCCATAGTTCGCTACCGCTTGAAGGTATTCGAGTTGAGAAAGCTGCATAGATTACTCCAAAGGCAGCCAAGTCGACGGGCTACGCGTCCTCAGATGAGGTTCTCGCCCAGATTCTTGCCGCCGAGGACGTGCATGTGGAAGTGCATGACGGTCTGGCCGGCGTTGACGCCCTTGTTGGAGATGACGCGGAAACCGTCCTCCAGACCCTTGGCCTTAGCGACCTCCTGGATGGCGTGAACCATGGCGCCCATGGTCTCGGCAGGTACGTTGTCGGCGATGTCGCTGTAGTGCTTCTTGGGGATCACGAGCGTGTGGACCGGCGCCTGGGGGTTGAGGTCGTCGAAGGCGATGACCTGGTCGTCCTCGTAGACAACGGTCGAGGGGATCTCGTGGTTGGCAATTTTGCAGAAGATGCAATCACACATGGTTGGTTCCTTTCTCGCAGACCAAGGTAATTATATTTGGTCGGGATGGTTAGAACGAGAGGTTGTCATCGGTGTTGGCGGCTTCGCCGTCGGCGAGCACGTCGTTGCCGTCGACATCCTTAAGGAGCACCGAGACCTTCTGCTCGGCATCGGACAAGCGAGTACGCAGACTCTTGAGGAGCTCGACGCCGCGGGTATAGCTCTCGAGCGACTCCTCGAGCTCCATATCGCCCGACTCCAAGCTACGGATGATGAGCTCCAGCTCCTGCGAGGCCTGCTTGTACGTAAGCTGCTCGACCGGGGTCTTCTCTGCCATATCTGTTTCCTTTCCTAAAGGTTTATCGCTATGAAACGCGGTTTACTCGACCGTATCGACCGTTGCCGCCACGTTGCCGTCTGCCATGCGCACGCGGATGGCGTCGCCGGGCTTAAAGGTCTTGGCGCTCGTTGCCACCCCATCATCGCTGTACGCGATGGAATAGCCACGGGCAAGCACCTTGAGCGGCGACAGGGCATCGAGCGAAGCCGCTGCACGGCCCAGGTCGGACGCTGGCTTGCTGAGCATCGTGCGCCCCTGATGCTCTAGGCGGGAACTCGCAAGCGTGATCGCATGGCGCTTGCCATCGAGTCCCGAGGTGCTTGCAACCAGACGCTCAGGCAGGCGCTCAAAGTTGGAGCGGAATGTCCCGACTGAGCGTACTATGGCGCCGGACAGACGATCGGCCGTCAGGGCAAGCTCAGACTCGCGACGCTCGACCATAAACGTTGGGTCGTTAAGGCACGGTCGGCACGCGGCTGCATCGAGCGCGTCACCCAGACGAGCCGTATAGGTGTCCCAGGCACGACGACCGCGCTGATCGAGCATCTCCAGATCAACCTGATTCGACCCAATCATCGATGCCATCGCGGCACCCAGACGCTGATGGCGTGCCTCGAGCACATCGGCCAACTCCGTCATAGCCGGCGCCACCGATTCTGCCGCCGCCGTGGGCGTGGAGGCGCGGCGGTCGCTCACCATGTCGCAGATCGAGGTATCGGGCTCATGGCCAATGCCGGTCACCACGGGCACAGGACAAGCCGCCACCGCGCGGGCAAGCTCCTCGTCGTTAAAGGTCATGAGGTCCTCAAAGGAGCCGCCGCCGCGCACCAGCAAAACACAGTCGGGCGCCGGCATAATGGAAGCGGCGCGGCGCAAGCCCTCAATGAGCTCGGCCGGCGCGCCCTCGCCTTGAACCTTGGCACCCACGCAGACGAGCTCAACGAGCGGGTTGCGGCGGCGCAGCGTACGCTTGACGTCGTCGATTACGGCACCCGAAAGCGAGGTGACGACCGCCACGCGCGAGCAGAACACCGGGATGCGGCGCTTGCGCGCTTCGTCCATCAGGCCCTCGCGGCGTAGCTTTTCGGCCAACTGAGCCACCTGCTGGCGCAGCAAGCCCTCCCCCGCCAGCGAGAACGAGCGGGCGACAAAGCTCATGCGACCCGTAGGCTTGTAGAGATTGAAGCTGCCCTTAAAGCTCACCTGCATACCGTCGCGCAAATCGAAGGTGCGCTTGAGATAGGCGCCCTTCCAGATGATGCAGTCAACGGCGGCCGAATCATCCTTAATCTGGAAGTAGCAGTGACCGCTTCGGGCATTGGGGCCACGGAAGCCCGTGACCTCGCCCAGGACGCTCAGCTGCGGAATAGCATCGAGCGCACCAGCGGCGATCTCCACCGCCTGGCTCACGCTGAGCTCTTTGCGCTCCTGCTCGTCCGAACCGTCGAACTCGGCGGAAACGGCATTGCCGGTCAGATTCCAGCCTGCCACGCAGCCTCCTTTCGTCATCGTGCACAAGGGCTCCGGCCCTGCGCAAATTCAAGTCCAACACATAGTACAGCGCCGCAGGGACACAAATCTCCGCGGCGCCTGTCAAGTCAATTTGTTATCGGTTGGAGTTTCTGTTGTAGCGAGCCATCAGGTAGAGCAGCTGAATGATCGAGGTGAGCGCCGCCGCCACGTAGGTGAGCGCGGCTGCCGTCAGCACCTTCTTGGCACCGTTGACCTGCTTGGAACTCATACCCGACTGCTCGATATACGCCACGGCGCGGCGACTGGCATCAATCTCGACCGGCAGCGTAACCAACTGGAACAGCACGCTAAACGAGAAGAAGATCAACGCGAGGGTTGTGAGTCCGGCAATGTTCATAAACAGACCCATGAGCAGCACGATCGTCCAGGTATTCTGGGTAAAGTTGACGACCGGGACCAAGGCGGTGCGTACCTTCATCATGGCATAACCACTTTGACGCTGGGCGGCATGGCCCGCCTCGTGGCAGGCCACGGCAACGCTTGCGACCGATCCGCCCGAGCGGTTGGCTTCCGAGAGATACAGGTTGTTATCCTGTGGGTTGTAATGGTCGGTGAGCTCACCGGCGACACCCTTGATACCCACGGCACTGCAACCGTTAGCGTCGAGCATGCGGCGCGCGACCGTAGCGCCCGTGTCGCCGTCCGAGCGGACCTTGGACCAGGTTTTGTACGTCGAGTTGATATAGCTCTGCGCGGCAAGACCGAGCACCGTACAAACAAGAACAACCAGCAGGTACAGCGGGTCGATGCCAAAGCCGTATCCATAGTAATAGGGCATACGAATTCCTCCGAATCGAGTTACACGTTGGAGGCATTCTACCCACTCAAGCGGCTAGGCTTCCCTACAGGAGCTCGATTTTGCCGTCCTTCACGGTGAGTCCCATATTGCCCGAGAGCAGATCGTCCAAGCGCGAGCCCACAAGCTCAAAGCGCCAACCTTCGCGCAGGCGGCTCTGCTCGGGATGCTCAATGTAGTCGGCCAGGTCATCGCGCGAGGCAATGACCGAGGTCGCAACGCCCGAGCGCTCGGCAACCAGGCGGATAAGCGCATACATAAGGTCAGTCACGCTCTCCAGCTCCGGCGAAATCTGACGATGTCCGCGCACCAAGAGCGGCAGGCGATCGTGCGGACAGCTCGCACCGCGCTTGATGGCCATGAGTGCGCCGTCCACGTCGCGCTCCCCCAGCTGGTCGGTGCCGCGGATGCTACGGAACTCCTCAACACGCACGGGATTGCGCTTAACCAGAGCCAGCAGCGTATCGTCGGACATAACCCACTTGCGCGGGATGTTGCGCCGCTCAGCGCGGTCCTCACGCCAGGCGGCAAGCTCGCGCGCAATGCCCAGCTGATGGCGGCTGCACGAGTTGATGCGCTTGACCTTGCGGAATGCTTCGTGGCGGTCGGCGCGGTAGTGCGACTCATCGGCCAGCGGGCGCAGTTCATCGAGTACCCAGTCAACACGGCCCAGCTCGCGCAGGCGGCTCATCATCTCGGTATAGGCAACGATCAGATACTTGACGTCATCGATCGCGTACTCAATCTGCTTATCGGTCAGCGGGCGACGCGACCAGTCGGTCAGCGACTCGGTCTTAGGCAACGAAACGCCGCAAAACGTCTGCACGAGCGCACCGTAGGAAATCTGCTGGCGCTCGCCCAAAAAGGCGGCGGCGACCTGCGTGTCAAAAATCGGACGCGGCAGCGCGCCCACGGTGTGGAGCATGACCTCCATATCCTGCGAGCAGGCGTGGAAGACCTTGGTCACGCTCTCGTCGGCCATAAGCTCGGCCAGCGGTGATAGGTCGTCGATCACCAGAGGATCGACCGCGACGCTCTCGGCAGGGGTGGCAATCTGAACCAGGCACAGACGCGGATGGAACGTGCGCTCGCGCAAAAATTCGGTATCGACGGCAATCGCGTCAAACTCACGGGCGCGCTGGCAAAAGTCGAGTAGAGCCTGATGTGTGGAAATGTACATATCAACCCATCGAATAAGGTTAGGCCCGAAAAACACGGGTAGGATATCGGCATTGCTCTACAACTATACTCGGTTAGTCACAGAACGGGAACGTAAGTATGCGCTGCCTTATCATCCACAACCCGGCATCGGGCCCCAGCTCAGATGAAATCTTCGCATTCACGCACGCCCTTGCACAGGGCGGCGACGAAGTCGTGATGCGCTTTATCGGCGATGGCATGGAGCCCGAGGACGCCGTGGCGGATGTGCGCGAGTTCGATCGCGTGGTAATTTCGGGCGGCGACGGCACCGTCTCCAACGTGCTCGACCAGATGCGCGGATGCGGCGTCCCCACGCTCGTTTTCCCCTCCGGCACGGCCTGCCTGTTCTTCAACAACATCGGCAATGCCCCTGAGGCCGCGGCGCTCGCCAAGGCCTGCCGCGATGGCCGCACCGTCAAGGCGGATATGGGTGAGCTCTTTTGGCTCGACGAGAACGGCAACGAAAAGCGCCACGGCTTCATCATCATCGCCGGCTCGGGCTACGACGCCGAGATCATGATGAAGGCCGCCCCCACCAAAAACGACATCGGCGAGATCGCCTACTTCCTATCCGCGCTCGCCACGCCCAACCCCACGGTGGCGCACTTTACGATTGAGCATGACGGCATTGTCGAGGAGCTCGATGGCATCTGCTGCATGGCAGGCAACACCTCGGTCATCCAAAACGACATCAACCTGTTCCCCGACTGTCGCATGAACGACGGCATGGTCGACATCGCGGTCATCGAGCCCGTCAAAACCGTGCAGCTGCTCCCGACCGTGATCACCGCCGCACTCGACCCCGCCGGCAAGGTGCTCGGCCGCCCGCAGTTCAAGATCATCCAGACCAAAGAAGCCAAGATCACCTGTACCCCGTCGCTGGGCATGCAGTTCGATGGCGAAATCATCTCCAGCAACTCGGGCGTCTTTGGAGCCCGCGCGCTTCCGCAATGCCTCGACCTCATCGTCGACGAATTTTCACCGCTCGGAAAATAGGAGGACCCCATGAACGACAATCCCCTGATTGGCTTTATCATCATCGTTCTGGCCATGCTCGTTGGCTATGCGATTAACGTTATCCACCGCCGGAAGAAGTAATTCCACATTGGTATGATATTCATCCAATTATCGTCTCCCCCGTTGTTTATGCATTTGCCAAACAGCGGGGGATTTTTCTTTACGCCCCGTGCAAGGCGCTTTATTCAGGTACAGTAATTGCAGGGTGTCTTTATTTAAGTAAAGCTACATAATGAGTATTATTATCCGCTCATCGCATATTTTAGGACGCTCATCGAGTATTTCATCGAATTAGATGAATACTCTTTAGACTTCCGATAGGCTAATAGATGTATTTATTAGCTGAAATCCTGCACAGTTCCGCGGGGTTTCAACGGTTGGGAGGGATTATGAGGTTTACTCATCCTGTCAACACGCTCAAAAAGCTCGGCTGCGGCCTTGCGTTTGGAGCAGCGGCCATCATGGCCATGCCGACTTCGGCACTCGCCTGCACCCAGATCTACATGGGTAGCAAGCTCACGGCAGACGGCAACACATACTACGGCCGTTCCGAGGACTTCGGTCCGCGCTATGTTAAGCACTTTGGCATTGAGCCCGCACACAAGGACGGCAGCAAGTACACCTCGGTCGAGTCCGGTTTTGAGTACAAGTCCAAGGGCACAACCTACCGCTACACCTTCGTTCGCGACAACCCCTCGCAGTGGGAAGATCGCTACGACGCATATTCCGAGGCAGGCATCAACGAGAAGGGCGTCTCCTGCTCTGCCACGTTAAGCACCTCCTATAACGAGAAGGCCGAAGAGGCCGACCCCATCACCGAGGAGACCGGCATCGGCGAGTACAACTACGCTAGCGTCATTCTAGGCGAGAGTGCCACGGCCCGCGAGGGCGTCGAGCTCATCGGCAGCCTGATCGACGAGCAGGGCGTCTGTTCCAATGACCAGATCATCATCGCCGACAGCACCGAGACTTGGCTGTTTGCCGCGCTTTCCGGCCATCAGTGGATTGCCATGAAGCTCGCCGATAACATCGCCTCGCTCAACCCCAACATCGGCAACCTCACCTATGACGTCGACCTCGACGACACCGAGAACTGTCTCCACTCCGAGGGCATCGAGTCCATGCCTAAGGAGAAAGGCTTTGCCGAGTACACCGACGGCAAGTTCGACGTCGCCAAGACCTACGGCGAGGAGATTAGCGAGGCCGGTATGCACCAATGGTCTCGCTATATCCAGGGCCGCGATTACTTCATGGCTCCGCTTGCCGAGGGCACCGACTACGAGATCGTCAAGGACGAGCGTGAAGACGCTCGCGCCACGACCGGCGCCCTGGTGCACGAGCTGCAGCCGCTGTTCTTTACGCCCGGCAAGTCCAACTGGAACACCTTTGAGATAATCCGCAGCTTCGCCGCTCGCGGCGAGAATGTCGCCGGCCTCAACGCCAACACCGACGGCGCCTACGCCATCGGCTCCAACCGCAACACCGAGATCCATACCTTCCAAATCCGTCAGGGCATGGATCCCGAAATCGCGACCATCCAGTGGGAGATGCTCTCCAACGCCGAGTTCTCCGTCGCTATCCCCCTCTACTCCGCGCTACTTACCGAGGTCAGCCCCTACTTTAGCGATCAGGATGTCTCCTTCGACCACTGCGAAGAGGAAGACGTCGTGAACAACGAGGAGCCCAAGAACTCAATCAATTACGTCCTCATGGACATCAATACGCTCGCCTATGAGAACCGTGACCACTGCGCTACCGGCGTCCGCGCCTATCTCGACGCCCTGCAGAAGGAACTCATCGAGCAGAACCTGACCGTCGACGAGGCCATGCAGGCCGCTGAGGGCACCGAGGCCCGCACCGCCCTGGCCAACAAGGCCGGCAAGGCTGCCACCAAGAACACCTACGTCAAGTGCAAGGCCATGCTCGAGGAGATGCGCGACTACCTCAAGAAGGGCGACTTCTCCGAGGAGTTCGTCCCGAGTGACTACGACGCCGACAACGACTGCCTGGTCGAGTCCATCACCTATGCCGACGAGGCGCTCTCCGATGAGGACGTAGCCGAGCCCGAGGCCGAGAAGGAAGAGGCCACCGAGGAGAAGTCCGAGGGCAACAACATGGCCGCCATGGCCGTTGGCGCCGTCGTCGTCATCGGTGTCTGCGGCTTCGTGCTCTATCGTCGCAAGAAGGCCTAAGACCCTCAGGGCTCTAAGGGAGGGCAAGACCGCACGAACGGTCTTACCCTCCTAGCCCGTTATCTGACCGGCGAGAAACACCGCCGAAATCTTTTCAAAAAAAGATTTCCTGCAAACACTTTGCTGTGCTATAGTGCAACGCAACAGCAGCTAGGTGCGACCGCGCCATGGCATCACGAAAGGAGCCACCAACATGAAGAACACGATGATGTCCCTCAACAACTGGTGGTGGCGTGATGCGAATACGATCGGTCGACAGTGAGTCCCTCACGCCTGTTTTTCGCTCTAGGTGATTGGAAGGCCTCCGGTTTCGACCGGGGGCCTTTTTCTATCTCGAGCCCGATCGTATTCGCATCACGCGCCTCCGCTTTCTTCTCTTGCACTTCCCCTCCGAAAGGATTTTCACCATGTCTCAGAACACCACCACCGCCCAGCCCCGCACCGTCCAGACCGCCGATCGCGGCAAACTCGACCTCAAGGCACTCACGCTCTACGCCATCCTCCTCGCCGCCGGTTTCGTCCTCAACATGACCGTCTCCAAGTTCTTTAGCGGTCTCACCGGAGGCTTCCTCTCGCCCGAGTTTATCATCGCAGCCTTCTGCCTCGAGATTCTCATCGTCAAGCCCAACATCGGCCAGTCCGCGATTATCGGCCTCCTCGCCGGCGTGGTGATCCAAATCACTGCCTCCGTCAAGGGCCCCGACCTGATCGCTGAGCCCGTCGCCGCAATGGTCATGGCTCTGCTCGTCTCTGTGCTCGCCGACTCCAAGGCCAAGGGCCTGCTCCCGCTCGTCGGCACCTTTGTTGTCACCTTCATCTCCGGCATGATCTACGCCGCGATCTTCTCCTTTGGCGTCATGAACAACCCGGCTTTCATGGGCGTCATGGCTCCTGTCGTCGCCGCCACCGGTGTTGCTAACGCCATTATCGTGACCGCCCTCTTCATCCCCATCAAGAAGGCCCTCAAGCTCAACGACTAAGTAGCCGACAAGCCATACGCAGGCACCTCTACAACAACTCTGCTCATAACACTCTAGAACCCAACGACATCAAGTCGTTCGTCCTGCTCGCCATCTTGGTCCAGGCCCTCAGCATTCCGCTCAAGAGGGTCTTCACCAAGTAGTAATACTTGCTACCATGTAGACCGCCGGTCGTTTTGCGACCGGCGCTCTTTTACGATAGAAAGGCCCCCATGAGCTCCAGCAATACCATCATCAAGCTCGATGACGTCTCATTTGCCTATGGTCACGAGGCGCAGAATGCCCTCGATCACGTCTCACTCACCATCGAAAAGGGTGAGTTTGTGGGCGTCATCGGCCCCTCAGGCGCTGGCAAATCGACGCTTGCCGCCGTTATGAGCGGAGCCATCCCCCACCATTACACCGGCAAGCTCTTTGGAGCCACGCTCGTCGATAACCGCGACACCTGCGAGATCACCCTCACGGATATTTCGCGCGTGGTGGGAAGCGTGCTGCAGGACATCGATGCCCAGATGGTTGCACCCATTGTTGAAGACGAGATGCTCTTTGGCCTCGAGAACTTTGACATACCGCACGATCAGATCGAGGAGCGCATCAGCCAGACGTTGGCGACCGTCGGCATTAGCGACCTGCGCCACCGCGAGATTGCCACGCTCTCGGGCGGGCAGAAGCAGAAAGTCGCAATCGCGGCGATCATCGCCATGGCGCCCGACGTGCTCGTGCTCGACGAGCCCACGGCAGCGCTCGACCCGGCAAGCTCCACACTCGTTTTTGACACGCTGCGCCAAATCAACCGCGAGCACGGCATCACCGTGGTTGTCATCGAGCAGAAGATCGCGCTGTTGTCGAAATACTGCAGCCGCATACTCGTCATGGCAGACGGCAAGCTCGCGTTTGACGGCGAACCCCACCAGGTCTTTGCCCACGCGAGCGAGCTGCGCCAGATGGGTGTCGACAGTCCCCGCGTCGCGCGCATCGCCAACAGCCTGGCAGAAGCGGGTCTGTTACCGAGCGATCAGGCACCCTGCCTCAATGTTTCCGAAGCGCACCAGCTAATCTCATCCTTACTTGCGGATGCAACGAGCAAGGATGCGCCCGCCGATATGCCCGAGACCTCTCCCCATATCCCGGCGGTCCCCCGCGGCGCCAATCAGGAGCCAGTAGTTGAGCTCACCGATGTGGCCTTTGCCTACCCCCATGGCGGTGCCTCGGTCAGCGACCTCAATATGTGCGTCTATCCCGGCGAGCTCGTGGGCGTCATCGGCCAGAACGGCGCTGGCAAGACCACGCTCACCAAGCTGATGAACGGCCTTCTTCATCCAGCGTCGGGAACCGTGCGTATGGCGGGGATGAACACCGCCGACGTTCCCACCAGCGCGATCGCTGCAAAATGCGCGACGCTGTTCCAGAACCCCGACCGCCAGCTCTGCCGCGACACCGTACTCGACGAGATTGCCTTTGGTCTTGAACTGCACGGTGTCGGCACCGACGAGGCCCGCCAGCGCGCACGGGTGGCGGCGGAGCGCTTTGGGCTCCCCTTGGACGAATCGCCGTTCTCGCTTTCGCGCGGACAGCGACAGATGGTCGCCCTAGCGTCCGTGGTTGTGCTCGACCCACAGGTGGTTCTGCTCGATGAGCCCACGAGCGGCCTCGATTACCGCGAGTGTATGACCGTGATGGAGACGGTGAGCGAGATGGCCGAGCGCGGCTGCGCCGTGATCATGGTGTGCCACGACATGGAGGTCGTCTCGGACTTTGCCCAGCGCCTGGTAGTCATGGCTGACGGGCGCATCCTCGAGCGCGGCGACGCGAACCGGATCTTTGCCGACGATGCCCTCATGCGCGCCGCCTACGTGGAGCCACCGCAGGTTGTGGTCCTGTCCAAAGAACTCGCGCGCGACGTTTCGCCCCGATTCGCCGGAATCAGTCAGGTCTCCGATCTGGTCGACCTGGTAAAGGAGATGCTCAACCATGACTAACGTGATCGACTACGTGCCCGGAGACTCACTGCTGCACCGGCTGAACCCCGTGACCAAGCTAGCCCTGGCCGCGGCTATTATCTTGGCGACCTTCCTCGGCGATACTTATGTGCTCCTGATCGCCCTGCTTGTGCTGACTTTTATCTTGGGCATCTACGCCAAATCGACCGCAGGCCTCGTCTCGCTCGTCAGGCTCATGGTGCCGCTCTCACTAATCATGCTGGTCCTGCAGACCGCCTTTATCCGCACCGGAGCCCCCATCTTTGCCTGGATTACCACAGATGGTCTTATCACCGGCACCAAGGCGGCGCTTCGCCTGCTCGGCGTGGCACTGCCGCTCATCCTCATGCTCACCATCACGCAGCTCGGCGATCTCGCTAACGCTTGCGTGGAGGTGCTGCACGTGCCGTACCGCTATGCGTTCACGTTTACCACGGCGCTGCGCTTTGTACCGGTCTTTAGCCAGGAGATGAACGCCATCATGGAGGCGCAGACCGCGCGCGGCGTTGAGTACGACACCAAGAACCCCCTCAAGAAGATCCAGCTCATGCTACCGCTCTGCGTGCCACTGCTGGTGAGCTCCGTGAGCAAGACCGATGCCACCGCCTTGGCGGCCGAGCAGCGCGGCTTCTACCTGCGTACGCGCGCGAGCTCGTACAAGCGCTACCCCATCAAGAGCCCGGACATTGCCATACTTATCATCAGCATCGCTCTTATCGTCCTCGGATTCCTGTTCTAACCCATCGCCACCAGCAACCGGCAAATGCAAAAGGCCTCGGCTCGCACCTAACGAGCCGAGGCCTTACTGTTTTCCCAGATAAAACCTACCAAAACAAACCTGTCCCTTTTGGCAGGTCGAAAGTTATAGACGGTAGAGGGCGCCGCTGCGGATGATGGATTCGCGCACCAGGACGTCCATGGCGTCAAGAGTAATCTCGGGCATCTCGCGGTACTTCTGCAGCACAGAGAGCTCTGTACAGGCCAGGATGACGCGATCGCAGCCGCTGCGGGCAAACTCCCACATCACTCGGTCAAACTTGTCCATATCGGGTTCGCGTCCCGCCTTCACGTCGTCGTAAATCAGCGACATTACATCGGCCTGGCGCTTCTCGCTGGGATAGACGACCTCGACGCCCGCAGCCTCGCACTCGCGCCCATAGACGCCGGCACCCACGGTGCCATCGGTGCCCATGATGCCGATCTTGCGCACCGGCTCGGACGGCATGCTCAGGTTGGGATCGAACTCGCACTCCCCCATCACCGCGCCCGCCAGGGCATAGCGCACCGACTCACGCGGCATGTGGATAATCGGCACCTTGGTAAACGACTGAATCTGATCGTAGAAGTAGTGCGACGTGTTGCAGGGAATGGCAATGTGCGTGCAGCCCAGCGTCTCGAGTGCCTGAGCGCACTCCTTCATGGTCGCCAGCAACTCGGCATGCTCGCCGGTCTTGATGGCCAGCGTACGGTCGGGCATGGTCGACTTGGAAAGTACCACCATGTCGATATGTTCCTGATCACAGGTAGCAGCCGTATGACGCACAACCTGGTCGTAGTAATACGACGTGGCCTCGGCGCCCATGCCGCCGATAACTCCCAGCTTTTCCATCGCCGCCTCCTTGGTGACGCCCACACAATTGCTCGCATCATACCCGCGCCCGTCCGATGCAAACCGGGCGGGCGCCGCGCTCATCTACTTGTAATACGTCTTGAACAGCTTAAAGTGACGCAACTTGGTGTGCCACATGCGCAACCAGCGGTTAAAGACAAAATCACCCTTCATAAACGAAGGATCGGCAGCCTTGCCCTCCTTGGCCAGGCGATGTGCCTTCGCACGCAGCTCGGGGTCCTTGACATACTTGTCAAGGACGCCCATGGGAACAACCATCCACAGAGCCTCGTCCTGCGCCGTAACAAATTCCGGCTCAAACGGGCGGTTATAGACGTACTCATCCACCACGTATTTAGCAACGTTAAAGCCGCTATTGGTGACATAGTAATTACTGCGGCCCTGACGCGTGTTGAAGTCGAAGAACTTAAACGAGCCATCGCGCTCGTCGTATTTGACGTCGAAGTTGGAGAAGCCCGTAAACTTAAGGTCCTCAAGCAGCTTGCGCACGCCACCCATGAGCTCGTCGTTGGGCTCAGTGATGATGCAGGCGTGGTTGCCGACACCATGGGGCTGATGCTCCTCGAGCAGCACGTGACCCAGGCACATCATGCGAACCTTGCCGTTGCGGTCGGAATAACTGGTAAGCACGCGCATGTACTCGTCGTTGCCGGGCACGCGGTCCTGCAAAATGAGGTCGTCGGTGTAGCCGCTGGCGTACACATCGCGAATGACCTGCTCCAGCTCGGCGCGATCGGCAATCTCGTAGGCCTTCTTTTGGCCCTCGAACTCGTGCTCCCACCACATGATGCCGTCAGAGGGCTTCAGAATCATCGGGAAGGGGAAGTCGATCTGGTCGAGCACCTCGGCGGAAGCCTCGCCCTGAGCGTTGAGCATCGCCATGGTAAAGGTAAACGTGTGCGGATAGGGCACACCGTGCTTCTCGCACAGCTCGTAGAAGATCTCCTTCTTCTGGCACTGCTCGAGCATGCTGTAGGGCGCATAGGGCGCAATGACGTTCGAGGCAAGCTGGCCGGCGTCCTGAGCCTGCGCAGCAAGCGCGACGTAGTTGTCGCCGCAGCCCATGAGAATAATCTTCTTATCAGGATTGGCCTGTGCGACGCCGTTAACGGTCTCGATCATGACCGGCATGGTATCGATATTCACGTTGGGCGTGTAATCGATAATTTGGCTGCGATACGCGGGGCCGGTCTGGTACTTGCCAAAGACCAGGCTCTTAACCTGATACTCCTCGTAGAAAGCGCGCGCCACCGAATACGCGTTGATGTCGCCGCCGAGCAGCACGGGGATAAACTCGCGCTCTGTAAACTGCAATGCCATGGAAACTTCCTATCTAGAACTGCCCCAGAACGGGCGGTCTTTGAGCAACCGTTCTATTTTAGCGTGCCGAGCCGCCGGCACCCAAAGCTCCACCGTATCTATGGCAATCGGTGCGACCATCCAGCGATGGGACGGCGCTCACCGGTGTATGACACCCGGCAGTGAACCCACCGTTGTTGTAGGATTCAACATATCGATATCCTCGAGCGAAAGGCGCACGCGTGCCCCAAGACCATCCGACCGACAACCCCATCCTCAACGCCGCAAGGCGCGAGCTGACGGAGCGTGCACAAACGACCGCTCCTCTGCGCACGGCAGACGATGCCTACAGCGGGTCCGCCCGCATCGTCTCAATCAACACATCGGCGCACAAGGGAACGCGCAAAACACCCGTCGCCGATGGGCACGACACCGTCATCGAGCAATTTGGCCTTGCCTCCGACGCGCACGCCGGACATTGGCACCGCCAAGTCTCGTTTTTGGCAGCGGAGTCCATCAATACGGCACGGACACGCGGGCTCGATGTGCGCGAGGGCGACTTTGGAGAGAACTTCACCACCCAGGGTATCAACCTGCTCTCACTCCCCTTGGGCACGCAGCTCAAGCTCGGCAGCGAAGTACTCGTCGAAATCAGCCAGATCGGCAAAGTCTGCCACACCCGCTGTGCCATCTACTATCTCGCCGGCGATTGCATCTTCCCCCACGAGGGCATTTTTGGCGTCGTGTTGCAGGGCGGAGAAGTCCATATCGGTGACGACATACAGGTGATCAAGCTCGGCGATGGCACCTGTTCCTTCACTCCCGCCGAGGCACTCAAAGAGGTGGAGCAGGCTCGTCGCGAAGGAACCCTGTAGTTGCAAAACCCCACGTGAGGGCAACTTTTACAGCCAAAAACCTTCACAAACAGGGTTCCGTAACGTTAAAGTTGAACTCTATGGTTTCTCAACAATTCGCTATAACTGCAGGTCAAAGCCAAAGCCTCAAGTTTAACTTGACCCTTTGATACCTTTAAGGTTCAAGTTGAGGTCGAAAGCAGTAGTAGAATACACTTCGACCAATAACCTACGATTGATTGCAGAGGGACTGGATGCAGCATTCGAACCATCGCACCGCAGCGCTCATCGCGTCGAAGCCGGCTCGTATTATCACGAGCGCCGCGCTCGCCGTTGCGCTGACGGCCACGCCGATGCTCTCCCCCGTCGCGGCCTATGCCGCCTCGCAGGCAACGCAGGATCAGCTTTCCGCCGCCCAGAAAAAGATCGAGGACGCTACGAGCGCCTACAACGACGCCCGCACCAAGCTCGAGGATCTGCAAAAGCAGATCGACTCCAATGAGGCGAACATCGAAAAGATTGAGGCCGAGCTGCCCGAACAGCAGGCCAAGGCAAGTTCTGCCATGCGCGATCTGTATAAGTACCAGAAGGGCACCAGCCCCATCGTGAGCTTCCTGGTGAACACGCAGAGCTTGGGTGACTTTATCACCACCTGCAAATACACCAACCAGATTACGAGCTCGAGCGTCGACGAGATCGAAGAGCTTAACAAGATGCAAACTGAGCTCGAGCAGAACAAAACCGAGCTCGATCAGGCCAAGTCTCAACTCGAGGGCGAGCAGAAAAATGCCGAGGATGCGCTGGCGCAGGCTCAGCAGCTCCGCAGCGAGGCGCAGGCAAAGGCCGAGCAGGAAAATGCCGCCGAGCTGGCAAAGCTCGAGGCCGACAAGGCCGCTGCCGCCGAGAAGATCTCGGGCGAGGGCGTAAGCGGCAACAACTCCAACAGCCAGGCCAACAACGCCAACACCACCATCGACACCACGGTAAACAGCTCGAACAGCGGTAACTCCGATTACGACTCGTTCATTAACGAGTGGACGAGGCGCATCGACAACTACCTTGCCGGCTCCCCCATGGCAGGCCAGGGCTACAACTTTGCCGTTGCTGCCTGGAACACCGGCGTCGATCCTCGCTGGTCTCCCGCCATCGCCTGCATCGAAAGCAGCAAGGGCCTCTATTGTGCCGGCTCCTATAACGCCTGGGGCTGGAGCGCCCGCGGCGGCGGCTGGCGGAGCTTTGGTAGCTGGAGCGAGAGCGTCTCTGCCCACGTTGCCTACCTGGGCGCCAACTATGGCTCCACGCTTACCCCGGCAGCCGCCAAAAAATACTGCCCGCCTACGTGGCAGGACTGGTACAACAAGGTTGCTTCCCAGATGAACCGCATTTAGACTCGCAAGCCTCAACTGCAAAGGGCCCCAAACGGGGCCCTTTTTCGTATATCTAGGAGACGACGCCCGTCGCGTTGCCGATAACGACGACAACGCACATAACGGCAAACATAAACCCGAGCGCTTTGAGCCATAGTTCGACAAAGGCGCCTCCCCGATACCGATCGAGCACGGGAAAGCGACGCCGAAGCCCGCGGCGGTCGAGCATACCAAACGTAATAAGCAGCACCAAGCCATCGACCATAAAGAAATACTCAAGCGCTAAAAACCACGTTGGATAGTTGCGGTTTTCACCTGTCGGCGTAAATACCGCAAAATGGCTGCCCATCAGCAGCAACAATGTTGTCGCGTAGACGCATCCGTTCCATATGCGCCCCACGGGCTCGGGGATACGCGAGAGCAGGCTTACGCACTTGGACGCCAAGGGCTCGGACGCCGAGGACGAGATGATCGAATGCTGACTTGTAGAAGGTGAAAGCGCAGGGGTAACCGGTTGCTGCACCCGATGCACTTGCGGCACCGCGGTCCGGGACACGGCGGCGGCAGGAGCCGTGGTAAGCGACGACGCAGGGGCGCACAAGCCGTACGCTGCGCGCGCAGCATTGCCCAACGCCTTTGCACTTGCAAAACGTTTGGCGGGATCGAGCGCCATCGCCATGCAAATCACATCCGTCAGCGGGACGGGAATGCCATGCGCCTCGCATTGCTCGCGCATGGCACGCCCCGGTTTGGGATCAGCCCCCGTCAGGCAGAAGAACAGCAGCGCGCCGAGCGCATAAATATCGCTACGCACGCTCGTCTGCCCAAAACCGTACTGTTCGGGCGGCGCATAGGAACGCGTGCCAAACTTGACGGTGTCGGCGTCGGCACCGTCACGCCAGACACGCGCGATCCCCAAATCAATAATCACCAACGAGGAAAAGGTCATGCCGGCATCGGTCGTGTATCTCACACCCGACACAATGATGTTCGAAGGCTTAAGATCGCGATGGATCACCGGTGCCGCCGCCTCCCCCACCGCCGCAAAGCCGGCATGGAGCTCGGCGGCCGCATCGCAAAGGGCGCCAAACAGCTCGCAAGCATAATCGGGCGTCGAGCCCAAACGCCCCACGAGCGCCTCTAGCGTCTCACCTTCGACATATTCCATCACCACATCGAGTTCCTCGCCCGCGCGGCGGCAGTCAACGATCCGGGGTAAGTGTTCAAAACGGCGTCCGGCCTGCTGAGCCGCAAACAGGCGCTCATAGGCCCCGCCAATTTGCGCCGAAGCATTGATGCGTTTACGGACAAAGGGCCCAAGCGACCCGCCGCCAGAACCCTCAAAGTACACAAGCTCGGTTGTCTCGACATCCGAGCACTTGAGTGCCCGCTCCACGCGATAGCTATCATCACGCTCGAGCGACGCCAGGTGCCCGGCGAGCGCGGCGGTTAACTCATCATCGGAATATGTTGGGTTCTGAGTATCCATGGCGTCCATCATAGCGCAGGGCGCGGACACCCCACGGTATCCACGCCCTGTTCGTTCGCATAGTTGTTTCGGCAACAGTCAACTCAGCCATCGGCCGCTAACTCACCGTCTCCTCGCCAAAGCGATACAGTTCCTCGTTGACCTTTTGCAGGCTGCAGCCGCGATCGATACAAAAGATGACAATCGCATCGCGACGGTCCTTACAGTTGAGGACGCTTACCCCGGCAGCTGTCAGAGCGCGGTTGGTCTCCTTGAGCGTCAACGCCATCGCAAAGGCAATCTGCAGCACCTTATTACGGCTTGGGTGGCGCGCGCCGGTAAAAATCTGATAACCAAAGGTCTCGTTGAGGTCGGCCATGCGCACCACGCGCGAGCGCTCTAAGCCCTTTTCCTGCAGCAGCTGCTTAAGGTAGTCCGAAAGCGACGGGGCGGCAAAGTCGTGTTCTTTGATATAGCCATCGATGTTTGGCGCGTCGAGGAGCTCATTGAGCAACTCGTCCGTCAGCTTTTTATCGGGCATACGACCTCACCTCCCCCAGTGCATGCAACATGCTAGAAACCGCTTACGTCCGAACGCTCCCAGCTAGCAACCTGGTCGGGAGACACCGTACCCAGCGCCTCGAACTTCCAGGAGCCGCCCGCCTTCAGATGATTGGTGTTTGCAAGAGCCGTTCCAACCTGGTTGCCATCGGCATCATACAGAACATACTCAATCTGAATGTAGCTCTTTTCCTTGTCCGTATTATTGGTCAGCGTGCCCGTGATCTTACAGGCAAACTGATTGGAAGTGTCTTCAGCCTCGTCAGCAATGGTATACGGTTCTTGTTGTTCTTTTTGCTCCTCAGCCTGCTGTGTCACCTCGGCAGGTTTTGCCGAATCGCTCGCAGACGAATCGGTTGAATTGCCACCCATAGAGCCCACGGCACCGACGATAACCAGCACCACGATGACACCCAGAACAATCTTGCCGATCGGCTTCTTTCCCTCTTTTGCCATTATGCATCCTTCCCACGATCCGGCTACCGTGCCGGCACACAGCACATCGTAGGAGGTAGCGAACTCAAATTCATTAGCTGGGAGCTAATGTCGCAACATAGTTTGCCATCTGACACTCATTGAGTCTTTTTTCCTTCACCGAACTCATGCCTTTGTTGTTGACTATTAAACATTTAGACGTAAACTGCTTTGTTACCTTGTCAACATCTGAAAGGAACCTCATTGGGAAAAGACGTACTGGTGCAGCAACTCGTCGACTCATTCGACAACTGGCCCGCCAAAAATTCCGGTTGCGGATCATCCCGCATGACGCAAGAGCTCTATCCTTTTGACAAGCTCTTCTCTCCCATCAAAATTAACAAGCTCACCGTCAAAAACCGCATTGCCATGGCACCGATGGGCAATATCGACATGTGCGAGGAAACTGGCCGTCCCAGTGACATGATGCTGCAGTACTTTTTCGCCCGCGCCAAAGGCGGCTGCGGCCTCATCACAACGGGACTCGTGCCGGTAAGCCACGGCATCGATACCACGGTCACCGAGCTGGACAAGCTCACCTATTTCCCGCGCATCGATCGAAGCCGAACCGTTATGGCAGGCTGGCGCGACCTTGCCCAAGGTGTCCATGCCTTCGGATCGCGCATTTTTGTCCAGCTTACGGCTGGACTCGGCCGCGTGGGCAACCCGCAATGCCTCATCACGCAAAAGAAGTTTCCGGTCTCGGCGAGTTTCTTGCCTAACTACTACATCCCCGCCATTCCATGCATGCGCCTCTCGGACCAAAAGCTGCGCCGTATCGTAAACAATATCGGCCAAGCGGCGGCCGATGCCCATGCTATGGGCATCGATGGCGTCTATTTGCACGGGCACGAAGGCTATCTTATCGAGCAGCTCGGAAACCCCGCCTTTAACCATCGCAAGCTCGGACGTTATGCCGATTGGCATCAATTTGGCCTCGATATGGTCAAAGAAATCCGTCGCCGCGTTGGGCCCGACTACCCCATCATGTACCGCATCGACCTTTCGCTTGCACTCGAGGAAACCTATGACGAGCAGGTCATGAATTCGACCTATCTGGGACGTATGCGCGGCGGCCGCACGGTCGAACAGACCCTGTGTTATATGGAAGAGCTCGTGGCGGCGGGAGTAGACATCTTTGACGTCGACCTGGGTTGCTATGACAACTGGTGGATGCCCCACCCGCCTGCGAGCATGCCCGCAGGCTGCTTCGTTCCCGTGGCGCGCGCCGTTCGGGAGCGCTTTGCCGCCGACAATATCCGCTCCAATGCCGGCCTTCCCGTACCCGTTGTCGCAGTGGGTAAGTTGGGCTACCCCGACATTGCCGAACGCGCCCTTCGCAATGGCGACGCCGATATGATCATGCTCGGACGCCCGCTGCTTGCGGATCCCGAGTGGCCCAACAAGGCGTACGCCGGTCGCGTGGCAGATATTCGCCCCTGCATCGGATGCCAGGAAGGATGCCTCAACGAGTTTGTCGAAGGGGGCCACCCGCAGTGCGCCGTCAATCCACGCTGCAGCTTTGAATACCTCATGCCCCAGACACCCGCTCCCGCCATAGAACCCAAACGCATGGCGGTGATAGGAGCCGGACCCGCCGGGATGGTCTGTGCGCTAATCGCCGCGCGTCGTGGCCACGACGTAAAGCTCATCGACGCCGAAGATGAACTTGGAGGAAAACTCCTCTCCGCCAGCGCCGCCCGGATCAAGTTCGACCTCGATAACTACCGATCATATCTTGTTCGACAGGTGCGCGAGCAGGCAGAAAAACCCAACGGGAATCTGACACTCGAACTTGGACGGGCAGCACGCGCCGAAGATCTTGCAAAAGCAGGCTTCGACGCAATCGTGTGCGCGACAGGCACTTCCAATGCGACACCGCCCATCCCCGGCCTTACGGAGCTCGCAGCATCGGGCCATGCCGTGCAGGCAACGCAGCTACTGCGCCAACCCGCGCTGCTTGGCAACGCCAAAACCGTCGCCATCATTGGCGGAGGGGCCGTGGGCTGCGAGGTTGCCCAATGGCTCACCGTCGAACACGGCATACCACAGGTCAGCGTAATTGAAATGCTGCCTCACATGATGCAGGGCGCCTGCACGGCAAATCGTGGCCACCTACTCCATGCACTCAGGGGACGCAATGTGCGGCTCCTCAATATGACACGCGTCGAGCGCGCGGAGGTCGGCGGCAAACGCGAGTCTGGAGCCCCATCGAGGTGCGCGCGTCTCCACTTGAGTCGCAACTGCCACAAAAACGTTCCCGACCCCTACATCTCGTGGTCACCGGTCTTGCCCGAGAACGTCGAAAACCCGCTTGCACCCAAAATCGGCAACGACTGGAAGCCGCTCGAGCTAACCTGCGACCTGGTAATCATTGCCTGCGGCGGACACCCCGACGACGCGCTGTTCTACAAGCTGCAGCAGATGCACGTCGCAGACGAGCTGCATAACATCGGCGATGGGTTTGCACCCGGCCGTGTGCTCGAAGCGATCCGTGCGGCATACCGACTCGGCACCAATATCTAACACGAAAGGATGGGCTCACAGATGAACCTGACCCCCCAACAACAAGCCCTGCTCGACGGCGCCAAGGGTCCCGCCATGGCCAAAGTGGTCAAGACCCTCGTTATGTACGGCGAGTGCTTTGGTGCCGAGCGCATGGTTCCCGTGACCGGCGCAAACGGTCATCTTGTCACAAGTTTTGGCCTCTCCATGCTCGGTCCAGTCTATGACCTTATGGATGAGCTGTTGGAAGACGGTGCCCTGTCCGGTCAGTCATTCTCGGTCGACCCGAGGCCCCTCGACCCCGCCGTCCCGGCCAACCCGCTGCAAAAGCTGCTGTTCAAGATTATGTATTCCAAACAAGGCGATTATGAGGCACAGCTGCGCAGCATGGGTCTATTGGGCAGCGATGCTTTCACCTGCACCTGCTACCAGCCCGAGGTTGGCAATCGACCTCGGCGTGGCGACATCCTAAGCTGGGCAGAAAGCAGCGCCGTGGTCTTTGCCAACTCCGTGTTGGGCGCCCGCTGCAATCGCAACTCCGGCATCATCGAAATGTTCGGCTCAATCGCCGGCTTTGTCCCGGAATTCGGCCTGCTCACCGACGAGGGCCGTAAGGCGACCTGGATCATCGAAGTCGACTGTAAGCGCAAGCCCGAAGCGCAAGTGCTTGGCAGCGCCATTGGCATGAAGGTGATGGAAGACGTCCCTTACATTAAAGGCCTCGACCGTTGGCTTGGCCGCGAACTCACGCCCGACACACAGGACTACCTTAAGGACATGGGCGCCGCCAGCGCATCGAACGGCGCTGTCGGGCTCTACCACGTCGACGGCATCACGCCCGAAGCCGTCGAGCAAGGCGAACAGCTCATAGCACCAGACGCCCAAATCTATCGCATTGACGACGCCGAGCTGGAACGCATCCGCTCAAGCTACCCCATTATGTGGAAGAACCCGGGCGCGCGCCCCAAGCTGGCCTTCATCGGCTGCCCTCACCTCTCGTCTGCACAACTCGCCCACTGGGCAGACGCCATCTGCGATGGACTGTGCGCCTCCGGCAACTGCCGCGTGCAAGTACCCACCGTGCTGACCGCCGCCCCATCCGTGGCAGACGCCTTCCGCAAGACCGCGGCATACAGACGCCTCTCGACTACCGGCACCGTTGTCTCAAGTATCTGCCCGCTTATGTACACCAACAACCCGCTGTGCGGCAGCATGCCCATCATCACCAACTCCAACAAGTTGCGCACGTACTCGGCATCGCGCTACTACACCGACGACGAGGTGCTCGCCTACGTCACCACCGGAAAACCGATCAAATAGGAAGGCGACTCCTCATGAAAAAAATCTTTCACGGCCGCGTCGTTGTCCCCGGAACAGCCCACGCCAAGGCACTTGTCTCTCACGGAGGGCTCAACACACTCGCATCGTTTCAGAAGGCACTGATGTTTGGTGACAAAAAGGCCACGTGTTCTGACCAAAACAATCCCGACTTGTACGGCAAACCTTTGGCAGGATGCGCCCTGTGCCTACCGCAAACCATCGGCTCCACCACAGGCGGCATGGTGCTCTTCTGCGCCACCAAAATGGGTCGCCAACCCGCATGCCTGCTGTTTTCCAAACCCATTGACAGCCTTGCCGCCGCTGGCGCGATTCTCTCGGGTGTATGGACCGACACCCCCATGCCCACCATTGACAACCTGGGCGATGAGTTTCTCGATGCCGTGTCGACGGGCGACGCCATCACCGTGGCCGAAGACGGCACGGTCATCGTCGGCTAAGGCTATCCGACCCGCCGCCCGCAGATGAACAACGTGTTTCGCCGTTTCCCACGCGCGGTGCGGACGATAATCTTGACGTATTCGATATACAACACGAAAGGAGTCCCACCATGGGAGCATCGGTATCGGTCGCACAGGGCGCGCCTCTTGATGCAGGCACCTACAAGGCAGACGAGGCAGCCGTCGAGCGCTTTTGCGAATTGCTACGCATCCCCACCGTTTCACGTGAGAACATCGCCGAGCGCGACGATGAGCCCTTCAACCAGTGGATTCCCACGCTTCAGCGACTTTATCCGCATTTCTTTAAAGTCGTCGAGCTTACACGCGTCGACGATTTTGGCATGCTCCTGCGTTGGCCTGGCGCCGATTCCGCCTTGGACCCCATCGTCATGATGGCGCATCAGGACGTCGTGCCCGTCGAGGGGCAAAACTGGAAGCATGATCCCTTTGGAGCCGAGATCATCGACGGCGAAATCTGGGCCCGCGGCTCACTCGACACCAAGTGCATCGTCTCTGCTTTCCTCGAAGCCGCCGAGCACCTCATCGATCAGGGCTTCGTTCCCCCGCGCGATGTCTGGTTCTTCTCGAGCGATGGCGAGGAAATCGCCGCGCCCACTGCAACCCATGCAGTGCAGTGGCTTCGCGAGCACAACATCCATCCCTATATGGTGCTCGATGAGGGTGGCGCCGTGGCAACCGACGCGCCGCTCGGCGTCACCGAACCCGTTGCCATGGTAGGCGTATCCGAGAAGGGCCACGTCGACCTTACCGTCACGGCGCGCGCCGACGGCGGCCACGCCTCTACGCCTGCGGCAAACGATGCCTGCCGTCTTCTCTGCCGTGTATGCGAGACCATCTCGGCCAACCCCGGCAAGCCGCAGCTCACGCCCGCCGTCGAGGCCACACTGACCGAACTGGGCGCCCGTAGCAGCGCGACGTATCAGGCAATCTTTGGCAACCTGTGGCTCACGCGCCCCGCGGTTACCAAGATCATGACCGCCAGCCCCGAGACCTCGGCCATGCTGCGCACAACCTATGCGCTCACGCAACTCGAAGGCTCCAACGCGCACAATGTGCTGCCACCAGTTGCTCGCGCTAACTTCAACGTGCGCATCGCTCCGTTCGAGACTATCGCCGATGCCGTCGAGCGCGCCCGCAAGCTCGCCGCCCAGCAGTGTCGTGCCTCGGGCGTAAGCCCCGATCACGTCACCGTCGAAATCAACGAGGCGATCCCCTACACCGAGCCCGCGCCCATCTCGCCTTACGAAGACGATGCCGCCTTCAACTACATCCATCGCTGCGTGTCGGGCGTCTATCCCGAGGCCGGCTTTGCGCCCTACGTGCAGAACTCCTGCACCGACTCGCGCGAGTTCAACGAGATCTGCGATCGCGTCTACCGCTTCTGCGGCTTTATCTACTCGGGCGAGGCGCGCAAGCTCATCCATGCCGCCAACGAACGCATCGGCGTCGACGTCTACAAGCGCGGCATCGAATTCTATGTGGCGTTTCTCGCCAACCTTGAACAACTGTAGGACGGGAGGGCCGATAGCGCCCCTCCCCGCTTTTACCGACCAGGAGGACCAGCATGACCCAACCGAATCTTAGGCAGGCAGCCCGGCTCGACACCAAAGCCGTCGCCCTCGCCTCCCTACCCTTTATGGGCATGATCAGCTTTTGGCAGGTCTACGACGGCATCGTTCCCAAGATGCTCACGGGAACCTTTGGCCTATCCAACTCGCTCACCGGCGCGATCATGGCCATCGATAATGTCTTTGGCCTGTTCCTGCTTCCGCTTTTTGGCATCCTCTCGGACCGTTGCACAAGCAAACTCGGGCGCCGAACGCCCTTTATCTTGGGCGGCTCCGCGGTGGCAATGCTCTCCGTCCCGCTCATCGCGATCGCCAACAACATGGGCAGCCTACCTCTGCTCATCGGCGCGATTATCCTCACGCTATTGGCAATATGCGCCTATCGCACCATGACGGTTGCCATCGTGGCCGATATTACGCCTCGCCCACTTCGAACTAAGGCGGACTCGATCGAAAAGATCGTCGGCTATGCGGGGACGGGTCTTATGCTCGTCGCCATCTCGGTCATGGTTCCCAAGGCCGACAAACCCGATTATCTTCCGCTCTTTATTTTGCAGGCCGCCTTTATTCTCGTCTCGGCCGTTGTCTACGGCATCTTTGTCCGTGAGCCCGCCCTTGTCGAAAAGATGCGCGAGAAATCGCTGTCCATGGGCATCGACGAGGATCAGATTGACAAAGATGACTCTCCCGAGGCCGGCGGTAAAGATCGCATTGCAGACGCCGGCGTACGCCGCTCCATCATCATGCTGCTCGCTGCAACGTTTTTCTACTACATGAGCTATAACGCCATGACCACCAATATCAGCCGTTATGCCGATATGTTCTACGGCATGGAGGGCGGTTCCTATGCCATCATCAATATCGTGACGATTGCAGGCGCACTGCTAAGCTACGTACCCTTGGCAAATCTTTCGCTCAAAATCGGCCGTAAAAAGGTCGCCCTGGGCACCGCCGTTATCATGGTTTTATGCCCCGCGCTTCTTTGGCTGGCACCCGGTTTCTCGCCCGCGCTGTACGGCGTCTTTTTGTTGATGGGCGTTGCGCTGGGCGGCGTGGACCTGTGCGTGTACACGATGATTCTGGAGTGCTGCAGTTCCCAAAGCGTAGGCCGCTACTCTGGTTACTACTACACCGTGAGTATGGCGGCTCAGGTGGCGACACCGATTCTCTCCGGCATCGTTATGGACGTGGTGCCGTCGATGCTCTTTGCCTACATCACGGCAATGGGCATGTTTATGGCCGCGAGCATCGCCGCCGCCAAGCACGGCGATGCTATCTTGATCGACGAGGTCGCTCGCCGCGAGGCAGCCAAGTAGAAGCGCATGCCAATATTGAGCAATGGGGCCGAATGGGGGTATTTCCCATCCGGCTCCATTTTTGTTCCATCTTCAAAAGACTCGTCGAAGTCTACCCCACCGTGACGGATTCCCCGGAAAAGGTACTCACAAGCAACAGGATAAAGAAGGCCAGATAGCTGATGCTCAATAGGTAGGCGACAATCAAAAAGATGGCCCATCCGGCATTGGTCTTGCCGTCGGCACGACGTTGCTCGCGAGAACGGCACAGCCAGACCGTAACGCCAATGGCCACAATCAGCAACACGAGTGCCGCTGCTGCCAACCCGGCAAGCGCAAACATCACACCAATGCTCACGGCGATGACCGGAAGCAGAAGCAAGCCACACCCGCATCCACCCGGACTATACACGGCAGTCTGTCGACGTCTTCCCATCATCACTCCAAGTCAAGCAATCGTTTGTAGACATCGAGGCCCTTGAGTAGGATTTCCTCGTCAAAGAGCATGGTATCAGTGTGTAGAGCGCTTGTGGCATAGGCGGGGCAGCCATCGGCGTCGATCGGGTTTTCTCGCCCCTCTGGCAAACCCGTGCCCAGCAGGAAGAACACGCCCGGCAGATGGCGCTGATAGAAGGCGAAGTCCTCGGCAATCAGCAGCGGCTCGTTCACGAGCTGCAGCTCGGGCAAGGCAGGCGCGACGCTGGCAAACAGCTCGGGGTCGTTATCGACCGGCGGATAGCCCTCGGCAAAGTCGAGATCGTACGTGCAGCCCGTTGAAGCGCATGCCTCATCAAGCACACGGCGTACGCCCTCGCGCGCGCGGTCGAACATGTCGTCCGTAAACACACGCAGGCTGCCGGCAACATGGGCCTCCCCCGCCACCGCATTGCAGACGGTACCGGCCTGCAGCAGGCCGAACTTACCAATGCAGGGTTCATCGGCACCCAACTCGTCCATCAATTCACGCTCGGCAACCAAGAACTTGGCAGCCGCCAGCGCCGCATCGTGCGATTCGCCAACGGGAACGCCGTAGGTCTTGGCGATATGGATGCTTGTCCCGTGAATGTGCACGTGCGTCTCACTCGAGCGCGCCAGCAATGGACCGGAGCAGCTCGCCAACGTGTTCGCAGGCAGATCGGGCCACACGTGAAAGCCAAAAATGCGGTCGACCCCGTAGCGCTCGAACACACCGCTCTCGCATACCGTCTTGGCACCGCCGGTCGTTTCCTCGGCAGGCTGGAACACAAAGAGCACGTTGCGCTTGATGGCACCCGGCTGTTCACGAATCGTGCGATCGACAAAAGTTGCCGCCGCAAGTGCCATGGCCATGTGTCCATCGTGTCCGCAAGCGTGCATCTTTCCGGGATGCGTCGAGGCAAAGGCCGCGCCCGTCGCCTCTGCGATAGGCAGCGCGTCCATATCGGCGCGAATCGCCGTGGCATGCGCGGCACCCGTGCCAGTGTCGAAGAAAGCACAAACACAGCTAGGGCAAGGATGGGTCACTTCACAGGCAAGCGAGGCGAGCACGCCCTCGATATAGGCTATGGTTTGAGGAAGATCGAAATCGAGCTCCGGAATGCGATGCAGGTCGCGACGATAGCGACGAAGTTCTTGGAGCTCGGTCATAAAGGATCCTTTCATGGGGCATATCCATTCACACAATATTGTGATGCAGAATTGTGACGCCCTTGTTTCTAGCATATCCCTGCATTTTTTAAACGTTATATACGAATACTCTTGTTTGGTAAAGTGCAACGTGGTAGGGTCGTTACCACTTGATAGAGGCGCGGGCACGAAGAGCCGCGGGCGAGCCGGCAGGCTTTGACCCCGCGGGGAGGCGAAACCCGCCGAACTGGGTTTTTCAGGCACGAACAACCTGGTGGGCCTGCGGGAAACACCCACAGGACTGTCTGCAGCAATGCGGGAGCGCTATCCGGACATTGGGTCCACGCTATGCGGATTCGATGCGCAGATGGCGCCGTCTGGATAGCGAGGTTTACGGGACATGGCATTGACCCCCAACGAAGCGTATGCGGCCAAACAGCCGTTTGTGGACAAGGAGACACTCGAGCATATCGTCGAGCAGTTCCCCACGCCATTTCATCTATATGACGAAGCGGGCATCCGCCGCAATATGCAAGAGGTGCGCGACGCCTTCGCATGGAACCCGGGCTTTAAGGAATACTTTGCCGTCAAGGCCAATCCCAACCCGGCGCTCATCTCCATTCTCAACGAATACGGCTGCGGCTGCGATTGCTCGAGCTATACCGAGCTCATGATCGCCCGCTCGCTGGGCATCACGGGACACGACATCATGTTCTCGTCCAACGACACGCCGGCAGCGGACTTTGAGCTCGCCGAGAAGTTGGGCGCCATCGTCAACTTTGACGACATCAGCCACATCGAGTTCTTTGAGCGCGTCGCAGGCCCCATCCCCAAGACGGTCAGCTGCCGCTTTAATCCGGGCGGCCTGTTCCAGCTCTCCAACGGCATCATGGATAACCCGGGCGACTCCAAATACGGCATGACCACCGAGCAGCTCTTCGAGGCCTTCCGCACGCTCAAGGCCAAGGGCGCCGAGGACTTTGGTATCCACGCATTCCTTGCCAGCAATACCGTCACCAACGACTACTACCCCAAGCTCGCGCGCATCCTCTTTGAACTAGCCGTGCGCCTAGAGCGCGAGACCGGCGCACACGTCGCCTTCATCAATCTATCCGGCGGCGTCGGCATCCCCTACCTGCCCGAGCAGCAGGCCAACGACATTCACGCCATCGGCGAGGGAGTGCACGCGGCATACGACGAGATCTTGGTTCCCGCCGGCATGGGCGATGTGGCCATCTGCACCGAGATGGGCCGCTTTATGATGGGCCCCTACGGCTGCCTGGTCACCAAGGCCATCCACGAAAAGCAGATCTACAAGGACTATATCGGTGTCGACGCAAGCGCCGTCGATCTGATCCGCCCTGCCATGTATGGCGCCTACCACCACATTACGGTGATGGGCCAGCCGGGTGGCTCCGACAAGACCGCGGCGCCCGTCACAAACACGTACGACATTACGGGCAATCTGTGCGAGAACAACGACAAGTTCGCCATCGACCGCGAGCTACCGCAGATCGACATGGGTGACGTGCTCGTGATCCACGATACCGGCGCGCATGGTTACTCCATGGGCTACAACTACAACGGCCGTCTGCGCTCCGCCGAGGTGCTGCTGCGCCCCGACGGCTCGGCCGACCTCATCCGCCGCGCTGAGCGCCCAGGCGACTATTTTGCCACGCTCGACGTGCTACCGTGCGGCCGTGAGCTGCTGGCCAAATCGCGTGCCGAAAGTGCTCGCCGTCGCGCTCAGGACGAGCGCTTGGCCGTCGCCGCCCAATGGAATAAGCGCATCCAGATCGCGGAAGCGAAGGAGAAGAACATGGATATCCGCAACCTCGAGGGCTCGATCGTCGCCCTCGTCACGCCGTTTAAAAAGGACGGCAGCGTCGACTTTGACGCGCTCGAGCGCCTTATCGATTTCCACTTGCAAAATGGCACCGACGCCATCCTCACCCTGGGCACCACCGGCGAGAGCGCCACGATGACCGACGACGAAGACAACTCCGTCGTCGCCGCCGTGGTCAAGCATGTTGCAGGCCGCGTCCCCGTCATCGCCGGCTCGGGCTCCAACTCCACGCAAACCATGCTCACCAAGTCGCTCACCTACCAGGGCTTGGGAGCCGACGGCTTGCTGCTCATTACCCCCTACTACAACAAGTCCAATGAAGAGGGTATCTATCGGCACTTTAAAACCGTCGCCGACGCCGTGGACATCCCCTGCATCCTGTACAACATCCCCGGCCGCTGCGGCTGCGGCATCAGCGAGCGCAACGTAGAGCGCTTGGCCGCGCACCCCAACATCATGGGTATTAAGGAAGCCTCGGGCAACGTCGCCTATGCCGCCAAAATCGCACACCTGCTGTCCGACGACTTCCGCATGTACTCGGGTGAGGATGCCCTCACCGTGCCGCTCATGAGCCTGGGCGCCTCGGGCACCATCAGCGTGTGGGCCGATGTTCAGCCGCAGCTCGTGCATGACATGTGCCGCGCCTATCTGGACGGCGACGTGGAGCGCGCCCGTAATATCCAGATTGCCGGTCAACCGCTCATCAACGCCCTCTTTAGCGAGGTCAACCCCATCCCCGTCAAGGAAGCGCTCGCCCAGATGGGTATGATCGAGGCAAACTACCGTATGCCGCTGTGCCCCATGGCAGACGACACGCGCGCTGCACTTACCGATGCTCTGAAGGGAGCTGGTCTGCTTGATTAAGACCGTCATTATGGGAACGGGCCGCATGGGCTCGCTCATCCGCACTACCGCCGAGGGCGTTGTCGACGCCGCCGGTCAGCCCGTTTTTGATATCGTGGCCCAGATTGGCTTCGATTTGAGCGAGCTCGAGAACGCACCGGTTGCCGATGTGATTATCGACTTCTCAAACGTCGTGACCTTCGACGTCGTCGTCGCCTATGTCGAGCGCACGGGTGCCGCGTTGGTCTCGGGCACCACGGGCTACACACCCGATCAGATGGATCGCCTGCGCGAGCTGGGTCAGAACGCCCGCGTCATGCACTCCGGCAATTACTCCATCGGTATCGCAGCCCTGCGTCATCTGGTAGCACAGGCCACACGCGAGCTGCCCGGCTTTGACTGCGAAATCGTCGAGACGCACCATAACCAAAAGGTCGACGCCCCCAGCGGCACTGCCAAGCTACTGCTCGATGCCGTCGTCGAAGCTGAGCCCGAGGTAGGCTACCACCCTGTCTATGGCCGCGAGGGCATGTGCGGAGCGCGCGACCCCAGGGAGATCGGCATGCACTCGCTGCGCGGTGGCACTGTCGCCGGCGTGCACGAAGTGAGTTTCTTTGGCCAGGACGAGGAGGTCACGCTCACGCATCGCGCCACGAGCCGTCAGATCTTCGTCAACGGCGCCCTGGCAGCCGCGCAGAAGCTCGTCACCCGCGAGCACGGCTTCTATACGTTCGACCAGGTCATGTTTGCCTAACCAGGTATCAACCGGATCCACCCAAAGGAGAGACAGCAAATGAGCAATGCAGCCGAGATGGATGCACAGGAGATTATCAACTACATCGCCACAGCGCCCAAAAAGACGCCCGTCAAACTGTACGTGCGCGAGAAGCCGGGCATGAAGGTCCAGTGGGGCAATGCGCACGTCTACGGCGGTCGTCGTGGCAAGACCGTCTTTGGTGACTGGGATGAGCTCAAGGCAATCCTCGACGCCAACGCCGACTCCATCGACTACTACGACGTAGAGAACGACTGCCGTAACTCCGCCGTGCCCATGCTCGACCTCAAGGGCGTCAACGCCCGCATCGAGCCGGGCGCGATCATCCGTGACCGCGTCGAGATCGGCGATCGCGCCGTCATCATGATGGGTGCCATCATCAACATCGGCTCCGTCATCGGCGAAGGCTCCATGATCGATATGGGCGCCGTGCTGGGCGGCCGCGCCACCGTGGGTAAGAACTGCCACATCGGCGCTGGTACCGTGCTGGCAGGCGTCGTGGAGCCCGCCAGCGCCACGCCCGTCATCATCGAGGACGATGTCATGATCGGCGCCAATGCTGTGGTCCTGGAGGGCGTGCACGTGGGTAAGGGTGCTGTCGTTGCCGCCGGCGCCGTGTGCGTCGAGGATGTCCCCGCCGGTGCCGTCGTGGCCGGTGTCCCCGCCCGCGTTATCAAGATGCGTGACGAGAAGACCGACAGCAAGACCGGTCTCGAGGAAGGCCTGCGCCAGCTGTAGGGTTACGCGTTTTTGACAAACCGCGTAACTAGCCGACGCTGCAAACGCCCCTAAGCGGCAATCTGACGTTCAATCGTCGGTCGCATACCGAAGTACGCTTCCCTCCTCTTTCACGTCACCTTGCTCGCTTAGGGGCGTTTTCGCTGACGTATGCTCAGCCTGCAACTCAATTCAGCTCCAAGCAAAAAGGCCGAAGTCCCGAAGGGTTTCGGCCTTTGTTTTTTGCAACGTCCAAGAGCAGCTTATCGATTCTCGATACTGCCGATGTTTTTGAGCTCGATGGAGATGAGGCCGTTGGGCTCATTGACGAACTCGATGTACTCGGAATTCGAACCCATCTCGGCCGGGAAGCTGATCTCGATACCCGTGTCGGTACGGATCTTGTGATTACGCACGGCCGCGCGCTCAACTTGCTTGCGCTCCACGGGAACGCGCTCAGGCACCTTCTCCTCGGTCAGCGCCGCACGCACGCTCTCCTTGATGACCGGCTCGTCCTCAAAGACCTCATCGACAATATCCCAAGGCGGCAGTTCCTCGTCATCCTCAACCTTCTCGGCAACGGCAGCCTTAACCTTAGCGAGCGCTACGGCCGTATTGGCACCGTGCTCTTCGGCGACCTCCTCGACCACGCGCGTCACGGTGTCGATGACCTCCTTGCCCGATACGCCCGTGTCGCACTGAAGCAGGCCATCGGGGATAAGCATACGGTCCTCGCCGGCAATCTTGCGCTTCTTATCCACATAGCCGATCTCCATGGTGCTTGCACGCACGATGGCATAGCTCGGCACCTTTTGCGAGGGGTTCGGCAGAATGGCGTAGTGGCGCGCGATGTCGTTGCGCACCTCCCCCTCCTCGCGGCCCACTTCGTGCATAAAAGCCTGCTTGGAACCCAGCAGCATCACGGCAAACCAGCGGGCATCCTCATCGTCGTCAAAATCGGCCACGAGCACGTCGGCGGACTCGGCTTTCTCGGCTTTGGTAAGCTCGGAGGAGATAAACTCCGCAATCTGCTGCGACAGATCCACGAACTCGCGCTCGCCAAAGAAATAGCCCTTGAGCTCGCCGCCAAACGCAGAGTTCTCGGCAAACGTGGCGCGTTTATTGTCGGCCGAAGAACGTGCGCGGCGCAGATGCGTGGTCACGAAGTTGCGCACGGTACGGCTCTCGATGTCGAGCTCGCGCTGGCTCATGACGTTGACGGCAGAGTCAAAGTCCAGGATATGCAGAATCGCGTGATTGATTTTCATATACGGCATTCCGTTCTAGATCGATTTCGGCACGAACCAGTATAGCGGTCGAGCCCGCCCCAGGCGCATCGAAGATTGATGCATCGGGGACAGGTTGCTTTGCACCAGTGGCTAGTGCAGGAGTTCGGACTGCCATGCCTCGAGCTGCTCTGCCAGGCTCTTGCCGGCGGCAGGAACGTTAAACTCAGGGCGTTTGGGCAGCAGCGCACATTTAAGGATTGCCACGATGGTCTGTGAGACAAAGCGTCGTGTATCCTTGTCAAAGCCTTGCGCAGCCTGGAGCATCACGGGCAGGCTCTCGCGCAGATTCCCAGCGATATCCGCAAACCGCTCAGCACCCGTAGCCTCAAACACGGAGAACAATGCATCTACAAAACGCTCGCGCTCGCTAGGCGACACTGCAAGCAGCATCTCGCGAATAGAGCCATCAACGTATCGAGCACCGGCGGACAGGCGCTCACAGTACACGAAGTCGCGACCATCAACCACCCAGCTAAAGGGATTGTGTTGCAGCAGGCTGAACTCGGTGCTCTCAACGATGGCATAGTCCTCCTGCGTCTCGAACATCATGCCAAAGATCGACGACCGAGGTAGCGTCTTGTCGATTCGACCGGAAAGATCGGCAAAGGCGTTGCCGTTCAGAAACTCCTCGACGAAGCCCGGACCATCATGGGAATACACCCGTTCGATTCGCTCACGGGCGACATCGAAGCACATCGCCGCACCGTACACCGCAAGGTTTCCACCCTTGGAATGACCTCCGCACAAAAGCGGCCCGTCAATCGCATCCGCCGCCTCGTCCACATAACGCGCCGCGGATTCCTGGGCTGGCACAGGACACCGGAATGCCATGTTAAAGTCCTCTTTCCAGCCCACAATCGTACTGTCGGTCCCCCGGAAGGAAAGATAGCTAAACCCCGCCGGAAACCGGAACGCCATGGCTGCAAACTGCTCTGTCGCCACCACATCGCTCACGGCACGATAGCCGCAAACGTGCACGCCACGGTAGCGAGGGCTTGCTGCCACGGCCTCCAACAAGGCCCTGCTCCCCTCTGGGTCCCACAAGTCGCCAATCATGTCCCGGTAGCACTCGGCACGCAGCAGCTCGCGTACGTCTAGGCCCTGCCAGTTCGTCAGCTCCGCCATATCACCCGGCAAACGCAAATAGGACAACCACGCAAAGACCAGGCTATCCACCGCGCAGAACGGCTGCTCCTCAAACGGATCAAACGCCGTCTGGGCATAGGTCAAAAAATTAGGCGAATCCGACATGGCCCTCCCATCAACTATGGCGCATTGGGGTCAGGTTACTTTGCACCAAAAAGGCGCCCGGGCCGTATGGGCTCGGACGCCTTAATTGTAGCTATTCGCTCTAACGAGCTTGATTTAGCAGGAGAAGTCGACGCTGTCGATGATGTCCTTGAGGGCCTTGGCGGAGGCGGTGAGCTCACGCTGCTCGTCATCGTTCAGCGGCACGGGGACGCGGCAGACAACGCCGTCGCGGCCAACGACGGTCGGCATGGAGATGGCAAGATCGGACAGGCCGTACTCGCCCACCATGAGCGAGGAAACGGGCAGAACGGTCTGCTCGTCACGCATGACAGCAGTGCAGATGCGCTTGACGGCCATGGCGACGCCATAGTAGGTGGCGTGCTTCTTCTCGATGATGGTGTAGGCGGAGTTCTTGACGTCCTCGGCGATACGCTTCTCGGCGGCCTCGTGCTCCAGGTGGCCGTGAAGCTCACAGAAGGTGTTCAGCGGAACGCCGGCAACCTGAGCGCTGGACCAAGCGACAAACTCGGAGTCGCCGTGCTCGCCCATGACATAGGCCTGGACATCGCGCGGGTCAACCTCAACGTGGGCACCAAGCATCTGCTGCAGACGGCCAGTGTCGAGCACGGTGCCGGAACCGATGACGTGGCCCTCGGGCAGGCCGGACATCTTGATGGCGGCGTAGGTCAGAACATCGACCGGGTTGGAGACGATGAGCAGGATGCCGTCGAAGCCGGACTTCTTAATCTCGGGGATAATGGACTTAAAGATGTTGACGTTCTTGTTGACCAGGTCCAGGCGGGTCTCACCGGGCTTCTGGGCAGCACCAGCGGTGACGACGATCATGGCGGCGTCGGCGACATCGGAATAATCGCCAGCGTAGATCTTCATCGGCTCGGCAAACGTCATGCCGTGCGCGATATCCAGAGCCTCGCCCTCGGCGCGGTTCTTGTCCACGTCGATGAGGACCATCTCGGAGAACAGACCACTCTGCATCAGCGCGAACGCCGAAGACGAACCGACGAAACCGCAGCCGACAATAGCGACCTTCTTCTCGTTAACCATTAGAAACTCCCATCTCTCTCCACAAACAAGCCGCCCGGGAACGACCCGAGCGGCTTGCCGTAATCCCAATACATCCAATCGGGACTTTGATTATGCTCCTATTCGCAGCCAAAAATCGACCGTTTACCGAAATTATTTGCAGGATTCGTAAAATAACTGCACGAAATCGGTTTCGAGCTATTGACGAGCCGAAATACCTTTCTAATACAGGCCCGCCTCGCGAATGGCCTCGACAGCCAAAGCGATCTGATCGGGCGGCAGGACCAGCGCCATGCGCACGTGCCCCTCACCCGAAGGACCAAAGCTCGCGCCCGGCGTCACCACAACGCCGGCCTTCTCCATGAGCTCCTCGCAAAACGCCATGGAATCGGTGCGACCACCGGGAAGCTTGGCCCACACAAACATAGAGCCATGCGCGTTGGGACGCTCCCAGCCCAGGCCCTCGAGACCGTCGCACAGGGCATCGCGGCGCTCCTGGTACTTCAGACGCTGCGCCTCGACCTCATCGCGCGGACCGTTCAGGCAGGCGATGGCAGCCTTCTGGATCGGGAAGAACATGCCAAAGTCGATCTGGCCGCGCAGCTTGGCAAAGGCAGAGACCACGTCCTCGCGGCCGACCAAAAAGCCGATACGCGCACCGGTGACGTTAAACGACTTGGAGAGCGAGAAGAACTCCACGCCCACCTCAAGCGCGCCGGGATACTGCAAGAAGCTGCCGCCCGGCTCGCCGTCGAACACGATGTCGGAGTACGCGTTGTCATGGACGATGAGCAGGTCGTGCTCGCGGGCGAAAGCGATGATCTCCTCGTAGACCTCGGGGGTGCCCACCGAGCCCACCGGGTTGGCGGGCAACGACACGATCATGTACTTGGCACGATCGGCTACCTCGGGATCGATGCCCGCCACATAGGGCAGGTAATTATGCTCGGCAACCAACGGATAGTACTCGAGCTTGGCATCGGCGATCTTGGCGCCCGCCTCAAAGACCGGGTAGCACGGATCGGGAACCAAAATGGTGTCGCCCGGATCGAGCAGGGCCAGGCCCAAATGGCCCACGCCCTCCTGCGTGCCGTTGCACGACTGCACCATGGACGGTGTAATGCCCGAAACGCCAAAGCGACGCTCATAGTAATCGCACACGGCTTGCTTGAGTTCGGGCAGGTCGCGCAGGGCATACTTCCACATCTCGGGATCTTGGGCTGCTTGCGTGAGCGCCTCGACCACGTGGTCGTACGGCTTAAAGTCGGGCGTGCCCACGCTCATGTTGTAAATGGTCTTGCCTTGAGCCTTCAGCGCGAGAAGCTTGTTGTTGAGCGAGGCGAAGACCTCCGCGCCAAAGCGATCGAGACGCTGCGATGCCTGCATGGTGCCACCTTTCGATATGAAAAACGCGGCGCTCCGACAAGAGCGCCGCGCGATACGGGCCATCAGATTGCAAAAGTGTAACGCTTGCAACCCCCGTATTGGTTCAATTTAGCCAACCTTAGTCAATTGCATTAAGCGCGTCGATCTGCGCAAGCCACAGTCGCGAGCTGGCGTCACTCGGCATACGCCAATCGCCGCGTGGGCTGAGCGTCACCGAACCCACCTTGGGACCGTCGGGCAGGCAGCTGCGCTTAAACTGCTGGGCAAAGAAGCGACGATAGAACGTACGCAACCATGCGTGGACGGTCTTGGCGTCGTAGACGCCCTCGAAGCTCTTGAGCGCCATGCGGTAGATCTTGCCCGGCTCAAAGCCAAAACGCAGCAGGTAATAGAGGAAGTAATCGTGCAGCTCGTACGGCCCCACCAAATCCTCGGTCTTCTGCGCAATCTCGCCGTCGCCCGTGGGCGGCAGAAGCTCGGGGGACACCGGCGTATCGAGGATGTCGAGCAAGACCTCGGCAATACGCCCGCCAAAGACATCGGCCGCATAACGCACCAGATGACGCACGAGTGTCTTGGGCACGCTCGCATTGACGGCATACATGCTCATGTGGTCGCCGTTATAGGTAGCCCAGCCGAGCGCCAGCTCCGACAGGTCGCCCGTGCCGATGACAAAACCGCCAGCCTGGTTGGCCAGATCCATCAGAATCTGCGTGCGCTCGCGAGCCTGGCTGTTCTCGTAGGTCACGTCCTGCACAGCAGGGTCATGCTCGATATCCTTGAAGTGCTGCTCCACGGCCGCGTGAATCGAAACCTCGCGGAAGCTCACGCCCAGGTCGCGCGCGAGCGACTCGGCGTTGGACTTAGTGCGATGCGTCGTGCCAAAGCCGGGCATGGACACGGCAGTGATACCCGTGCGCGGCAGTCCCAGAGCATCGAAGGCACGCACGGTCACGAGTAGCGCCAGCGTGGAATCCAGGCCGCCCGAAAGACCAATGACTGCAGCCTTGGTGCCCGTATGGGCAAGGCGGGTCTTGAGGCCGGCGGTCTGCAGGTCGAGGATGGTCTCGCAACGCTCGGCCAGGTCACCATGGTCGGCCGGAACAAAGGGCGCGCGGGGGAAGACACGGTCGATGTCGCAGGCGTTGCGCAGGACAGGCTCGTCTGCCAGTACGCCCTCAAACGAAAACTCAACGGTTGTCGCCTCCGGCGCATCACCCGGGCGTGTCCAGGTCGTCGAGCGGCGGCGCTCGGCAACCAGGCGGTCAAGGTCAACGTCGGCGACGGCCATATCGCAGGTAAGCAGTTTGGTCGCGGCGAGCTTGGAGCCGTTTTCGTAGACGAGGTTCTCCCCCGCAAAGACCATGTCGGTCGTGGACTCGCCCTCACTCGCATCCGCGTAGGCATAGGCGCAGTACAGGCGCGCGCTTTGGTTAGAGATAAGGCTGCGGCGGTAATCCGCCTTGCCGATGATCTCGTCCGAGGCCGACGGGTTGAGGATCACCGTCGCGCCGGCAAGCGCCATCTCGGTCGAAGGGGGCGCCGGCACCCACAGGTCCTCACAGACCTCAACGCCCAGCACCAGGTCCTCAGCGCCCTCATCACAGCAACGGTAGATAAGACCCGAGCCCAGCGGGACCGGACCCTGACCGGCGAATTCAACCCACACGGGATCCGCAGGCGCCGGAGCAAACCAACGGCGCTCATAGAACTCGCCATAGTTGGGCAGATACTTCTTGGCCGTGAGGCCCAAAAGCTCGCCCGCGCAGCACACGGCGGCGCAGTTGTAGATATTCTCGGCAACCGCAACGGGAAGACCGACGGTAAAGACAATCGGCAGCTCGCGGGTTTCATCGAGGATATACTCGAGCGCTGCCTCGCAGGCATGCAGCAGCGTGCGGTTATGGAACAGATCGGCCGCGGTATAGCCAGTCAGATTAAGCTCGGGCAACACCAACGCACGAACGCCGCGCTCAGCAGCATCGCGAACAGCCGCCAGCGCAACCTCGGCATTGCCCTCGACATCGGCAACGCGAATCTGCGGCGACGCCGCCGCCACACGCAAAAAGCCATCAGACTGAGAAAGGTGAAGATTCATAAGAATGCTCCCGTGCGTAGACGCCATTCACAACAATTTGCAAGCCCTATTGTAGTTCAACCGCCGGGTGCAACCGCATCCCACCAACTTGGTGAGCTATTGATGAGTTGATGGTATCTGTTAAATGTCACGTACGATTCACATCTGGTGGGTACCCTGATGGCTACACGAAACGAAGCAGATTTACACCGGGAGGACCCCGTATGACAACCAAGTACACCGACGCACCGCGCACGCGCGTCATGACACCGGCCGCGCTCAACAACGGCGTTCACGAAAACCATTCCATCGGACAGACCATGGCCATCGCGCCCAAAAAGGGCCTGTTCGACGACATTTCCATTCCCCAGATCATCGCCGGCGCCGCAGCCGCCGCCACGAGCGTCGCGCTTGCCTCCAAGATTGGTATCGCTGGTTCAGTAATTGGTGCCGCCGTGAGCTCGGTCATCACCGTTGTGTCCTCGCAGGTCTACCGCCACTTTATCTCTGCCAGCGCCAAAGCAATCAAGGGCACGCATGCCGCTGTCGACTACCCTGCCGGCGCCTATGAGCCCGTTGAGTTTAATGCCGAGGAGCACCTGGGCGGCGCCGCGACTACGCAGGAGATGCGCCAGATTGCGGGGCGCGCGACCACGGCGCGCGTCGCCCCCAACAGCCTGCGCGCCAAGGCGGCGGCAGAGCGCAGCCAGACGCAAAAGAAGGTCATCGTCTTCTCAATCGCCATTGCCATCGTCGCGGTCATCGCCTGCACCGGTGCCATCCTTATCACCACCGCCGGTGAGGGTCTGGGCGAGCGACCCGAGCCAATCCTTTCGTCGCGCACGACCGAGCACGACGCGGACAGCTCCGGTCAATCACAAAGCCAGCAGGACGACCCGCAGGGCACCCCCGCATCCGCCGACTCGTCCTCGAACACCCCTGATCAATCGCAGGGCGTCGATTCCTCTACGGCCAACAGCGGCACGCAATCCGGCACGACCGACTCAAGCCAAACGACTGACGGCTCTCAAACGAGCACGGGCGACCAGACGAACGGCAATACATCGAGTACGGGATCTACCGACAACAGCAACACCAACAGCTCGAGTGGAACCGCGTCCGGCACGGCATCTGACAGCTCGAGCCAAGGCACGGCATCGGGCAACTAGGCACGTTTGCCTCTCATAGAGAACCGACCTGTATAACGGGCGCGAACCGGCAACGGTCGCGCCCGTTTGCCTTGGGCGCCGAGGTAGCACGCCCCGTGCGATGGTAAGATGCTTTGGTGTGTAAAGAGGAGATTTGCCATGAGCAAGACAATAGTTAGGCCCACGCTCTCACTGGGCAACCACATCTATCTGTATCGCCTGCTGCGCGATGCAATCGGATGCGGCAAGCAAACGTTTATGACGCAGGTCGAGGAGGCGCTCGCCGCCGGCGACATGGCCGCTTATGACCTGGGCTTCGAGTCCACGCGCGAGCTGCTCGAGGAGCTCGACGACTGCATTAAGCTGACCGTCTTTAAGGGCGGTCGCCTGTATGCCACCGTCATCGCCAACGAGGCCTGGGATGCCGCCCTGGCCAAGGGCGAGGACAAGCCCAAGGCAGCCAAGGGAGCCAAGCAGTCCTACAAAAAGAAAAAGCGCGGCGAGAAGGACCTCAAGGCCGTACGTCCCAAGCACGTTAAGCGTCCCGAGCCCGAAGCCATGGTTGAAGCCGCGCCGGAACCCGAGCCCGAGCCAGAGATCGAAGTCGCTATTGAGGTAGCAGCAGAAGCCGAAACCGAAATCGCCGCCACGACCGATCCCAAAGTCATATCAGAGCAGGAAGCCACTGCGGAGTTCAACGAGGCTCCCATGTCGACAACCGCAGAAGCCGCCAACCAACCCGAGACGCCGGAACCCGAGACGCCGCAGCCTGCCATCTCGCTTACGGTCGTCTATGACCCCGAAAACGCCAATGCCGGTATCACCACCATGGCATCCACGCCCATCGAGGCAAAGTCGAACGTCGAGAATGAGAACGCGATGCAGGTTGAGGCTGAAACCGCAGCTGCAGACGCGCCCGTCACCGTGAAGTCCGCAGATTCCGCGATCAAGCCGGAAGCGACGCCGGAGCCCGCACCCGTCATCGAATCCGTGCCCGCCGCTGCTTGCGACCAAATTCCCGCACCGGCACCGGCTCCGGCCCCTGTTGCAGTACCGGCCCCCGCACCCGCAGCACCGGCCATCCCCGAGGACTTCCCCGTCGATTTCACAATCGAGGTCTTCTGCCCCGGTCCGTTGCTACACCAGCTGTCGACCTATCTCCCCTACGGCGCCGACACGCTCGGTATCGTCGGCGAGTACTACTGGATCGCCCGCGAGCGCGGCACCATCGACGCTGCACGCAACCGAGCGAGCTTCCCCCTGCGCTACACGCAGGCCGGTGAGCGCCGCGAGGTCACCGTACGCATCCGCCGCAACACCACCGGCGGCCTCGGAGCCGCCTGGACCATCGATAAAGTCGAGCCTTCTACCAAGTAACAAAAAAGGACGATAACCCTCAAGGTTATCGTCCCTTTTTCGTTAGGTCATCCGAACTCGACTAGTCGCGCGTGAGCTTGCGGTGAATACGATGCGGCTGGGCTGCGTCCTCACCCAGGCGCTCGATACGGTTGGCCTGATAGGCCTCGAAGTTGCCCTCGAACCAATACCAGTTGCCCGGGTTCTCGTCGGTGCCCTCCCACGCCAGAATGTGCGTGGCGACGCGGTCCAGGAACATACGGTCGTGGCTAATGACCACCGAGCAGCCCGGGAACTCGAGCAGCGCCGCTTCGAGTGAGGACAGCGTCTCGACGTCGAGGTCGTTCGTGGGCTCGTCGAGGAGCAGCAGGTTGCCGCCCTGCTTGAGCGTAAGCGCCAAGTTCAGACGGTTGCGCTCGCCACCGGAGAGTACGCCAGCGCGCTTCTGCTGGTCCTGGCCCTTAAAGCCAAAGCTCGCCACGTACGCGCGGCTCGGAACCTCGGTCTCGCCGACCATCATGTGGTCCAGGCCGTCCGAGACGACCTCCCATAGGTTCTTATCGGGGTCGATACCGGAACGGTTCTGGTCGACGTAAGAAATCTTGACGGTCTCGCCCACCTCGAGCTCGCCCGAAGTCAGCGGCTCCAGACCCACAATCGTCTTGAACAGCGTGGTCTTACCGACGCCGTTGGGGCCGATGACGCCCACGATGCCGTTGCGCGGCAGGGTGAACGAAAGGTCATCGATGAGCACGCGGCCATCGAACTCCTTGTGCAGATGATGGGCCTCGAGCACCTTGTTGCCCAGACGCGGTCCCACAGGGATGCGGATGTCGGTCCAGTCGAGCTTCTGGCTTGCGCGGGCCTCGGCCTCCATCTCCTCGTAGCGAGCCAGACGGGCCTTGTTCTTTGCCTGACGGGCCTTGGGCGAGCTGCGCACCCACTCGAGCTCGGCCTCCATGCGCTTGGCGAGCTTGGCATCGCGGTTGCCCTGTGCCTCGATACGCGCGGCCTTGGTCTCCAGATACGTGGAGTAGTTGCCCTTGTAGGGATAAAGGTGACCGCGGTCAACCTCGCAGATCCACTCGGCAACGTTATCCAGGAAGTAGCGATCGTGCGTGACGGCAAGCACCGCGCCCTGGTAGTTGTGCAGGAAGTGCTCGAGCCACAGGATCGACTCGGCGTCCAGGTGATTCGTGGGCTCGTCGAGCAGCAGCAGGTCGGGAGCCTCGAGCAGCAGCTTGCACAGGGCCACGCGGCGGCGCTCGCCGCCGGAAAGCACGTTGACCGGCATGTCAGAATCGGGCAGCTGCAGGGCATCCATGGCCTGGCCGAGTTTGGAATCGATATCCCAGCCATCGGCGGCATCGATCTCGTCCTGGAGCTTGCCCATCTCGGCCATGAGGGCGTCCATGTCGCAATCCGGGTCGCACATCTCCTCGCCGATCTTATTGAATCGATCGACCTTGGCGATCATGTCGCCAAATGCCATGCGCACGTTCTCGATGACGGTCTTGTCGTCGTCGAGCGGCGGCTCCTGCTGCAGGATGCCCACGGTGTAGCCGGGGGTGAGCCTGGCATCGCCGTTGGAGACCTCCTCGATACCGGCCATGATCTTGAGCAGGGTCGACTTACCCATGCCGTTGGGACCTACGACGCCGATCTTGGCACCGGGGTAGAAGCTCAGGGTCACGTCGTCAAGGATTACCTTGTCGCCATGGGCCTTGCGAGCCTGATACATCTGGTAGATAAACTCCGCCATTTGCCTGTTCTATCCTTTCTACCTGCTGTTTCCCTATTCTTGATTCGCTTTAGTAGAAACGAAATGAGGAAACCAGCTCTGAAACTTAACGAAAAGGGGCATGGTTGCCCACACCCCCCTAATACTACCTGGGAAAAGTTCCCCGGAACATACTATGAACTGCGTACGCTAGTTTTCCGCAACCTTAACGAGCGGCTCGCTGCGATTTGCGCCACAACAGATACGAATAGACGTAGACGGCTCCAACCGAACCAAACGCCAGAACCGCAATCACCGCGGCGACGACTTCACTCGAAAGCACGCTGCCTGCCACGCCCATCACAATCAGGCCAATACCCAGCACCATAAAGCAGGCGCCGCCAAAACGCTGCGTACGGCGCCAGTTCTCGGGATCGGCAAGCGCCCAAGGTGTCTTGATACCGAGCGTATAGTTCTGCTTCACACGCGGCAAGTAGTTGCCTACGCCGATGAACAGCAAACCGACAACACCGGAAATCAGCACGTTAACCGAACCGACCGCCGGCACAACGCCCCAGACCGTAAGCTCTCCCAGCCAGCTTATGGCGCACATGAACAAGGTGAAGGCGATTACGAAGCCCTGGTAGAACTTGCCCGAGGTTCGATATGCCTCACCTTTGGGGTCGATGCGCGGCACCACGCAGAACATTGCGAGAAGCGCCAGAGGCAGCACGCCGAGCGCGGAGGCCATCCAGCTAGGACCCCAACCGTCGACGGCGCCGTTCGCGCCCCAGTGCGTGGGAATCTGCGCAGGCAAGCTCGGCATCACCATGAGGTGCGCTACGACATTGGCGACGCACAGAACGACCAGCGCAATCCACACGCGCGACGATACCCCCGTGGGGTGAATACCCTTGTTTTCGTTATTCATCCTTATCACCTTCCGTGTTTGTAAAGCCCATAAACCAACCGATCAAGTCCTGCATGACGGTGGTGTTTAAGCTGTAAACGATGTTTTGGCCATGACGTTCATCGGTCACCAACCCGGCGTTTTTGAGCGTCGCCAAGTGATGGCTCAATGACGGCTTGCTGATGTCAAAATGCTCGGCAAGCTCTCCGGCCGTACAATTGCCCTCGCGCAGTAGTTCCAAAATGCGCCGTCGCGTAGGATCGGCCAGCGCCTTAAAACCCTCTCCCGGCATAGGACCTCCTCTCAGCATTTCGTTCGACGCGCACACTATACTCAATATTTAGATGTTTGTCTAACTATCTAATCTTATACTCAAAAAATAGCCGCCCCCGCGTAATGCGAAGACGGCCACTTCTCAAGCCAAAAACGTGTTTCGGAGTTGGCTAACCCGCGGCAACGGGTGCCATCTGCTCTTCTTATGCGAATCACTGCCTCATTTCAACAAGCCCCTAGGGCTCAAATGGAATCGCGATAATACCTATAATGACGATAGCTAAAACACGATTCGCTTCCCCATCGGAGGATGTCTATGACCGAAACCACAGCCGCAACTCCCAACGAGACACGCGACACCAAGCTCGAGATCATTATGGGGCGCGAGGCGCTCGATAAACTCGCCAGCTCCACAGTGCTGGTGCTCGGCTGCGGAGGCGTGGGCTCCAATTGCTGCGAGGCACTTGCCCGCGGCGGCATCGGTCATTTCGTCATTCTGGACAAGGACATCATCGCGCCCAGCAATATCAATCGCCAGGCCATCGCCTTTCACAGCACCGTCGGCAAGCGCAAGGTTGACGTGATGGAAGCCATGATTCGCGATATCAATCCCGCCGCCACCGTTATCAAGCGCACCGAATACCTGCTGAGCGACAACATCAACGAGTTCTTCGCGAGCGTTTTGGAGCAGACGGGTGGCAAGCTCGACTACGTCGTCGACGCCATCGACACCATCTCGGCCAAGCTCACCATTGCCAAATATGCTCAGGGCCACGACATCCGTTTGGTTAGCTCCATGGGCGGGGCCAACAAGCTCCATCCCGAGTGCCTCCGCTTTGCCGACATCTTCGATACGGTACGTGACCCCATGAGCCGCATTATGCGCAAAGAATGTAAGAAGCGCGGAATCAAAAGCCTACATGTACTGTTTAGCTGCGAGGAATCGGTTAAGACACGGCCCCGCGACCCTTCCAACATCCACGAGCGTACCGAGCTGGGCACCGCCAGCTTTATGCCGCCCATCATGGGTCAGATGATTGCCGGCGAGGTTATCCGCCAGATCAGTGGGCGCGGCACCGAACGCGTGCGCTCCGATGGCCAGCGCCTGGACTAGCGGAGCGCGCCGAGATGGAGCCCCGGTTATTTGATGCGCACTGCCATCTTGATTTAATGGCTCACCCGAATGCCGTTGCCGACGAAACTGTGGCTATAGGACTGGGGGTCTTTGATTGCGGAGTCGACCCACGCGACTTCGCGGCAGCAAAAAAGCGTGCCAACCGCTACCCAAACATTATCGCGGGCGTCGGCCTCCATCCCTGGTGGCTCGCCGACGGCCGCTGCGGTCCTGCCGAAGTCAATCTGCTTTGCAAAGTTGCCGCCCAAGAGCGCTACATCGGCGAGGTGGGACTCGACTTTTCCGCGCGTTTTGCCGGAAGCGAACCGCTTCAAATACAGGCACTTGACCGGCTCTGCGATGCGCTCGTGCAGCGCCCTCTTGCCGGGCGTGTGATATCAATTCACGCCGTTCGTTCGGCAGGAACCGTACTGGACGTCCTCGGTTCACATGAATTGCTCACCCCAAGCCCCGACTCCCCCGCTATCATCTTCCACTGGTTTAGCGGTACTTCGGACGAACTTGTCCGCGCGCGCAATGCGAGTTGCTATTTTTCCGTCAACGAACGCATGCTCGTGTCTAAGCGAGGACGCGAATACGCACGACAGATTCCACTCAACCGTTTACTGCTCGAGACCGATGCGCCGGCGGAGGCAAACACAGAAACAAGCGCGCAGTCGCTCATCAGATCGCTCACATGGACCTCAGAACACATCGCCTCACTCAAAAACTGTGACGCAAAGCGCATTGAGTCGGCAGTTTTAGCAAATGCGCACTCTGTTTTTTGGCCTTCACTGACCCCGGGGAGACGATAATTCGACTCCCCGGGACTGCTCACCTATTCGGAAATCGGCGCTCCATGGCCCCAAGAGCCTTCCATGCCGCATACGGTCGAGGCAAACCCCGCCGCAAAGTCGAGTGCGCGCTCGATGGCCTCGGCGCCATCCTCGCCACGCTTGACAGAATCGAGATAGCACATCAGGAACGAGGTAAGGAACGAGTCACCCGCCCCCATGGTGTCCTTCATGTCTGCCACGGGTTTGGCATGCTGACGATAGTAACGCTCGCCGTCATAGGCAATGCAGCCCTCAGCGCCAGCCGTTGCCGATACAAAACGCGGACCTAGGCTCTTCACCCATGCCAGACGCTCGCGAATCTCATCCTCGCTCGCGGCGTCTGCCGCGCTAAAGAATGCGAAGTCAACGTAGGGAGCAATCTGCTCGTAGTACTCGTCGGTCGAATCGTCCGAGAAGTCAAACGAAACCGTGATGCCCGCGGCCTTCAACTTGGGAAGTTCACGCTCGGTAAAGCAATAGTTGCCCGAGTGGACTACGTCGAACTGCTTCATGTACGCAAGGTCAAAGCGATCGAGCACATAGCGCGCATCACCGCGGATGCCACCCTCGTTAGAGCCCAGAAATACACGATCGCCTTCAACCACAGTAACGCGTGCCGCACCGTTCTCGCCGATGAGCTGCTTGCATTTGGCTAGTTCAACGCCCTCATCCTCAAGACTCGCAATCACATGCTCGGCAGCAGCATCATTACCAAAGACGCCCATATACGCGGAGCGCGCGGCTCCACATTTCTTGGCATACACGGCAAAGTTCACCGCATTGCCACCCGGATACATCGTGTGAATATGCTCGTAGCGGTCGACGACGTTGTCGCCAAACCCAAGAGCGTTAACGTTGAATGTCATAGCGTCGTCCTTCTCTTACGCCAACGGGGCCAGTGTTGTGACAGCAGTACCGCCCAGAATCTACGCGAGTTCCAGCAGGTCCGGCAGCCGGTCGATAATCTTATCCGCGGCATCCTGGCTAAAGCCAAAGCGCTCCTCGCGCTTGGCGATTACCGTCAGACCGGCGCGCTTACCTGCGGTAATGCCATACAGAGAGTCTTCCACGCAGCAACAGCGATCCGCAGGCAATCCCAAACGATCTATGGCATGCAGATAGATATCAGGATCGGGTTTGCTGCGCTTGAACTGCTCGCCCGAGACCAAAAACTCAAAGTATTCGCAAATGCCGCAGGTACCCAGCACCTCTTCGATATTGTTGAGAGGCGATGACGACGCCAGCGCAACGCGAACCCCACGCTCTTTCAGCCCCGCCAGCGTCTCGGCAACGCCGGGGTTGAGCAGCTTTCTATAGTCGCAGGGATACGCACTCGCCCACACCTCATAGCGTGCCTCGGCAGCCTCGACGCTGAGCTTGCCCAAACCCGCACGCTCATGCCAATCGATGAGCACCTGCTGAAAATCACGGTGCGATGAACCAACAATTGCATTAAGCTCGTCGCGCGTCACAGAAATCTGCAGGTAATCGATAAACTTCTCGAGTTCCTTTTGATAGTAAAACTCGGTGTCGACCAAAACGCCGTCCATGTCAAAGATAACGGCGTCAAACGGAAATGCGGACACGGCACCCTCCCTAACAAAAGGACGCCCGCGAGCAGGCGCCCGAGCCATGCATTAATCGGCGATTCTAACCCAGCAGCTTATCCAGCGCCACTGCAATGCCGTTTTCGTTGTTATTGGCGGTCACCATCTGGGCCACGGCCTTAACCTCGTCAACCGCGTTGCCCATGGCAACACCAGTGCCGGCCCACTCAATCATGGACTTGTCGTTCTGGCCGTCACCAAACGATACGACCTCGCTGGCATCGATACCTAACTTGGACAGGGAGCCCTCGAGCGCGCGAGCCTTATCGATGCCGGGCGCCGTAAACTCAAAGTACCAGTCGGCCGTAAACATACCCGAAAGCGTCTGAGTAAAGGGCGCGTACATCTCCTCGTGATGCGTTTGCAGATAGGCCGGGTCTCCCGCCGTCAGCAGCTTGTCCACAGGATAAGTATCCACGACCTCATGCAAGCTCTCGACCTCACGGATCTTAAGGTCGCACGCGTCGCGCTCATACTTGACGATATTCTTCTGCGAGCCGTCAGGCAACGTGATCATGCAATGGTACGAGTCCTCGACATGCAGATCGCGACCGAGCGAAATCATAGGGATCACGTCAAAATTACGCAGGTGATCAATCAGGCGATGCAATTCGTCGGCAGGCATAGCCTGATCGAACAGCACCTCATCGGTCTGGGCATCGACGACGTGAGCGCCGTTAAAGGCCACCAGCAAACCATCATGGTTCTGAAGGTCGAGCTCCTGGGCCAGGGCGTGAAGACCCCATACGGGACGGCCCGAGGCCAAGATGAGCTTAATGCCCGACTTCTGCGCCGCGAGCAGCTTCTCGCGCGTACGCTGGCTGATGACCTTTTGGTCGTTGGTAAGCGTACCGTCGATATCCATTGCGATGGCTTTGATTGCCATATATGCCTCCCTGTCATTGAACAACCTTGTCTGAGCCATCATACAGAACACCCGCGGCGGCGCTGCTTGCAACGGGAAAAATGTCATATTGTCCCGAACATGAACGGCGCGTGGTCGTGAAGCTTTATCGCTCAGGTCAAATACGTCTGCTAGCGACGCTCATCCGTCGGTGCGCCCTCGACGATCGCGATGCCCGCCGATGCACCCAACGCGCTGGCGCCGGCCTCGATGAATGCGCAAGCCTCTTCATAATTATGGATACCGCCCGCAGCCTTGATTGCCACGGCATCGCCGAGCACCTTGTGCATCAACCGCACGTCCTCGAGCTTAGCACCGCCATAGCTTCTGCCGGTCGATGTCTTAAGGAATCCCGGCTTAGCCTCCAGCGCAATCTCACAGACGCGACGCTTGGCGGCATCGTCGCCGTCCAGCTTGCACATCTCGACGATCACCTTGTCAGTGATGCCATGCGCGCGACAAAAATCAGCAATGGCAGTCATCTCGCGCTCGATGGCAACAAAATCGCGGTTCTCGACCGACTCCTGATTCAAAACGTAGTCAATCTCGGTAAAGCCGCGCGCAGCATACTCCTCAAACCTCGCAAGCTTCTCCTCAAGCGTCATAGTGCCCTGGGGAAAGTCGATAGCGCCGGCAAGGATGATGTCAGAGTCCTCGAGCATGGCGCGACCCGTCTCGTACTCCTGCAGGTTCGCAAACACGCAGCGGAAGTTGCACCTTAACGCCTTCTCGACATACTGCTCAAACGTGTCCTCGGGGGCATCGATATAGTCGATGTATTTATTGAGGGGTTTGGCAAACGTCATGCTGGGCCTCCTTGTTCAGGACCGACAACCAATTCGTGGGTTCACGCGAAAAACCACGTTCAATGTACGCCCGATACGCAAGGGCAGCGTCCTCATTCCGACAAGCGGTATGAAATTAGCCTTAAAAGTATATTCATGGACAGCGAATGGCGCCGCACGCGGATGCCGACAGCAAGACACTCTCCTCAATACACCCTCATGCCCATTCAGAATAGCAAGGGGCCCGTATCTGTTGGGATACGGGCCCCTTTCGGCCATGACCTATCTCAGCAACAAAGACTACTTGCGGTGAGCGCGGTAGAACTCGATCGCACCACCTTATCCGAGCCGGGGCACGTTCGTATAGCGTGGCGCGTGACGGTTGCAAAACCACCCCATTTGAAACAAACGCAAAAAAGTACTTGCAAAGACGCGTTCCGACATATAAGTTGATAAAAGACCGCCGTTGCGGTTTTAAGTAGATCGAGCATATGAAGTTTGAGTTTTAGCGTGTAAGAGAAGGAAGATCGGCAAAGTACAACCCCAAACGCAATGACAACTTAATGAGGTAACTGCCACATGTGAGGCACCCAGGGCATTGCTGTCTCGATTTTGAGCACGATGCCTTCCGCCTTGCATGGGCCGTTCCATCCCGCCCCTGCAGCAACTGCCTCACGGGCTCATTGAAAACCGCATAGCACCCAACGTCAGCACATCACCCACGGCAAGCACATCACTCACGACAACCAACACATCAACAAACAGCACGAACATCAACCGATTGGAGAAGCTATGACAAACCACCACGCTGAAGACGGCGATAAGAATAGCATTCTGGATGCCCGCATTGAGCGAGCATATGCAAACGAATATGACGCCGCCTTTGCCGCCGCGACCATCAAGAACTACGCGTCGCTACCGCTCGCGACGATCTTGGCCGACCACTCTCAACTGCTGAAGCGCTGCACAAAGATCATGGGCGACCCCGACATTCGCAAGCTGACAGACCCCTATGCCCCAAAACGCGACAACGATTCGTACGTTCTTACCGTAGGCTGCCTAGCCCATATGCTTACGGCGCTCGACACGAAACTCAAGCTCGAATGGGAACCCGACGAGCGTCATGAACTCGAAAGCAAGCGGAACACCCTGCGCACCGCACTGTTCCTTCCGTTGGACGGCCTCAAGCGCTGCAACGTCGAGCTCAATACACAGGCGCGGCAAAAGCCCGGGACCGCGGGGCAGAAAACTCCAAGACCCCATGCGGCCATCGTCGACCGCAACCGATATAACCGCATGACCGCGCACTTTTCCGCCGAGGGAGCAGCCATAAGGACGCTGATCGACCTGCTGTGTCTCCTGAGCATCAACGAGCTATTTGAGGGCTATCTCGCCCTTGTTCCCGCGACGGCACCCAAGTCGGTAGCAAAGATCGTCGAGACCTGCAGACGCCAGTTTGAGCGCCATCGCAATGGCAGCGAGATGAACGCCAGCATCGCGCAGTACTACGCGGCTCATTACAAAAATGACGGATGTGCCCCTATCGAGCATCAGCTGCGGCTCGCCTACACCACGCCCGTCGCAACGCTCCATCGCTTTGGAGCCCTTGGCGCTTGCGAGCCGCACGAACAGGCAGCCTGCCCCACGACCGAGCTCGATCTCAGGCTCGGACGAACCCTGTAGCCCGCCAGCCCCTCCGCGGGCAACAATCCTATTCCACAACACAACCAACAGAAAGGAGTCCTCATGGACACCAATCATTCCCCCATCATCAGCCCCCTCACCATGCGTGAATCCGCCCGAGGTATCACGCTCACCAGCATTTACGATGAGATGCTCACCCGTCGCGAGCTCTCCGTCATGGGAAACATCGAAACCCCGATGGCTCACGACCTATGCCAGCAGATCCGCCTGCTCGATACCACCGACCCCAGCCGCCCCATCACCATATTTGTCGCCAGCGCCGGCGGAAGCGTGCGATCGGGTCTTGCGATCTATGACGCCATGCGCCTCGCATCGTGCCCCATCCGCACCGTCTGCCTGGAATTCGCCGCGTCCATGGGCGCCGTGATCTTTATGGGCGGCGACGATCGCCGTATGGCGCCCCATGCAGAGCTCATGATTCACGACCCGCTGATCCCCCAGGGGGCAGGCGGCTCGGCACTTGCGCTGCAGGAAACCAGCCGGCGTCTCATGCAGACCCGCAAGACCCTCACGCAAATCCTCTCGGACCGCAGCGGCCTCACGCCCAAGCGCATCCAGTCCCTCACTGCAAAAGACACCTACCTTTCGGCCGAGCGCGCCGTCGAGCTCGGCTTTGCCCACGAGGTCCTCTCGACCACCAAGGAGGTCGCCCATGTCTAGCCTCGCCAGCCGCGTCGCCGCATCTGAGTCCGCATCGTCCACCATCCTCGCCAAGGATCGAACGCTTTCCTGCGACACCCGCCAAACGGGACTCAACAACAACGCACTTGTGATCGGCCCCTCGGGAGCCGGCAAGACCCGAAACGTCCTCAAGCCCAACCTGCTGCAAATGAACGCAAGCTACATCGTGCTCGACACCAAAGGCACGCTCTGTCGCGAAGTGGGGCCCGTGCTGGCAGCCCACGGTTACCGCGTGCAATGCCTCAACTTCGCCGACCTCAACACCGTCCCGGCCCTTGCGCCCGGCATCGAGCGCTGCGGCTACAACCCCCTGAGGCACATTCGCCGCAAGGCGGACGGCAGGCCCAACCAGCAGGACATCCTCTCGGTGGCAAAGGCCATCTGCCCCATCGAGGACAACAACCAACCTTTTTGGGATCATGCGGCGGCAAACCTGCTGTCGTGTCTTATCGCCTACGTCACCGAACAGCTGCCCGCCGACGAGCAGACGATCAGCTCGGTCATCAAGCTGATCGAGCACCTGCAGGACGGTGCCACGGGTCGATTGTTTGACGACCTGATCACGACCGACCCCCAAAGCTATGCCCTCTCGCTATGGCGGCGCTACGCCATTACGCAAAATGCCGAGCGCATGCACGCGAGCATCGTCGGCATCCTTGCCGAAAAGGTCATGTGTCTGGGATTCGACGGTGCGGCACAGCTCTATCGTGAGTGCCATCAGGTGGACTTCGCTTCCATGGGACACACCCCCTGCGCCCTGTTTGTAACCGTGAGCGATATTGACCGCAATCTCGATCCGCTGACCGGCCTCTTTATTTCGCAGGCGTTTATGGGCCTCATTCGTGAGGCCGATAGGCAGCCCGACGGCAGCCTGCCCGTGCCCGTGCGCTTTATGCTCGATGACTTCGCAAATCTGCAGATCCCCCAGATCGACAACGTGCTCTCGATTATCCGAAGCCGCAACATCTGGGCAACGCTGCTGCTGCAGTCGACCAACCAGCTCGATGCGCTCTATGGCGAGGCACGCGCACGCTCCATCATGGGCAACTGCGACACGCATCTGGTGCTGGCGTTCCAGGATCCCGAGAGTGCCCGGGTGTTTTCCGACCGCGCCGACGCGCTGCCCAGCACGCTCATGGCGACGCCGATTGATCGCTCGTGGCTCTTTGTACGCGGTCGCACTCCCGAACAGGTCGAGCGCTTTAGGCTCGAAGACCATCCGCTCTACGGGGAGCTGCCCGAGGCGCAGCGAGGCCATGCGGAGGCCGAGATCTAGGCGCAGGGTTCTCGCAGCACGCGGCGCCCCGGCGATGTTCCACAAAGGCCGTGCGCCCCGGGACCACGGCAAAGCAAAGGGGCCCGCATCCGATAGGATACGGGCCCCTGACTATAAGGCGCGATGCGTTAACAGCAGCGACTACTTGCGATGCGCGCGATAGAACTCGATAAGCGCCTGAGTCGAAGCGTCCTGCTCGGCCTTGGCGGCATCGTCGTGGAAGGCCGGAGTGATCTGCTTGGCAAGCTGCTTGCCCAGCTCGACGCCCCACTGGTCGTAGGAGTCGATGCCCCAGACCGTGCCTTCGACAAACGTGATGTGCTCGTACAGGGCGATGAGCTCGCCGAGCGCAAACGGGGTCAACGTGTCACCGAAGATCGAGGTCGTCGGGCGGTTGCCCTCAAAGCAGCGGGCCGGGACGATCTGCTCGGGCGTGCCCTCGGCGCGCACCTCATCGGCCGTCTTACCAAAGGCGAGCGCCTTGGTCTGGGCCAGGAAGTTGCCCAGGAACAGCTCGTGCACGTCCTGGCCGCTGTCGGTCGCAGGGTTGGCGGTATTGGCGAAGGCAATGAAATCGGCCGGGACCACCACGGTGCCCTGGTGCAGCAGCTGGTAGAAGGCGTGCTGACCGTTGGTGCCGGGCTCGCCCCAGAAGATCTCACCGGTATCGGAGGTCACAGCGCTGCCGTCCCAGCGGACGTGCTTGCCGTTGGACTCCATGGTGAGCTGCTGCAGGTAGGCCGGGAAACGGTGCAGATACTGGCAGTACGGCAGCACGGCGTGGCTCTTGGAACCGAAGAAGTTGACGTACCAGACGTTGAGCAGGCCCATCAGCGCGACGGCATTGTTCTCGAGCGGGGTATTGCAGAAGTACTCGTCGATGGCGTGGAAGCCCTCGAGGAACTGCTGGAAGCGCTCGGGGCCGAGCACGACGATCAGCGACAGGCCCACGGCGGAGTCGACGGAGTAGCGGCCGCCGACCCAATTCCAGAAACCAAAAGCGTTAGCGGGGTCGATGCCGAAGGCCTCGACCTTCTCGAGTGCGGTGGAAACGGCGACGAAGTGCTTGGCCACGGCCTCGGCGTTCTGCTCATCGGAGCCGTCGATGGCGCCCTGAGCCTTGAGCTGCTCGAGCATCCAGGTCTTGACCTCACGGGCGTTGGTGAGGGTCTCGAGCGTGGTGAAGGTCTTGGAGACGATGATCACGAGCGTGGTCTCGGGATCCAAACCCTTGAGCTTCTCGGCCTGGTCGTTGGGGTCGATGTTGGAGATATAGCGGCAGTCGATACCGGCGTCGGCATAGGGACGCAGAGCCTCGTAAGCCATGACCGGGCCCAGATCGGAGCCGCCGATGCCGATGGACACCAGGTGCTCGATCTTCTTGCCGGTAACGCCCTTCCACTCACCGGAGCGCACGCGCTCGGCGAAGGCATACATGCGGTCGAGGACCTCGTGCACGTCGGCGACGACATCCTGGCCGTCGACGATAAGCTGGCCTTTCTCGCTTGCCGGACGGCGCAGCGCGGTGTGCAGGACGGCGCGGTCCTCGGTGGTGTTGATGTGCTCGCCGGAGAACATGGCGTCGCGGCGCTCCTCGAGCTTCACCTCGCGGGCAAGATCGCACAGCAGCTTGACGGTCTCATCGGTCACCAGGTTCTTGGACAGGTCGAAGTGCAGGTCACCGGCGTCAAAGCTCAGCTTGTTTACGCGCTCCGCATCGGCAGCGAACCATGCCTTAAGGTCGATACCCTCGGCCTCGAGCTTCTCCTGATGGGCCTCGAGCGCCTTCCAAGCAGCGGTCGACGTAGCGTCGATAGGTGCGGCAACAGTTGCCATAAAGTCCTCCTCAACATACGGGCGCATACCTCCATGCGCCCGGATAATCAGATGCCCCTATTCTAACGCAGGTCAAGACCGTAATCAGCGAGCGTTGCCAATCCGCCCCCAAACGGCGACCGACCAAAAAGGGGCAGGTTTCTTTTGGCAGGTCAAACGCTTTACCTACCAAAATTAACCTGTCCCTTCCTGGCAGGTACTAGGCCGCGGCGCACACGCTGCCGAGCAACTCGCGCAGAGGAGACCCAATGCCCTCAAGCAGTTCGGGCGCGATAATGGCAAAAACGGGAACCTCGCCGGCTCCCACGACGGCAGGCACCTTGCCCTCCGAGACAATACATCCATAAGGGACAAAACCGTCTTCGCCGGCATCGAACGCCGCCATGCGACGCGCGAGTTCGCGCGCAAAGCCGGCAGTATCGGCATCGCCGATCGCCAGGACAAAGTCCACGCCTTCGTCGGTCGCCAGGGCCACGGCTTCGTCGATCAGCTCGTCTCCCCCGTCGCCCTCAACCGAGTCGCAGCGAAAAAGCACGCGCTCGAGCAGAGCTCGATCAAGCGAGCCGAGCGCCGCCGAGACGAGCTCATCACGCGTATTCTTGTCGCCGCCCAGCACCACCAGCGCCTTGGTGCCGCCGTAGTGAGCGACCAATCGTCCACACCAGCGAGCTACGTCTCCATCCGCAACAAGGCGCGTCGGCATGCCAAACCCATAGTTGACCATCGTTTCCACAACCCTTCCGTGCATGTAGGTGACATCAGTCGTTAGGCTCATGCTACGAAGCGAGGTTTTCCGAGCTGTTTCGCGCTCTTTAGAGCTGCGTTAAAAACCCGATGCAACCGCACGACCATATCTGCCAAAAAGGGTCAGGCTTTGACGATGTCCGCGCAAGTGGGTATTATCGAACAGATATTCGATAAGAACATGTGTTTGATGGGAGGACGCGTGGCGCACGATCAGCACACCTATATCTGTATCGACCTCAAGACGTTTTATGCCAGCGTCGAGTGCGTCGATCGTGGGCTCGATCCGCTCACCGCCAACCTGGTCGTTGCCGACGAATCGCGCGGACGCACGACCATCTGTCTCGCTATCACGCAGGCCATGAAGGACCTCGGGATACACAACCGCTGCCGTCTGTTCGAGATTCCCGACGGCATCGACTACATCAAGGCCGTACCGCGCATGCAGCACTACATGGAGGTGTCGGCGCAAATCTACGGCATCTATCTTGAATACGTGAGTCCGCAAGACGTGCACGTCTACTCCATCGATGAGTGCTTTATCGATGTGACGCCCTATCTGGACCTCTATCACACCGATGCGGAAGGGTTCGCCTGCACGCTGCGCGACGAGGTCTTGGGACGCACGGGCATCACGGCAACGGTCGGGATCGGCCCCAACCTATTTCAGGCCAAGGTGGCGCTCGACATCACCGCCAAGCACGTAGCCAGCCGCATTGGCGTACTCGACGACGAAACCTTTCGCGAGGAGATTTGGCCCCATCGTCCCATCACCGATATCTGGGGCATCGGCCCCGGCGTGGCAGCCCGCCTCGAAAAATACGGCGTCTATGATCTAATGGGCGTCGCGGCGCTCGACGAAAACCTGCTCTACGACGAGCTCGGCGTCAATGCCGAATATCTTATCGACCACGCCTTTGGGCGCGAGCCGACAACCATCGCCGATATCCAAGCCTATCGCCCGCAAGCAACTTCAACCACCACAGGACAGGTGCTCTCGAAGGGTTATGCCTACGAGCAGGCCTACACCGTCTTGCGCGAGATGGTCGACAACGCCGTACTGGACTTGGTCGATAAGCGCGTGGTCTGCGACAGCATCTCGCTCTTTGTGGGCTACGCGAGCGAGCGCGCCGACATACGCCGTCTCGACGCCAGCGGCACAGCGCAATATGTGGACGGATGCGGACACCTGCGCTCGAGCACGTCGAGCATCGAACCCACCGCAACCGCTGGCCCCGAACTCGAGCCCCGTGCGCCCAAGCCCGTCCAGCGCGACGACGAACGCCGACGTTTGGTGCGAGAGGCACAGGCGATTGACGGCATCTTTGTGGGCGAACACGGCGGCAAACCGCGTGGTGGCTATGCCGCACTCTTTGCGCACTCTAACGCCTCGCGAAAGCTGCCCGAGCGCACCAATTCATTTAAGAAGATCATGGGCTATTTCGACGAGCTCTGGGCGCAGACCGTCGATCCCAAACGACCGGTCAAGCGCATCAACTTGGGATTTGGCAACCTCATGCCCGAGGAATTTGCCACCATCGATCTGTTCAGCGATATCGAGGCCGATAAGCGCGAGCGCGAGCTGGCCCGTGCCGTCCTGGCCGTAAAGGACAAATACGGCAAAAACGCGCTCGTCAAGGGGCTAAGCTTTACCGCCGGTGCCACCGCACGCGAACGCAACGATCAGGTAGGAGGACACCGTGCCTAAGCCCCAACAACAGCCGATGCGGCCACCGACACCTTTTGAACGCCTAGCGAACCCCGAGGGAAGACGTCGCTCCGCCGACCCCAAGCTCACCGCTAACGGCGCCGTCCGTGCCGGCCGTGCCGCGCAGTTTATGCCCTTTGCCGCCCTCACGGGATACTACGAGCTCGTGCGCAAACAAGAGATCACCGTCGAACCAAAATGCGAACTCACGGAAGAAAAAGCCCTCGAGCTTTCGAAAAAGCTCGAGGGCCTCAAACGTGGCGACCTGGTCCGCGTCACCTATTACGATACATACGGCTATCGTAGCCGCACGGGCATTCTCGACGAAGTGTTACCCGCATTCAAGCTGCTCAAACTCAGGGACATCGCCATCAACTTCGACGATATCCAAGGCATCGAGCTGCGTGGTCGAGCCTAGCGACGAGAACGCTTGCGCAAGACGAGAGCAATGCCAAGCACTGCGGCAGCTGCAACCAGCAATCCCAAGACCAGCGTGAGGGTCGAGTCGCCAGCGTGAGGCAGTGAGCCGTCCTTCGGAGTCTTCTTAGTGGTCGTCGTGACGGCGGTCGTGGTGTTGCTCGGCTGGTCGTTGCCGCCCGTCTGGCTGCCACCAGGCTGATCGCCGCCACCCGGCTGCGAAGGATCGGTGGGTTCCGTCGGATCCGGAGTACCGGGATCAATCGGATTCTCCGAATTCTCCTTGCGCTGGATCCAAACCTGGCAGCCATAGAACGGGTTGGCGGTACCGAGGCACAGACCCTGGTTGGTCACCGCAAAGGTGCGCAGACCATGGTTATACGGATCGTTAAAGCCATTGGTCGTCAGCGTCGTAAAGTTCACGCCGTCCTCGGTCACATACATATCAAAGCCACGCTCGGCATCGCGAAGGTAATACATGCACGTAAGCACGCTCTGCAGCTTCTTGAGGTTCTCCTCGCTCAGCAACTTATCGAGCGCATCCTGAATATCGCTCGGCAGCTCGGTGCCATAGGCATCCTCGTACTGCTGCTTCAGGCTCCCATAGCTATCGAGCATGTCCTGATACTGATCGGCAAAAGACTTGAAGTACGCAATTTCGCTATCGATTTTCTGAACATAAGCAGCGTCGTCTTCAACGTCCGCGGACATCGTCGAGGCCTGATCGCAAAGGTCGCCCGCAGCCTTATCCAACGCATCGTTCAGATCGCCAAAGCCCTTAGCAACCTCAGTCTTCTCGTCATCGACATCGGCGGCTTCGTTCGAATCATCGTCCGCAAGCGTGTCCACAGGAACGATGGGGGCATCGGGCGAATTCTTGTCGAGCAGGTGATCGAGCAGGTCCCTAAGGCGCTGAACCTGAGAGCTCCACTCCTCGGGCGTCATATCGATAATGTCGCCATTGGAGAACTGGCCGATCGGCTCAAGCAGGCTCGCGGTATCAAAAGTACCGATATACAGCTTGCCGTCGAACTTCTGCATGCGCCAAATGTACTGGTTCTCGTTTCGGCCAAAGCCCGAAGTCAGGCCGGAAATACCGCCCTCGGGGAACATGTCGGTGCGATCGCCAACGACGAGCTCAATGTTCTCGTCCTTGTCCATGCGATAGATGTTGACCGACTGCTCAAGATTGGCATTCACAAACGAACAGTCAACGCCGCCCATGCCGCTCTTGCCGCCCTCTTCGGTGTTGGACTTGTTGAACAGGATGCGCTCGAGAGCAATCTCTTCGTCGTTGTATTCACCGATATAGAGGTAGTCGTTGTAGACGATGAGGTTGGCAGCGCCAGAACGAGTACGGGCAGGATCGATGCCAAAGCAGTACTTTGCACCGTCCGTCTCCTGATTGCCAACAATGGGAGTCCACGAATAGCTGCCGTCGGCGTTCTTGTCGCCACGAACCATGGCAAACGACTGCATGGAATTATCATCGGGAGCGTTCTCGGGCGTACCGGTGCAGATGGTCGCATAGAGATGACCATTGTACGAGACCATATCCCAAATGGCGCCGCCGTAGATGCTGTCCTGATAGCGAATCGCCGGATAGTTAAACAACGTGTCCGAGTTAGCAATCTCCGTGAAGCTGTCCTGGCCCTTCGACGGGTCAGGCGACGTCAGGATTGTCGACACAAACTTACCGGCCGCGTCTTTACCCACATTACTGATGACGAGCTGGCCATCATGGACACACATGCCGCGGATACCGGTAGAAATGCCCTGCTTGTAGGCAGCACCGTAATCTTGCATGCTCGAAAGGCCCTGATAGACAACTTTGTACTCATCCGTCTTAGGATCAATCTCATATACAGCAGGCAGGCCGCTTTTGCCGCCATTGCTCCTGACGCTGCCGCAGAAATAGAGCTTACCCTTATAGCTCACGGCATTGCGAAACAAAGGAGCGACGCCGTTGAGCGATTCAGAGAGTAGCAGCTTGGTCTCACCGGTCTTGGTATTGATCTTGACCAAGATGCCGCCGCTGTCCTTGTCGGCCGTGCCGTCCTCCTTCTGCTGTCCATAGAAGAAGGTGCCGTTAAACATGGCCTCCAGCGTCAGGCGCATGGTCTCGGCATCAAAGGAATCGCCCAGCGAGCTGTTCATGAGCGTAAGCGTGTTGCCCATCGCTGCATAGCAGGTGCCCACATAAAGCCAGTCACCATAGCTCGCAGCCGCCCAAGTGTAGCTCTGGCCGCGATCGCCTTCGTTGTTGGCCGTGTTACCGTCGGTGCCCGGGACGGCAACGACACCGTCACCCTGGTAGTCGACGATGCCATCCGGCTGCGACGTTCCTACCGTAGGATGCGAGAGTTTCTCAAAGGAATACCCATTTCCCGCATTGTAGGTAACGGCACCCGAAGCGTCTTCGGCGTGCGCCGGCAGCGGCGATACCAAGATAGCGGCAAGCGCTGCCACCAAGCCAAGTGTTTCCACTCGTCTCATAAGGCTATAGCCTCCCCTGTCCTTAAGCCCAGTTTTAGCATTCATCATCTCTGTCCACGTTTAATTGCAATCTGGGCACAGCAATAATCAGCATATAAATATACATCTGTGATTTTTCTTACGGGATAGCGGGTGCTCGATTGGTCACGAATTCCACGCGAACCGTCACCAAACTCCACTTTCTCCGCATCCGCGAGTTGTTTTTTGCGCAAATTTTAGGACGTCGATAGCCCCAATGGGGAGGAGGCCGGTACCCATTGAAGAGGGCGGCATCTACATTTTCATAACGAAATAGCCCGCACCTCTCACCGCCGTCTCGAGTGCCTCGCGGTCAATCGGGCGCTTCGAACGCACGCGCGCCGTATGGTCGGCATACGTCACCTTTGCCCAAACGCCATCGAGCGCATTGAGGGCATTCGTCACGTTCTGGGCGCAGCCGTCGCAGCTCATGCCGCCGATGAGCAGCTCATCGCTATAGGGATAGTGCGACGCATCGGTATCCACCACAACAACCTTTTTGGCCTTCTTGCCGCTCGCACCATCGCTGCAGCAACTCTTCCCGTGTGTCGAAGCGGCAATGCGACGCAGTCCAAAAAACATGCCGACGGCAATGACGGCCAGCACGATGAGATTCGCAGGGTTGAGCAAGTCACTCATGCGTTCCCCTTTCAAGTAGCACTATCTAGATACCCCCATGGGGTGTTCCCATCTTACTCCAAATTCGTGTCGGTTCGGTCAATTAGTTTCCCGCTTCAAACTTTTTTGTTGACCATGGCTTACTTTCGTGTATAAGTTTTCCTAGGCTAACAACTGAGGACCCGAAAGGAGCATCGTGACTCGAACCATTGACATCCCAACATACCAAACGGCTGTCGTGCGCAACTGCTCCCCTACGCTCGCAGGTATCAAGCCGGCTTCGCTCTTTACTTATCCCGGCGTTTACGCCAACCAAAACGGAAAACCCGGCGCCGCCCATATCGAAGAGCGACGCTCACGCCTGCTCGCCGTCATAGCCCAATGCAACCGTGAGCTCCAGCCACTCGGGATCCATATGAGCGTTTTGGTCTGGCGCCCCTGCGGAGCGCTCATCTATGTGTACCGCCCTGCGGACCTCATGCGATACCTCTCCGACCCCCGCGCCACGACGGCGCTTACCGCCGAAGGTTACGATATCCACAACCTGCCCGCATCCCTGGTGCATCTCGCCGCGCGCATCACGCTGGCAAGCAGCAATGCCGCAGAAAGCGCCTATGACGGCAGCGTCTGCGCACTCGCGCGAAATAGGCACTGCGATACGGGGTGCATGTGCGAGTTCCCCCACGAAATTGGCTATTTTTTGGGCTATCCCTACGAAGATGTCCATCAGTTTATCGTCCAGCACGGCGAAAACTATAAGGTCTTTGGCGCATGGAAGGTATACACAAACGTTGAGCAGGCGCTCACGATCTTCGATTCCTATCGCGCATGCACGCAATACCTTACCTACATCTATCAACAGGGCTGCACCCTGGGACAACTTGTCCAGGCAACCCGATAGAGCATACAAAGCGCGGCCGCACGCCGCACAACCGAAAGGAAAACATATGAGCAAGATCGCAATCGTCTACTGGAGCGGCACGGGCAACACCGAGGCCATGGCAAACCTCGTCGCCGAAGGCGCCACGTCCGCGGAAGCCGAGACTGAGGTCATCCCCTGCGCCGACTTCTCTGCCGACAAGGCCGCCGAATATGATGCCTTCGCCTTCGGCTGCCCCGCCATGGGTTCCGAGGAGCTTGAGTACGATGAGTTCCAGCCGATGTGGGACGAAGTCAAGGAGACCCTAGGCGATAAGAAGGTCGTCCTCTTTGGCTCCTACTCATGGGCCGAGGGCGAGTGGATGGACAGCTGGAAGGCCGATGCCGATGAGGCGGGCGTCAACGTCGTCGATTCCGTCATTTGCTACGATGCGCCCGACGATGAGGGCGAGGCGGCCTGCAAGGCTCTGGGAGCGGAGCTGGCATAACGAAGCCGCTAGGAAGCCGCAAGACAACTGACGACCGAGTACCGCACAACAATAGTCGCTCATGCCCAAACAAAAACGGGGGCCGGATACTATCCGGTCCCCGTTTGTTATATCGACAAGCTCGACGCGCCGCTACGAAATATTGCCCAAAAACGCCTTGGTGCGTTCGCTCTTGGGATGATCAAAGACCTCGCTCGGCGTGCCCTCCTCCACGATAACGCCGCCGTCCATAAAGACGACGCGATCGGCGACGTCGCGGGCAAAGCCCATCTCGTGCGTCACCACAATCATGGTCATGCCGTCACGTGCCAGGTCGCGCATGACACCCAGAACGTCGCGAACCAGCTCGGGGTCGAGCGCCGACGTGGCCTCGTCAAAGAGCATGACGTGAGGGTTCATCGACAGGGCGCGAGCGATGGCAACGCGCTGCTGCTGGCCGCCCGAGAGCTGGCTCGGCATAAAGTCGATGCGCTCGGCAAGACCGACCTTGGTCAGCTCCTCGACGGCGATCTTCTCGGCCTCTTCCTTGCTACGCTTGAGCACCTTTTGCTGCGCGAGCATGACGTTCTTTTTGACTGACAGGTGCGGGAACAGATTGAACTGTTGAAAGACCATGCCCAGGTGCGTGCGCACTTTGTTAAGGTCGACGCCCTTGGCGCACACATCCACGCCCTCAACGACAATCGAGCCGCTCGTGGGATGCTCCAGACGATTGATGCAGCGAAGCATCGTCGACTTGCCCGAGCCCGAAGGGCCTAGGACCACGACGACCTCGCCCTTGTGCACGTCCAGATCGATGTCGCGCAGGACCACGTTATCGCCAAAGGCCTTCTGGAGGTTCTTGATGCTGACGACGACCTCGTTCGAGTTATTGGTTTCGCTCATGATGAGACCTCCTTACAGACCGGCGATGTGATCGGCGGGCGTCGCGACGACCTGTCCGGCGCTCTTGGCGGGACGCTTCTTCTTGACTTCGGCCGTACCCAAAAGCCTCGTCTCAAGACCGCTCACCAAGCGAGCAAGCGGCAGGGTAATGACCAGATAGAACAGGGCGGCAACCACATACGGCGTAATGGAACCCGTCGTGGCCACGATGGTGCGGGCGTTCATGACGATCTCGACCACACCGACGGCGGCGAGCAGTGACGTGTCCTTGTAGAGCAGGATGAACTCACTGGTCAACGTGGGCAGGACATTGCGGAACGTCTGCGGAATCATGACGTAGAGCAGCGTCTGGAAGGCGTTCATGCCCAGCGAGCGAGCAGCCTCATTCTGGCCTTTGGGGATCGACTGAATACCGGCACGGAAGATCTCGCACAGGTACGCAGACGAGTTCATGGCCATGACGATAACGCCCAAGACGTAGTCGTCCACCTTGACGCCGGCAAGCGGCAGGCCAAAGAACGCAATGTAGATCTGCAGGAACGCCGGCGTGCCGCGAATGATATTCACGTAGATGCCGGCAAGGCAGCGCAGGATGCGCGACTTGGAGATGCGCATGAGCGACAGCGCAAAGCCAAAGGGAATAGCCAACGGAAATGCCACGAGCACGATCGAGAGCGACATAAGGAAGCCCTTAAAGACGATCGGCAGGCTCTGGACCAAAATGACCGGGTTCAAGAACAGGCGGAGGAACATATTGGAGTTCCACGCCTCGACCCACGGCTGCTCTTTAAGGTCGGCCAAGAAGTTATCGAAGGCCGTCACGCCCTTGATCTCGACGGAAGGAATCTTGGAGATCTTCTTGGCCGAACCGTCGGCGAGCGTATAGGTGCCGCTAAAGGCTTCGTCGCCGCCCTCGACGGGGAAGGTCACGCCGTAAACCTCGACACGGAAAAAGCCGCCAGCAGGCGCCGTCTCGCCAAAGTCGATCTTGAGCGTCTGGCCGTCCGCCTTGCACGTGGGCTTCATGGGCGTACGGTCCATGAGGTCCTCGCCCGAGAGCATCGTCAGGCGTGTGTCATCAGCACCAAACGTCGTGCCGTCGGCAAACGTCAGCGAAAGCCCACTCAGTTCCTCATCGGCATCGGCCTGGACCTCCCAGGTAATGCGCGTCTCGGTACCGCCGACCACGGCGCTGCCCGAACCGGTATTGGGGCGCGCGGTGATCTTTGCGGTCTCGAGCGCCTGGGCGGTCGAAGGCACGGCTGTCCCCGCGCACACCAAAGCGAGCGCCACAGCCAGGGCGCAGGCTAGCTTTTGGAGCATCGAGGGCAGCGGGGAACGCCGACCCATGGCCCCTTCGTTCAATCGAGACAAGGTAGCTCCTAACGTATCAGTTGCCGACATTACGGGACGGGACGACGCCCGTTCAAGAAACGCAAAAGCCCTCTCCGCCAAAACGGAAAGGGCCCGCGCGCAATCAAGTAGCTATTTTACTTGATGTTGTACTTAGCCATGAGGGCGTCGACGGTGCCGTCGTCGGTCAGGTCCTTGATGGCCTGGTTGATGTCGTCCTTGAGCTTGGTGTTGCCCTGGTTGATGGCGATAGCGTACTCCTCGCCGGTGCTGACCTGCTTAACCGTATGGCAGGTGTTGAACTGCTCGGCGGTCAGCTGGCTCGCAACGGAACGGTTGGTGACCACGGCGTCACCCTTGTCGGACTGCAGGGCGCTGAAGCACTCGGTAGCGTCCTTATAGGGAACGATCTTGGCCTTGGGGAAGTTCTCCTGAGCAAAGGCCTCGGCGGTCGAACCGGACTGAACGATGATCGTGGCGTCGGCATTGTTGAGCTTCTCGCTGTAGTTATCGGCCGTAATGTCGGTGTTATCGACCTTGGTCACGACAGCCTGATCGTCCATGTAGTAAGAGTCGGAGAAAGTGACTTCCTTCTCACGCTCGGGTGTGTCAGTGATAGCCGCAATGGCGACGTCGTACTTGGCACCCGAAGCAACGCCGGGGACGAGCGTGTCGAAGTCGTTGTTGACGTACTCGACATCCAGACCCAGCTTGTCACCGATCGCCTTGATGAGCTCAAGGTCAAAGCCCTGGTAGTCGCCATTGTCATCCTTGTACTCAAATGGCGCGTACTCGGCAGAGGTGCCGACGGTGAGCGTACCGTCCTTGACGAGTGCATACTCCTTGGAGCCGTCGACCTTCTCGACCTTCGCGTTGTCAGAGCTGCTGGAACCGGCATCGGAACCAGAGGTGGTGTTGGACGAGCCGCAGCCCGTCAGTGCGAGGGCGAGCGCCATGGCGCCTGTGGCGGCAAATGCGCCAAGCTTCTTGAGCTTCATAATCAGTCTCCTTCCGGTGACCCCGTTTGATTCAGAGGCCTGCAAAAACTGTTGGCTATTATGCACCCGGAATTACGAATCTGCAATCAGAAAACTGATTGAAACAAACCCATAACGTGAATGGAACACTCCACTTAGCAACAGTCATTACTGCTGCAATGACCTTAACAGTTTGATTTCAGCCGCATAACCTGCAAGTTCGTTCGGTGTCTCCAAAATAAATGGCAATGAACGCAAACGGCCATTCGATACAATATTCTGCATAACCTGCATACCGCCGCCAAACTCCTCACTACCCAGGTAGCCCTTACCGATGCACTCGTGGCGATCCTTATGGGCGCCGCAGGGGTTCTTGGAGTCATTGATATGCACGGCGCGCAGGCGCTCGATACCCACCACACGATCGAACTCGTCGAGCACGCCGTCAAGATCGTTGACGATATCATAGCCGGCGTCATTTACATGGCAGGTGTCCAGGCAAACGCCCAGCTTGGTCGACAGCTCGGGGCGCTTGTCGGCAACGCCCTCGATGATGCGCGCCAGCTCCTCAAAGTTACGACCAACCTCGGTGCCCTTGCCCGCCATGGTCTCGAGCAGTACCGTCGTCTGCTGGCCCTCAAACATCACCTGGCACAGGGTGTCGACGATCATCTGAATGCCGGCGTCGGAGCCCTGCCCCACATGCGCACCGGGATGGAAGTTGTAGTAGTTGCCGGGCAGCGCCTCCATGCGCCGCAGGTCCTCCGTCATGGCCTCCAGGGCAAACTCGCGCGCCCGCTCTTTGGCCGAGCAGGGGTTATAGGTATACGGAGCATGAGCCACGAGCGGACCGAAATCGTTTTGTTCCATAAGCTCGCGCAGGGCGGCCACGTCATCCATGTCAAGGTCTTTTGCCTTGCCGCCGCGCGGGTTGCGCGTAAAAAATGCAAAGGTATTGGCGCCAATGGATAGCGCCGTCTCCCCCATCGCCCGATAGCCCTTCGTCGTCGAAAGATGACACCCAATCGTCAGCATATCCAACTCCCCCTCATCAGTTGCGGTGAAATACGGTCTATTGGTGCCTTATTTTGGCGCAAACAGACCGTATTCCACCGCAAGATACAAAAGGGGCATCGGGGACACGGTCCGCCAAGCCTCCTTGAGCACCAGCACCGCAGCCTAGAGCGTCAAGCGAATCGCATCAATGATCTGCGCACAGCGCTGTGTGGCGGCAAGGGGCATGACGGGACTCTCGAGTTTCCCCGCCCGGATGAGCTGGGTCGCATGATGGATTTCGCCGTAGAAATCATCGACCTCAAACGGGGCATTTATTTCGAGCATTCGTCCGTCGGAGTACTTCACATGGGCGAGCTCGGGGCGATGGAGGCGCTCGATTTCCAACGAGCCCCGCTCGCAGGCAATCGTTAAGCGGCTTCCATATGCCGCTTTGCCGTCGCACACCATATGAATGGGTATACCGCCGACACTCATATGGATCTCATCGGCCCAATCAACGCGGCCGCCCGATACGTCACGCCAGCGGACTTCACGAGACGAAACATCGCACGCACCCGCAAGCAGATCCTCAAACCACCCGACCGCGTAGCAGCCCATGTCATATAGACAGCCACCCTGCAACGGATCGAGCAGATAACTCGAAGGCGGCTCACCATAATCGAGTTTTTGCACGCTTTCGATCGAGACGATACGGCCGAGCTCGCCCGACGCAAGCAAACCCTTCACGCGAGTATGCATCGGACAAAACCGATTCTTCATCGCCTCCATAAACAGTACGCCGCGCTCGCGAGAGGTGGAGGCAATCGATAGAGCCTCTTCCTCACTCAAAACGGCCGGTTTTTCGCACAGCACGGCCTTTCCCGCGCGCAGTGCCCGACAGACCCAATGCGCATGCATGCCATGTGGAAGAGCCAAGTAGATTGCGTCGACATCGGGATCGGCAATCAGCGCATCATAAGCCGCATCGCCGCTATCGTCAGCCGTGGCATAACTGTGCGCGGCTTCAATCGAAAACGCCCTGCAAAACTCCTCAACATGCGAAGGGGTGCGACCGGCGGCAGCCACAAGCCGTGCCCCGTCCACCTCCTTGAGCGACGATGCAAATCGATGCGAAATATGCCCAGCGCCCAAAACGCCCCAACGAACCTCGCGCAAATCATCACATGAATCCCGATGGCCCACGACAGCCCCCTTCAGTTGCGGTGGAATAGTTCCCGTTTAAGCCCCATTCTGCCGCAAACAGGAACTATTCCACCGCAAGTTATAAAAGGGTCATGAGGAGCGCGTTTTGCCAAAGGCCTTGAGCACCGCCGTCACGGGTCCAGGCTGAAAACGGCGGCGTACGTCGTTCAAGCGCTCGGGGATATCGATGTGCTGCGGGCAGTGCCGCGCGCATTTGCCGCATTTGACGCAATTGCTCACCAACTTGGGCTCGCTTGTGCGCACCGCGCTCGCCGTAAAGTACTGCGATAGACCCGTAAACCAGCTGTGCGCATAGCTTGCGTTGTAGGCGGCGAAACACCCAGGGATATTGATGCCTTTAGGACACGGCATGCAATAGCCACATCCCGTGCAGGGCACGCGATTCGATTTCTCAAACTCTCCCAGCACACGTGCGATGGTATCGAGCTGCTCTGTCGTCATCGAATTCGGCAGTGCGCGATCCGCCAATGCCACGTTCTCGTCCACCTGCGCGGTATCGGTCATGCCCGAAAGCAGCATCGTGACTTGGGGATGGTTCCACACCCACGAAAGGCCCCAAGAAGCCGGCGTCTTCAGGTACGGATCGCGTACGTCATCGAGCACGGCGCGGGCCCGCGGAGGCAGCTTGCCCGCCAGGCGTCCACCCAAAAGCGGTTCCATCACAAACACCGCGAGCCCGCGCTCCGCAGCCGCCATGAGTCCCGCCGTTCCCGCTTGGTAGCGCTCTCCAGCGTAGTTGTACTGGATCTGGCAAAAATCCCAGTCATACGCGTCAAGCATCGTGAGGAAGTCCGCCGCACTGCCGTGGTACGAAAAACCTATCTGGCGAATACGCCCCGCAGCCTTTTGGTGCGCAATCCAGTCCTCGATGCCCAACGCCACCACACGTTCCCACTGGGCGGGTGAGGTGATGTTGTGCATAAGGTAGTAGTCGATATGGTCGGTCCGCAAACGGTGCAGCTGCTCGTCAAAAAAGCGGTCGAAATCCTCCGCACATTTGCACGAAGCATGCGGCAACTTAGTCGCCAGCAACACCCGGTCACGCAGCCCCAAGCGCTCAAGTGAGGCGCCCACGCACACCTCGTTACCGGGATAGAGATACGCGGTATCCAGATAATTAATCCCCTGCTCCACCGCACGGGAAATGATGGCATCGGCTGTCTTCGCATCCGGACGTCCCGGCGCACCGGGAAACCTCATGCAGCCCAGGCCCAGAGCGGATATTCGGTTACCACTTTTGGGGTCAACGCGGTATTGCACGGCCCCTCCCTTCGCCATCAGCGCCCCGGCAAGGCGAAACACAATGGTCACGCGACCGAAACATCGTGGAATCGCAATCGAGAACGTATCGTAACGCAGCAGAAATCGAGCTGTCACGACACCGTTTTAACATCAGCAAAAAGCCCGGTGAAAGGAGTCGTCCATGCCCGCGCTCGACCTTTGGAACCTCGCATCCCAGCTCAAAAGCACCGATTATCGCTGGGTCGACCTCACCCACACGCTCTCGTGCGACACCCCGCACTGGTTTGGCTTTAAGCCATTTGAGTCCACCAAGCTCTTCGATTACCTGCCCGGCACGCCCGAGGACATGCTCGCGCCCATGCGCTGCTTCCAGTATTCGGTTGCTTCGCAGTACGGCACGCATGTCGACGCACCGCGGCATTTCCATGTTGACGGCCGTTCCCTTGGAGAGATCGAACCCATCGAGTTTATGCATCCGCTCTGTGTGATCGACAAGCACGAGGAGTGCGCCGCAAATCCCGACTTTATCCTGTCCATCGAGGACCTCAAAGCCTGGGAGGACGAGCACGGCCGCATTCCCGAGGACGCTTTTGTCGCCTTCCGCTCCGACTGGTCCAAGCTGGCCGATCTGGAAAACAAGGACGAGGACGGCCAGCCCCACTACCCCGGCTGGGACCTCGACGCCATCAAATGGCTTGTAGAAGAGCGCAACATCGGCGCCATCGGCCACGAACCGGCAGACACCGACCCCGCAACCGTGACCACACGCGAGGACGCCTACCCCTATCCCGGCGAGCAATACATCCTCTCGGTCGACCGTTACCAGATCGAGGTCATGGACCATCTGGACGAGCTTCCCGCCACAGGCGCCGTCATCTTCTGCACCTTCCCCAAGGTGCGCGATGGCGTCGGATACCCCGCGCGCGTTTTCGCGGTCTGCCCCGCGGCATAAGCGCACAGCGCAATAGTTTCTTTTCCATAACAGCAGCCCCGCGCGCTCACCAAACGCCCCGGCGGCATACAATCCATCAGGCGTCCCCACGCGGGCGCCTTTTATATGGGGAGATGATTCATATGCAGATCAACAAGATCGCCTTTATCGGCAAGGGCGGCGTCGGGCTACTCTACGGCAGCATGATCGCCCAGGCACTCGGCAACGATGCCGTCGAATACGTTATGGACGACGCTCGCTTTGGGCGCCATGCGAACGACGTGCTCACCGTCAACGGCAAGCCCTGCGATCTCACGTCCGTCCGCGCCAGCGAGGCAACGCCCGCCGATCTGGTCATCCTGACGGTCAAGACCACCGGTCTCGACCAAGCACTCAAGACTATGGAGCGCGTCGTGGGACCCGACACGCTCATCGCCTCGCTGTGCAACGGCATCACGAGCGAGCAAAAGATTGCCGAGCGCTTTGGCTGGGAGCATACCGTTCTTGGTATTTGCCAGGGTATGGACGCCGTGTTCCTCAACGGAGAGCTCACCTTTACCAACACGGGCGAAATCCGCTTTGGCGCGGCGGCCGGTACGGATCCCGCAACCATCACCGCAATCGACGAGCTCTACACGCGCTGCGGCATCGCCCATACCGTCGAGAGCGACATTGCGCACCGCATGTGGGCCAAACTCATGCTCAACGACGGCATCAACCAAACCTGCATGGCCTACGGCGGCACGTACGGAAGCGCCACGGAACAGGGCTCCGAGCAGCGTCGCTGCTTTGTTTCCGCCATGCGCGAAACGCTTGCGGTCGCCAACGCCGAGGGCGTTGAGCTGACCGAGGAAGACCTGACGCAGATGGTGCACCTCATCGAGGGAATCGACCCCGCCGGCATGCCCTCGATGGCGCAAGACCGCGTCGCGCGGCGCAAAACCGAGGTCGAGGAGTTCGCCGGCACCATCTGCCGTCTGGCGGCCAAGCACGATATCCAGGCACCGCAGAACGAATGGCTCTATCAGCGCATTCGCGATATCGAGACAAGCTGGTAGCGCCCGGCTCACCACGTCAACAGACTCAACAGTAAAGCCGCCGCAAGGGCACTCCCCTTACGGCGGCTTCCATCTTCATCTATAACCAGTAGTCGATGCCCCGACGGTTAGAGCTGCGACTCCGAGGCCTGGCCCTCATCGTCGCGACAAAGGACTACACCCGCACTTCCCAGCAGCGCGGCCGCGATCAACGCGCCGACCACGATAGAGGCAGCTCCACAAGACCCCTGCATGCCCGCGACGAGCGCGGCCGTAGGACCAAGGCAGCCAAGCGTCAATGCAACGGCGGCAACGGCGATATCTCGAGCGTTCACAAGACCACTTCCTCCACGAGAAAGACTTTGTTTCTCGTGACTTAGTGTGCCCCGCGCCCATATGCGCGGCGTACGGCCACGGTAAGCGCTCTGTTAACTCAAGCATGAACAAATAACGGACGCCCTTACGTTGCCCAAAGGCTCGGTAAAGACGCCCGCCCGTCATATCCTATTGGCTTATGGCAGATTACCAACCGGTATAGTAGTCGGTGGTTCCGGCAGCACAGCCGGAGTCATAGACCTTGCACTCGCCCTTGGAACCGGTAAACGTGGAGCCTTGGGCCTTATCGCCCGCGGCAACGACGTAGTAGCCATCGGAATCGCGCCAAAAGCCCTCGGAATCCTGCGTCCATTCGCCCGTGCGGTGGTGATACAACACGTTGCTGCTGTAATAAGTCTCGCGGCGGCCGTTATAGTTATTGACGCCGCTCGAGCGCGTCAGACCCGAGCCGTTCGCGTAATACGCAGCAGACGTGTAAGACGAGCCGGAGTCGGCGTTGTAATACGAAGTCTGAACGGCCTCAGCGGCCTCGGCTTCGGCTGCGGCAGCCTCGAGCGCCTCGCGCTTGGCATCCTCAAGCGTGGAGCGAAGCTCGTCGAGCTCGGTCGACTTGGCGTCGACTTCCCCCATCGTCAACAGGCTATCCGCACCATCGATGCAACCCTGCAACACAGCGCGCTCGTCATCGGTAGCATAGTCGCCATACATATTCATAATGATCTGAGCGCGCATCTCCAGGGAATCGCGCTTTGCCCCCATCGAGGCGTTCCACTCCTGCATAGAGCCATAACCATCGCCGCGGTAGTCGACGGGCTGCACCAGCGTCGCCTCGGACGGCGTTGATCCGACCGTATCGGATAGTGTCGCCGCGTGGGCATCAGTTGCGCCGGCGCCCGCCAAAAGTGCCACGGTCAGAGCGGCGGAAAGGGCGGCGGCTTTCGGTTTTCGTGAATCGATCCTCATGTAGCTGGAAACCTCCGTAGTGCGTTTTTGCTGCGTTTGAGCTGTGTGTGATTCGATCGCGCTGCATAGTACCCCGAGCAAATCGCGACCTGCGGTTTTTCTCAAAAGGTGCACGTCATTTGCGTAAAACTCACATCCGCTCAACAGGAGTTTTCCACATCTCGATTGCATAAAGCATGCCAAAAACCCTGTAATAGCGCCCTCCCTATGCAAAAAAGGCGCCTGCGCAACCATTGCTTGCGCAGGCGCCTTGAGCAGGCATTATATGCAGTTATACCTATCGGGTCGCAAGGGGTCCTTGCACAAGTCGCCCTACTCGTCCAGTGCGGCAAAGGCCTGCTTCAGGTCCCAAATGATATCCTCGGCGTTCTCGGTACCGATAGAAAGACGAATCGTGGAGGGCGTGATGTTCTGCTCGGCGAGCTCCTCGGCAGAGAGCTGGGAGTGCGTGGTGGTAGCCGGGTGCACGACGAGCGACTTGACGTCGGCCACGTTGGCAAGCAGCGAGAACACCTGCAGATGATCGATGAACTTCCAAGCTGCCTCCTGGCCGCCCTTAATCTCAAAGGTAAAGATCGAGGCGCCGCCACGGGGGAAGTACTTCTGATAGAGCTTGTGATCGGGGTGCTCGGGCAGACTCGGGTGGTTCACCTTGGCAACGTGGCTGTCGCCGGCAAGGAACTCAACGACCTTCTTGGTGTTCTCGACATGGCGGTCAACGCGCAGCGAAAGCGTCTCGGTGCCCTGGAGCAAGATCCAGGCGTTAAACGGGCTGATGCAAGCGCCCTCGTCACGCAGCAGGATGGCGCGGACATAGGTCGCGAAGGCGGCAGGGCCGGCAGCCTCGGCAAACGAAACACCGTGGTAGGAGGGGTTGGGCTCAGCGATCTGGGCGTACTTTCCGCTCGCCTTCCAATCGAAGTTACCGCCGTCGACGATCACGCCGCCCAGCGAGGTGCCGTGGCCGCCGATGAACTTAGTTGCGGAGTGAACGACGATGTTGGCGCCGTGCTCCAGCGGACGGAACAGATACGGGGTGCCGAAGGTGTTATCGACGACGACCGGCAGACCATGCTTCTTGGCAACCTCGGAGATGGCGTCGATGTTGGGGATGTCAGAGTTGGGGTTGCCGAGCGTCTCGAGATAGATGACCGTGGTGTTGTCCTTGATGGCACCCTCAACCTCTTCCAGGTTATGGGCATCGACAAACGTGGTCTCGACGCCAAACTGGGAGAGCGTATGCTCCAGCAGGTTGTAGGAGCCGCCGTAGATGGTCTTTTGGGCCACCACATGGTCGCCGGCCTGAGCGAGCGCCTGCAGGGTATAGGTGATGGCGGCGGCACCAGAGGCGACGGCGAGGCCGGCCACGCCGCCCTCGAGTGCGGCAATACGGTCCTCAAAGACGCCCTGGGTGGAGTTGGTCAGACGACCGTAGATGTTACCGGCGTCGGCAAGACCAAAGCGGTCGGCGGCGTGCTGGGAGTTGCGGAACACATAGCTCGTGGTCTGGTAGATAGGCACGGCACGGGAGTCGGATGCGGGATCGGCGCTCTCCTGGCCAACGTGCAGCTGCAGGGTATCGAAACCAAAGGTGTGCTCGAGGTTGTTGATGAACTGGCTCATGATGATCTCCTTAATCGAACGAAAGTAAATAAAAAGAGAGAAGTAAGTCGCTGTCTCCTGATCACGCCGACGAGCGCAAACAGGAGCCCGGCATTCGTCTTGGTAAGCAATTCATATGCGGGCCTCCTTTCGCGTCCCGGTTCCGTGGTCGGCTTAATTACCTACCGCCTTTGTGTGTTTTGAATAGTACGAGCATCGTCTCCCCGGGTCAATCACTTAAAAGCGCTAACCTGTTATCGGTTTTGTAGATAACACTCGAAAGGATGGGCGCCGATGACCCTCCAGCAGCTTCGCTTTTTGATCGCCGTGGCAGAGTCCGGTTCGATCAACGCAGCAGCCCAGCGCCTCTATACGGCACAGTCCAATATCTCCAATGCCGTCAAAAGCCTGGAACAGGAGCTCCATCTGGAGATCTTTACGCGCTCCAGCCGCGGCGTCACGCTCACCAACGACGGCACCGAGCTTTTGGGCTATGCACGCCAGGTCGTAGAGCAGGCCGATATGCTCGAGGCACGTTACGAGGACGGCGGCACCCCGCAAGCCCGCCTCGCCATTTCCGCCCAGCACTACGCCTTTTCGGTCGAGGCCTTTGTCAACGTGGTCGAGCGCTGCCGCGACAGCAAGTTCGAGTTCATCATGCGCGAGACCACCACATCGCAGATCATCGATGACGTCCGTGCGTTTCGCAGCGATATCGGCATTCTGTATCTGGATGACTTTAACGCCCGCGTTCTGCAGAAGGCCTTCGCCGATGCCCGTGCAAGCTTCCATCCCCTATTCGACGCGACGGTCCACGTCTTCGTTAGCGAGCGCCACCCGCTCGCACGCCGCCCTCAGCTGTCCCTCGCCGACCTCACGCCCTATACGCGCTACAGCTTTGAGCAAGGAACCTCAAACTCCTTCTATTACGCCGAGGAACCTTTTAGCTATATCCCCTGCGACCGCAACATACGAATCTCGGACCGCGGAACGCTCACTAACTTACTTATCACGTCGAACGGTTACACCCTGTCGACCGGCGTCCTCTCCAATGAAATGCAATGGGGTATGGCATCGATCCCGTTAGCAGACGCCCCAACGATGCACGTAGGCTATATCATGCACGACGATCGCAAGCCCTCTCCCCTCTTGCAACAATACCTCGACGAGCTCAACCGCATCATCCATGCCAACTAACTGTCGGAAGACGGGGTAGAAATCGTAGATTGCTAGCCCCCGGCGGGCATGGCGCTACAATGGTCACTCACATGAAACGCACTCAACGAAAGGAAGCCCGTGAAGGTCATCATCTATACCGACGGCTCGGCCCGATCAAATCCGGGACGCGGCGGCTACGGCGCCGTGCTCAAATACACCAACCCCGCCGGCAAGACCTTTACCTCCGAGCTTTCGCGCGGCTACGCCAAGACCACCAACAACCGCATGGAGCTCATGGCCGTCATCGTGGCGCTCGAGGCACTCAACCGCCCCTGCGAGGTCGAAGTCCATTCCGATTCGCAGTACGTCGTCAACGCCTTCAACAAGCACTGGATCGACGGCTGGAAAAAACGCGGCTGGAAGACCGCCAACAAGCAGCCCGTTAAGAACCGCGATCTGTGGGAGCGCCTACTCACCGCAAAGAGCAAGCACAAAGTGGAGTTCATCTGGGTTAAGGGCCACGCCGGCCATGAGCTCAACGAGCGCTGCGACGAACTTGCCACCACGGCGGCCGACGGCAGCAACCTCGATATCGACACTGGCTTTAACGAGAGCGACCTGTAACGGCGTTTTCGCACGCTATTTCCTATCCCCTCGCGCTACACTCATCCTGTAAACCGAACGGCACGAGGGGGATACATGCTGCGTATAGCGACCATCGGCACATCCATGATTACCGACGACTTTATCCAGGTCGTCAACGCCAACGACCAAGCCGCGTTTGTGGGCACGCTTTCGCGCGATGCAGATCGCGGCGCCGCCTTCACCACTAAGCACGGCGGCGAGCGTAACTTCACCGCACTTGACGAGCTTGCGTCCGCTGCCGACGTCGACGCCGTCTACATCGGCAGCCCCAATGCGCTCCACTACGAGCAGGCGCTCGCCTGTATCGCCGGCGGCAAGCACGTTATCGTCGAAAAGCCCTTTTGTGCCACCGAGGCACAAGCGTTCGAGGTCTTTCGCGCAGCCGAGGCGGCGGGCGTCGTAGCCCTCGAGGCCATGCGCCCGCTCCATGACCCCGCTTTCCACGTCATCGAGGACGCCCTGGGCGAGATTGCGCCCATTCGTCGCGCCTCACTGCGCTTTGGCAAATATTCCTCGCGCTACAACGAGGTTCTCGCGGGGCGCGCCACCAATATCTTCGACTGCCACATGGCCTCGGGCTCCCTCATGGACATCGGCGTCTATACCGTCGAGCCCATGGTCGAGATCTTCGGCATGCCCTCCGGCCTTACGAGCATGACTACGCTGCTCGACCCCTCAACGCAAGAGCTCACCCATGGCCCCATCGACGGTTGCGGTTCCATTCTCGCCAGCTATGGCGGTGGCCGCATCTCCGTCGAGCTCGCGCATTCCAAAATTACGAACGACCTGCTGCCCTCGCAAATCGAAGGTGAGCGCGGCACCATCCAGATTGACCATCTGTCCACGCCCCGCAACGTACGCATCGACTATCGCGGCGATGTCGTACGCGGCTCGGCGACCGAGGCACCGCGCGAACAGGGCGACAACGGCCGCGTGCTCGACCTGCCCAAATCGAGCAACACTATGGAATACGAACTCGCCGACTTTATCACCGCCATCGACGGCGTTCATCACGTTAAAGATGAGATTTGGGAAACGCCGGCTGGACGCCACGAGCTTGGCCACTACCGCGATGTCACGCTCGTCTCGCTGCGCATCATGGATGCCGTGCGCCAGCAGGCCGGTATAACCTTCCCGACCGACGCAGGCAAGCAGGCCTAACGATGGGTTTCTTCGATGCGTTCTTCTCCAGCGTCACCGGCGGCAGTCGAGAGCCTCAAAAACCATCAAACGTCGAGCTCGAGCTGCGCCGCAGGCTTACTGTGCTCGCAAGCGACGAGGCCACTCAAGACACTCCCCTGCGCTATTTCCTGCGCTGGGCGGGGCAAGTCCAGGGCGTTGGTTTTCGCTTTACCAACACCAACCTCGCACAGGCGCGCTCCCTCACCGGCTGGGTGCGCAATATGGAAGACGGCTCGGTTGAGATGGAGCTACAAGGCACGCCGGCAAACATCGTGTCTCAACTCGAGGCGCTTCATGCCTCCTACGAGCACATGGGGACACGTTTTCGCCTTGTAGACGCCCAAGCCCAAGCCCCACTTACCAATGAAGACGGTTTCATTCCTCGTTATTAGTATTGTGTGCTAAATACGGTATCATTTATCTACGACCGTTGACAGAAAAGAGGCGAGGCGCATGGCGGTGCAAAGAAGGAATACCAGGCAGCGAAAGCTGGTTCTTGACGCTGTGCGCCAAAGCTACAACCATCCCACTGCCGACGAAATCTACAACGCCATACGCGAACAGGATGACAAGATCAGCCGCGGCACGGTCTACCGCAACCTCAATCTCTTAGCCGACGCCGGCGAGATTCTCTCTATTAAGACGCCGGGCGGCAGCCGCTTCGATCGCACCATCGAGCCGCACGCACATATCATCTGCACCTCGTGCAGCCGCGTCATCGACGTACCGCTCCCCTTCGATGCCCAGCTCGACGCCAAGGCGTCCGAGCAAATCGGATGGAGCGTCAGCTCGCACTACACCATCTTTGAGGGACTCTGCCCCGACTGCCAGTAGCCTTTGGGACATGCCCGCAAATCTACTCGCCCATCCGCTACAGCAAACAGTACATTTCTAGGCATGCCGCATATATCTACTCGGCGAGCAGGCGGCGCAGTTCTTCTTCGACCGTGCGCACGTAGCGGACGCGGTCGTTAATGCCACGCATAGAGGGATTGCAGCTCTCCATCAGATAGGGATGGCCCACGACGTTGAGCATGTCGCGGTCGTTTTCGTTATCGCCAAACGCCATCATCTCATCGGGCGAAATACCCAGGGCACGACCGTAATCGGCAAGCGCGGAACCCTTACCCGAACCAAAGCCGATAAAGTCCGTCCACTCGGTTCCCGACGTCATCACGTCGACACGGTCGCTAAAGAGGCGCTCGAAATACTCCAGGGCCACCGGCTGATCAACTTCGGGCGTCTGGAAGGCAATCTTAATGACGTCCTCGTCGATGTCCTCGGGACGGTCGACCACCGCCACATCGCAGTGGACCTCATAGCGCAGGTGGTCAACAAACGCATCGTTGCCGCTCATGGTGTAGAGGTGCCCCTCGCACGAAAGGGTCACGTCGGCGTGGGGATACGCAACCACGGCATTCGCGATATCCATAGCAAGGCTACGCTCCATGGAACGCTTGACAACGGCATGCCCCTCGCTCATCACCAGGGCTCCGTTTTCGCATACATAGGCGAGCTCATCGGCCACCGGGGCAAACAGGTAGCGCAAGCTCGCATATTGACGGCCGCTCGCCGGCATAAACACGATACCGCGTCGATGCAGCTCATCGATGAGCTCAAAGGCCTCGGAACGCGGCTCGCGCTCCCCCGGATGCAGCAACGTGCCGTCCAAATCGCATGCAATCAGCTTGATTCCCTCAAGACCCATATGCTTTCCCCCACAGCATCTCATCAACAGAAAGACGGACTTTGAATAGTTGCCTCTCAAAGTCCGTCTTACTTATACGCAGGTTAACCGCGCGCCTTCTTTACGATCGTAAAGTCTGGAGCCATACTCACAACGACATCCGCCGCACTCGACGCAAAGCGCCGGTCCGCATCGAGTTCACGGGTAACCGTCGAGAGCCGAACGCCCTCGACACCCCGGAGCATGCGGCCCAAAACAGGTTGCACCGGCGTATACATGCGCACGGTATGCTCGTCCGAATCGCCTCGGAAAAGCGGCGCGTGCATATTGCCGATCTCCCAGCACGCATGCGCGAGCGCAATCGGGTCCATGCGGTCAACTTCGGCCAAATAAACCTCGGCGCTGCGCAGGCGCACGACAACCGCCACGGGCACCATGCCCGAACGGTCGATGGCGAGCACGTCGCCGTCGGCAAGACGACTGCCGTCGGCAGCATCCAGCCGAACATCGACCGTGCGCCCCAGCTCCGTCACGCCCGCAAACGCGCATACATCGGCCTGGTCCCAATCGAGCAGCAGCTCGTCAACTTCAAAGACGCCGCCTAACTTCCGGCGAAGCAGGAGTTCATAGGACGGATCGTTGAGATTTCCCAAGCATGCCGTCGAAACCAAGCGTTCAGGCATACTCTAACCCTCGACCTCGACGAGCTCGATATCAAAGTTGAGGTCCTTGCCGGCCAGCTCGTGGTTGGCGTCGAGCGTCACGGCCTCGGGCGTCACGTCAATGACGACGGCGGGGACGGGCATACCGCTCGGCGTGGACAGGAAGAGCTTCATGCCCTTCTCGATCTGCTCGATGTTGGGAACCTGCTCAGCCGGGAAGGTGATAACCATCTCGGGATTGTGCTCGCCGTAGGCATCGGCAGCAGGAATGTGCACGGTCTTCTTCTCGCCCACCTGCATGTCGACAACGGCGGCGTCGAAGCCCTTGATCATCTGACCGGCACCGCAGGTAAACTCCAGCGGCTCGCCGCGATCGTAGGAGCTATCGAACTGCGTGCCGTCGTCGAGCGTTCCGCGATAATGGGTCTTAACCTTCTTGCCCTGGTTGGACATGGTAACCTCCATAATAAGGGCGGCGCACAACGTGGGCCGCCATGAACATATGGCGCTAACTATACCCTAGTCATACAATTCAAAGACAGTTTGCAAAGAAACGCTGCAACCGGAGGAACCATGGCATATCCCGTATTTGACCTACACTGCGACACCGCCGACCGCATCGGCTGGGCCACGCTCGATCTCGACCTGCGCTTTACCGCCGGCACCGACGGCTATTTCCCCGGCGACGAGACACATCCGCAAGATTTCGACCTCATCGAGGGCAACGCCTGCGCCATCTCGCTCGCAAAGATCGGCAACACGCCGTGGGCACAGTGCTTCGCCACGTTTGTCCCCGACGAGATTCCCACCGCCCACGCCGCGCGCTTCCAGGCGCAGATCATGGCGCATATGAGCGGCCAGGCAATGCTCAACCACGACCGCATGGTCAACGTACGCAGCGCCGCTGACATTCGCCCTGCGCTCAAGGACGGCAAGGTCGCCTGCATCCATACCATCGAAAACGCCACGTTCTTTGCCGAGGACCCCGCGCTGATCGAAGTGCTCAAGAGCTTGGGCGTGCTTATGTCGTCACTCAGCTGGAATGCGCAGGGGCCGCTCGCGAGCGGACACGATACCCACGCCAGCCTCACCGCCGCCGGCATTGAGGCACTTACGCAGATGGAGCACGCCGGCATGGTGCTTGACGTCTCCCATCTCAACGATGAGTGCTTTGACGAGGTTGTCGCCCACGCCACGCGCCCCTTCGTCGCCAGCCACTCCAACTCCCGTGCGGTTTGCGGCGTCAAACGCAACCTCACCGACGACCAGTTCCGCACCATTCGCGACATGGGTGGCATCGTCGGCCTCAACTACTGCAGCGAGTTCCTTTCCAACGACGCAACCGACAAGACCGCCGCAGACGTCACCTTCGACCAGCTGGCGGCACATATCGAGCACTGGCTCGACCTGGGCGGCGAGGACGTCATCGCGCTCGGCGGCGACTGGGACGGCGCCACGGTGCCGGCTTTCCTCTCGGATGCCAGCATGATGCCCGAGTTCCAGAACATGCTCTCCAAGCACTTTGGCAAGACCGTGATGCAAAAGCTCTGCAGCGACAACGCGCTTGCCTTCTTTGAGCGTTATTAATTTCACATCCCTTGAGCGGGCCGGCATGCCGAACGGTCGACATGCCGGCCCGTCCCCAATCCAAAGGACCGCTTTTGACGCAGCAGTTTACGATTTCCGTATCCCGACCGGATGGGACGCCCATCCCCGTCGTCGTTACTAAAAAGCGCGTCAAGAACTTCAACCTACGTGTCACATCGAGCGGTGAGGTCCACGCCAGCGCACCGCTCGGCGCCAGCCGCGAGCGTATCGAAGCGTTTGTGAAGCGCAACAGCGCCTGGATTATCAGCCGACTTGCCCAGCGCGAGCAACGTCAGGCAACGGCGCGAGAGCCGCTCAGCCCCTCGTCCATCATTGCACTTTGGGGCAAGCCCATCACGGTACAGGATGCACTCGATCACAACTTTGCATCACCCGCACCGCGACCCAAACAGGCCACCTTCGCAAGTTTTATGGGTACCGATGAGCCAAGTGGGCGCGCGCAGGCAAAGCAGTGCACGGCCCTCGACGGCCTAACGTCCGATGAGCTCCAGACCCGCATCGACCAGCTCTATGCAACCGAGGTCACCACGGCACTGCACGATATGGTGCACGCATACGAAATCGCAATGGGTGTCGCCGTTTCCCGCGTTTCCGTACGCAGCATGAAAACGCGTTGGGGCTCATGCACGCCCAAATCCGGCGCCATTCGCATCGCGCGCGAGCTCGCCGCCTACCCTGTCGAATGCCTCGACATGGTTGTCGCCCACGAGCTCGTCCACTTGCTCGAGCCAAGCCACAATCAGCGGTTTCACGCCCTGCTCGACACGTACTGCCCCAACAATAGGGCTCTGTCGCAGCGGCTCAAAAAACCGCCTGCCAACGAGCTGTAGGGCCGGTTAGCGCACGCGCTCGATCTCGACGCCGCAGCTTGCCAGGGGAAGACCGACGGGCGCCCAAGGCTTATCGAGCTTAACACGCACGCCAAGCAGCAGGGGGTAACGACGCAGCAGCATCTGGGCCACACCCTCGGCTGCCGCCTCGATGAGCTTAAACGTATGCTCGCGCAGATAGCCATCGACATCGTGGCACACCGAGCCGTAGTCAATCGAGGCGTCCAGGTTATCGCGCTCCCCCGCTGCACGCAGGTCGGCATAGAGCACCAAGGACACGACGAACTTCTGGCCCAGCGCGTTCTCTTCGGGATACACGCCGTGGTTGGCAAAGACCTCAAGACCTTCAACGGTGATGCGATCGGCATGGCGCAGATCGTCATAGCTCACGTGGGGCACCGCCGTTGCGGTGGATATTTCGCCCCTTCCACGGCGAGCGAGCTCGGCGCCTTCAGTCCTGGTTGCATTCTCGGGCAGTTTCTTGTTACTCATCGCGATCGTCTCCTTCGTTTAGAACCCCGACCGCGCAAACTAACTACACGCGAATCGATAGGTTCTTTTTATCATCGCTCCAGTTGCAAGCATTGCGCGCGGGACATGCAAAGCAGGCGCGCGACGCTTTATCGGCTGCATAGAGCAGACGCTCAAGCGGTTGGCTGTTCACACGCAGCTTTCGATGGCCCAGAATGGCCGTCTTAATGGCCGCGGCATCGGCCGGCTCAAACGCCACGTCATCGGGCATGCCGCCGAGAATCGCATCAGCGACGCGCTCGCTTGCAACATCATGGGATATACCCGATTCATACTGTTCATCTTTGCCGATATCGTGAAGAAGTGCCGTGGCGTAGATGACCTCGCGGTCAAATTCGAGCTGCTCCTCGAGATTCTTGATCCACATAATGCGAGCGACATCGAGCAGATGGTCAATACCGTGGCGGCAGAAGATGCGCCCCGATTCCAACTGTGCAATGTTGCCCAGGTGCCGCCGGAACAGCCCGTTGGCACAAATGTAATCAATGCGAGGCATGGCGCCAAAGGGAGTCAGGCCCGAAGCCATAAAGCCGCGACGCGGCGTCCCCTCATCGGTCTTCGATGTAAAGTCGTTGACGACTCTCATGGTTAGCGGCCCAGCATCCTAAAGAACCGCTCCTCGAGCGCGGGATCGGTCTCAAAGACACCGCGGCGAGCGAGCGTCACGGTCTTAGTGCCGGGCTTTTGCACGCCGCGCATGGTCATGCACATGTGCTCGGCTTCCATCAGCACAATCGCCCCTTGGGGAGCAAGATATTCCATGAGGGCATCGGCAACCTGTGCGCACAGCTGCTCCTGCAGCTGCAGACGACGGGCATAGACCTCAACCGTGCGAGCAAGCTTAGACAGGCCCGCCACGCGACCGTTAGGGATATAGCCGATCGCAGCCTTGCCATAAAACGGCAGCAGATGGTGTTCGCACAGCGAGTAAAACGTAATGTCGCGCTCGATAACCAAATCGTTCGAAGCGACAGCAAAAGTTTTGGATAGGTGCGCCTCGGCACTCTGGTCCATACCGCCGGCAATCTCGCCATACATACGGGCGACGCGTGCCGGAGTCTCCAACAAGCCCTCACGAGTTGGGTCCTCGCCTATACCTTCAAGCAGCAGCTTAATGGCAGTCTCGACTTTTTCCTGATCGACCATCTGGGCCTCACTTTTTTCGATTTAGCGTTCGCGCTATGGTACCACGCCGGCACGCAGCCTCTGCCAGCTACATAGTATGGGTCGAATAGACCGGATCGTCCCGCCAAAGTTCAACCGCATTACAAAGCGCAACACCCTCGCGCTCAGCACGGGCGCGCGTGGCGTTCATATCAATCACGCGCTGGTTGCTCGAGCCCCTAAAGCGCAACGAGATATCGTGCAGATCCTGAACGAACGGACCGTCCACCAACATATCGAGGCAGGCGAGAATGCGGTCCGTCACCTCGGTATGGTGACGACCGCCCGGCATAAGCTCCTCGAGCACATCGCCGGTAAAGCACCAAATGGTCTTTCCCGACTCCACAGGATAAGTGGCACGAACACGCTCAATAAAATCAACGAGTCCCGCCTGGTTCTCGGGTTCCATGGGCTCTCCGCCCAGAATCGTCAGGCCATCGATAAAGGGATGGTCGAGGCTCTCGATGATCTTGTCCTCGACGGTGCGATCAAAGGGCTCGCCCGCAGCAAAGTCCCACGCAACAGAGTTAAAGCAATTCTTGCACCCACGACGGCACCCGCTCACAAACAGAGAAGTACGAACGCCTTCTCCATCAGCAATGTCGAAATACTTAATGTTCGCGTAGTTCATAGGTAACTCTCCCGGGAGGCCGGGACATATCATCCCGTCCTCAAACATTCTCGGCCTTCGGCCTGCGAAACTGCGGGCGGGACGATATGTCCCGGCCTCATGCAAAGGGTAACTCAATGAACGAAGCGAACATCGAGCATAGGGTTCGAGGTCTAATAAAAACTGGGTTGCGGCTCAACCGCCATCGCAAGCAAATCGCATCTGCAGCTCGAATTATTTCCGCTAAGAACTTCGAGGAGTGAGCAGACCGCGAGCCGCATCTCAGCTACGTCAACTTGGCTGCCCCGTAGCGAGGCCCCGGACCTTTGCTCGATATGAGTTCCGCACGAACAGGAGGCGCCAGTGGCGCCTCCGTCGTGAGCCAGGACTGTCCGAAATAGCGAGTAAAGGTCCGGGGCCTCGCTACGGGGCAGCCTGGGATGGTTATTAGAGATGCAGCACGCGGTCGCGGATCTCCTCGGTTCGGCCCTGGTTCCAGAACTGGGTACCGATGTAGCCGCACGTACGACGAGCGACATTCATCTTCTCCTGGTCGCGGTTACCGCAGTTGGGGCACTCCCACACCAGCTTGCCATCGTCCTCGACAATCTTAATCTCGCCGTCATAGCCGCACACCTGGCAGTAGTCGCTCTTGGTGTTGAGCTCGGCGTACATGATGTTGTCGTAAATGTACTGCATCACGCGAATGACAGCCTTGAGGTTGTCCTGCATGTTGGGAACCTCAACGTAGGAGATAGCACCACCCGGCGAAAGCTGCTGGAACATGCCCTCAAACTTAAGTTTGTCGAAGGCATCGATCTCCTCGGACACGTGGACGTGATAGCTGTTAGTAATGTAGCCCTTGTCCGTCACGCCCGGGATAATGCCAAAACGACGCTGCAGGCACTTGGCAAACTTGTAGGTCGTCGACTCCAACGGCGTGCCGTACAGCGAGAAATCGATGTCGCTCGCAGCCTTCCACTCCGCGCACTTGTCGTTCATGCGCTGCATGACGGCCATGGCAAACGGCGTGCCCTCCTTCTCGGTGTGGCTATGGCCCGTCATGTACTTGACGCACTCATACAGACCGGCATAGCCCAGGCTGATGGTGGAATAGCCGCCCACGAGCAGCTTATCGATTGTCTCGCCCTTCTTCAGACGCGCCAGGGCACCGTACTGCCAAAGAATCGGCGCGGCATCCGAAAGCGTGCCCATCAGGCGCTCATGACGGCACAGCAGGGCACGGTGGCACAGCTCAAGGCGCTCGTCGAAGATCTTCCAGAACTTGTCCATGTCCTGATGCGAGCTCAGCGCGACATCGGGCAGGTTGATGGTCACAACACCCTGGTTAAAGCGGCCATAGTACTTAGGCTTGGTCGGGTCATAGTTCAGCGCGTTGGCGACATTGTTAAAGCCGTTGCCCGAGCGGTCGGGCGTCAGGAAACTGCGGCAACCCATGCAGGTGTAGCAATCGCCGTTGCCGGCGGTCTCGCCCTTAGACAGCTTGAGCTCGCGCATCTTCTTCTCGGAGATGTAGTCGGGCACCATGCGCTTGGCGGTGCACTTGGCGGCGAGCTTGGTCAGATAGAAGTACGGGGAATTCTCGTGAACGTTATCGTCCTCGAGTACATAGATAAGCTTGGGGAATGCCGGGGTAATCCACACGCCAGCTTCGTTCTTAACGCCCTCATAGCGCTGACGAAGCGTCTCCTCCACAATCATGGCAAGGTCGTGCTTCTCCTGGGGCGTGCGGGCCTCATTGAGATACATAAAGACCGTCACGAACGGCGCCTGGCCATTCGTGGTCATAAGGGTCACGACCTGATACTGAATCGTCTGGACGCCGCGACGAATCTCATCGCGCAGGCGATCCTCAACGACCTCGCGCACCTTCTCGGCAGATGCCGAGACACCGAGCTCCTCGAGCTCGCGAGCGACCTCGCCGCGAATCTTTTGACGGCTCACTTCAACAAAGGGGGCGAGATGGGTCAGCGAAATAGACTGGCCGCCGTACTGGGAGGAAGCAACCTGGGCGATGATCTGCGTCGCGATGTTGCAGGCGGTCGAGAAGCTGTGCGGCTTCTCGATCAGCGTGCCCGAGATAACGGTGCCGTTCTGGAGCATGTCCTCCAGGTTCACCAGATCGCAGTTGTGCATGTGCTGGGCAAAGTAATCCGAATCGTGGAAATGGATCAGGCCCTCATTATGGGCATCCACGATCTCCTGGGGCAGCAGCACGCGCTGGGTCAGGTCCTTGGAAATCTCGCCGGCCATATAGTCGCGCTGAACGGAATTGACGGTCGGGTTCTTGTTGGAGTTCTCCTGCTTGACCTCTTCGTTATTGCACTCGATCAGCGACAGAATCTTGTCGTCGGTCGTGTTCTTCTGGCGCTTCAGGCTCTGAACATAGCGATAGATGATGTAGTGGCGGGCAACCTCGTAGCAGTCGAGACGCATGATCTCGTCCTCGACCAAATCCTGAATCTCCTCGACCGAAACGGTGTGGCCCGCGTTCTCGCATGCCTCGGCGACATTTTGTGCCGCGTAAACCACCTGGCGGTCGGTTAGACGAGAGCTCTCCTCGACCTCCAAGTTTGCGGCGCGGATGGCATTGACGATCTTATCGATGTCAAAGACAACCTCGGTGCCGCTGCGCTTGATGATCTTCATCCTCTTGCCTCTTTCACGTCGTAGTCTCATTGCGTTTCAGAGCCAAACGATGCCCGACAGGGCTTGCCCCTGTCTTGCGGCGCCGTCGCGCAATCTTTGTTCTCGATAAACCATAAGCCTCCATGCGGACATTCCCTGGAGCCGATCAAGCGGCTCAAGGACACGTTCAAAAGAGGCAGTTAAGGTCTTCGTTCTCTGTCCGCCATCTATCATACGACAAAGACGCATCTATATCCTGTATTCTTTTTTTAGGTCAAACACAACATATAGTGTTTCAGCAGGTCAAAGCAATTAGTCATTTTGCAGACGCATTAATTATGAGGGGTTCTTGGCAAGTCGGTAAAACGTTACCAACACGGCTACCTGCATGGCAGTTATAAAACCCCCTTAGTCAAGCCGCTGACAAATCCTACCAAAACCAAGCCACTCACGCCAAAAGAATCCAAAAGATTATGCTTGACCAACATGTTGCGGTCACGATCGGCCAGGACGTATGCAATCTGCCGGCACCCCTACGGGATGCGAAGACCATCGCGTACAGACCTTGGATCAATATTTGGTGGTCTATTTTGTGGTGCGTTTTATGGTAAAACAAAACAGCCCAGAGGACATAGCCTCTGAGCTGCGAACATTTGGTGGGCGTTAGAAGATTTGAACTTCTGACCTCTTCCGTGTCAGGGAAGCGCTCTCCCCCTGAGCTAAACGCCCAAATGGAGCGGACAACGGGGCTCGAACCCGCGACCCCAACCTTGGCAAGGTTGTGCTCTACCAACTGAGCCATGTCCGCTTACGAGGATTAATCTTACGTGATGCCCGCATCCTATGCAAGAACTTTTTTTGAAAAGTTTTGCGACGCCCTCGCGAACCTCTCGAAGACATCAGCCACCACGGAAGGTGTAGGCAAACGCAAGCTCGCCGCAAGAGGCCCTTACATCTCACCGAGCATGATCCTGGCAGAGCTGTCCTGCGCGAGCCTACCGTCTACAAGCGGTGATGAGGTGAGCAGGACCCTACCCGCCGGCAGCTCCACGGGCGCTGCGCCGAAGTTCGTCACACACGCCCAGCCGTTGTCGCGGCGATAGGCGATGACGCCGCCCTCAGCGCCCTCGGCACCATCCGCAAGGCCGGTGCGCCCGTCAAGATCGAGCCACGCAAGATCGTTGGCGCACCCGCGCAGCTTGCGCCGCAGCCAGAGGGCGTCGCGATAGAGCGCAAGCATCGATGTCGGGTCCGCTTCTTCCCTATCGGCAGCGTAATCGGAAAACCATGCAGGCTGTGGCAGATGGGGCGCCGCATCGGCGTCCGCCGGTGAAAACCCAAACGATCCGCCCTGCGCGGGATCGTCCGCTGCCGCCCACGGCAGGGGCACACGACAGCCGTCGCGCCCCTTCTCGCGCTTCGGTCCGTGCGTATTGGTCGCAGTGGGATCTTCGAGTGCAGCCCACGGGATGTCAGCCACCTCAAAAAGGCCGAGCTCCTCACCCTGATACACGTATGCCGAGCCCGGAAGCGCCAACTCAAGCAAAAGGGCCGCCCGCGCGCGGCGCTCGCCGAGTTCACGGTCCTCGTCATAAGACGACCCGTCGCGTAAGAGCCAGTCGAGCGCAATCTGGTGGTAGCGCGTCGCCTTGATTTGCGGCAGGGCATAGCGTGTCGCCACGCGCGGCACATCATGGTTGGAGAGTACCCAGGTCGAGGCAGAATCGGATTCGATAGCCGCCTTCAAGCCCTCCTCGATTGCAGCGTGCATGTCATCATAGGTCCAAGTGGCCTTGGCAAACTCAAAGTTGAATGTCTGGCCAAGCTCGCTGGGACGCGCGTAGAGATACTGGCGCTCGGGCAGCACCCATGCCTCGGCAACGGCGCTGCGTGGCGGATCATAACGGTCGAACACGCGGCGCCACTCGCGATAGATCTCGTGGACCTCGTTGCGGTCCCACAGCGGATGGGTGCCGTCCTCAACCATGTCATCACCCTCGGCGAGATGCCACCGGTCGAGGTCATCGCGGTTGAGATCCTTGGCGAGACCGTGCGCCACATCAATGCGAAAGCCATCGACGCCTCGATCGCTCCAAAACGCCAGGACGTCGCAAAAGAACGCGCGAACCTCGGGGCATGACCAGTCAAAGTCCGGCTGCTCGGGCGTAAACATATGCAGATACCACTGACCGTCCGCAACACGCGTCCAGGCGGGGCCGCCAAAGTTGGCATTCCAATTGGTGGGAGGCAACTCGCCGTGCTCGCCGCGACCATCGCGGAAGATATAACGAGCGCGCTCGGGCGATCCTGGGCCAGTGGCAAGAGCGGCTTCGAACCAAGGGTGCTGGTTGGACGAATGGTTGGGCACGATGTCGACGATGACCTTGATGCCGTGCGCGTGAGCCGCGGCGACCATGTCATCGAAGTCGTCAAGCGAGCCGAGACGTGGGTCGACGTCGCAGTAGTCCGCCACATCATAGCCGCCATCGACAAGAGGCGATGGGTAAAACGGGCTCAGCCAGATGGCCTCGATACCCAGCCGCTCGAGATAGTCCATCTGCTGGGTAATGCCCGCGATATCGCCCAGACCCGAACCAGTCGAATCCTTAAACGAGCGCGGGTAGATCTGATAGATTGCGGCATCGGACATCCATGAGCGAGAAGAAGACTTTTCTGTAGCCATGGGGTGTGCCTCCCTTGCAACGAGGTTTTGCGAGATGCCCACGATGATACGCTCAAAGCTGACATTCGCGGCAAATAACGCCACAGCCACGTCCCAAAACGCTCGCTCCCTCTCGGGTTCGAGCCCAGGCGATGGGTACAAAAAAGCCCGGCTACCGTAGTAGTCGGGCTGCTGCGTTTGGAGCGGACAACGGGGCTCGAACCCGCGACCCCAACCTTGGCAAGGTTGTGCTC